>NZ_CP034767.1:3512500-4168745 GCF_004005995.1 Devosia sp. 1566
CACCGCACTGTCTTCCGATGTTCCCGATTACGATCCAGTCGCGATCCTCGAGGCCACCCAGCCCATCACTGCCGATACCGACGCTCCCGAAATCAACACCGATGTCTATGGGGCCGAGGTCGAGGGGGAAGTGGCCGTCAGGCTGGCAGCCATGCCCATTACCTTTGTACCGCCCCGCGCCATCAATGATCAGGCAGCAGCCGAGTTCGTGCGCGCCGTGGCCAGTTCCAACTTCTTTGACGAAGGCTCCCCGACCCTTGCCTATGCCAATCTAAGTGCTTCGGTGCGCGATCTCGGCGCCGCCAGTGATCCCGGCACGCTGAGCGGGGTGGCCGAGAACGTCACCCTCGTGCCCAAGACGGTCTTGTTATCGGAAGGTGGGCTCGGTCGCACGGAACGTTTCCTGACCATCCGTGAAAAAGGCCCACTCGGCGACACCCTGGCCAAGAACGGCTTCACCGCGACGCAGATCGCCATGGTTGAAAACACGCTGCAGAACCTCGTGCCCGCTTCGGGCATGCCGGCGGGTATCCGCTTGCGTATTCTTTACGGTCCGCTGACGCGCGAGTCTAAAAGCCTTGTGCCCTATCGCATGAGCATATATCGCCCCGCCGGCGGCAAGGAAGGCGTCAGCCCCCATATTGCCACCGTGGCGCTGACCGATACCGGCCAATATGTCGTGGGCCTCGAACCGGATTTCGTCGAGTTTCCCGAGGAAGACGCCGAAGAAATCAACGTCGCCAACCTTCCCAGCGTTTACCGCTCGATCTGGGAAACCGGCCGCAAGCACGATCTGGACGACCCCACGATTGCCCGCATCATTGGCATGTTCGCCTATGACGTGGACATGAACAAGAAGATCAGTGCAGGAGACGGGATCGAGATCCTCAAGAGCGCGCCGGACGCTGAAGGGCGCACTGAACTGCTTTATGTCGGCCTCACTCTCGGCAGCACGACGCGCCAGCTCTACCGGTTCATGACGGGCGACGGCGTTGTGGATTTTTATGACCCCACTGGAGAAACCGGCAAGCGCTTCTTGTCCCGCCGGCCGCTTGAAGGCGGCGGCACCTTGCGGTCGCGCTTTGGTTATCGCGTTCACCCCATCTTCAAGAGCCGCCGTCTGCACACCGGCGTCGATCTTGCCGCCCGCTCGGGCACCCCGATCTATGCGGCGGGCGACGGCGTTATCGAGTATGCCAAATGGCAATCGGGCTATGGCAACAAGGTCGAGATCAAGCATGTGAATGGCTATGAAACCGCCTATGGCCACATGTCGCGCTTTGCCGATGGCATGAAGCCGGGCGTGAGGGTGCGCCAGGGACAGGTCATCGGCTATGTCGGATCGACCGGCAATTCCACTGGGCCGCATTTGCACTTCGAGATCCTGATCAACGGCAATCTAGTGGACCCTCTCAGCGTCAAGCTCCCCCGGGAAAATACGCTCCCAAGCCAGTTTGAAGCGGAGTTCCAGCAGACCATTGCCCAGATCAACGATCTAATGGCGCGTGAACCGGCACCGGTGACGGTCGCAGCGGCGAACTGATCCCGCCGACGCGGCGCCTCACTCCGGCCGTACGACCCATACGGCCATTTCATTGCCTCCCGGTTCACGGAAGTGAAAGCGCCGTCCGCCAGGAAAGTCGAAAGGATCGCGGGTGATGGTTCCGCCCGCAGCCCGCACTCGGGCTTCGGCCGCATCGAGATCATCGGTGCGAACAATCGCCATTGTTGCGGCCGAGCGCTCGGGAGATTGATCCACTCCACCCTCGATCCCCGCATCTTGCAGCGCGGCATAATCAGAACCAAAAGCCAGGCTGCCCCACCCAAATGCCGCCTGAAAAAAGGCGGTAGTGGCGGCGCGATTGGAAGTCGGAAACTCGATGTAGTCGATGTGGTCGGTCATCGTGCGGCCCCCGTTTAGTTTCCATTATGGTCGCAGCCGGGACAAACGCAAAGGCCGGTCTCTCGACCGGCCTTCACCACTCTTAGGCTGCTCACGCGGCCGCTTCGGTTGCGGGTTCACCGCCCGGCAGCAAGTGAATACCCTCATCATCCGCATCCACCACTACCCGGTCGCCATCATTGATCCGGCCAGCCAGAATTTCGTCGGCTAACGGATCTTGCACGGCACGCTGGATCACCCGCTTCAATGGGCGCGCCCCATAGGCGGGCTCGTAGCCTTCCCAAGCAAGCCAATCACGAGCACGCGGCGTAAGCTCAATATCGATGTCACGGTCCTTGACAAGCTTCTTAAGCCGCGCGAACTGGATATCGACGATGGCGCCCATATGCTCGCGCCCCAGCCGATGGAACAGCAGAATCTCGTCCAGCCTGTTGAGGAACTCGGGCTTGAAGGTATCCTTCACCCGGTCAAGCACGCGGCCGCGAACGAGGTCGACGGGATCGCCATCCTCCAGATCGTTGACCAGGATATCGGCTCCGATATTAGAGGTGAGAATAATTACCGTGTTGCGGAAATCCACGGTACGGCCCTGCCCGTCTGTCAGGCGCCCGTCATCGAGCACCTGCAGCAGCACGTTGAACACATCGCCATGAGCCTTCTCGATCTCGTCGAACAGGATTACCTGATATGGCCGGCGCCGTACGGCTTCGGTTAGCACCCCGCCTTCATCATAGCCGACATAGCCCGGAGGAGCGCCGATCAACCGCGCCACCGAGTGCTTTTCCATGAACTCGCTCATGTCTAGACGAACCATTGCAGTTTCGTCATCGAACAGGAACTGGGCCAGGGATTTGGTCAGCTCGGTTTTGCCCACGCCGGTCGGCCCGAGGAACATGAACGAGCCGATCGGCCGGTTGGCATCCTGCAATCCGGCGCGAGCCCGGCGTACCGCCCGCGATACGGCTGCCACCGCTTCAGCCTGCCCGATCACTCGAGCACCCAGGGCTTCTTCCATATGCAGCAGCTTTTCGCGTTCACCTTCCAGCATCCGGTCCACCGGAATGCCGGTCCAGCGAGAGACGACCTGCGCGATATGGTTGGGGGTCACCACCTCCTGAGCCATCACGGCGTCGGGTTGGCCATCCCCATTGCTGTCCTCGGCAAGCTTGATGCGCTTTTCCAGGTCCGGAATAACGCCATAGGCCAGCTCGCCTGCTCGGGCGAGGTCACCCTGACGCTGGGCAATCTCGAGTTGGCTGCGGGAACTATCGAGCTCCTCCTTGAGCTTTTGGGAGACCTGGAGCCGATCCTTTTCGCTCAGCCACTTGGCCGAAAGCGTTTGGGCCTGTTCCTCCAGCCCACTCAGTTCCTGCTCGAGGCGTTCAAGCCGCAGCTTAGAGGCATCATCCGTTTCCTTGCGCAGCGCTTCCCGCTCGATCTTGAGCTGCATGATGCGCCGATCCAGTTCGTCGAGGGCCTCAGGCTTGGAATCCACCGCCATGCGCAGGCGCGCGGCGGCCTCGTCCATCAGGTCGATGGCTTTATCAGGCAAGAACCGATCGGTTATATAGCGGTTCGACAAGGTTGCCGCGCTCACCAAGGCAGAGTCCGAAATGCGAATGCCGTGGTGCAGCTCGTATTTCTCCTTGAGCCCGCGCAGAATGGAGATCGTGTCCTCCACGGTGGGCTCGTGCACAAATACGGGCTGGAAGCGGCGAGCGAGGGCGGCGTCTTTTTCCACATGCTTGCGGTATTCATCGAGCGTCGTCGCGCCAATGCAGTGCAGTTCACCACGCGCCAAGGCGGGCTTGAGCAGGTTGGAGGCGTCCATCGCGCCATCGGCCTTGCCCGCGCCCACCAGGGTGTGCATTTCGTCGATGAACAGGACGATCTGGCCTTCCGCAGCGGTTACCTCACTGAGCACTCCCTTGAGGCGCTCCTCGAACTCGCCGCGATATTTGGCGCCGGCAATCAGCGCACCCATGTCGAGCGACATCAACGATTTGTTCTTTAGCGACTCCGGCACGTCCCCATTGACGATTCGAATGGCGAGGCCTTCCACGATCGCGGTCTTGCCCACGCCGGGTTCGCCAATCAGCACCGGGTTGTTCTTGGTCCGGCGGCTCAGGACCTGGATCGTGCGACGGATCTCCTCGTCACGGCCGATCACCGGATCGAGCCGGCCTTCGCGCACATCCGCTGTCACATCACGGGCATATTTCTTCAGCGCCTCATAGGCATTCTCCGCTGAGGCGGAGTCAGCGGTGCGGCCCTTGCGGATTTCCTCGATGGCGGCATTCAGGGTCTGCGGCGTGACGCCGGCCGAGGACAGGATCTTGCCCGCCTCATTGTCTTTTTCCACCACCAAGGCGAGCAGCAGGCGCTCGACGGTCACATAGGAGTCGCCAGCCTTTTGGGCAGCGCTTTCTGCGGTATCAAAAACGCGAGCAAGCTCGCGGCTGAGATATAGCTGTCCGGCATCACCGGAAACCTGTGGGATTTTGGCCAGGGCTGCTTCAACGCCTGCCCGTGCCGATTTTGGGTTGCCACCGGCGCGCTCAATGAGACCTGTGGCCATTCCCTCTTCGTCATCCAGCAAGACCTTGAGCAAGTGCAAGGGGGTAAACTGCTGGTGGCCTCTGCCTAGCGCGAGGGTCTGCGCGCTCTGGATAAAGCCACGTGTCCGCTCGGTATATTTCTCGATGTTCATGCAACTCTCCTCTTAAACGTCCGACATTCCTCTGGTGGAGCCTGGCCCAGAAGAAGCGTCGTACGTCAGTGTGCGCCGGCTCCCTGAGGGCAGCGCCATTTCACCAAGGGATATAGGAAGGCCCGCGGCGGGAAAAAGGGGCAGGCGCAAGCTTGGGAGCGGCTTTGGATCAGTGAGCCTTAATGCACTTCATCACGGTCAAATAAAAAGGCCGGGTAAAAACCCGGCCTTTTGATCTTAATGCGCCTTACTCAGCAGGCGTTGGCGTTCCGCCGGTCAGAAACGCGGGGAGTTCCCCGACGCTGCCTTCTTCGGCGCCGCCCGAGGCCTCAGCTCCCGCATCTCCACCGACTGGCCGGCGGCGGCGCGGCCGGCGTTCACGCGGCTTACGCGCCTCGCCTTCGTTTTCTTGAGCCACAACGGGCGCTGCCGGCTCTTCGGTAGGGGTCTCGCTCGCAACCGTCGCGGCTGGCTCAATTGCCGGCTCAGTCCGCTCCACATTCTCAGGCCGGCGCTGGCGCTGCTGACGATCAGGACGATCACCCCGTTCCTGGCGTTCCCCCCGCTCCTGTCGCTCGGGGCGCTCTGCCCGTTCCTGGCGTTCGGGCCGGTCTTGGCGTTCACCGGTTTCGGGTGCGTCTTCGTTCTCGACCTGCTGAGGCTGTGCCGGCTGGGGCGAGGAAAAGCGCGAGTTGATCTCGGGCATATCGTCGTCGTAATCGTCGCTTTCCTGGCCCTGCTGGTCGGGGCGGAAGCTGCTCTGCTGCTGTGCTGCCGCTACGATGCGGAAGTAATGCTCGGCATGCTGGAGATAGTTTTCCGCCATGACCGAGTCGCCAGACGACTGCGCGTCACGAGCTAGCTGCATGTATTTTTCCGCGATATGGGCCGCGTTGCCGCGCACCTTTACGTCCGGTCCCGTGCTCTCGAAGTTACGAGAGAGGGGATTCACATGCTTGCGCCCACCATTGCGGCCGCGCGGACGGTTCTTGTTGTTATTCTGATTGTTGTTGGGTCTCATTGGTCGCTGTTCTAACTCTAAAAGTTAAGCGTCACATTCATGGCGGACCGGCTGCGCCAGGTCAGGCCAAGTCCCCGTTGAAGCCCAAGCTTCGTCTTTGGGGGTTCATCTGGCTTCATGAAAACCGAAAGCCGTCAAGCGGCGGCGCCATTGACCCTGGTTCACCATGCGTCGCTCCAGCAATCCGCTGGAACCGCGCTGCGCCCTGCAGCTACAATGATCAGGTGGCTATCGCCGCGGCGCCCATGATGCGCCACTGACAACACCAATAAGCTAGCCTGTTTGCCCCGTATTTGCCAGCGCTAATTTGCGCCGTCACAGAGCCGTGCTGGGCTTATCACCTAGATGGTGCCCGCTTACCACACGATCAAGCCCGGCCAGATCCTTGTGAACGGCAACGTCAACATAGCCGGCGCTGCGCAATATTTGCGCGACAGCTTCTCCCTGAGTGGAGCCGATTTCCAGCAGCAAATTACCGCCCGGCTTCAGCCAGTCCTGCGCCCCCGCCGCAAGGATCGGGTACGGTGTCAGGCCGTCATGCCCTCCGTCCAATGCCAGAACAGGGTCATGCTCACGTACTTCGCGCGAGAGCTTGGCTAATTCAGCTGTTTCGATATAGGGCGGGTTGGATACAACGAGGTCAAACTTGCCCCTGCCGTTTTGATTGGCTGCCGCCAGTGGCTCGAACCATGAGCCCTGCAGCAGATCAAGCCGCTCAGCCACTCCATGTCGTTCTGCATTGCCGCGGGCGGCCTCGAGCGCCTCGGGGCTAAGGTCAATCGCCGTGCCTCTCGCATCAGGCCGGGTATGCAGTACGGCAATGGGGATGCAGCCGGTTCCGGTGCCAAGGTCCAATATGGTGCCGTTCACGGGCAAAAGCCCAAGCGCCAGATCCACCAGCAACTCAGTGTCGGCCCGTGGCTCAAGGGTCGCGCGGTTGAGACGGAAAACGAGGCCATAGAACTCGCGTTCGCCCATGATCCGGCCAACAGGCTCTCCGGCAAGTCGCCGCTCCATCACCGCCCCAACGCGCGCAACATCCTCCGGCGCCACAGGCTCTCGCTCGCGTGTCGCGAGGTTGAGGGCGGAAAGATTTAGTACCCATCCCACCAGCAGCTTGGCATCGATTTGCGCGTTGTCCATCCCTGCAGCAGCCAGGAGGTCACGCCACTGGCGCCAAAGCGTGCCGACTGTCGGGGAGGCGCTCAGCTGTTGTCCTCGAGCGCCGCCAGTTGTCCGGCCTGGTTCTCGGTGATCAAGGCTTCGATCAACTCGTCCAGGGCTTCGCCGGCCAGGATCTTGTCTAGCTTATAAAGTGTAAGGTTGATCCGGTGATCGGTTACGCGACCCTGCGGAAAGTTATAGGTGCGGATGCGCTCGGAGCGGTCACCCGACCCCACCTGCCCTTTGCGCTCAGCGGAACGGGCGCTGTCGCGCTCTTCGCGCTGCATCTCGTAAAGGCGCGAGCGGAGCACGATCATGGCCTGCGCGCGGTTCTGATGCTGGCTCTTCATCGCGGAAGTAACCACCAAACCGGTGGGCAGATGGGTAATACGAACCGCCGAGTCCGTGGTGTTGACGTGCTGGCCGCCAGCGCCTGAAGCGCGCATCGTGTCAATGCGGATGTCCTCGGCGCGAATGTCGATATCGATGTCCTCGACTTCCGGCAGAACTGCAACCGTAGCGGCCGACGTATGGATGCGTCCTGAGCCTTCCGTGGCCGGCACGCGCTGGACGCGGTGCACGCCGCTTTCGAATTTCATGCGCGCATAAACGCCCTTGCCACTGATATTGGCGATGATTTCCTTGAAGCCGCCCGCTTCCCCCGGGCTTTCTTCCATGATGGTCACCTTCCACCCGTGGCCGGCTGCATAGCGCTCATACATGCGGAACAGATCGCCGGCGAACAGCGCCGCTTCGTCGCCCCCGGTGCCACCGCGAATTTCGAGGATAACGGATTTTTCGTCTGCCTCGTCCTTGGGCAGCAGCAAAACTCGGATGGCTTGAAACAGCTCTTCGATCCGCTCTTCGAGCGGGCCGATCTCGGCCTCGGCCATTTCGGCCATGTCCTTGTCGCCGGACCGGGCAAGCTCGCGCGCTTCCGCCAAGTCCTTGAGGGCTTTCTTATAGGCGGTGATCTCGCCCACGATGGGCGCGAGTTCCGCATGCTCTTTGGAGAACTTGACGAACTCGTCCGGTCCCGCGCCGCCCGAAAGGGCCGCTTCCACATACTGGAACCGCGTTTCGAGCGCGTCGAGCTTGTCCTGGGGAAGAGAAGGCATGGTAATCCGCGGCTAGTGGCGAGAACCTGCCCGTTACACCGGCAGGTTCTGCTTGTCGATCCACTCCTTGATGAGGTCGCGGATCACAATCCCTTCTGCACCGTCACTTAGGGCTGCCGCAACCGACATGCGGATTGGCTTGAGATCAAGATTGAGCACCAGTTCCTTGATCGGCCCGATCGACGCCGGGCCCATGGACAGCCGCGTCATGCCGATCGCCATAAGCGCCAGCGCTTCCACCGGTTTTCCGGCCAGCTCGCCACACATGGTCACCGGAATATTGTGCCGACGGGCCGCGTCCACCACCGTGCGGATCGCCCGCAGCCGCGGCAGCCCGACAGGATCATAGTTCTTGGCGACACGGGGATTCCCCCGGTCGGAAGCAGTCAGAAATTGTACCAGGTCATTGGAGCCAATCGAGACGAAGTCGGCTTCGGGGAGCAATTGGTCCAGTTCGAACAACAGGGAGGGCACCTCAACCATGGCCCCGAGCTCAAGGCGCGACGGCGTTGGCTTTCCCGCGCGACGCAGCCGATCAATCTCGCGATGAACGACGAGCCGCACCTGGCGAAACTCGAAGGTCTCGGTCACCATCGGCACCAAGATCTTGAGCGGCCGCCCATCCGCTGCCAACAGCAGCGCCCGAACCTGGGTGCGCAGCAAGCCGGGCCGGTCCAATCCCAATCGGATCGAGCGATAGCCCATGGCCGGGTTTTCCTCGGCCATGGAGCGCATATAGGGAATGACCTTGTCGCCCCCGATATCGAGGAGCCGGAACACCACCGGCCGCTCGCCGGCAATCGCCATGGCCTGCGAATAAAGCTCCACCTGCTCGTGCAATCGCGGCAGCTTGGACGCGATCATGAATTGCAGCTCGGTCCGGAACAGCCCTACCCCGGCAGCGCCGGTCTCATCGAGCATCGGCAGGTCAGCCACCAGCCCCGAATTGTGCAAAAGGGTGATCTCAACGCCATCCCTCGTAATCGAGGGCTTGTCGCGTAGCGCGGCATAATGGGCGCGTCGGCGAGCCGACACCCGAACCTTGTCGATATAGGCCTGCTCGATATCGGGCGTGGGCCGGAGATACACAGCGCCAGCTGGGCCATCGATGATGATGTCATCGCCCGTTTCACACATGGACACGATCGATTGCGCCTGCCCAACCGCCACCATCCCTAGCGAGCGGGCGACAATTGCCACATGGGCGGTAGCGCCGCCCTCTTCGAGCACAAGGCCCCGCAACTTGGTGCGGTCATATTCCAGCAGCTCGGCGGGACCCATATTGCGCGCAACTAGGATGGCATTGTCGGGCAACTCCTTGCCCCCCATCGCGGGTCCATCCCCGGTCAGCACCCGCAGCAAGCGGTTAGCCAGATCATCGAGGTCATGCAGGCGATCGCGGATATAGGGATCAGTCTGGCGCATCATCCGCGCGCGGGTATCGTTCTGCACCCGCTCCACCGCCGCCTCCGCGGACAAGCCATTGTCGATGGCTTCGGACAAACGATGCACCCACCCACGGTCATTGGCGAACATGCGGTAGGTTTCGAGAATTTCGCGATGATCCGAGCTCGGCTGCATGTCGCCATGATCCAGCATCGCATCGATCGAAACGCGCATCTGCTCAAGCGCATGCTCGAGGCGCCGCTGCTCCTGCTCGGTGTCTTCGGCGATGAAGTTGGTCACCACCACCCGGGGGTCGTGCAACACCACGGTGCCTAGGGCCACCCCTTCGGTCAGACTCACTCCGGTGAACATGCGCGGCCGCCTCAGATCGATATCTGATCCTGGCTTGATCAGATTGTCGAAATCGGAAGTAGCAATCATTTCGGCCAGGATCGTGGCCGTGGTGAGCATCGCCTCGGTCTCGTCTTCGCCGTAGTGGCGGCGCTCAGCATTCTGAACGACCAGTACCCCCAAGGTCTGGCCCGCCCGAAGCACGGGAACGCCCAAGAAGGCGTAATAGGGATCTTCCCCCGTTTCGGGGCGATAAGCAAAGCCGGGATGGCTGGGGGCGTCATCAAGGCTGAGGGGCTCGGCCTGGGCGGCAATCAACCCCACAAGGCCCTCGCCAAGCCGAAGCGTGGTCATGTGAACCGATTCGGGTGCCAGTCCCTTGGTGGCAAACAGCTCAAGCGCGCCGTCGTCGCGCAGAACATAGAACGAGCACACATCGGCCCGCATGTTTTCAGCGATCAGGGAAACAATCTTGTCGAGGCGCTCCTGGCTGCCGAGCGGCTCGGCCATGCAGGCGCGCAATTGCCGCAGCAGCACGCGTGGCCCGCCAATCGAATTGCCCATATCAGCCCGACGGCCCAAGCCGCCCCTCTTGTACAGGAGCGGCCAAGGCCTCCTCCGTGGCCTCAGGCGTCCTTCTTGTCCAATCCGTAATACGTATGGAGCGCCCGAACCGCAAGCTCGGCATATTGCTCGTCGATCAACACCGAGGTCTTGATTTCCGATGTGGTGATGAGCTGGATGTTGATGCCCTTGTCGGCCAGGGCCTTGAACATCGACGAAGCCACGCCCGCATGGGAGCGCATGCCAACTCCGATCACCGAGATCTTGGCGCTGCCCTTGGAGCCAGAAACCTTGGCATAGGCGATCCGCTCGCCGGCATTTTCGAGCGTCTTGAGCGCCTTGTCATATTCGCTGTCGGGAACGGTGAAGGTGATGTCGGTGGTCGCGCCATCGTCAGAAATGTTCTGGACGATCATGTCGACGACAATCCCCGCATCGGCCAGGGCGCCGAAAATGGCCGCAGCCACGCCCGGATGATCCTTGACATCGCGCAGGGTAATCTTGGCTTCGGCCTTGGCGAGCGTCACGCCCGAAACGATCTGCTTTTCCACTATCTCATCCTCATCGCAAACAAGCGTGCCTGGCACCCCCGGCGTGCCATCGGGCGCCAACTGGGGCGCATCGGGGTCATCGAAAGTGGAGCGGACCAGGAGCGGCACCTTGTGCGCCATGGCCATCTCGACCGAGCGGATCATCAACACCTTGGCGCCGAGCGAGGCCATCTCCAGCATCTCTTCAAACGAGATCTTGGACAGGCGCTGCGCTTTGGGCACGATGCGTGGATCGGTTGTGTAAACACCGTCCACATCGGTATAGATATCACAGCGATCGGCCTTCACCGCAGCAGCTACGGCGACCGCACTGGTATCCGAGCCACCCCGCCCAAGTGTCGTAATCCGGCCGCGCGGGGAAATACCCTGGAAGCCGGTGATCACCGGCACGACCCCGTCGGCCAGATAGGACTCGAGGCGCGTTGGGTCGATCCCTACAATACGGGCAGCGCCATGCGCGTCATCAGTCTGGATCGGCACCTGCCAGCCAGCAAATGAGCGCGAGGGAATGCCCATTTCCGCGAGCACAATGGCCATCAACCCTGCGGTCACCTGCTCGCCCGAGGCCACGACGGCATCATATTCACGCGCATCGTGGAGTTTCGAGGCCTCGCTAACCCAGCCCACCAGCTCATTGGTCTTGCCCGACATAGCCGAGACTACAACGCAGACCTGGTTGCCGGCTTCCACCTCACGCTTGACGTGGCGAGCGGCCTGGCGAATGCGCTCCACATTGGCAACTGATGTGCCACCGAACTTTACGACGATGCGGGCCAATGAGATCCCCGAGACTGTGCCGAACCCGGCGGTACGCTTCTGATCGGGGGCCGACATGCCACAAAGGGGCGAAGCAATCAACTACGCACATCCCGTCCTGCCGCCCCCGCCCCGGGAATGGGGGCAAGCTTGGATGGGTCTCCCACGCGCCAAGAAGCGTCCGGTCTTGCCTCCGCCATCTTCCCGAGGCCATATGGGCGCCAAAGCGGAGCCAGCCATGACCGACACCACCATCAACAATGCCGAGGTCGCCAAGTTTACCGCGATGGCCGAGGAATGGTGGAACCCGGCTGGCAAGTTCAAGCCCATCCACAAGTTCAATCCGGTACGATTGGGCTTTATCCGCGAGCACGGGCTCTCCCATTTCGGCCGGGATGGCACCTCTGTTCGCCCCTTCGAGGGGCTGCGCATTCTCGATGTCGGCTGTGGCGGCGGTCTCCTTTGCGAGCCCCTGGCGCGGCTGGGCGCCGCGGTGACAGGTATTGATGCTGCCGAGCGCAACATTGCCATTGCCCGGCTGCATGCCGAGCAATCCGGCCTCGACATCGATTATCGCGCCACCACCAGCGAGGCTCTCGCCGCGCAAGGCGAGAGCTTCGACATGGTGCTCAACATGGAAGTGGTCGAGCATGTCGACAATGTGCCGCTCTATATGAAGAGCTGCGCCGACCTGGTCCGCCCCGGTGGCATGATGCTGACGGCCACCATCAATCGCACCGCGCGCGCTTATGCGCTTGCCGTATTCGGCGCCGAATATGTGCTGGGCTGGCTGCCGCGGGGCACCCATGACTGGAAGAAATTCCTGACGCCCGAGGAGATTCGCATCCTGCTGGTCCGCAATGGCTTGCGCGTCACCGCCGAGACCGGCGTGGTTTATCATCCAATTGGCGATGAATGGCGCCGCTCGCGGGACATGGGCATCAACTACATGATCCTTGCCGAACGCCCGGCCTAGCTTCGCAGGAAGTTCTCGATGATTGTTTGAATTTACCTAGAGGCTTCATATGCGCGCCGCTTCAGCCTTCTCTGCTTTGGCACTGACTTTGCTGCTGGCCGTACCGGCGTTCGCCCAAAGCGAGGAAGCCGTGTTCGAGAGGATCGAAACGATTCAGGGTGATGCGGAAGGCTTTGGCGAGGCATTCGCCACGCTACAGGAAGCATTTCTGGTGGGGGATCCGGCGCAAACCCTTGCTGATTTGGCTAACTACCCGTTCGAGATCGCTGCCAATGGCGAACTCTACGACATCTTTGCGCCCGAGGACCTGGTGGACAACTTCGATAGGCTGATCAGTGAAGATACCCGCAGCGCTCTCGCTAGTCAGGATTACGCCGATCTGATCGTCACCAGCGAGGGCGTCGGGTTCGGCGATGGCGTGCTGTGGATGGCCAACATCTGCACTGACGAGTCCTGCGACGAGACCTACTGGGCGATCACCCGCATCACCAACTAGACCTCCTCCCACCTCAACCGCCTCCCGGCAGCCACATCCAGAGCCGTACCGTACGGTACGGTTCACCTTGATCCCGCCTTGGAATGGGTCTATGAAGCGGAAAACCGCCGGGATTAGACGCGCCGGCGCAGCTTTCCGAGGACCGTGATCATGCCCGCTTACCGCTCACGCACGACTACCCATGGCCGCAACATGGCCGGCGCCCGCGGCCTTTGGCGCGCGACGGGCATGAAGGATGGCGACTTCGGCAAGCCCATCATTGCCGTTGTCAACAGCTTCACCCAGTTCGTGCCCGGTCACGTCCACCTCAAGGACCTCGGCCAATTGGTGGCTCGTGAGATCGAGGCAGCCGGCGGCGTCGCCAAGGAATTCAACACCATCGCGGTGGATGACGGCATCGCCATGGGCCATGACGGCATGCTGTATTCCCTGCCCAGCCGCGACATCATCGCCGACTCCGTCGAATACATGGTCAACGCCCACTGCGCGGACGCCATGGTCTGCATCTCCAATTGCGACAAGATCACGCCCGGCATGCTCAATGCCGCCATGCGCCTCAACATCCCCGTGGTCTTTGTGTCGGGCGGGCCGATGGAAGCGGGCAAGGCCATGCTCAAGGGGAAGCTGCAGGCGCTTGACCTGGTCGACGCCATGGTGATGGCTGCCGACGATCACTATAGCGACGAGGAAGTACAGGCCGTCGAAGAAGCCGCCTGCCCCACCTGCGGCTCCTGCTCGGGCATGTTCACGGCCAATTCCATGAACTGCCTGACCGAAGCGCTGGGTCTGTCCCTCCCAGGTAACGGCTCGACGCTCGCCACCCATGCGGACCGCAAGCGCCTCTTCCAGGAAGCGGGCCATCTCATTGTCGATCTCGCCCGCCGCTATTACGAGCAAGACGACGAAACGGTGCTGCCCCGCTCGATCGCGACCAAGGAAGCCTTCGCCAACGCCATGTCGCTCGACATCGCCATGGGCGGCTCCACCAATACCGTGCTCCACATCCTAGCCGCCGCTCATGAGGGAGGCGTGGATTTCACCATGGACGACATCGACAACTTGTCGCGCAAGGTGCCGGTGCTGTCCAAGGTGGCGCCGGCCAAGAGCGATGTGCACATGGAAGACGTGCACCGCGCCGGTGGGATCTTCGCCATTCTGGGCCAGCTCGACCGCGCCGGCCTCATCAACCGCAGCGAACCCACGGTGCATGCTGCGACCATGGGCGATGCGCTCGACAAATGGGATATCTCGCGCACCAATTCCGATGCCGTGCGCAACTTCTTCCTGGCCGCACCGGGCGGCGTGCGCACCACCCAGGCTTTCTCGCAGGCCAATCGCTGGACTGAACTCGATCTTGATCGCCAGAACGGCGTGATCCGCTCGGCAGAAAACGCCTTCTCCAAGGATGGCGGCCTGGCCGTGCTCAAGGGCAATATCGCCCTTGATGGCTGCATCGTCAAAACCGCTGGCGTGGACGAGTCCATCCTCAAGTTCACCGGGCCGGCCCGGGTGTTTGAGTCCCAGGACATGACCGTCAAGGCGATCCTGTCCAACGAGATCCGCGAGGGCGACGTCATCGTCATCCGCTACGAAGGTCCCCGTGGCGGCCCGGGCATGCAGGAAATGCTCTACCCAACGAGCTATCTCAAGTCCAAGGGGCTCGGCAAAGCCTGCGCCCTCTTGACCGATGGGCGCTTCTCGGGTGGCACGTCGGGGCTCTCCATCGGCCACGCCTCGCCTGAAGCTGCCGAAGGCGGCGCGATCGGGCTGGTTCGCGAAGGCGACATGATCGAGATCGACATCCCAAACCGCACGGTCAATGTGCTGGTGAGCGATGCCGAACTGGCGGCCCGCCGCGTCGAGCAGGATAAGCTCGGCTGGAGGCCGGCCCAGCCGCGCAAGCGTAAAGTGTCCACCGCCCTCAAGGCCTATGCGGCCTTCGTGACTTCCGCCTCAAAGGGTGCCGTCCGGGACGTAGACGCCATCAACAAGCTGATGGACTAAGGCGCCCTGCCTTGCCGCAGTACCGGATCGATCCCTTTCCGAACGAGGCAGAATTTGATCAGCTCTGGCGGCGCGCCTGGTCCGCGCCGCCCACACGGCCTTTCGCGCCGATCCTGCAACGCAGCCTCGGCCATCTCGGCGCTTTCGAGCAAGATCGGCTCATCGGCTTTGTCAACATCGCCTGGGATGGCGGCATTCACGCGTTTATCCTCGATCTTTGTACCGATCCTGATGTTCAACGCCGCGGCATCGGCAGCGAATTGATGCGGCAGGCAATCGCCCTCGCCAAAGATCGTGGGGCCGAATGGCTTCATGCCGATTTCGAGCCCCACCTCAAGGCCTTCTATCGCGCCTGTGGATTTCGACCCAGCGCCGCCGGGATCATGAATTTAGGGTGACAAGGCTGCGCCCCCGGTGCTAACACCCCCCCAGCCATCCAGTCTTCTGCCAAGAGGGCTGTTTGGTCAGGTTCGATGGCGGGGATTCCACCCTCCCCATCGAACCGCTTAATTCCCCCACATCGACAGCAAAAAGCCCCCGCCCCTTGTGGGAGCGAAGGCTTGAATGCGACAGCGGCGCGAGCGCTACTTGCCTTTGCCCACCGCGTCGAGTGTGGCGTAATCCTCGTCGCTGAGCTGGATCGACGCGGCGGCTACATTATCCTCGAGATGCTTGACCTTGCCGGTGCCCGGAATGGGCAGCATTACCGGCGAGCGCTTCAACAGCCAGGCCAAAGCAATCTGGCTGGCGGAGGCGCCATGCTTTTCAATGATCGCGCGGGTCTGCGGATTGCCCTCAACAAGCTTGCCGCCCGCCAGGGGGTACCAGGGGATAAAGCCGATGCCGTTGGCTTCGCAATATTCCAGCACCTCCTCACTCTGCCGGTTGGCAAAGTTGTAGTGGTTCTGGACTGTCGCGACCTTGAAGTACTGCTGGGCTTCCTTGATCTGCGCCACGCTGACTTCGCTCAAGCCGGCATGCCGGATGATGCCTTCCTGTTGCAGCTTGGCGATCTCGCCGAACTGGTCGGCGCTGGGGACCTTGGCGTCAATGCGGTGCAACTGCCACAGATCGATGACCTCGACCTTCAGGCGGCGCAGGCTCAAAATCGCGCCCTGTCGCAAGAACTCGGGCCGGCCGAGTGGCGGCCAGACATCTGGGCCGGTGCGGGTCAAGCCGCTCTTGGTCGCCACGATCGTACCCTTATCATAGGGCGCCAGCACCTCTCCGATCAACTCCTCGCTGATATAGGGCCCGTAGCTTTCGGCCGTATCGATGAAGTTGACGCCGATCTCGGGCAGTCGCCGCAAGGTTGCCTTTGCCTCCTGCGGATCCTCGGGCGGGCCCCAGATCCCCTGGCCGGTGATGCGCATGGCGCCAAAGCCCAAGCGATTGACCTCGAGGTCTCCGCCAATGGCAAAGCTGCCCGATTGGGCTGCGTCGAGTCTAGTCATGTTGTGATCTCCGTTGTCGCTGCGCCGGTATGGCGCGCCCGAATTGCGCGGCTGATCGACAACGCAGCCAGGCGCGACCTAGTTCTGTTCTTCGGGCAACTCAGGCAGCGGCATGAACTCGATACCCTCTTCATGCAGGCTGATGACTTCCTCGCGCGTCGCCTCTCCATAAATCCCGCGCGGCTCGACTTCCTCGAAGTGAATCTTGCGCGCTTCCTCGGCAAAGCGATCGCCCACATAGTCGGCTTCGCTCGTCACCTTCTGCCGGAACTGGCGCAGCATCTCCCTGAAGCGCACCATATCGGGGTGCATGCTCGACACCGCGACTTTGTCGCTGCCCGCACGGGACACCGCGGGCGCCATCAGCGCCTTGGCAACTTGGGTGGATCCACAAACGGCGCAGCCGACAATGCCGCGCTCCTGCTGCTGATCAAAGGCAGCCGCGCTCTTGAACCAGGCCTCAAACTGATGGCCCTGTTCACACTGAAGAGAATACTGGATCAATGCTGGTTCCTGGCCCGCAGAAATGCGGCCCTTTCGTTCAAGGATATAGGTTAGCGGCGGCCGCGGGCAATCCGCTGCCGACAACAAAGTCCCGGGCGTTCTGCAGCGCCGGAACGCGACGGCGCGCGTCCTCGACCTGCTCAAGCGCGATCTCGGCTACTGCGACGCCCGGCTGGTCATGCGCCAGTTCTACGAGGATCTTGCCCCATGGATCGATGATCATCGAGTGCCCGTAAGTGGCGCGTCCATTCTCGTGCTGTCCACCTTGCGCGGCGGAAATAACATAGGAGCCGGTTTCGATGGCGCGAGCCCGCAGCAGCACTTCCCAGTGGGCTTGCCCGGTTGGCACCGTAAAGGCTGCCGGCACGGCGAGCAGATTGGCCCCGGCATTGGCCAGCGTATTGTAGAGCCGGGGAAAGCGCATATCGTAGCAGATCGAAAAGCCGAGCGTAAACTCGCCCAGCGGCGCCGTCACCGCCTGCTCGCCCCCCTTGTAGGTAGCGCTTTCGCGATAGGCATTGAGCCCCGCGATGTCGGCGTCAAAGAGATGGATCTTGTCGTATTGCGCCACCACCTTGCCATCCGGGCTGAACAGCACTGAGCGATTGGCAAAGCGTCCATCCTCAAGCGGAATGGGCAGCGAGCCGATATGAACATGAATGGCGTGCTTGCGCGCCAATTCGCCCACGCGTGCTAGTTGCGGGTGGCCCTCATAGGGCGCAGCCACTGAACGCAGTTGATCCCGGCTTTCGGGAAAGATCAGCGTGACTTCCGGTGTCAGTGCATATTGCGCACCGGCCTGAACCGCCTCGGACAGAAGCGGTTCGAGCGCAGCAAGATTGGCATCCGGGTCAAGCCCGGACTGCATCTGAATGGCGGCAATTTTCATGATCACTGGGCCAGCAGAGGATCGAGGCCGCCTTGACGATCGAGCGCGGCCATATCGTCATAGCCGCCCACATGGGTTTCCCCGATAAAGATCTGCGGCACGGTCCGGCGGCCATGCGCCCGCTCGGTCATCTTGGCGCGCAGGTCGGGATCGAGCACCGTGATCTCGGTGAACTCGGCGCCCTTTTCACGCAGCAGCGACTTGGCAGCGTGGCAATACGGGCAGGTCGGGGTGGTATAAATTTCAATCTTGGCCATGGGCTCTGGCTCCTAGAATAGTTTCTGTCACCCTTATATGGGCTCTTCCTCGCCAACAACAACGCGTGCGAAGGTGATCACATCCACCTGCTCGACCCCGGCGCGCAGCAAGACCCGCGTAACCGCTTTGGTCGTGGCTCCGGTGGTATAAACATCATCCACCAGCACCACACGGCGTCCCGCGAGCCGGACCGGCAGGTCTGGATGAACGGCAAATGCCCCCTGGACGTTGCGTTGCCGCCCAGTGCTGGATAGGCCCACCTGTTGGCGCGTCGGCTTGATGCGGCTGACAAGGCTGAGATCAGCTACAACGCCGGTGAGCCGCGACAAGTGCAGCGCCATCTCTGCGGATTGATTATAGCGCCGCTCGCGCTGGCGCCGCCGATGCAGCGGCACCGGCACCAGCACCGCTGGCTTCCCCGCCCAGAGTTCGTGCCCGGCACTTGCCATCAGCCGCGCGCAGAATTTTGCCAACTCCGGCCGGTCACGATATTTGAGGCGCGATATCAGCGTGCGCGCCACCTCGTTATAGACTACCGCTGCACGGGCTCGCTCAAAGGGTGGGGGGTCGGCGAGCGCTTCGGCTGAAACGGCGTCGGCGCCGAGGGAAAACTCAAACGGAATTCCGAGCCGCGGGCAAAGCGGCGCGCTGATCGGGCGCAGTTGGGCAAAGCATCCTGCACAAAGGCCATCGCTGTGCGCCGTTGGCGCTTCGCATCGCAGGCAAACGGGCGGGTAGAGCTGATCCAGCACGGCAAGGCCGAGCCAACGCATGCCGGCAACGGCACCTCGCGCCAGCCATTGGCTTTTGACACTGGGCTCCTGGCTCTCCATATAGGCTAGTAGTGCCCCTTCCCGCTCCGGCTGCAAGACCCTCCATGCAAGCGCCTCCGCAGATTTTTGACCCAGGGCTGATCCGTCTGCATCTGGATCGCCGGAACAGCACCGAACCGGACTTCGTCACCACTTTGGTTCTGGGTGACCTGGAGGATCGCCTGGCGACACTGCTGCGCCCGTTCAGCCGGGCCCTCATCATCGGTCCAGATCCTGGCAAGCTCCCAGCGTTCGGGCAAAGCGGGCATGGCAGTTTTTCCTTCCAGCGCTTGCCTGCTTTCACATCAGTCGGAGAGTTGCCCGAAATAGAGGGGGACAACTACGACCTGATCGTTTCACTGCTGCATCTGCAATGCGTCAACGACGTGCCCGGCTATCTCGCGCGCCTGCGGGCCAAGCTGGCGCCCGATGGCTTGCTGCTGGCTGCCGCGCTGGGCGGGGAAACCCTGACCGAGTTGCGCGAAGCCTTTTTGTCGGCTGACGCCAGCGTGCAGGGCGGCGCCTCTGCCCGAGTAGCGCCGTTCGTCCAGGTGCGTGATGCCGGAGCATTGTTGCAGCGGGCCGGGCTGGCCTTGCCCGTCGCCGATGTGGAAACCCACATTGTGCGCTACCCCCATGCCTTGGCCCTGATGGCCGAGCTCAAGAGCCTTGGTGCCAGCAACCCCCTTGCCGATCGCTCCCGCCTGCCCGCCACCAGAACCCTTTTGGCTGCAGCGGCCGAAGCTTATGCCAGCCGTGATGCCGACCCGGACGGCCGGATCCGGGCGACGCTTGAAATCATCTGGCTTTCCGGTTGGGCTCCGCACGCGTCCCAGCAACAGCCGCTCAAACCCGGCAGTGCGACGACCAAGCTCCGCGACGTCCTCGCTGGGGGAAAATAGCTGCCTAAACAAAAAAGGGCCGGCGCTGGCGCCGACCCTTTCAACTCCAACGCTGCGGCGGATTACGCGGCAGCTTCCTCGTCGCTCGCGTCGGCCGCGTCGCCTGCATCAGCAGCGTCGGCCTTAGTGCGCTTGGGCGACTTGGCAAGATTCTTTTCGATCAGCTGCACCGCTTCGGTCAGTGTCAGGCGGTTCACCGCACTGATTTCACGGCTCATGCGATCCATGGCCTGTTCAAACAGCTGGCGTTCCGAATAGCTCTGCTCGGGCTGTTCTTCGGAGCGATACAGGTCGCGCACCACTTCGGAAATGGCGATCAGATCACCCGAATTGATCTTGGCTTCATATTCCTGGGCGCGACGCGACCACATGGTGCGCTTGACACGGGCCCGGCCGGTAACGGTATGAAGGGCCTGATTGACCATGTCCTCTTCGGCCAGCTTGCGCATGCCGACGGACTTGATCTTAGCTACGGGAACGCGCAAGGTAAGCTTGTCCTGCTCGAAGCTGATGACGAACAACTCGAGAGTGAGACCAGCAACTTCTTGTTCTTCGATCGACACGATCATGCCGACGCCATGTGCGGGATAAACGACATACTCGCCGGTCTTGAACCCCAGCCGCTGCTGTGACTTCTTGGCTACCATATGGTGGAACTCCTTGTTGACGCCCCAGTGGACAGTTCCCGGCGGGAAGGACCGTCCACATTAACTCTGCTTGCCCGCGGCGCAGGCGCTGCGGCAGTCGAGCTCCACGATCGTTCCGGTCCGCTTTGCCGGAACGCCATGCCTCTAGCGATGTAGCCAGAAGTCGTGCCCTCGGGCACGGTTGAAGATGAGCTCAACTGCAGACAAGCAACACCCTAGCACAAAAATTCGGCAAAATCAAAAAGAACGAATCAGTGCGGCAACTAAGCCGCATTGCTTTGCCGATTACCATGTGGCCGAGGGTTGGGGACCGTCAGTCGCCTTCGCCAGGCGCTTCGGAAAAGTACTTCTCGAACTTGTTAGCTTCCCCGTCATGCTGCTTGGCATCCGCAGGCGGATCGCGGCGTTCCGAGAGGTTCGGCCAGATTGCAGAGAATTTGGTGTTGATCTCAAGCCAGGCGTCCAGACCACTTTCAGTGTCCGGCTTGATGGCTTCTGCGGGACATTCCGGCTCGCACACGCCGCAATCAATGCACTCGTCGGGATGGATGACGAGCATGTTCTCGCCCTCGTAGAAGCAGTCCACCGGACACACTTCGACGCAGTCGGTATATTTGCACTTAATGCAGTTGTCAGTGACGATATAGGTCATGGAGGCGGGCTTTTCGGAGCGGACACAAGGGTCAACGGAGATCGCCGGCAGGCGTTGCGCCGGTGCTAAACGCTTTTTCCCCACATCGCAAGGTTGGAGGAGAGCAGCCAATTGCCGCTTCCTGGGTGAGCGCGCAAAGCTGTTCCTTTTATTCGTCGGGGTCCTCGATCAGCCGATCGGTATCGCGACGTTCTTTCTTGGTGGGTCGCCCCGAGCCGGCCACCCGCTCTCCCACCGCCCGCTCGAAGGGCGATAGTGCCTCCCGCGGCAACGGGGGAGGCGACAGGTCTTGGTAAAGCTCTGCAGCTTCGCTGGCCGGTCCCCGCCGCTCACCCACATCAAGAATCTTCCAGATCACGATGCGGCCATGCAGGGTCATGGTCAAAACGTCACCCACGCCCACCCGGTGATCACTGCTCAAGGTGCGCTCGGAATTGACCCGCACGGCGCCCGCCTCGATAGTTTTCTGCGCGAGGGTGCGCGACTTAAGGGCGCGCGCAAAAAACAGGAACTTATCGAGCCGCTCCTTGCGGACGGCTGGCTCGATCGGCCCCGCCAAGCGCTAGTCCTTCTTGTTGCGCAACGCCGCCAGCGCTGCGAAGGGACTGTCGGGATCAAAGGCAACTTCGCGCTTTTCGCGCACGGGCTTGTCAACGCGTGGCGCATCGCTGCGCGGCTTGTCGAAGCGCCTGCCTTCGGGTTTTGGCTTGAGATGCTGGGCCTTGGACAAGTCCTGCACTTCGCCCGCTGGACGACGCTTGGACAGATCCTGGACTTCCCCTTCGGGGCGGCGTCGGGACGGTTGACGCTGACGATCCTGACGTGGCCGGCTCTCCGCTTCCCCACCTTCGGCACCACCGCGGCGGCCACCTTGCTGGCGGCGATTGTCGGGGCGCTTGCCGCCGGGGAACCAGACTTCATCCCATTCAGGCTCGGCAGGAGCGGCATTTTCGGTGTTTGCAGCTTCAGCGATGGGGGCGGCAATTTCGTCGCCCACCGGTGCCGTGGCCTCGATGATGGTGGTATCAGGAATGTCGAGCGCCAGGGGCTCGGGCACGAGCTCAACGGCAGGTTCGGACGACTCCCCGCTAGGTTCCACTTCGCTGGGATTGTCGGCCAGTGTCTGCTCGAGGGCCGGCGCTTCCGCGCTGGCCTCGGCTGGCGTTGCGCTTTCCGTAGCCGCTGCTTCTGGAGCCGCGACCGGCTTGAGCGTCCGGCGCAGGCGATAACCAAGCGACTGCAGGATCGAGGCAAAGTCCTCGCCCGAACAACCCAGCAGCGAGGTCATTTCGACGGTCACGCGGAAGCCATTGCCTTCCGCCGCGCCGACAGGAACTTCACCCTGGTAATGGCCGGGGGCGATCGCGATCAACGGGCGGATGATGTCGGCAAGCCGCTCGAGGATGTCGATACGAACTGCGCGCTTGCCCGCGACCTTGAAACCCGCAACCTCGTACAGGCGCGTATCGACTTCCGGATCCACCAGGAACGAGGTGCGTCCCGACAGCACGATATGCGGGATGTCCGAAACGCCCGGCTGCCTAACGCCGCCATGCTTGAGCGCATAAAGGATCAGCGCCAGCTCCCGTGGAGCAGGCTTTAGCGAAAGCGGCAGGTAAAGGTGATAAGCACCAAACTTGATGCCCAGCTTGCGCAGCTTGCCGCGCACGTCCTGGTCCAGCCCCTTGACCTCGTCGCTTACGGCGGAGCGGGGCAGGATGCCGAGATTTTCGAACAGCTGGAAGGCAATGCCGCGGGCGGCGCCTTCGAGATCGGCGGGCGCTTCAAGCGCCATTACGCCTTCAAGCACGGTATTGATGTGGTGACGCAGCCAAAGGTTGAGCCGATCCTGCACGCGCTCGAGATCGGGGCCGGTCAGTGTTTCATCGGCCAGCAGCAGGATGCGGGGGCGCAGCAGGCTGTCGCCTTGGAGCAATTCGGCGACTAGATCGCCCTTCCAGCGCAGCCGGCCATCCGTGGCCAGCACGATTTCCTCGTTTGGCGCGCCCGCAAGCCGATCGGCACGATTACGAATTTCGGGCGCCACGGCGTGATCCGCCGCGGCGCGCAGGCCCTTGGCGTCAACATCCCCGTCATTGCGCGCCAGGGTAAAGCGGAAGCCTTCCAGGGTGCCGATCAGGTGGCCTTCAAGGCGCACTTCGCCTCGGTCATTGATCTCGGGAGATACCATGCGTTTGTCTTTCAGATGGCGGAGCAGCACGCTAGTGCGGCGGTCGACGAACCGCTGGGTCAAACGCTCATGGAGAGCGTCGCTCAGCCGATCTTCGATATCACGGGTCTTTTCGCGCCAATGAGCCGGGTCTGCAAGCCAGTTTTTGCGGTTCGCGACAAAGGTCCAGGTTCGGATCTGCTTGATGCGGTTGGAAAGCGTGTCAATATCGCCGCTCGCATTGTCGCAAAACCGGACCTGTTCGGCCAGCCAATCGGCGTTGACGGCACCGCGGCGCATCAGGTCCGAATAGATCCGCGTGACGATTTCCCCATGCGCCGCCGGAGAAATCCCTTGGTAATCCGGGATTTGGCAGCACTCCCACAGCAGCCGGGCCCCATCGAGCCCTCGCGCCAGCTGCCCCGCCTCGTTGCGCGCGACGAACTCAAGCGCATGCTGGTCGGTGGCTACCGGTACCCGGGTGAGGCTGCGGTGCTCGGGGGCCATTTCGAGGCTATCCCGGAGCGCGGCGATCGATGAGAAATCCAGCCGATTGTTGCGCCATTGCAGCACTTTGATCGGGTCGAAGTCGTGCGTTTCGAGCGCAACGATCATTTCCTCCTCAAATGGCTCGGTGCCGCCGGTGACGCCGAAGGTGCCATTGCGGGCGTGGCGACCGGCCCGGCCGGCGATCTGGCCGAGCTCGGCGGCGGTCAGCGGACGGCTTTGGTGGCCGTCGAATTTGGTGTCGTCGGCAAAGGCGACGTGGTGGATGTCGAGGTTGAGGCCCATGCCGATGGCATCGGTGGCGACCAGAAAATCCACATCGCCATTCTGGTACATGTCGACCTGGGCGTTGCGGGTGCGCGGGGACAGCGCCCCCATCACCACCGCGGCACCACCCCGCTCGCGCCGGATCAATTCGGCAATGGCGTAAACCTGGCGGGCCGAGAAGGCGACGATGGCCGAGCGCGTCGGCTGGCGCGAGATTTTCTTGGAGCCGGCATAGGTCAGCTGGGAAAAGCGCGGCCGATCGATGATCTCGGCATTGGGCAAGAGCTTGCGGATCACCGGGGCCATGGTGGCGGCGCCCAGCAGCAGCGTTTCGTGCGTGCCCCGGGCATTGAGGATGCGATCGGTGAACACATGGCCGCGGTCGAAGTCGATGGCGGTCTGGATTTCGTCGATGGCAACACAATCCACCCGGATATCGGTGGGCATGGCCTCGACGGTGCAAACCCAGAAGCGCGGCTTGGCGGGAACGATGCGCTCCTCGCCGGTGACCAGCGCCACGGCCTGCACGCCGACGCGCTCGACGACACGCGTATACACCTCCCGCGCGAGCAAGCGCAGGGGCAGGCCAATCATCCCGGTGGGATGGGCCAGCATGCGTTCGATGGCGAAATAGGTCTTGCCCGTATTGGTGGGGCCGAGAATCGCTTTGAGCGAGGAGGAGGATGAAAAGCTCATTGCCCTGCTATGTAGGGTCTCGCATCGGCGGTTGCGAGGGGTGGGCGCGTGTCCCAATCGGGGACAGGATCGGGCGCGGTTCTAGCCTAGTTTTCGGCTTTCGAACAGTGCGGGAACGAACGGGGCCCGAATCGGCGCGAATGGGGGAATGCGGGTTTGTTCCACACCAGAGCTGGTGGGGATAACTTATCGGGACCCACAAGTGAGATCGGCGGCGGCGCCCAAGTTGCCACAAAGCGTACACAAAGATGAACCGATTATGAACGTGTCCTGAACTGGGGCGGAAGTGAACTGCTCGTTAAGCTCGACCGGGCGGAAAAACTTATCCCCGTAACTATTGAACAGGCGCATTCTGGGCCGTGTGAAAGCCGGCGTTAAGCCTTGGCGCCATTGACTGTCCCAAATCGGGACGGCGTGAGGCAAGGTGCTTGGGGAGATGGAATGTTGGAGAACAATCGGCGGGTGGAAAATCGGCGCTGTCCCGATCTGGGACGTTTCGGCGGGGTTTGGACTGGCGGCGCAAGGTGTGAACCATAGCGTGAACGAACAGGGGGAGAATCGCAGAAATGGCGCGAATCCCGGTTTGTTCACCCCAAGCTATAGACGCTCGGGGATGGCGGGGCACAAGAGTGCGTTGGTACCGGCGAAAAGGATGCTGAATGGCCCAAAAGCGGTTCACCAGTGCTGCTGAGGGGTTAACGGGCTGCAGGAATCGGGGAGTGTTGCGCGATCCTTGCTGCGGTTTTTTGCGGATCGGTAGTGATGTTTACCTTTGCGCCCAGTTAGGACAGGCCGGCGGGGAGCAGCTGTTAAGGAAAAAATCGTTGACCGTGCCAGGGCGGGACTGGGCGGCAGGGTGAGATGGGCAAGGCTTGGTGAGGGTTCCACCACCTCCCCCGGGTCTAGAATCTCGTGGATGGACCCCGGCTCAAGGCCGGGGTTTACAATCTGGGGGTGTGGGAGAGCTGGTGGCTTGCCAGGGGCAGCTATACCAGCGGGAGGGGACTAGGGTCTGGGCCGTGCAGGGTGTGAGCGGTGGGGCTGCAGGGCTGGGAGGCGCGGCTTACGCGACTAACCGGTGCACTTGCCCCCCAGTCCGCCTAACTCGACGGTGTCGCTCCTGCTCTTGAGCCGGGATCCAGCTTGAGGTGGTGGTTTGTGCACGGTTGCTGTGGCCGCATTCCACGATCTAGCGGCGCAGTGGGGCATTTCGGGATGGGCCCCGGCTCAAGGCCGGGGTGACAGTGGGGGGCGGAAGGGTTGGTGCACCCATGCCACCGCCAGATGCTGGCTGGCCCGCGTGAGTGGCAGCGGTGGTCCCGTTGCGTTGGCTTAGAAGCGCATGCCGGTGAGGACCATGGAGAGGTCGCCCATATTGGTGCCGAGCAGCACGCGATAAGGGATGAAATAGCCGGTGGCGCCCAAGGGGGCGTACCAGATGACGATGCGGCCGTTCTCGGCGAGATAATTGGTGATCTCGGAGGTGGTGAAATGGCCCGAGATAGGAATATAGCGCACGCTGCAGAGCACGACCGGCCCTTGATAGCCGGTACGCGGGGAGGTTGCTTCGTCGGTGCCAGCCGGGGTCATCGCAATATCGAAGCGCTCGACGCCGGTGAAAATGCCGGTACGTCGCTGGCACAGGCTTTTGTCGAGTGTGCCGCCCTTGATCACAAAGGCGGAGAGGAAATCGCCCACGCCGCCGAGATGGCTGCGCTCGATCGGGATACGATCATAGTTGTCCACGATGGCCGGGTTGACCTTGAACGCGGCGACAGCGCCCCGCGCAAAGGAGACATCGACATTAAACAACTCGCCATTGGCCCGGGTCTCGAGCGCGAACTTGTCCGAGCTCAATTGCGGGCTTGTCGAGCGGCCGGCTGAACTGGCGGTGGCGGTCCCGCTGGCGACCAGCGAGCCCAGGCCCGCGACATTGGCCTTGAGATCAAGGCTGTAGCGGGCACCATCATCGAGCAGGTCGACATCCATCGCGGCGATATTGATGCCTCCCAGGGTCAGCACATAGCTGGCGCGGGCATCCACGGACTGCGACTGCGCCAGGGCGGGCATAGAGAGGACAGCAGACAGGCCAGCAACAACAAGGCCACGAGTGAAGCGAGACAGAAACACGCTGATTAACTCTCCAAGCAGGCATTGCGCCAGCAGCGCAGCGAATCAACACAGGAGTGCAAACTGCCGTGCCCGGGGATGAGGTGCAAGGCGCTCGCGCCGGGTTGAGCCGCGCTTGCCTTGACGCCGGGGGCCCTTTTCTCTAAAGAACCCGCAGATTTCCCGACAATCGAGGCCCGTTGCGGACTGTTCCGCCACGCAGGACCTTTACACAAACAGGATATATCAAATGGCACGTCGCTGTGAACTGACTGGCAAGGGCGTAATGACCGGAAACAATGTTTCCCACGCCCTTAACCGTACCCGCCGCCGCTTTCTCCCCAATCTGCTCAATGTGACGCTGCTGTCCGAAGCACTGGGTCGCCCGGTCAAGCTGCGCATCTGCGCTGCAGCCCTGCGCACCGTCGAGCACCGCGGTGGGCTGGATGCATTCCTGCTCAAGCAGGCCGATGCCGATCTGTCGCCGCTGGCGCTGGGCATCAAGAAGGAAATCCGCGCGAGCCTCGCGGCCGCCTGAGCTTTCGAGCCGAACTGAATTTTTGAACCGCGTCGGGTAAACCCGGCGCGGTTTTTTGTTTTCTTTGACTTTTGTTCTGCCGGGTCCCTTGCAGCCGTGAGGCTGGGCCGGCGTGGCCAAGTGCGCGATGCGCACCTCCCCCTTGACGGGGAGGATGGGTGGGGGTGCGAGAGGCACCGTAACGGGGCCAGCCGCCCCCCTCCCTTGATCCCTCCCCGCGAGGGGGAGGGTGTCGACTGCGATAACCGGTGCAAATCAAGCTCGACTGTTTTTCGGGGTGGCACCGCGGGCTCGGAGGAGGTAGACAGCGCCCTGCCCCGGTCTGTTGCCGGTCAGCGGTTTTTTGAGGTGCATTCCATGCGTGCTCGTTTCTTGGCGGCTGTGGCCGCCATGGTGGCGGTTGTCGCCGCGTCCAATATCCTTGTGCAATATCCCGTCGGGTTCGAGATCGGCTCGGTCAATCTGGGCGATATCCTGACCTGGGGTGCATTCACCTATCCAGTGGCGTTCCTGGTCACCGACCTCACCAACCGCGCCTTTGGCCCGGCCAGGGCGCGGGTTGCGGTGGTCGCCGGCTTTGCAGTGGCGGTGATCCTCTCGATCTATCTTGCCACGCCACGCATCGCCATTGCTTCGGGCACGGCGTTCCTGCTGGCACAGTTTCTCGACATTTCCATTTTCGATCGCCTGCGCAATGGCGCCTGGTGGCAGGCGCCCATTTTCTCCTCGTTGGTGAGTTCGGCACTCGACACGATGATCTTTTTCACCCTGGCGATGAGCCCGGCCTTTGCCGTGCTCGACACGATGTTTGGCCGCGAAGACGGCTCGCTGGGCTTCGGGGCACCGCTGCTCGGCGTCGGGACCGAAGTGCCGCTCTGGGTGTCGCTGGGCCTCGGGGACTTTTTGGTCAAGCTCATCCTCGCGCTGCTGCTGCTCGCGCCCTACAAGACGCTGCGCGGTTGGCTGGCCGGGCGGAGCACGGCGCTGGCTTAAGATACGCACCCGCCGACGGGCAGGGCACCAAGACATCCTCCCCACAGCTGTCAGCCCGGCCTTGAGCCGGGATCCATCCTGAGGTGGCGGGGCGAACACGACCAGCTGGCGGCGGGGGAGAAATCTCGAGATGGGCCCCGGCTCAAGGCCGGGGTGACACCGGGGGTGGGGTGGCGTTGGTGCCCATTTGGGCGAACGCCGGGCGAAGGCCCGCCTATTCGGGCACGCCGAATTCCAGCAGCAGGGTGCGCTGCCAGTCGTTGAAATTGTTGTCTGAGCCGATGAGGATGCGGGTTTCCCCGTCTGGGGCAGTGTGGACAGCAAGGGCTTCCATGTTGTCGATGGTGCCTCCGCTCGCTTCGAGGATCACTTCACCCTGCATGACGCTGCCCGGGCGCACCAGTTCGGCCGGGATGCGGCGCAGGCCCATGGTGAAGGCGATAAAGGCAATCCCGCGCTCGAGCACCAGAAGGTCGCCATTAGGCAGAAAGGCACAATCGGTGGGCACGCGGCCGGGGCTGGGCACCAGCGAAAGCGAACCCTTGTCGGTTTGCCCCAAAAGCTCGGCGCGGTGATTGCCCGCCTCATCCATGATGGCTTCGGTGATGAGGAGCGTCGAGCCGGCCACGGGTGACGATGTGGGCGCGATGCACACCGATTCCAGCGTTTCATTGGACCGGTTATCGCTGAGCCACGGGGGAATGGTGACTTCCCGCGCCGGCCCATCAGGAATGCCATCGGTGAGGGCGAAATCGGCGACGCGGGTCAGGTGTTCAAAACTGACGCGCACCGCCACCGGCACGCCGTCGCGATGCACGGTTTCGACCGATTCCGCATCCCGGGCATACTGGCGGGGGAGCGGCGCGCCGCTGGAATTTTGCATCGGCGCAACCTGCACACCGAGCAGGCCGAGCAGGCGATTGTGGTCGTCATAGGCGAGCTGGCCCGACACGAACTGGCCGCGATCGGACACAAACACAACACGGTGATCGGGGCTGGTGAAGGTCACGCCAGACAGGCCGCCGAAATCGTCGTGCTGGCTAACAAGGGCAATGCCGCCCCGCCAGATCAGCTTGCCAGCAGGCTGGTCGAGTGCGGAATTGCCGAACTGGGCGATCTGCACCGCCCCCACTGTGGTGGATTCCGCGGCCTGGCCCGGTGAGCAGGCCAGCAGCAGCGGGCCAAGCAGCAGTGCCAGGCCTGCCCTCAACCCCGGCCCCGGCGGCGGGTTTGGGTGGGCAGTTCCTCGTCAAACAGCGCCGCGAGCTCATCGGTCAGCGCACCGGCGAGTTCCTCGGCATCGAGCAAGGTGACGGCCCGGCGATAATAGCGGGTCACGTCATGGCCGATGCCCACGGCAACGAGTTGGATGGGCGAGCGCGTTTCGATATCCTCGATCACCTGGCGCAGATGGGCTTCGAGGTAATTGCCGGCATTGACCGACTGGGTGCTGTCATCCACCGGCGCGCCATCGGAAATGACCATGAGGATGCGCCGCGCTTCCGGGCGGGCCATCAGGCGCTTGCGCGCCCATTCGAGCGCCTCGCCATCGATGTTTTCCTTGAGCAGGCCCTCGCGCATCATCAGCCCGAGATTGCGCCGGGCATGGCGCCAGGGCTCGTCGGCGGCCTTGTAGATGATGTGCCGGATGTCATTAACGCGGCCCGGATTGGCGGGACGACCGGCTTCCAGCCAGGCTTCGCGCGACTTGCCGCCCTTCCAGGCGCGGGTGGTGAACCCCAGGATCTCGACCTTGACGCCGCAGCGCTCGAGCGTGCGCGCGAGAATGTCGCCGCAGATAGCGGCGATGGTGATCGGCCGGCCGCGCATGGAGCCGGAATTATCGATGAGGAGGGTGACCACCGTGTCGCGGAAATCGGTGTCGTTCTCGACCTTGAAGCTCAGCGCCTGCATGGGATCGGTGACGACGCGGGTGAGGCGGGCGGTATCGAGCACGCCTTCCTCAAGGTCGAACTGCCAGGAGCGATTCTGCTTGGCCATGAGGCGGCGCTGCAGCTTGTTGGCGAGGCGCGCGACGGCACCGGCGAGGTTTTCGAGCTGCTTGTCGAGAAGGGCACGCAGTTGGTCGAGCTCGTCGGGCGGGCAGAGTTCGGCCGCCTTGACGATCTCGTCATATTTGGTGGTGAAGACCTTGTAGTTGAACTGATTGGTCAGCTGGGTGCCGGCGTCCTTGCCGGGGGGCGGCATGGGGGCGTCCTCGCCGGCCTGGGCGGCAGCGTCCTCGTCGACATCGGCCATATCCGATTCAAGGCCCTCAACATCGCCGGTTTCTTCCGATTCTCCGGCAGCCTCTTCCTGCTGGCTGTCGGTCTGCTCGTTTTCGCCTTCGCCCTGTTCGGGCGATTCATCGGAACCCTGGGCCTGGTCGGGCTGGCCCTCGTCCTCGCCGCTCTCGTCCGCGTCGCTGGGGTCTTCCACTTCGCTTTCGGGCACGAGATTGAGGTCGCGCAGCAGCGCCTTGGCGGCCTTGCCGAACTCGTTCTGGTCCTCAAAGCGGGTGAGGAGCGTCGCGAGCGAAGTGCCGGCCTTGCTTTCGATTTCGCTGCGCCACAGATCGACCAGCGCATGGCCCGAGGGTGGCACGGGCACGCCGGCGAGCTTTTCGCGCAGCAAGAGGCCCAGGGCCTCGGCAATGGGGGCATCGTCGCGGGCGGTGACTTCGGCGAAATTGGCGCGGAACAGGCGGTCCTCGAGCATTTCCCCGATATTGCCGACCATGCCGGGCATGCGCACGCAGCCCAGCGCCTCGACGCGCGCCTGCTCGAGCGCATCAAAGGCGGCGCGGGCCTGCGGGTCCATGGGGGAGCGCTTGCGGTGCGCTTCGGGATCGTGGCTCGCGAGCCGCATCGCCATGGCATCGCCCTGCCCGCGGGCAATGGCAATGTCGCGCCGGGTCGGCAGACGGGGCAGATTGGCGAGGCGCGCCTTGTCGGCCGTCAGCAGCGGGCGGTCGGCGGTGAAGGTGACCTCAAGATCGCTCTTGCCCCCGATGGCGCGCACAGTGGCGCCCATGGCCGTCTTGAAGGCCAGGGTTTGATCGGGCTTGTTGGCTTTGCTGCGGGGCGATTGTGCCATGCTGGTTGCTCGTGGGTTACGGCTGGCGCGGTCGTGTTTGCCACCAAGGTCTGGATTCGGCGCCCTTCCCTAGCCGGCGGGAGGGTGGGGGTGGTTCGGCGATCACCGATGGACCCCCACCCCCCCTCCCCTCAAGGGGGAGGGGAGCAATCACGGACCCGACGGCAGCCGTCCGGCAGAAAAATCAGGCCGTTACGGCCAGGTTCGCGGAGCTTTCGGGCAGGTCTTCGCCAAAGACGCGCTGGTAGAACTCGGCGACCACGGGGCGTTCGAGTTCGTCGCATTTGTTGAGGAAGGTGAGGCGGAAGGCAAAGCCGACATCGCCGCCGAAGATCTGGGTGTTTTCGGCCCAGGTGATGACGGTGCGCGGGCTCATCACGGTGCTGAGGTCGCCATTGATGAAGGCCTGGCGGGTGAGGTCGGCCAAGCGCACCATGTTGGACACGAGCTTCTTGCCGCGATCATTTTCGGCATAGGTTTTGTTCTTGGCCAGAACAATGCCGACTTCCTTGTCATGGGGCAGGTAGTTGAGCGTCGTCACAAGGCTCCAGCGGTCCATCTGGCCCTGATTGATCTGCTGGGTGCCGTGGTACAGACCCGAAGTGTCGCCCAGACCAATGGTGTTGGTGGTCGCAAACAAGCGGAATGCCGGATGGGGCACGATCACGCGGTTCTGATCGAGCAGGGTGAGGCGGCCCGCGACTTCCAGCACGCGCTGGATCACGAACATCACATCGGGGCGACCGGCGTCATATTCGTCGAACACGAGAGCGACATTGTTCTGCACCGCCCAGGGGAGGATGCCGTCGCGGAATTCGGTGATCTGCTTGCCGTCCTTGAGCACGATCGCGTCCTTGCCGACGAGATCGATACGCGAAACGTGGCTATCGAGATTGACGCGCACCAGCGGCCAGTTGAGGCGGGCCGCGACCTGCTCGATATGGGTGGATTTGCCCGTGCCGTGATAGCCCTGCACCATGACGCGGCGATTAAAGGCAAAGCCGGCCAGGATCGCGAGCGTGGTGTTGCGGTCAAACAGGTAATCGGGATCGACCGGCGGCACATGCTCGGTGCGCTGAGCGTAACCGGGCACGGTCAGGTCGGTGTCGATGCCGAAAAGATCCCGGGCCTGGTATTGGGTGTCCGGCAGGTTGGTGAATTCACTCATGGCGGGCTCTTGGGCAGATGGAACGGCAAAGGAAGGATGCGGCGGCTCTATAGCAGCATTGTGCCCGAGGCGGTAGCCCGAGCCACGGCGAACTACTTGGCGACGAACCCCGATTTCTTGAGATGGGAATAGGCCGCGATAATGGTGCGCAGCCGCTCTTCGGAGGACTTGTCGCCGCCATTGGCATCGGGGTGGTGGATCTTGACCAGGGTCTTGTAGGCCCGCTTGATTTCTTCGGATTTGGGCGGACCGATGATCCCGAGGGTTTCAAGGGCGCGCTTGTCCAGCTCATTGGTCGGCTTGACCCGCTCGGCCGCCGGGGTTTGGGCCTGGCGGTGGCGATAACGGGCAAAGACGCCAAAGGGGTCGCCATATTTGTCGCCGGGGCGGATGCCGGCCGCGCTGGCAGCGCGCGATCCGCGCACACCGGGCTGGCCGGTGGCAAAGCTCGAGCGGCTTTCCGCCTTGGGCGGGGTATGGAGCGCTTCTTCCAGCGCGTCCTTTTCCATGCCGGCAAAAAAGTTGAAGGCCGTGTTGTAGTGACGGACATGCTGCAGGCAGAAATGGTGGTACTGCCCTTCAGCACCATGGCCCTTGGGGGCCTTGTGGGTGCCGGGTTCCTCGCAGCCTTCCCAATCGCAGAGCTGGGCCACGGGTTCGGGCTTGGCTTCGCGACGCGGCCGGATGCGGATGGGGTCGAAGAGCTTGGATTGCGATTTCATTGCGCCTAGTTACTTTGCTTCAAACCAATGGAAACCTCAGCCCGATGTCCTTTAAAGACACCATAACAGCCAAGCTTACCGACCGCTTTTCACCCGAATTCCTCGAAGTGATCGACGAATCCAACAAGCATCGCGGTCATGCCGGTTGGCTGGAGGGGGGTGAAACCCATTTTCGTGTCAGAATCGCGACCCGGCAGTTTGACGGGAAGCCTCGCGTGGCGCAACACCGCGCCGTTATGGAAGCGCTGGATGCCGAGCTCAAGAGCCGGGTCCATGCGCTGGCCATCGAAGTGCTGCCCAGTGATGGAAATCACAAGGGCTAGCATTGTAGCGGGAGGACCCTCCATATGGAAAGGGTTCTTGCGTTTTGAAAGAGCGCTTTGGGGCAAAAGCGCAGCTTTTAGCTTGGAAGTCCCCTCCCCGGCCCTCCCCACAAGGGGGAGGGTGAGGGCCAGTGCGCTTGGCACCGGAACGCCCAGCTGGCGGCCGCAGCCGGCCACAGCAAACGGGACGCCTCAGCCCCGCATATCGTCCAAAAACTGCGCCACGGCAGCTGGATCAACATTTCGTTCAATGAAGGCCTGGCCGATGCCGCGGGTCAGGATAAAGGTCAAAGCGCCGCGTGAGACCTTTTTGTCCTGCGCAATCGCGGCCATCAGGGTTTGGGTGGAGCCGACACCCCCGGCAATGTCACCTAATGTGGTGGGCAGGCCCGCTGCTTGCAAATGGGCCTGTACCCGGCCGGTGTCCTGCGACGGCGCGAGGCCCAAACGGGCAGAAAAGGCGTGCGCCAACACCATGCCGATGGCGACCCCTTCGCCATGCAGCAGCCGATCGCCAAAGCCGGTGTCCTTTTCCAGCGCATGGCCGAACGTGTGCCCGAGATTGAGCAGCGCGCGCACGCCCTGCTCGCGCTCGTCCTCGATGACGACGCGGGCCTTGTGGCGGCAGCAGCGGGCAATGGCTTCACCCCGGGCCGCTCCGCCGCCAAAGATCTCGGCGCGGTTGGCTTCGAGCCAGAAGAAAAAGTCTTCGTCGTCAATCAGCCCGTATTTGACGACTTCCGCATAGCCGGCGGCAAATTGCCGGGGCGCGAGGGTATCGAGGGTGGAGAGATCGGCGAGCACCAGGCGAGGCTGATGAAAGGCGCCGACCAGGTTCTTGCCGTGGGGCGAATTGATCCCGGTCTTCCCCCCAACCGAGCTATCGACCTGGGCGAGGAGCGAAGTGGGCATCTGGATCAAGTCCATGCCGCGCCGGGCGATGGAGGCGGCAAAGCCCGCGAGATCCCCGATCACCCCGCCGCCAAGGGCGATCACCGCATCGCCCCGCTCGAGCCGGGCGGCAAGAATGGCTTCGGTGACATATTGGAGCTGGGCCCAGGATTTGCTGCCCTCGCCCGCCGGCACGATGATGGGGGTGTGAAGGAGGCCCGCGGCATCAAGGCTGCGCTGCAGGCGCGGCAGCTGCGTCTGGGCGACCGTGGCGTCGGTGACGATACCGAAGCGGCGACCGGGAAAACGCTCGGCCAGAATGGCGCCGGCATCCTCGAGCAGGCGATCGCCGATCAGGATGTCATAGGCGCGCTCGCCCAGGGCGACATGGACGGTATGGGCGATGGCGGGCATGGCTATGGCTTTTCCTGCAGATAGGCGAGCACGGCTTCCACGAGGTCGCTGGCGACGGTTTCCTGGGGCACATCGCGCGACACCACGGTCACATCGGCCTCGGCATAGATGGGGTAGCGCTCCTCGACGAGCCGCTCCAATGTTTCACGTGGATTGGCCGTTTGCAGCAGCGGCCGGTTGGAGCGGCGCGAGACGCGCTGGAACAACAGGTCGGTGTCGGCCTTGATCCACACTGAAACCGCTTCGCTTTTGAGCACGGCGCGCGTTTCGGGGTGCACAAAGGCGCCGCCGCCGGTGGCGAGCACCAGGTCGGGAAGCTTGAGCACCCGGGAAATCACCCGGGTTTCCCCGGCGCGAAATTCGGTTTCCCCCCGCTGGGCAAAAATCTCGGGGATGCTCATTTGCGCGGCTTTTTCGATTTCCTCGTCGCTGTCGAGGAACTGGCGGCCCATGCGATTGGCGAGGCGCCGGCCGACGGTGGTCTTGCCGGCGCCCATCATGCCCACGAGGGCCAGGGGCCTGCCATCCAGCAGCTCGACAAGGAGTTGGGCTTGGGCCTGCCGGTTGGCCGCAGTGGATCGGGACAAAAGGGGCTCCCCATGTGGTGGTCGCTATCAAGCGGGCGAGACGGCCGCTGTCAAGAAGCCAGCAACGCTCCCAACCAGATCGAAAGCATTTGCCGGTATTTTCATGTATTGTGCCCGCGCCCAGAACAGATTCCGGACAACCATGCCCACCCTGATCCGCCTCCTTGTTACCCTGCTCATCCTGGTTGGCCTTGCTTATGCAGGCATGTTCGCGCTGGTCCTCAGCGTCAAGCCGACACCCAAGGAAACCACGATCCGCATTCCCACCAATGAGCTGCTGGGGGAAAGCGCGCCCGGCCTGCCGGGGCAAACCCGCGCACCAGCTCCCGCCCCAGCCGCCGAGCCCGCCCCTGCTGCACCGGCGGATGCTGCACCGGCCGAGGCCCCGGCGAGCCCATGAGCGGCACCCATCTGATCGGCGCGTTTCTCGAAATGATGAGCGCCGAGCGGGGCGCCGCACCAAACACGATCGATGCCTATCGGCGCGACCTGTCCGACTATGCCGGCTTTCTGGCAGGCAAGGGCAAGACGCTGCTGACGGGGGAGCGCGAAGAAGTCGCCGCTTATCTCGATCATCTCAAGCAAAGTGGGCTGTCGGCGTCCTCGAGCGCACGGCGCCTATCGGCCATTCGCCAGTTCCACCGCTTTTTATGTGCCGACAATCTGCGGGCCGACGACCCCACCCGCATTATCGCCAGCCCCAAAAGCCGGCGCGCCCTGCCCAAAGTGCTGTCGATCGCCGAGATTGACAAGCTTCTGACCTTGGCTGAAGCGGAAGCCAACACCGAGGCGTCCGCGCCCAAGCAGGCCGCGGCCCTGCGCCTTTATGTGCTGCTGGAGCTGCTTTACGCCACCGGCATGCGCGTGAGCGAGCTGGTGAGTTTGAAGCGCGCGGCGGTGATGCGCGACGCCAGCTTTTTGACCGTGCGCGGCAAGGGCAACAAGGAGCGCGTCGTGCCGCTCAACGATCGCGCACGCGATGCGATCAAGGCTTATCTCAAGACCATTGAGCCGGGCGTGTTCCTGTTTCCCGCGAGCGGCGCCGAGGGATACTTGTCGCGCCAGGTGTTTGCGCGCGATCTCAAGGGGCTGGCAGCGCGGGCCGGGATCAGCGCCAGCCGGGTAGCGCCCCATGTGCTGCGGCACGCCTTTGCTAGCCATCTGCTGGCGGGTGGCGCCGATCTGCGCGTGGTGCAGATGCTGCTGGGCCATGCCGATATTTCAACCACCCAGATCTATACCCATGTGCTGGACGAAAAACTGCGCCATCTGGTGGAAACCCACCACCCAATGGCAGACGGATCGTAAACCTTTCACGGCGTTCCGAGCGGCCCCCTGCTGCGAAGGCGCTTGACTCAGACAGACGCCCTCGCCACTTTCCGGCCACTTTGGGGCGCAACAGCAGCGGCCCATTGGCATGGGTCAAAGATTGACCCCTAACGGGCAGGTTGGATGCAGACTTATCTCGATTTTGAAAAGCCGGTCGCCGACCTCGAGGCAAAGATTGCCGAACTCAAGAATTTGGCAGCGGGCGATCAGGCCGTTTCCATCGACGAGGAAGTGTCGCGCCTGTCGGCTCGCGCCGAAGAAGCGCTGCTCGACATCTACAAGCGCCTGACGCCCTGGCAAAAAACGCAGATCGCGCGCCACCCGCAGCGTCCGCATTTTTCCGATTATACCCGCAGCCTCATCACCGAATGGACCCCGCTGGCGGGCGACCGCAAGTTCGCCGAGGATCCGGCGATCCAGGCCGGGTTCGGGCGCTTCAACGGCCAGCCCGTTGCGGTCATGGGCCAGGAAAAGGGCAACTCTACCGATAGCCGCATCAAGCACAATTTTGGCATGGCGCGCCCCGAAGGCTATCGCAAGGCCGTGCGCATCATGGAAATGGCTGACCGGTTCAACATTCCGCTGATCTCGTTCGTGGATACGGCCGGCGCTTATCCCGGCATCGGCGCCGAGGAACGCGGGCAAGCCGAGGCCATTGCCCGCTCCACCGAAAAATCGCTCGAATTGGGCGTGCCCAACCTCGCCATCATCATCGGTGAAGGCGGCTCGGGCGGCGCCATCGCCATCGCCACGGCCAACCGGGTGCTGATGCTCGAGCATTCGATTTATTCGGTGATCTCGCCCGAAGGGGGCGCTTCGATCCTGTGGCGCGATGCCGCTAAGGCGCAGGACGCGGCCACCAATATGAAGATCACCGCGACGGATCTGTTGGGCTTTGGCGTGATCGACGCCATCGTTCCTGAACCGGCGGGCGGCGCGCACCGCAACCCGGCGGCAGTGATGGATGCGACCCGCACCGCCATCAGCACTTTCCTCAATGATTTCAGCGGTCGCAGCCGTTTGGAAGTGCGCGAACACCGGCGCGAAAAGTTCCTCGCCATCGGCACCGCCCTGTAAGGGGGCGATCACGCGGACTTGACCGCAGGGGGCCCCTGTTCGGGCCCTTTGCGGGCGTGGTAAGAACGGGTTAACCATGATTTCTTACCGCGCGGTAACTAAGCAGGCCTAAGGCTAGCCCCGTGTTCCGCTGTATGGGCTGCCTGCTGTGACCGCCAATTTTCTGCGCAAATTCTGCTCCGTCGTGGTGCTGCTCTGGGTGGGTCTCGCGCTCGCCGGCTGCGGCTTCATCAAGGGCGACAACCGCCACAACCAGCCCCTCGCTGCTGCCACCGTCACCGCGCTGCGCGCGATAGGCTCCTCGCCCGGCGAAGCCATGGTGGTGCGCATCTTCAAGCAGGAACGTACGCTCGAGGTGTGGAAGCGCACCAATACCGGCCAGTTCGCCTTGTTCAAAAGCTACGAGATCTGCACCTATTCGGGCGATCTGGGGCCCAAGTTCAAGGAAGGCGACCGCCAAAGCCCCGAAGGCTTCTATACGGTCACGCCCGGCCAGATGAACCCGAAATCGGCCTATTACCTCGCGTTCAATACCGGCTTTCCCAACAAGTTCGACCGCGCGCTTGGGCGTAGCGGCTCCAATCTGATGGTGCATGGCGATTGCAAGTCGGTGGGCTGCTACGCCATGACCGATGGCAACATGGCCGAGATCTATGCCCTGGCGCGCGAAAGCTTCAAGGGCGGCAATCCCGCCTTCCAGGTGCAGATCTTCCCGTTCAAGATGACGGCGGCCAACCTAGCCAAGCAGGCCACCAACCAGCACCTGCCATTCTGGAAGAACATCAAGGAAGGCTATGACTTCTTTGAGTTCAACAAGACGCCCCCTTCCTGGGATGTGTGCGAACAGCGCTATGTGTTCAATGCCATGACCAGCGGCCCGCTCGATCCGCTCGGCCCCTGCCCGGTGCTCACCACCCACCCCACTCTCGTGGCCGAACAGCAGGCGGCTGACGCCAAGATCAATGATGCGCTGGCGCTCATCGACAAGCAGGCCGCCGAAAAAGCCGCCATTGCGGCGCGCGGCGAGGCCATTGGCGGCGCCGTGACCGGCTTTTTCGGCGGGGTCGGCAGTGTCCTGGGCGGCGGGGCGGCACCGGCCCAGCCGGCGATTTCGGGCGCTGCGGCACCAGCTCCGCTGACCAAGCCCGCCGGCGTCTAGGCCCCGGCGGGAGCGTGACGCTCCCGTCATGTTTTGGGCACGCTCTTGGCGCATGCCCCGAAGCGATGGGCCACGAAGGATAAGTTACTTGCACGACGATGTTGCCACCCCCGAGCCCGCCGAGCGGCCCCTGCCGCCGGCCCCTGCGCGCCAACGCTTTGGCGGGGAGCGCCTGCTGAGCTTTGTGGCAGGCCTTGTGGCCGTGGGCGCCATCGCCGCCTCCGCCTGGGTTTACACCGATACCCAGCGCGACATCAGGCGCATGTCGAGCGACATCGCCCAGATCCGGGTGAGCCTTGAGCTGTTCAACCAGCAACTGGCCAGTGCGCCGGCGGCTGCAGCAGCCTCGGGGGAAGACCCCTTGGTGGAACTGTCCAACCGGCTGGCGATCCTGGAAGAAGACTGGCGCAACCAAAGCGCAATCACGGCCCCGGCTGGCGCCCTGCCGCCGCTGCCCGACGCCGCGCCCGCAGCGGGGGCCGCTGCCGGCGGCGATTGCATGCCCGCGGGCACGCGCTTTTTGGTCACGGGCGGGGACAACTACCCCATTTGCGGCAATGGCGCCGAGGTCAATGTTGCCGCCGTGGAAGCGGGCTATGTGGCGCTGGCGGACGGCACCACCATTCCCAATGGCGGCAATGCCCTGTTGCGCGGCACCACCTGCACCGTCGCGGTGGTGTCCTCGGGCGCCGGTGGCATGACCGGCTACGCCGAACTGCGCGTCAACTGCTGAACTCAGGCTCGGCACGGGTAAAGTCGACGCCGCGAAAGCAGGCTTCGATATTGTTGCCATCGGGATCGAGCACGAAGGCGCCGTAATAGTCCCCAGCGCCCTGGCGCGGCCCGGGCGGGCCATTGTCGCGCCCGCCGGCGGCAAGGGCTGCGCGATAAAACGCATCCACCATGGCGGGGCTGCGCGCGCGGAAGGCAAAATGCATCTGGTTGAGCCCGGGGCGCGAGCCCTCGGCCCAGTATGACGGCCGGCTGGTGCCGATCCAGAGATAGGGGATGGGCTCCTGCGCGCTTTTGCCGAGCAGGAACGCATTGGGGCCGTTGTCGATCGTGCCCAGCTCAAGCGCCCGGGCGATCGCATCATAAAAGCGCCTGCTGCGAGCAAGGTCGGCAACAACAAAGCCGGAATGGTCGAGCATGGCAAACACTCCTGAGGCTGATAGGCGCGCAAACGCCTTGGTGTGGCTGGGGTTCCGAAGACTGTGTCGTGGACTAGCCGGGCCTTGCGCTGGCGCAGCGGCCGGAACCCCCACCCTTGATCCCTCCCCTCAAGGGGGAGGGTGTCGACTGGGGAGCCGGTGCGAGAGGTGAAGCGACCCTATTGCCGGATTTCCCGACGACCCCCTCCGCTGCCCTCCCCTCAAGGGGGAGGGAGGGCAGGAGCCGATAGGGTTGGGATAGGATGTACCCTCGGCCACACGCACTAGGCTTTGAGCTCCTTGCGCAAATGAAAAAGGCCCGGACTTGCGTCCGGGCCTTTGGCTTAGAAAGCGCCGTGGCAGTGTTTGAATTTCTTGCCCGAACCGCAGGGGCAAGGGGCATTGCGGGAGACGCCGACCATGAGGGCCGGGTCGAGGGGCTTGAGCGAGGGATCCTCGCCGGTGGCCCCCAGCGAGTCGTCGAAAGTGTCGTCGCCATCGGCGTCGTTTTCGCCGGTCAGCGGATCGATATGGGTTTCGCGCAAGCCACTCAGATCAGGCGCCGAGACGGGCGGGCGGATCTGCAGCTCGACATGGGAAAGCTGGGTGGTCACCAGTTCGCGCAGATTGGTCAGGAGCGCCTGGAACAGCTCATAGGCTTCCTGCTTGTATTCGTTCAGCGGATCGCGCTGGGCCATGCCGCGCCAGCCCACGACCTTGGAGAGGTGATCGAGGGTGACGAGGTGCTCGCGCCACAGCCCGTCGATGGACTGCAGCAGAATGGACTTTTCGACCTGCCGCATCACGGTCGGGTTGGGCGTGCCGGCCGCTTCCATCGCTTCGAGCGTGCGCTGCTCCTTGGCGTCAAAGAAGTCGTCGGCGGCCTTGATCAGGCGCTCGGTGACCGTTTCGGCGTCGATGCCTTCTTCCTCGGCCCACTGGGCGATCGGTGCATCGATGTTGAGATAGGTCTTGGCCGCGGCGGTCAGCTGCTCGACATTCCACTGCTCGGGATAGGAGCGCGGGGGAATTGCCTTGGCGACAATGGCTTCCACCACATCGTGGCGCATGTCGCGCACGGTATCACTGACATCCTCGGCATCCATCATCTCGAGACGCTGCTCGAAGATCACCTTGCGCTGATCATTCATCACGTCGTCATATTTGAGGATGTTCTTGCGGATGTCGAAGTTGCGCGCTTCGACCTTGCCCTGGGCACGCTCGATGGCCTTGGTGACCCAGGGATGGGTGATGCTTTCGCCCTGTTCGAGCCCGAGCTTGCCCAGCATGGAATCCATGGAATCCACCGGGAAGATGCGCATCAGATCGTCCTGCAGCGACAGGAAGAAGGCGGAATGGCCGGGGTCGCCCTGACGGCCCGAACGGCCGCGCAGCTGGTTGTCGATGCGGCGCGACTCGTGGCGCTCGGTGCCGATCACCATGAGCCCGCCCGCGGCAATGGCCTTGGCCTTGTCTTCGGCGATCTTGGCCTTGATCTCGGCGATCTTGGCTTCGCGCTCGGCCCCTTCGAGACCCTCGGCTTCCTTTTCGATGCGCATTTCCAGGTTGCCGCCGAGCTGGATATCGGTGCCGCGACCCGCCATATTGGTGGCAATGGTGATTGCCCCGGGCATGCCGGCATCGGCCACGATCTGGGCTTCCTGCTCGTGGTGGCGCGCGTTCAGCACGTTCATGGCGCCGACATTTTTCTGGCGCAGCAGTTCGGCCAGCATTTCCGATTTTTCGATCGAGGTCGTGCCCACGAGGACGGGCTGGCCGCGCTCCTGGCACTGCTTGATCATATCGGCAATGGCATCGAACTTTTCGGCCGCAGTACGATAGATCGCGTCTTCGTCGTCCTGGCGCTGCACCGGCAGATTGGTGGGCACGGTCACCACATCGAGCTTGTAGATATCAGCAAATTCTTCCGCTTCGGTGGCGGCCGTACCGGTCATGCCGGCGAGCTTTTCGTACAGGCGGAAATAGTTCTGGAAGGTGATCGAGGCCAGAGTCTGGTTTTCCGGCTGGATCTTAACGTGTTCCTTGGCTTCGAGCGCCTGGTGCAGGCCTTCGGAATAACGGCGGCCAGGCATCATGCGGCCCGAGAACTCGTCAATAATGACGACTTCATCATTGCGAACGATGTAGTCCTTGTCCTTGCGGAAGAGCTTGTGCGCGCGCAGGGCCGAGTTGGCGTGGTGCACCAGGGCGACGTTTTCCACGTCATAAAGAGATTCAGATTTCAGCAGTCCGACTTCAGCCAACCGGGCTTCGAGCTTTTCGATGCCGGCATCGGTGAAGGTGGCGGAGCGCTGCTTTTCGTCGAGCTCGAAATCGTCCTCCCCGATCAGCTCCATCATCTCGTCGATCTGGACGTAGAGATTGGAGCGGTCTTCGGAGGGACCCGAGATGATGAGCGGGGTGCGCGCCTCATCGATCAGGATGGAGTCCACTTCGTCGACGATCCCATAGGCATGGCCGCGCTGCACCATCTGGGCGCGCGTATATTTCATGTTGTCGCGCAGGTAATCGAAGCCAAACTCGTTGTTGGTGCCGTAGGTGATGTCGGCGGCATAAGCGGCCTTGCGCTCGGCATCGGTCAGGCCATGCACGATAATGCCGTAGGAGAGACCAAGGAAATTGTAGATCTGGCCCATCCAGGCGGCGTCGCGGCGGGCAAGGTAGTCGTTGACCGTGACCACATGCACGCCCCGGCCGGTCAGCGCATTGAGGTAGACGGGAAGCGTTGCCACCAGCGTCTTGCCTTCACCGGTGCGCATTTCGGCGATGGAGCGGTCATTGAGCACCATGCCGCCGATCAGCTGCACATCGAAGTGGCGCATGCCGAGCACGCGCTTACTGGCTTCGCGCACGGTGGCAAAGGCGGGCACGATCAGGTCATCGAGATCGGCGCCATTCTGGAGCTGGGTCTTGAACTGCTCGGTGCGGGCGCGAAGCGCCTCATCGGAAAGTCCCGCCAGTTCGGATTCCAGTGCATTGATGGCAGCGACATTGGGATGAAACCGCTTCACATGCCGATCGGACGCGGTACCGAAAAGCCGCCGGGCAAGTGCAGCAAGAGCCATCTAGATCGTCCTTTGTTTGATCATCGTGGCGCGAAGGGCCGTTTGCGGTCCGCGCAGGGGCAAGAAGATCATCTTTTGCCTCTATAGCACGATGTGGAGCCAGCTGGCCCCGAGGGTTTCGCGCATGCGTCATCAGCCATTCTGGCCACCGAAAGCATGCCGTAAAATGCGGCTGAGATGTAAGAGCGCCCCCTTGCCTTGTCAACTTCGGCGAAATCGGCCACATCTGCGCGCGGCTCAGTAAAAACGGGTCCGTCATGGAGCCTTAACCATCCCCGACGCTTCCCCCTTGGGCGGCACATTTTGGCCGCTAAGCCATGACAGGCAGGCGCGCGCCTGATCGGGGCGCCCCCATTGCCGACCACCAGCGGCCATGCCCATGGCATGCGCCCGTCAAGGAGAACCACGCTATGCTGTTTTCATCCAAGCGCCTCGGGCGCACCGTAAGTGCCTTGGCGCTGGTTCTGGCCGCGGGGCTGCCCGCCCTGGCCCAGGACGCGGCTCCCGCGGCTCCAACGACCGAAACTGCCCCCGCTGCCGAGCCGGCTACCCCGGCCCCTGACGCGGTTGTCGCAACAGTGGGTGGCGAGCCCATCACCGAGGCTGACCTCAGCTTTGCGGCCGAGGACCTGACCCAGGAACTGAGCCAGATGCCTCCCGAACAGCGCAAGGCCTTCCTGCTGCGCGTGCTGATTGACATGAAAGTGATGGCCGCCGCCGCCAAGGAAGCGGGCATGGACGCCACGCCCCTGTTCCAGCAGCGGCTGGATTACCTGGAAGAGCGCGCCCTGCGCCGCGCTTATTTTGCCGATGTGATCGCGGCGGCCGTGACCGAAGAAGCTGTGCGGGCCGAATACGACAAATATGTCGCCGAGTTCGAGCCGGCCGACGAAATCCATGCCAGCCATATCCTGGTGCAGACCGAAGACGAGGCCAAGGCGGTCAAGGCCGAGCTCGATGGCGGCGCCGATTTTGCTGAAGTGGCCAAGGAAAAGTCGATCGACCCCGGTGCAGCCAATGGCGGCGATCTCGGCTTTTTCAGCGCCGGCATGATGGTGCCGCAGTTCGAAGAGGCGGCCTTTGCCCTGACCGAGCCCGGCCAGATCAGCGATCCCGTGCAGTCCCAGTTCGGCTGGCACGTCATCCGGCTCGAGGAAAAGCGCAAGTCGAGCCCCGCGCCCATCGAGCAGGTCGCCGGCCAATTGCAGCAGCAGCTGCTGATGAACGCGTTTGATGCCGAAGTCGCCAAGCTGATGGAAGGCGTCGAGATCGAGATTCCCGATCCCGCGCTGGCCGCAGCTGTCGAAGCCCAAACCGAGCCGGCGGAAGCTGCAGAAGCTGCCGAAGCGGGCGAAGAGGAAGCTGCTCCGGAAGCCGCACCAGAAGCGGCCCCCGCGCAGTAAAACCGATCAGGCGCCGGGGGCGAGCAGCCCCCGGACCATCTGCCGGGCCAGTTTGGCCAATTGCTCAGGGTCGCATTCGACCCGCCCCGTCAGCAGCCGGTGCCAGACAAAGCCGGCCAGCGCATCGGCCGCAAGGCCCACATCGGTATCGGCCGCCAGCTCGCCCCGCGCCACGCCCCGCTCGAAAATTGCCCCAGTCTGGATCCGCCGCTGCGCCGCATAAGCGCGCAGCGACTGCGCGGCCTGTTCGTCGCGCTGGGCTTCCGCGATCACGAAGCGAAACACATTGCCCGCGCCGGTTTCCCCCCAATGGGTGAAGATACCGGTGAGGAATGCCAGCACATCTCCTTCGGTGCTGCCGGTATCGGTATGCACCGCCGCCGGCTTGTGGCGGTGATAAACATCAAGCAGCAGCGCAGTTTTGCCCGGCCACCATTTGTAGATGGTGGGCTTGCCGGCCCGGGCGCGCTTGGCCACCGCTTCGATGGAAAAGCCGGCGATCCCCTCTTCAGCCATGATGGCTTCGGCCGCCTCAAGGATTGCTTGTTCGGTTTCCGGATTGCGCCGGGCACCGATGGAGCGGCGTCGATCATCGGCCTCGTCTGCTGGGGAAATGCTCATGGCGCTAATATGAGCCAGCCCAACCATAAAGAAAAGACTTGATCGAAACGGGCCGTTTCATTATAGAACGAAACGTACCGTTCTGTTGGAGCAGACAAATGCCTTCTTCCCTCGCTTCGCGCCTGCGCATGGCGCTGGTCATGACGCTGGCGGTTTATCCCATCGTTACGCTTTATCTTTATCTGCTGACGCCCCTCACCGTTGGCTGGGACATCTGGCAGCGCAGCCTCGTACTCGTGCCATTCATGGCCAGCACGATCGTGCTTGTGGTCGTGCCTTTGATCGGCCGGCATTTCGGCGGTTTTATTGCCGGCAGGAAGCGGGGCGCCAGCTAAGGCGGGAAAACCGGCCGGGACGGCGGGCTACCGCGGCCCCGTCGTCTTGCGGATGGGCCATGTTTGAGGCACACCCGGAGCCAGCTTTCCTTGTTCAAAGGCGTTTTAGGCATGGCCCATCCGGTTTCCCCGCTTGCCCCTCAATCCTATCCGGAACTGCCGGCCGTCGCCGGAGTGCGCTTTGCCACCGCCGAAGCCGGCATCAAGTACAAGAACCGCACCGATGTGCTGCTGGTGAGCCTTGCCGAGGAGACGACCGTTGCCGGCGTCGTCACGCGTTCGCTGTGCTCGTCGGCGGCGGTGGATTGGTGCAAGGCCAATCTGCCGGCGGGTGTGGCGCGCGGGCTTGTGGTCAATTCAGGCAATGCCAATGCCTTCACCGGCGCCAAGGGGCGCGACAGCGTGGCAGCGACTGCCGATTTTGCCGCCAAGGCATTGGGCTGCGCCCCAAGCGAGGTCTTCCTGGCGTCCACGGGCGTTATCGGCGAGCCGCTCGATCCCAGCAAGTTTGCTGGGGTGCTCGAGGATGCAGCCACCCGGCTGGGCGACACGCCCTGGATGGAGCCGGCCAAGGCCATCATGACCACCGACACCTTCCCCAAGCTTGCGGGCGCAACGCTCGACCTTGACGGCAGCGCGATCACCATCAACGGCATTGCCAAGGGCTCGGGCATGATCGCGCCTGACATGGCGACGATGCTGAGCTTTGTGTTCACCGACGCGCCGATCGCCGCCGATGTGCTGCAGGCGCTGCTGAGCCAGCATGTGCGCACCACCTTCAATGCCGTAACGGTCGACAGCGATACCTCCACTTCCGACACGCTGCTGGTATTCGCAACGGGCCAGGTACCCGGCGTCGAGCCGATCACCAGCCTCGAGGACCCGCGCGCCGAGATCTTCGGCACCGCCCTCCATGACGTGCTGTTCGACCTGGCCATCCAGGTGGTCCGCGACGGCGAAGGGGCGACCAAGCAGGTGAGCGTGCATGTGCAAGGCGCCACCAGCGACGAGAGCGCATTTCGGATCGCCAAATCCATTGCCGATAGCCCCCTCGTCAAGACGGCGATTGCCGGCGAGGACGCCAATTGGGGTCGCGTCGTGATGGCGGTGGGCAAGGCCGGCGAGCCGGCTGACCGCGACAAGCTGTCGATCCGCTTTGGCGACCTGGTGGTCGCCCAGGCCGGGGAACGCGCGGCCGTCTACGACGAAGCCGCGACCTCCGCTTACATGAAGGGGACCGAGCTGGAAGTGACCGTCGATATCGGGCTCGGCCAGGGACGCGCGACGGTTTACACCTGCGACCTGACCCATGGCTATATCGACATCAATGGCAGCTATCGGAGCTGAAATGGTGCTGCCCGGCGTCCTCGAACTGGAAGAGGCCGGGCTGCAGGCCTGGCCGGGTGTGGAAACCGAATATGACGGCGGCTGGATCCGGCGCGCCGCAAATGGCTTCACCAAGCGCGCCAATTCGGTGCAATGCCTTGACCCCGCCGATGGGACAAACACCGTGGCGCGGGTTGCGGCGAGCCGCGCCTGGCTTGAACAACGGGGCCTGCCCCCCGTGTTCCGGCTGACGCCGCTGGCGAGCCCTGAGCTTATTGCCGCGCTCGATGCCGGTGGGTGGCGCAGCATCGAGCTGTCCCATGTTTATGCGGCAAGGCTCGGCGCGGTGGCGCCTGACACGCGGGCGCGAGCGACCGACCCGCTCGACCCGGCCTTTCTCGCAGCCCAGGCCCGGCTGCAACCCTATGATGGGCCAACAACCGACAAGTTCATCGCCCTGCTCAAGGCGATGCGCGTGCCCGCCCGGGGCGTCGTGGTTTATGCCGGCAATGGCGATCCGGCGGCTTCGGCCTTGTTCGCGCGGGCCGGCGATATTGTTGTTGCGGGCAATGTCGTCACCGACCCCCGGCAGCGGCGGCAGGGCTTTGGCCAGGCGGCGATGCAAACCGGGCTTTATTGGGCCCAACATGCCGGCGCCACGATCGCGGCGCTCAATGTTGCGGGCGACAACCTGGCCGCCAAGGCACTCTACCAGCGCCTCGGCTTTGCGCGCCAATATGATTATACCTACCGGATTGTTCCCAACCCATGAGCGCATATCCCACACTGCTTGTTGTTGCCTGTGCGCTGGTGGACGCGGACCGGCGGGTGCTGATCGCCCAGCGGCCCGAGGGCAAGTCGCTGGCGGGGCTGTGGGAGTTTCCGGGCGGCAAGGTCGAGCCGGGTGAATCACCCGAAGCCGCGCTGATCCGCGAGCTGGAAGAGGAGCTTGGCGTATCCACCAAGACCGCCTGTCTCGCGCCGCTGAGCTTTGCCAGCCACCCTTACGAAACTTTTCACCTGTTGATGCCACTTTATGTGTGCCGGAAATGGCAGGGCCAGCCGCAGGCCAAGGAACATGCCGCTCTTAAATGGGTGCGCCCGCAGGCCCTGCGCGATTATCCCATGCCCCCGGCCGACGAGCCATTGATCGCCGCCCTGTGCGATCTGCTCTAGGGAGCAAGGAGGCGCAGCGCCGATGCCGACCCGGATAGTTCATCGGTTTTTCGCCGAGGAGCGCGGCGCCACCGCCATCGAATATGGCCTCATTGCCGCCCTGATCGCAGTGGCCCTGATCACGAGCCTCGTGGCGCTGGGCGACAATGTCACTGTCTTGTTCGGCGACGGGGTCGGCGGGGCGTCCCGCGCGATCGAGGACGCCATGGAAAGGGCGCGCTGACGCTAACGGCGCGGCATCAGCCCCGACGGGGCCGCGCTAGTGCAGCGCGACCACCTTGTATTTTTCCCCGACCCGGATCGGATCGCCGGGGAACAGATCATTGATGATGTAAAACAGCTCGGTACCGCGATTGAGCCCGGCCATCTGGCGCGCCAGCGATTCACTGGTGTCGCCCGGTTTGGCCGTGACGATCCGCACCGCGACGCGCCGGATATCGGCAAGGTCGGCGGTCGTCGTGCGCCGGAAGCTCTTGAGCGTAGCTTCAGCGCCAGCCGCAAAGCGGGCACTGTCGGACTTGGCCGCAAAGATGAAGCGGTAAACCTGGCCATCAAGCCGCATCACCGACACGCGGAAGAACCACTGATCGGTTTGCGCCAGGCCCGAGGCCATTTCGATGCCGTTGAAGCTCTGCGTGCTCACGGTTTCGCCCTTGAGCCCGGCGATCCAGCCGGACTTGAGATAATCGGCCAAGGGCATGCTGGCATTGACCTCGGCACTGTCGAAGCGCACCGCCTCGCCATCGCCGGCCACACCCACCACCGCGCTTTGTGAGTTCTGTAGCGTATAGCCCTGGGGCACGGTGAAGGTGAACTTGCTGGCCGGATGCACGAAGCGACGGCCGATGATCGAGCCTTGCGCCGGGCTGTCGCCAAAGGTCAGGCCCGTGATACTGGCCAGATATTCCTCGCGCCCGACCTCGCCAATGCCGGCCTGGCCGAACATGGTGGTGGCCGTATCCATCGCCTTCTGGATGCGGGCGGGGGTCGATGGGTGGGAGGACAGGAATCCCTCGCCGGCATTTTCGCCGGCCGAGAAGCTGGCGAACCGGCTCATCACCCCGAGGAACCGCGCGGCGGCGGACGGATCATAGCCGGCCTTGCCGGCAAACTTGATGCCTTCGCGATCCGCTTCCAGCTCCTGGCTTTGCCCGAAGGCGGCCATGGATTCGCGCGAACGGTTGGACAATTGATCGGTCGAGCTGTCGCCGCCAAAGACGCCGGTGATCACCCGGTCGACAATGGCCGTGGTGCGGGTGCGATCGGTCCGGGCGCGCGCATGGCGCAGCGTCACGTGGGCGATTTCGTGTGCGAGGACCGCAGCGAGTTCGCTGGTGTCGGACGCCAGCGCGAGAATGCCTCTCGTGACATAGATATAGCCACCGGGCAGGGCAAAGGCATTAACCTCGGCACTATCGAGAATGGTGACCTGGAACTGGGCATTGGGCTGGTTGGCCGCGGCCAGCAACCGGCCGACAATGCGCGCCACCATGATTTCGGCGGGGCGATCGGAATACACCCCACCATAGGCGGCGATGATGCGCGGATGCTCGCGCCGGCCGATCACCACATCCTCTGGATCGGTGCCTTCGGGCACGACCAGGGGAGCGGGATTATCGCCCGTCTGGGTCACCGCAATATGGGTGCCGCTCATTGTGGTGCAGGCCGAAACCACCAGCAACGCGCTCGCGAGCAATGCGAGCCGGACCGGCCGAGCCTTACGCAGATACCCCGTCATTGTGTGGCTAAAACCTCGATCTGCTCGGGATGGGTTACTTCGATGCGTGGACCATCCCGATCATCCACCCATCCTCTGATCCGGACCAGGGCGCCTTCCAGCGCCATTGGATCAAAGCCATCTTCGGCAAACAGCCGCAATGCGGATGCCTCGATAACGGCGGTGAAGTCTTGCTTCCAAAACCGGCCGAAATTGAGATAGACCCGCCCGCCGCTGCGATCGGCCAGCAACACCCGCCCTTCCACCAGTTCATAGTGGCCGGCGCGCGCGAGCAATTCTTCAGGCCGATCTGCCGCCCGCACGCTGTAATAGGGATCGGACCAGATGCCAAGCCCGGCCGCCCGCGCCCGCCCTTCCGCGGCGAGCAATAAATCAAGGCACGCCCGGTTGTCGGGAAAGGAATATACCCGCGCCAGACCTTGGGCGATCATCGCCTGCTGGGCCCATTGTTCTCCCTCTCGCCCCTCGACAAAGAGGTGGGCCAGGGCGCGCTCATAGCGATCCACTTCTTCCCCGCCATAGCCCAGCCGCACGGTTTGACCGAGCGAAAGGGCCTCAAGCGCCGCCTTGGCTTGCGGCGCCAGCGGCCAGGTGGGAAAACCCTCGCGCCCCAAGGGCAGCTTGGGCGCCTGGGTGCCGATCAGGCGCACGACGAGCCCCGAATCAAGCACCACCGTGTCGCCATCGGTGACCTGGACAACCATGCCGCCGGGCACCATGCGCAGAGCTTCGCACGCCATCGCCGCGGCCGAAACGCTGGACAGCGCTGCAAGCGTGGCGAGCCGAACAAAGCTGGTCTTGAACACGGGGCCGACCTCGGTAAGATTCGGTTCACCATAACGGCAAAGCCTGCAACAAAACCTTACCGAGCCAGTTCACGGCCCCACGAAGCGCACCAGTGAGGCTTTAGCGCAACACCGCACGCTGCGGGTTTTCCCCTAGCGGCTCCTGAAGCGAAAAAGCACGGTCATTTCGCGCGTTTGCACCCGCCGGCCAGGTTCTGTATAACCCCAGACCGTGTGGTCTCGTAGCTCAGCAGGATAGAGCACAGGATTCCTAATCCTGGGGTCGTGGGTTCGAATCCCGCCGGGATCACCATTTCGCCGCCCGCGCCGCTGTGCAATTTACCCGCGGCATTTCACTGGCTTGATTTCGGTCAAGGCCAGCGCGGCGACAGCGCCCTAGTTTCGTTCTGACTCAACGCAGTGAGGAACGTATGGACCAGGATTTCAAAGGCAAGGCCGCATTGGTGACCGGGGCGGCGTCGGGGATCGGGGCTGCCATTGCCCATGAACTTGCGGCCCGTGGCGCTTCGGTGATGGTTGCCGATCTCAACCAGGAGGGTGCCGACGATGTCGTCGTTGCCATCCGCGCTGCGGGTGGAACCGCCCAGGCTTACGCGCTGGATGTGGGCTCGGCCCTCGAAGTGGAGGCGCTGGTCGACAATGTCAAACGCAGCTTTGGCGCGCTGCATTACGCCGTCAACAATGCCGGGATCAGCGGCCCGGCGGCCCGCACCGGGGAATACCCGCTGAACGGCTGGGCGAGGGTCATCGACGTCAATCTCAACAGCGTGTTCTACGGCCTGCGCTACCAATTGCCGGCGATCCAGGCCTCGGGTGGCGGGGCGATCGTCAACATGGCATCCATTCTGGGCACGGTCGGCTTTGCCAATTCACCGGCCTATGTGGCGGCCAAGCATGGCGTGGTAGGGCTGACCAAGGCGGCCGCAGCCGAATATGCCGAGCACAATATCCGCATCAATGCGGTTGGCCCTGGGTTCATCGACACCCCGCTGATTTCGGACACGCTTGACGCGCAAACCCTGGCCGGCTTGCGCAATCTGCATCCGATCGGCCGGTTGGGCACCCCGCAGGAAGTTGCGGCGCTCACCGTGTTCCTGTTGTCCCCCGCTGCCAGCTTCATCACTGGCAGCTACCACCTGGTGGACGGCGGCTACACCGCCGTTTGACCGAGAGCGCCGGGCCGTCATTTGCGCGCCAGCCGGCCAGCTGGCGCGGATGGTCGCAACTTGACAGGCATCAAGTCGGGGCGGCGCCGGCGGGATACAACAGCCACCAAGATCCACGGGGGCCAAGCCAAGATGAAGCAGCGGACCACCTACCTGCTGCTGGCGCTGGCCCTGGTCGGGCTCCTCGCCGGCCTTTTGGTCATGTGGCAAGGGCCGGCAAACTGGGCCCACGCCATCTGGACCGCGGCAACCCTGCCGGTGCTGGGTGCCCTGCTGGTCCAGATCTGGACCTCGCTGCGGCGCGGGGATGTGGGGCTCGACGTGGTGGCGGCGCTGTCCATGTCGGCCGCCCTTGGTTTCGGGGAACCGCTGGCCGGCAATGTGGTCGCCCTGATGTATGCCGGCGGGCAACTGCTGGAAAGCTACGCCCAGGGCCGTGCGCAACAGGAGATGACCGCCCTGCTGGGCCGGGTTGCCCGCACCGCCATGCGGTTCGAGGGCGAGCACCTCGTGGAAGTGCCGATCGATGAGGTCGCTCCGGGCGACCACCTGCTGATCCGGCAGGGCGAGGTGGTGCCGGTGGACGGCAGCCCGCTTGATGGCGATGCGGTGCTCGATGTCTCGGCGCTGACGGGAGAAGCCAATCCCGCCCGCGTGGCCGCCGGCGGCGAGGTGATGAGCGGCTCGACCTCGCTGGGCCCGGCCTTCACCCTGCTTGCCACTAACCTCGCGCGAAACAGCACCTATGCCGGCATTGTCCGGATGGTGGAAGCGGCCCAGCGCAGCAAGCCGCCCATGGTGCGCATGGCCGATCGATACGCGATCTGGTTTCTGGTGCTGACGCTCGCAATGGCCGGCCTCGCCTGGGGCCTGAGCCACGAACCGGTGCGCGCCCTGGCCGTGCTGGTGGCGGCAACCCCCTGCCCGCTGATTCTGGCCGTGCCGGTGGCCCTGATTTCGGGCATGTCGCGCGCCGCCAGGATCGGCGTGATGATCAAGAATGGCGGCGTGTTCGAAACCATGGCACGGATCAAGGTGGTGATCCTCGACAAGACGGGTACGCTCACCTATGGGCGCGCCGCGGTAACGCAGATCACCACCATGGCGGGCCACACCGAAACCGATGTGCTCGGACCCGCTGCCAGCCTCGAACAAGCTTCCAACCATGTTGTGGCCGAAGCGCTGATTGATGCCGCCGCCGAGCGCAAGCTGCAACTTTCCGCCCCCAGCCACGTCACGGAAACGCCGGGCACCGGCCTTGTCGGCACGGTGGAAGGGCAGCGCGTCGTGGTTGGCGCACCCGATTGGGTGCTGGCGCAAATACCTCCGCCGACCGTGCCGCCAGCCCAGCTTGCCACCCCCGAAGAGGCCATGGCCGTGGCCGTCGCCATCAACGACGAGCTTGCGGGGTTCATCGTCCTTGCCGATCGGCTGCGCGAGGACGCCGGCCAGGTCCTGCGGGCACTCCGTGCCGCCGGAGTGGACCGGATCGTACTGGCTTCAGGCGACCGGACTGCGGTTGCCCAGGCAGTGGGCGACCGCCTCGGCGTTGACGCTGTGCGGGGGGATCTGAAGCCGGGCGACAAGGTGGCAGCCGTCCGCTCCGAACATGGGGCGGGCTATACGATGATGGTGGGGGACGGGGTCAATGATGCCCCAGCGCTCGCCGCCGCCGATGTGGGCGTTGCCATGGGCGCGCGGGGTGCGGCCGCGTCCTCGGAAGCGGCGGGGGTCGTGGTGCTGGTGGACCAGCTCGCCCCCCTGGCCGAAGCCATCGGCATTGCCCAGCGCTCGCGGGTCATTGCCCTGCAAAGCGTTACGGTCGGGCTTAGCCTTTCGGTGCTGGCGATGACTGCCGCTGCCTTCGGCTTTTTGCCTCCTGTCCAGGGCGCGCTGGTACAGGAAGCGATCGATGTTGCCGTGATCCTCAACGCCATGCGGGCGCTGCGCTGATCCGACGCATGCGCCGGACGCCACCATACCCATCAGCGTTGACGGTGATCAAGAAGGGCTAGTGAGCCGATCCTATAGTGGCAGCCAGCCCAGGAGATTCCCGATATGCCGACGCCAGGTGGCTATCCCCTTGAACCGCGGCCTCGACCCACGAAACGCCCTGGGTCCGCGAACCGTGAAACGGCACTTCCCGACCGCCCGTTCTTGCAGGAAACCAGCAAGCTCAGGCGCGCTCTCGATGCGGCCGGGGTGGCGCTTTGGTCATGGTCGCCCGAAACCGACGCTTTCATCATGGACGAACTTGGCTTCGACCTGTGGGGCTTGCCGCGCCGCAGCAGGGTGACGCTGGAGGACCTTTCCTCGCGCGTCTACCCGGCCGACCTTGAAATGGTACGGGCCAATCTGCGGGCCACGCGCGCCATCAAGGGCACCTATGAGATCGATTTCCGCATCCTCGTGAACAAGCAGGTGCGCTGGGTGTCGGTGCGGGGCCTCGGGGAAGACGAGCGGCTGCATGACGGGCAGATGGTGGGGGTGTTCCTGGATGTGACCCGGCGCCGGCAGGCCGAGGAAAACAACGCATTGCTGGCGGGCGAAATGAGCCATCGGGTCAAGAACCTGCTGGCCATTGCCGAGGGGCTGGTCGACCTGTCGTCGCGCTCGAGCACCAGCGTTGCCGAGATGACCGCCGAGATCAAGGGGCGGCTGCAGGCCTTGCGCCGTGCCCATGATTTTGTCCGCTCCCTCCCCGGTCATGCGGCGGGCGGCGCTGCGCTCGAGGACCTGATCAGCGTGATCCTGGCACCCTATGATGCTTCGGGGGATTTCAACCGGATTTATGTCGATGTGCCCCCGATGGAGATCGGCGAGCAATCGGCCACGACCCTGGCCTTGGTGATCCATGAACTGGCGACCAATTCGGTCAAATATGGCGCCCTGTCCGTGGGATCGGGCCTGCTGGTTATTTCAGGGAGCCTTACCCCCGACGAGCTATGCCTGATCTGGACGGAACGTGGGGGACCCCGGGTCAAGCCGCCGACCGACCAAGGCTATGGGGGCAAGCTGCTCAACCGCAGCGTCACGGGCCAGCTGGGCGGCTCGATCCAGACCGACTGGTCCGACGAGGGGATCGTCGTCACCCTTTGGGCCAATACCCACCAACTAGCGGTCTGACGCCAGCTGTCCCTTCGGACCTCGGCCGGGCAGGCGACTGCAGGAGTGGGGTTTGGCTGCTTGCCCGATTGGGGCAGCGATGGGGCCTGTCAGCCCCATCTGCTTGCCGGGCGCTCAAAGCCCGGGGCGGAGCGCGCGCGCAGTGACGGCCACATTGCCTTCGGGGCGGGAGGTATGGCCGGGGACGATCACGCCCATTTCGTCGAGCTCGCGCAGCACGAACTCGGGGAGCGAGCTGCAGGAGCAGGCGGCCTCGTGCCGCAGGTGCCAGCCCAGCAATGCCGAGCGCGGAAACAGCGGGCGCGGGTTGTCACGGTGCCATCTTGTGTTGAGCATGGTGCCCTCCAAACCAGGGCCAGGCATTCAACCTGGAGAGTTGTGTCGGTGGTGGTCCCTGATGGCGACGGGCCGACCGGGAACGAACAAAGCGTTTCCCCATCCAAGTCGCATCAGCGGGTCAGGGCGCGGGATCGCTTGCCCCAGCGCTATTGCGGCTATTGGCTTCCAGCTCACCGTCGCGCCGGGAGGCTCCTTCGGGGTGCAAGGGCAGATCAGCCGCGTCCGAGCCTGAGCCCGGATCGAGCGGGGCCGCATTGGCTTTGCCCGCGCCTGTCAAGGGTGCCGCAGAGCGCAAGGCGCTTTGCCGAAACCGAACCCTCGCCGGCACCGCCCGGAAGGAGCGCGTGCGCCGGAAGGGGAGCGTTGTCGCCTGGTGCCGGCAGCTGCCGGGCGCGGGATTGTTCATCAAACCCGCCGATTTCAACCGCAGTCCATCGAGGAACGCTCTGACCTTGCCCGCGAACTGGGCAATGATCGGCGTGGGAGCCGTATCGGGCACACCGCCCCATGATCGTGCGGCCTCGTGCAGCGCCACGCTGGTCTGGGCGGTGTCACCACGCAGTTCGAACTCGAAATCATCGATGATGGGCTGGGTACCAATGCTGTCTTTCACTTGTTTCTCCTTTCCGATCGGGCGCCTTGCGCGTCACCTTGGAGACTAAGAGCTCCGAACTCGGAGGCCTTGACGGGGGTCAAATCTGCTTCATGCCCGCAGATGGCCTCGAGCGTGGCCCGGTCCAAAATCTCGATGGAATGAATGTCGGGGACGCGGATCAGGCCCTGGTCGCGGAACCGGCGCAGGATGCGCGACACGGTTTCAAAACTGACCCCGAGATAGTCGGCAATATCGTTGCGGGCCATGGGCAACTCGATGCGCGAGCCTGCGCCCTGGCGGGCGGCGAGATCGCACAGAAAGGCCGCCAACCGCTCATCGACAATGGTTTTGCCCAGCACCAGCAGATGCTCCTGGAAGCGTGTCAGGCTTTGCACCACCAGCGGAAAAAGCTTGGCTGCCGCCTCGGCATCACGGTTGGGCCGCAACACGCGGATGCCGGTGACCCCGACCGCTTCGGCAAAGAAGCGATGCTCGCGCCCGCACTCCCAGCCAAACACATCGCCGCCAAAGGAAAAGCCGCAAACCTGCCGCTTGCCTTCGGGCGTGAGGCGGCCGATGCGCACACATCCGAACTCAACTGCATAGATCGGGCCGGCAAGTTCTCCCTGGCCATAAATCTCGGATCCAGCCCCATAGGTGGACAGCGCATCCTGGGCCGTTTCCGCCAAGTACATTGCCGGGCCTGACATGGCAGGGGCCGGCTGTAGCAGCATGGTCTGGAAGGTCATGCAGTTCTCCCCGTATCCTGGTTGATCCCTGTCGATGCACCTGATTTCCAACAGTGCCGATGCGAGGTCGCTGGTCGGACATTCCCGCCAGCTATGGGCCTCGCCCGCTTCAAGGAGGGTAGGGAATTGGGCGACGGGCTCGTTGATGGAAATCAAGCACCGGGTTTTATCGCCGATCAAAAAAGCCGGCGGCATCCCCCGGCACCAACAGCGCCGCAAGCAAAGGACCGCCTGCTGCACCCGAAAAAGGCGAGGCCATAGGCGATGGGGGGAAGGAGGAAACACCGGCGTTTTTCGCTCGCCGGTGCTCAGGCACGGGCGTTATCGCGACATCAGCACCGGCACATCGCATTTGCTGAGCAGCGCCCGGGTGACGCCGCCGAGCACGCGTTCGCGCAGGCGCGAGCGGCCATAAGCGCCCGCCACCACGAGATCGGCGCCGGATAGCCGCGCTTCGCTCAGCAAGGCCTCGGCGGCGGAACGCCATCCGGCCAGTTCCTTGATTTCGGCGTGGATATCGTGGCGGCTGAGATAGCGCGCGATATCGGCGCCCGACGAGGTCTGGGCCTGCTCTTCGGGCTCATCGGTGACCACGGCCAGCACAACTTGCTGGGCCTTTTTCAGGATCGGCAAGGCGTCCTTGATCGCCCGCGCCGCTTCGCGCTGGTTCTTCCAGGCTACCAGCACGTTTTCGAGCTGGAACGATGCCGGTTTTTGGGGCGGCAGGAACAATGCAGGCCCGCCCGAGCCGAACAGCACCCCCTCCTCGTCGCGATAGTTCTTGTCGGGATCACCATATGGACGGGTGCCAATAAAGAGATCCGAGGCCCGCGCTTCGGCCGCGAGCCCCTCCCCCACGGTGTCGGTGACCCCCGAAACGATGCGCAAATCGTTGGGCACAACCATCAGTGCAAAGCGGGCGGCGAGCACCTCCCGGCGCTGTCGCGTCAACGCAGCCGCTTCGTCCATCAAGGTCGGGAGCACATCGGCATAAATGAGGCCAGGCGAGGCGACCAGTTCGGGCTCAAGATGCACCAGCAGCCCCGTCAGATGGGCATCAAACACCCCAGCCAGGGTTTCGGCATAATCGAGGCGCACCCGATCTTCATCTGAGCCGGTGAGGTGAACGACAATATCCTTGATCATGGCGGGCGCTCACTTGCCGTGGGGGTTGGGTTTGTGCTGCGGGGCGGGCTGCAGGGTACCGAGCGCAAGAAAGAAGTAGGAATAGCGCGACGGCCAGCGGAGCGGGCCAGGGGCTTGGTTGGGGTTTGACATGGCAGCTCCTTTTGTTCCCGCGAGCTTCCCACCTCCAGCCCGCCGCGCTTTGACGGAGGTCAAAACCGGCAACAAGCGCACGCCCTCCACTCGGCCCAACGGAATGCTCGTCTCTTGATTCCCGTCAACGCAGCTCGGGCAAGGGGGCGTATCCTCCTTGCACGAGGTAAGCAGGACAGGGCGGATGAAGCCGATCTGGATCGCCGTTGCCATCATTTTGCTGGTCTTCGCCGCGATGGGCGCCGCGATCTACCAGACCAGCCCCTGCAAGCGCATGCTGGGCTTTTCGGCGGCAGCATGGCGCGGCCAGATCGTGGTGTGCTCGGGCGTGTCCGAAACCCGGATCGCCGCCCTCCGCGAGACGGGTTTGGAGCCCCCCGGTGGCTCACTTCCCCACGGGCAGGCGGCTGGCTGATCCTGCGCGCTACAAGGCGGGAATGTGCTCGAAAAGCCCCGTTCACCGGCGCTCCGGGCGCCCAATCGCACTGTTCCTTGACTTTGGTCACCGCGCCAATTGGTCCGCGATTGTAGCCTTGCTGGCATCCTGAGGGATGCAATCAGAAAGGACCAGACCATGACCATGACTGATAAAACGCCTGCGACCACCAACGGCAATGGCCGGATGCCAGCTTCCACGGGCGAGCATCGGCAGATTGACGCGCTTCGCGACCGCATCGAGGAGTTTTTTTATGCGCTGACCCCAGGTTTTCCAACCTCGCTCAGCAGCAGGATGCGGGGCTTCCTCCCCGATGCCGAGTTGCGGCAAACCGATTCCGGTCTGATGCTGTCGCTCGAACTACCCGGGATGAGCGACGAGGACGTCAAGATCACGGTTCAGGATCGCACCGTGACGGTCAGCGGGGAAAAGCGGGAAACCACCGAGTCCCAGGAGGGCTCGGTTTATCGCAGCGAGCGCAGCTATGGCTCGTTCAACCGCACCTTTACAGCACCCTTCGCTGTTGATCCCGAGAGCGTCAACGCCAAGTTCGAGAACGGCGTGCTGACGCTGACCATTCCCAAGCCGGCGGGATATTCCGATACCCCCAAGGAAATTCCCATCCACCATTGACCATGAGATAAGGCCCACCGTGGGGGCGGGCACCTGCGCAGTTTATCGGGTTGGCGGCGTCCCCCGCCAACCCCCGAGCGGCCGAGGTTATCGGCAGTCTCAGCCCTTTCGGCCCTCGCCGGCCCCAGCAGGCACCGGGTCGCCTTGCTCGGGCCATTGCCCAGCATCATTGCTCGCGAGGAGCTCGAAATGAGTGATCAATCCACAGAGCACAAACGCTATGGCGCCTATGTCCTGCTTGCCCGCAGTGCAATCATGCTGGCAGCCGGGATTTATGGCCTCAATGACCCCGAAGGGGCCCTTCGGCTTCTCGTGGTGATTTCCGCGATGCTGCTGGTGGCGGACGGCATGCTTGGGCTGCTGGCCGACATTTTCCGTACCCCCACCATCAACCTGCAATTCAACGATGTGGTGCGCAATGTGCTCGAGATCCTGGCCGGCATCCTGATCTTCAGCAGCCAATATGTCAGCCCGGAAGTGACGCCCAAATTCATCATCACCGTGGTGGGTCTTCTCGGCCTTTGCGCCGGGCTGGTGGAACTCTACATCGTTTACAAATATCGCAGCACAGTGGATCGGTTCTGGCCATCGGTGTTCACGGCGCTGGCTCATCTAGGCGTCGGGATCGTGCTGCTGGCGATGCCATCGCAAAGCGCTCTTCAACTGATCAACATCGTTTCCATCCTGCTGATCGTTTATGCCTGCGCCCTGCTGGCGGTCGCCTGGTATATGCTGCGCTCACGCCAGCCCGCAGCGCCGCGCCAGGCTCCGGCCCCCCGACAATAAGCGGCGGGCTGGAAACGTTTTGGGGGGGCGAAGCCCCCCTTTTTTTCGGATACTGATCGGGATGGTGGTCCTGGCCCCTGTGGCCTGAACCCTCGCGCCAGGGGCGAGCTGAGCCTTAGCTGGTCGCCCCAATGGTCCGGTGCGCCATTGCGGGGGCAGTGCCGATCCGCCTTTCATTGGCGAGCCGCGCCCGCTCGCGCGCTGGCGACAGCACCCCCGCGCGCGCGGTGTAGCGCTCGAAGGTCATCGAAAGCACCGCTTCCAGGGTGAAATAATAGCGCAGCATGCGGAAGGCGATATAGGCGGGCAGCTGCAGCAAGTCGCCAGGGCGAAGATTGACGAGAATGGCGATAACTGCGTTGAGCAATGGGGCGCCCATCAGAATGGCCAGCAGCGAGGTGGCGCTGGCCGTGCTTCTGGGATCGGCATGAAGCAGCAGGAAGTTGATCGCGAAAAACAGCAGCGGCCAGCCCATGGCGCGCCGCCCCGTATTCATCAGCATGAAGGGCAGCACGATCTTGCCACGCACCGAGGGGGTAAAACCTGCCAGCAATTGGCGGTTCCGGGCCGCCACATGATAAAGCGAGCGATACCAGCGCTGCCGCTGTTCGCGCAGATGCGCAAAGCTGCGTGGCACCTCGGAGATGAACCGCAGCTGTGGATCAACGATCAGCCGATACCCGGCTTCCCCGATCCGCAGCGCGGCGTCGGTATCCTCGCCGTTCAAGCCATTGGCGAACCCGCCAACCTCCCGCACAACCGCGGTGCGGTAGCAGGCGAACATACCGGGAATGCCGATGATCACGTCCGCAGCGCCGAAGGCGACCTGATCATAGCCCGACTTGAGCAACACCTCGATCTGGCGCGGCCCATCAAAGGCTCCGCCACCTGGCGGCATGGGCATGCCACCGACACAGCCGACATAGGGATGGGCGAAGTGCGCGAGACAATCCGCCAGCAGCTGCGGATGGAGCAGCGTATCGGCATCGAGGCGGGCAAAGAACTCGGTTTGCACCGCCGCAAGGCCCCGGTTCAAGGCACGCGACTTGCCCGGCGTGGGCTCACGCAGCAACTGCCCCGTCACATGCTCGCAGCGCGCAAAGGCTGCCTCGGCCGCCGCCGGCGTATCGTCGCTGGAGTTGTTGTCCACAACGATCAGCGTCACGGCGCCGGCATAATTGCCTGCCGCAATATCGGCCGCCGCAATAGCGGCGGCGATGTTGTGGCTTTCGTTGTGGGCCGGAATGAGCAGGGTTATGTCGGGGGCAAAATTCTTGCGGCCCCGGAACAGGTTCTGAAACGCAGCCAGGATGTTAAGAAGAAAGAAAATCAGCGGCACGAACATGAACAGGCCGACGGCGACGCCCCCCAGCAGCGACATCTCGCGCAGCCGGTAAACAATGGGCAGATCAAGCCGCATCACCCAGACGGACACCGCCGCCGAAATCACGATGGTGCTGGCAAGGGTCAGCAGAGAGCCCAGCTTGAACCGCAAGTTGAGCCGAGCATCGTCGCGCTCGGGCATATCGGCGCAGGACAGCATGGTGAGCGAAAATATGTAAAAGCCCGCGAGACCGGTGATGATGCTGATCGCCTGCAGGGGCAGGCTCACGCCGGTCAGCGCCAACAACACGCCATTGCAAAGATCGAGCGTGGCACAGAACAGGGCAAAAGGCAGCACCAGCTCCAAGCCAAACAGCAGCCGCGCCCAGCCTGGCGCCTGGATCGTGGTGGCGAAGGCCAGATAGAAGCTCAACACGAAGATGCGCAGCGGCACGGCATAATTGCCGTCATATTGCGAGAAATAAAGGTCGCCGTCCGGGAATATCGCCCGGAGTGCCGGTTGCCGTTCGACCAGGATCAGCAGCACGAACGAGATCAGCGTAGCCAGCGCCAGCACCTGTGGGGCACTGGTGCTGGCTACGGGGCGGGACAGCAGCGGCGGCGCCGAGTCGTGGGATCTGTATTGATCCGGCTGCAGCCGATGCTGGAGTGCCTGGCGTTGGGGTGTTTCTACCATGATACAAACAGCGCACCGGGTTGAACAGGATCGGCAGTCCCGCGGTCGCGCCACTCGTCCAAGGGCCAGACGGCAACGCCATCAGGGTCCTGGCCTTCATGGGCAACAACAAGAAAGCCCTGGGAAGCATCGTTGTCGCGCAGCGCCTGGAGCGCGGGCTCGTCCAGCATCTGGATGCTGACCGGCTTTTCCTCGAGGAACGAGGCCGGCACATCGAGGGGCAGGATCAGGTCAAGCAGGCGCTGGGTCTGCAATGTCGCGCCCTGGTCGGCGCTGGCGGGACCGGCAACAAAGACTCCGCCCGAGCCGGCCAGCGCGGACACGAGGACCTGCTTGGCCCCTTCGGGGGTCTGGACGGGATCGAGATAGCTTTCGGGCAGCAATTGCGCGGCAGCTTCGGGACCGGCCCGGCAGATGCCCTGGTTGGGGGAATTGTCGACCAGGACGATCGCCAGCTGGTTGGACAGGAACTGGAACTGGGCGGGCAGTGGCACATCGAGGGTGATGGCGCCATCGGTGCCGGGATGATTGGCGGCATGAACGAGGTTGCCATTGAGCAGCACCCGCAGCGACCACTGGTTTGGCTCCACCAGCTGACTGGTCTTGAGCGCTAGATGGAGGCGTGCTGGCGCGAGCCCATCGGGCAGATCGGCAAGCTTGTAGTCGAGCAGCCAGCGGCTCGAGCCGCGGAAGGTATGCGCCGCCAGATCGGGGGTCAGCGCATTGATGGGCAGCGGCCACTGGGCCTCGTAACTGGCGGGCAATGTAGCCCCCTTGATCCGTGCGACCATGTCGAGGGCCTCCGTTCCGGCAAGCGTGATTTGACCGGCGTCGTTCATGCTCAGGGGCTCGGCGGCCTCAGCCACGAGCGAAAAAGATCCGTTCTGGTCCAGGGGGCGCGCTTGGGCCGGAACACCCTGGCGCGACAACCACTGCGTGGCCCAGGCCTGCATTGCCGGCTGGTCGGGCGCCCACAATCCGATCGGCTCGGAGGCGAGCGCGATCCTGGTTTCCACATCGCTGCGGGGCGCATCGAGCTGCAGGGCCAGCCCACTGCTTTCGAGCACCGCGATGGCAGCACCCAGATTGGCGGCATTGGTGGGACAGATCTGGCCCCAGTTGGTGGTGCCATTGGCATCAAGGGTGACAAGGATTTCTCCCGCCGCCAGGTCCGCTGGAAGCAAGGGATAGGTCAGCTGCAGCGTGGTCGTGCCGCGCATGAGCACGATGGCATCGCGTTCGGTGCCATTAACAAGGACGGTCAATAGTCCATCGCCCTGCTCGACCAGTTCGCTTTGCAGGTCCAGCTGCACCTGGCCCTCAACAATGTTGACGCCTTCGGGCAAGGGGAAACGTAGGGTAGCGTGGGCGGGGAAACCCGCCAGGCCCATCCAGATGCCGGGCTGTGCCCGAGGAATGCGCACGACTGCCTCGCCCGCGGTCAAGCGGGCCGGAGCTGCCTGTTGTCGACCGGTAGCGGCTGGAGCCGCTTCGGCTTGCGCCGCCGCCGCAGGGGCCGCCGCTTGGCCCTGGGCTGGGGGAGCCCCGGCCGGCGGGCTGTCAGCCTGCGCAAGTTGGATGGGTGCTGCCTCGCCTCCTTCCGAGAAGCCGAGGCGCTCGGTGAGATTGGCGGCAAAGCCGGGGTCGCTGAACAACACGGACAGTGTCGTTACCCCAAAGATGATCACGGCGAACATGACGAGGCGGAGGGCATCACGCATGGCTCAAACTCACTCTTTCACAAGGCCGGGGCGATGGTTTCGGGTCCACAAGGAGCGGGCCGCCACCATTTTGGGGTTGTAGCGCGACTTGAAGCGCTCCACGATTTCCATGGTTTCGCCGAACAGCTGTTCACGCAGCAGGATCGGATCGAGCCCTAAAGATCGGAAAGCCGCATTGGACATGAGCAGATCGTTTTCGGCGTCTTCATTGCGGGGATTGTCGACATAGGCGATGCGCGCGCCGGTCATGGCGGCGATCATCTCGGCCAAATCCCGCACCCGCTTGGTTTCGGCAACCTGATTGAAGATCTTGACCCGATCGCCGGGCTGGGGCGGATTGTCGATGGCGAGCTGGACGCAGCGCACCGTGTCCTGGATGTTGATAAAGGCGCGCGTCTGCCCTCCGGTGCCATGCACGGTCAGGGCATGGCCCACCACGGCCTGCATCAGGAAGCGATTGAGCACCGTGCCGTAATCGCCATCATAATCGAAGCGGTTCACGAGCCCGTCGTGCTGGCGGGTTTCCTCGGTCTGCGTGCCCCAAACAATGCCCTGGTGCAGATCGGTGATCGGCAGGCGATCATTGTGGGCGTAGTATTGAAAGATCAGCTGATCCATCGACTTGGTCAGGTGATAGACCGAGCCGGGACTGGTGGGGAACAGGATCGAGCGCTTCACAAAATCATTGTCGTGGGCCTTGATCAGGACATCGAGATAGCCTTCGGGGATTTCGACCCCGGCGCTGGCATAACCATAAACGCCGGTCGTCCCCAGATGGACAACGTGAATAGACTTGGCAAGATCAACAATGGCCGTCAGCAAGTTGTTCGTGCCACCAATATTGTTCTCCATCGTATAGCGCTTGTGACTTGAATTGGTCATCGAGTAAGGGGCGGAGCGTTGTTCAGCAAAGTGGACGACGGTATCGGGCGCAAATATCTCGATGGCGTCGCGCAGGCTGTGGAAGTCGCGGGCGACGTCGATAAAGAAGTAGTCGATCTGCTGGCCCGATATATCCCGCCAGATGTCGAGCCGCTCCCGGATGGAGGTGATCGGGCTGAGGCTGCCCGCGCCCATTTCGTCATCGATGTGGCGGCGCGACAGATTGTCGATGATGCCAACCCGGTAGCCGCGGGCCGAAAGGTGCAAGGCTGTGGGCCAGCCGCAAAAGCCGTCCCCGCCAAGAACGAGTACCGATCGCATTTTCAACTCCGCAGTTGGGCATGCATCCGGGAGGACGCTCCTGATAGCGGGCGATCATAGGGAGCACATCGAACAGCTTATTGACATTCGTCAAGATTGCGGAATTGTTCCGGCACAAAGAAGACAAGCCGGACCAATAAACTTAGAGACTTATTCCACTATTTGCTCGCGTATATTTCAAGACTGTCACACAATCTAAATTGCCACGATCGCAGTTCTTCTATGAATCAAAGTCCAAGTACTCTGGCAACGGAACTAAATATTGCCTCGACGTATTTTGATTTTTGTCAGGACGGCGGTGAAGCTTCTCAGTTCACGTACCGGCGGACACACTTGATTTTCAAGGAGATGGCAAGGTGAGTGACCTAATAGCGATATCGTTTGACGACGTGAATGAAGCCGACCGCGTGCTCCACGAACTCAATCAACTCCAAAAGGAGTACCTGATTGATCTCGACGATGCCGTGGTGGTGATCCGCCGCCACGACGGCAAGATCAATCTTAAGCAGAGTTACAATGTGGCCGGCGCGGGCGCCGCCTATGGTGGGCTTTCGGGCATCGCCTGGGGCACCCTTGTTGGCCTGTTGTTCCTCAATCCGCTCGCCGGCCTGGCCATAGGCGGGCTGCTTGGCGCTGCCACTGGCGCCATTTCGGGGTCGCTCGTCGATTATGGGCTGGATGATAGCTTTGTCCGCTCCGTGGCGGAAAAGCTGACCCCCGGCACCTCGGCCTTGTTCATCCTGGTGCGCAAGGCGCAACCGGAAAAGGTTATCGCCGAGCTGTCCAAGTTCAATGGCACGATCCTGAAAAGCTCGCTTTCGCCCGACCAGGAGAAAAAGCTGCACGAGGCAATCATGCGCGCTCGCCAGCAAGACAATCCGGTCGCAGCCTAAGGAGCCATGCCATGCATCTTGCTGCCCCAGACTGACGACCCTCCCGATCAGCAGCGCAATGAACCCTTAGGAGCCAGGCATGAGCCAACATGTTAAGACCTCCAGTGCCGAGGCACCTATCTCCATCTACAGCAATGGCATGAAGATCTACCGGCAAGGGGACCCTTCGGGGTCCCTGTACTCGGTACAGTTCGGGTGCGTCCTCCTGGCCCGCGTGACCTATGGCGGCAATCGCCAGGTCGGCGGGTTCTTTTTTCCCAACGAAGTGTTTGGCTGGGAAAGCGAAAGCGAACACTGTTTCTCCGCTGAATCGGCAGGAACCACCGGTATTCGGGTGTTCGGGCCCACCAAGGACCCCAATGCCGCCGAATGGCGCCACAAGCAGCTCCTGCCCAGCCTCACCCGCCTGCGCGAACAATTGTTGATCGTTTCGCTGGGAACGGCCGATGCGCGCCTGGCGGCGTTCTTTTGCGACCTCGTCGAGCGCAACGGCAACAATCTTCTGGCGCTTCCCATGCACCGGCTCGACATCGCCGCTTACCTTGGCATCAGCCCCGAAACGGTTTCGCGGGTCCTGCGGCGGTTCAAGGATGCCGGGATCGTCAGCGTGCCCAGCACCCACTACATCAAAGTGCTGAACCTGCCCGCACTCCAGCAGATCCAGTGATCGCATAGCTCCCGCCCCCCTCCCCGCTGGGGGAGGGCGGGCCGGAGCGCCTCAGTGCACCACCAGGCCCTTGGGGCACAACCGTCTAGGCAGGCATGGCGCTAACGGGCCATCAGCACCGGAATATCGGCATGGGTCAGCACATAGCGGGTGGCCCCGCCCAGCACCCAGTCCATGAATTTGGAATGGCCATAGCCGCCCATCACCAGCAGATTGGCCCCGGTGCGCCCGACCTCGTCGAGCAAGGCTTCCCCTGAGCCCTCGGTGTCGGTGTCGAGCGTCCTGACCTCGGCCGAGATGCCGTGGCGCCGCAAATGGCGGGCAAGATCACCAGCGGACAGGGCGTCCTCATCCTGGCGCAGCGAGACGATGATCACCTGGCTGGCCTGCTCGAGAAAGGGCATGGCTTCGGTAATGGCGCGCACCGCCTCGCGGCTGCCATCCCAGGCGACCGTCACCGTATTGAAGCCATTGGTGTGCCGGCCATTCTGGGGCACGAACAAGCACGCCCGCCCCGAGCCGAACAACACGGACACTTCCATGTTCACGTCCTCGGCCGGATCCTCCTCGGGCCGGGCTGCCACAAAAAGGTCGGCGACGCGGGCGCGCGCAGCCATGGCCTGCCCCGCAGCGCCCGACGACACATCGAGCCGGCGCACATCATGGGGGATGCCCAAATCGTCAAACCGGGTTTTGAGCTTTTTGAAGCTTTCATCGGCGCGCGCAGCGGACTGCTCGAACCAGGGTTCCATCCCGGCCATCACGATGGGGTCGAGATCAGAGGTTTCGGGCAGGATATGCACGTAAAGCCCCGTCAGATGGGCATCGAAGCGGTTGCCGATGGATTCGGCTACTCCCAGGCGCGCTTGGTCCTGGTCTGAACCGGTGAGATGAACCACGATGTTCTTGATCATTTTGCAGCCCTTTTCGCCTTAGGATTGATGCGCATCGAGCGCCCCGGCCAGGGGGCGCAATTGCTTTTCCAGCACAACCACTGTGGGATCGCCCGGGCAGGCCCGGGAGGTGAAACCCATCTCCTTTTCGAGACTGATGGCCGACAGATTGGAGCGGTCCTCGATGGACTCGAGCCGCCCAACGCCCCTGGCCTGGGCAAAGCGGCTCACATAGCCGAGCAGCTCCCAGCTCACGCCGCGGCTCTTGAAGTCCTGCCGGATGGAGATGGCGACTTCCCCCACTGCCATGGCGGGATCGCAGGCCAGCATGGCCGTCGCGATCACCGCGTCCGTCTCGGGGTCGATGGCGACGAAATTTTCAGTGCGTTGATGGTCGACCTCGGTCATGGCCCGGAGGCGATCCTGACCCACCTTCTTGACCGTGCTGAGGAACCGGAAGCGCAGATCCTCGGGCGAGACATGCCCGAAGAATTCCTGCAGCGCCGCCGCGTCATCCCCCCGAACAGGCCGGACATGAAAGGTAAAGCCGGTGCGGGTGGTGAGGTCGGTCTCCCATTGAGCCATGGCCTTGGCGCTCCTGGTCGCGCCGACCGGCTTTGCGCCGGGCGGTGGCCCGCACCATGCCCCATTCCCGCAGCAAGGTTTTGACGCTTATCAATTCCGGCGCGTCCTGGCGCAGCGGTTTGCGGAGCGAATGCGCGTGGGGTTTACGACCTCGTTAAGCCCATGCGGGCAAAACCGGGAACATCGCGCCCAACCGCTTCGTTTGCCTGCAAATCGCCCGCCCGCGGGGACCCAGGAAATCAATCATGTCCGATATCATTTACATTCCCCAGCGCACGCTGGTGGTGGTCGCTGATGGGCACCAGGCCGTGCTGCTGCGCACCCATGGGATCAGGGCAAATCTGAGCCTGACCGAAGAACAGCGCCTCACGCCGCAGAACCTTGACCGCGAAGGCCCGTCCGGGGTCCGCCCCGAGGAGCAAACGCCCCGCCAGACCGACGAGGCGACCTTCGCCAAGCAACTGGCCGAAGCCCTTTACACAATGAAGCAGGCCAACAAGTTCGAGCATCTCGTGCTCGCTGCCGATCCGCAGACCCTGGGTCAGCTGCGCCAAACCATGCACAAGACCGTTTCGGCCAGCATCATGCTGGAGCTGCCCAAGGAACTCACCAGGCAAACAACCGCGGAAATCGCCGCCGCCATCCGCGACGCAGCCGGCTGACGCCGACCGCCTTGTTTTGAAGCGCCGCTAGTGCGTCGAGCGCTGGACGGCGACATTGCGGACCGCTTGCAGCAATGCGGCCCGGGTAAAGGGCTTGGCCAGCAGCGGAACATCGGATGGCCGGCGAGCGACGTCTTCCAGATCGGCGTAGCCGCTGATGATGACGGCGGGCCATAGCGGCCGCTGCGCCCGCGCGGCTGTGATCAGGTCAAGTCCGGACATGTTGGGCATGGCATAATCGGTGACAATGACGTCGAAGCGGTCCGCCCCGCCCCGGATCAACTCCAGCGCCTCGGTGCCGCTCGCCGCGCAAGTGACCGCATAACCGGCATCGCTCAGATGCATCTGGGTAAGATCGCGCAAACCCACCGCGTCATCGACCAGCAAAATCGTTTGCCCGGCGGTGACAGCCAGCTCCGGCTCGCTGATCGCGTCCGAGATCAGGCTGGGGGCGATCTCGGCGCAGCGCGGCAACCAGACCTCCATAACCGTGCCCGCCCCCACTACGCTCGAAGTGAGCAGCGTTCCCCCCGACTGCTGGGCAAAGCCCAGCACGGAGCTTAAGCCCAGGCCTGTGCCCTTGCCCGCATCTTTGGTGGTGAAGAAAGGCTCGAGCACCCGCTCCAGCAGTTCGGGCGGAATGCCGGTGCCGGTATCGGCGACCGACAGCACGACATAATCGCCGGCCTTGAGGTCCCCTCTGTCAACCGGCAGGTGCCGGTTGACGCAAGTGATGGTCACCGTGCCGCCCGTCGGCATGGCATCGCGCGCATTGATCACGAGATTCATCAGCGCCAGCTCAAGTTCGCCCCCGTCCACAAAGGCGGGCCAAAGCGCAGCCTCGAGCTCCCAGCTCAGCGTCACGAGCCCGCCCAGCACCGGCGCCAGCAGGCCATCAAGCGCCTGCGCCACCGCCTCGATCCGGATCACCTCGGGCTGCAGGTTCTGCCGGCGCGAAAAGGTCAGCATGCGATTAACCAGATGCGCGCCTTGCTGGGCGGCATGGCGCATCATGCCCAAAACCTTGCGACCGCGTTCATCAAGTTCGCTGCGCCGCTCAAGGAGGCCAATCCCGCTCAGCACGGAAGCGAGAAGATTGTTGAAGTCGTGCGCGATCCCGCCGGTCAGCTTGCCGATCGCATCGAGCTTTTGCGATTGCAGCAATTGGTCCTGGAGCCGGCGCTGTTCGGTGATGTCGCGCAGCGTCCCGACATGAATGCCATCCCGTCCGGAAACCGGCACCCTTTGATCCACGAACACGCGATAAGAGCCATCGCGATGCTGCCAGCGATACTCGCCCGGCTTGAAGGCCTCGCCTGCCGCGCCAGTGCCCCCGTCGCGATCGTCGGGGTGGATGCGCCCGAGCCAAAGCCTTGCGTCCTCGGCAAAGGCCTCGGGGGAAAAACCGGTCAGGCTCTCGATATCGCCGGCAATAAAGCTGGGCGCCCCGGCCCCGGCCTCGACCTGATAAACCGCAAGCGGCAGGGAGCGCAGCAGCAGGGCCTGGCGCTCTTCGGCCTCGCGCAGCGCCTGGTCCGTGCGCAGCTTTTCGGTCTGGGCGCGCAGCGCCTCGTGCAGCAGCACCTGCTCGCGCTCGGCATTACGCTCGATCTCGCGGGTTTTTTCAAACAGGCTGACAAAGATCTGCACCTTGGAGCGCAGGATGGTGGGGTCGAACGGCTTGAACACGAAATCCACCGCGCCACTGTCATAGCCGCGCATCAGATGGGCATCTTCCTTGTTGATCGCGGTCAGGAAGATGATCGGGATGTCGCGCGACTGCTCGCGCATGCGCACGAGCTTGGCCGTTTCATAGCCATCGATCCCGGGCATCAGCACATCGAGCAGGATCACCGCGAACTGCTCCTTGAGCAGGAATCGCAGCGCTTCGGTGCCCGAGGACGCGGTGACGATTTCGGCCACATCCTGGAGCACTTCGCTCAGCGCCAGGAGATTGCGCGGATCATCATCCACCACCAGCACGCGCGGACGCGGCGCCGCCCCGGCCAGGCCGTCGCCAGGGCGGCCCAGTTCCATTCCGCTCAGCTCGGTCAAACCCGCGGTCATGCGCGCGTCGCAGTCATGCCCAATGCCGCGCTCCGTTCCCGCGAACGCGCGACCCAGACCCGCAACAGGGCCAGCAACAAATCAAGATCCACCGGCTTGGCAATGTAATCGGACGCTCCTGCATCGAGGCATTTCTGCCGGTCCCCTTTCATCGCCTTGGCGGTGACCGAGATCAGCGGAATATGCGCCAGAGCCAGGCGGCCCCGGATCGTGCGCATGGTTTCGTAGCCATCCATTTCGGGCATCATGATGTCGACCAGGGCAATATGGGTATCGGGATTTTGCTCGAGGATCGCGATGCCCTCGCGCCCGCTTTCGGCATGCAGCACCTCGATGCCGCAGGTTTCGAGCATGCTGGTGAGCGAATAAATGTTGCGGATGTCATCGTCGATGATCAGCACTTTGGTGCCCACCAGATCCTGGGTGGCAGCGCGATCGCTTTCGCCCGGGCCGGACGCTGGCTGGCGCGCGACGAGCTCGGTCAGCTGGGACAGGCTTTCGGCGCGCGGCAGGCTGGCAAGGGCGCTGTTTGCGGCCGAGCCCAGCAGCGCTTCGGCATTGGCGCCAAAGATCACCGTCTTGCCCAGAACTGCGCTCCCGTGACTGCCAAGCCGCCCAAGGGCGGCCTGGTCGTCCTTGGCGGAGCGGCCAATCGCAACCACGACGTGATCATAACCATCCAGCGCCGCCTCATCGCTATTGGCGGGCAGCAGCGCCACGGCGGTGACGGCGGTCAACCCGTCACGGATCGCCTCGGTGGTGGCCAGGCGCCGCTCGGCGTCGGCGTCTACCACGAGCACACGGCGATGATTGCGATCCGGATTGCTGCTGATGGCCTCGAACACGGCCGTCAGCTGCTGCGGATCAACCGGCTTGAGCATCACGCTGGCCGCGCCCTTGGCGGTCAGCTCCGCCGCATGCTCGGCGCCCGAAATCACGTGGATCGGGATCGATGCGGTCTTGGGATCATGCTGCAACAGGTCAAACAGCACCCAACCGTCGATGTCGCTGAGCCCAAGATCAAGCGTGATCGCGTCGGGCATGGTCTTGCGTGCCAATGACAACGTGCCCGAGCCGGCATTGGACAGTACGCCCTTGAGCCCGGCGGAACGGGCGACATCCAGCAGCACCCGGCCAAAGGTCGGGTCGTCCTCGACGATCAGGATCACCTTGTCGCCGGGCTGGATCGTGTTGCGATCGTCGCCATCGGGCGCCTCCCCCGGGCTGGCTGGGCTCGCGGGACTGGGCTCGACCGCAGCGGGGCTATGCTGCAGGCCCAGCGTTTCGGGGCCATCAAGGGGCACGACAAGGGTGAAAGTCGAGCCCTGGCCGGGCGTGCTCTGCACCTTGAGTTCGCCCCCCAGGAGATTGGCGATCTCGCGGCTAATCGAGAGCCCAAGCCCAGTGCCGCCATATTTGCGGCTGGTCGTGCCATCGGCCTGCTGGAAGGCTTCAAAGATCAGCTTCTGCTTTTCCTCGGGAATGCCGATGCCGGTATCGCTGACGGCGACAGCGAGCATGCGACTCCCGCCTTGGCCGTGCGCATCCACCGCTTCGAGGCCGAAGCGGAGTTTGACCTGCCCTTGTGCGGTGAACTTGAAGGCGTTCGATAGGAGGTTCAGCACCACCTGCTGCAGCCGCTTTTCGTCGGTGCGCATGGTTTCGGGCAGCGCCGGATCGATGTCGATGGCAAAGTTCAGCCCCTTGTCGGTGGCGAGCTGGCGGAAGGTGCGCTCCATATGCTGGCGCAGCTGGGTCAGCTTCACATGACCGATATCGATGGAAACTGTGCCGGACTCGATCTTGGAGAGATCGAGAATGTCGTTGATGAGGTTGAGCAGGTCCGTGCCCGCCGCATTGATGGTGCGGGCGAATTCCACCTGCTTGTCGTTCAGGTTCCCCTGCTGGTTGGAGGCGAGGAGCTTGGACAGGATCAGCAGCGAATTGAGCGGCGTGCGCAGCTCGTGGGACATATTGGCCAGGAACTCGGACTTGTATTTGGAGGTCAGCGCCAGCTGTTCGGCCTTTTCCTCGAGCGCCCGGCGGGCCATTTCGATTTCGAGATTCTTGTTCTCGACCTGCTTTTTCTCGTTTTCGAGCAGTTGTGCCTTTTCCTGCAGCTCCTCGTTGGTGGCGTGCAGCTCTTCCTGCTTTTTCGTGAGTTCGGACTGGCGCGACTGCAGCTCGGCGGTCAGCAACTGGGACTGTTTGAGCAGCCCCTCGGTGCGCATGGTGGCCGCAATGGTGTTGAGCACGATGCCCACCGATTCCATCAACTGGTTGAGGAAGCTCTGATGGGTGTCGTTGAACTCGCTGAACGAGGCGAGCTCGATCACGGCCTTGACTTCCTCTTCAAACAGCGCCGGTAGAATGATCACATTGGCCGGATCGGCCGAGCCGAGGCCCGAGCTGATCTTGAGGAAATCGGGCGGCACATTGTCGAGCATGATGACGCGCCGGTCGGCGGCGCTTTGCCCGATCAGCCCCTCGCGCAGCGCCACCTGGCTGCGGATCTGGGCATGGCTTTCCGCCCCATAGCTGGCGGCGAGTTCCAGCCGGGTTTCGCTGTCTTCGCGCGTCGTGACATAGAAGACGCCATATTGCGCGTTCACGAGCGGCGCGAGCTCGCTCATGATGAGGCGCGACACGGTCGAGAGGTCGCGCTCGCCCTGCAGCATGCGCGAAAAGCGCGCCAGGTTGGTCTTGAGCCAATCCTGCTCGGCATTCTTGAGGGTCTGATCCTTGAGATTGCGGATCATCTCGTTGATGTTGTCCTTGAGCGCGGCGACCTCGCCCGAGGCTTCCACCGAAATGGAGCGCGTCAGGTCGCCCTTGGTCACGGCTGTCGACACTTCGGCAATGGCGCGCACCTGGGTGGTGAGGTTCGCCGCCAGCTGGTTCACATTGTCGGTGAGATCGCGCCAGAGGCCCGCCGCGCCTGGCACGCGCGCCTGGCCACCGAGCTTGCCCTCGATACCCACTTCGCGCGCCACATTGGTCACCTGGTCGGCAAAGGTCGCGAGGGTTTCGATCATGCCGTTGATGGTTTCGGCAAGGGCGGCGATTTCGCCCTTGGCATCCACCGCGAGCTTACGCTTGAGGTTACCCTGGGCCACCGCGGTCACCACTTCGGCAATGCCGCGCACCTGGTTGGTGAGGTTGGTCGCCATCAGGTTCACATTGTCGGTGAGGTCTTTCCAGGTGCCGGCCACGCCTTCCACCCGCGCCTGGCCCCCGAGCTTGCCCTCAGTGCCCACTTCACGCGCCACGCGCGTCACTTCGCCAGCAAAGGAGTTGAGCTGGTCCACCATGGTGTTGATGGTGGATTTGAGCTCGAGGATTTCCCCCTTCACATCAACGGTGATCTTTTTGGACAAATCGCCCGAGGCCACGGCGGTCGTCACCTCAGCGATATTGCGCACTTGGCCCGTCAGATTGGCGGCCATGAGGTTCACATTGTCCGTGAGATCCTTCCAAGTGCCGCCGACGCCGCGCACCTGCGCCTGCCCGCCCAGCTTGCCTTCGGTACCCACTTCGCGCGCCACGCGGGTCACTTCCGAGGCAAAGCTATTGAGCTGGTCCACCATGGTGTTGATGGTGTCCTTGAGCTCGAGGATTTCCCCGCGCACCGCCACCGTGATCTTCTTGCTGAGGTCGCCCGAGGCCACCGCGGTGGTGACTTCGGCGATGTTACGCACCTGGCCGGTGAGGTTGGCGGCCATGGCGTTCACATTGTCGGTCAGATCCTTCCAGGTGCCGGCGACGCCGCGCACTTGCGCCTGACCGCCGAGCTTGCCGTCGGTGCCCACTTCGCGCGCCACGCGCGTCACTTCCGAAGCAAAGGAATTGAGCTGGTCCACCATGGTGTTGATGGTGTTCTTGAGCTCGAGGATTTCCCCCTTCACATCCACCGTGATCTTTTTGCTGAGGTCACCCGAAGCCACGGCGGTGGTCACCTCGGCGATGTTGCGCACCTGGCCAGTCAGGTTCTGCGCCATCGAGTTCACATTGTCAGTCAGGTCCTTCCAGGTGCCGGCCACACCCTCCACATGGGCCTGGCCCCCGAGCTTACCCTCGGTACCCACTTCGCGCGCCACGCGCGTCACTTCCCCGGCGAAGGAATTGAGCTGGTCCACCATGGTATTGATGGTGTCCTTGAGCTCGAGGATTTCGCCCTTCACATCCACGGTGATCTTTTTGCTGAGGTCGCCGCGCGCCACGGCGGTGGTCACCTCGGCGATATTGCGCACCTGACCGGTCAGGTTCGCCGCCATCAGGTTCACATTGTCGGTCAGATCCTTCCAGGTGCCGCCGACGCCCTTCACGTCGGCCTGGCCGCCGAGCTTGCCTTCGGTGCCCACTTCGCGCGCCACGCGCGTCACTTCCCCGGCGAAGGAATTGAGCTGGTCCACCATCGTGTTGATGGTGGATTTGAGCTCGAGGATTTCCCCCTTCACGTCCACGGTGATCTTTTTGGACAAGTCACCCGAGGCCACGGCGGTGGTCACCTCAGCGATATTGCGCACCTGACCGGTCAGGTTCGCCGCCATCAAATTCACATTGTCGGTGAGATCCTTCCAGGTGCCGCCAACGCCGCGCACCTGCGCCTGACCGCCGAGCTTGCCTTCGGTACCCACTTCACGCGCCACGCGGGTCACTTCCGAAGCAAAGGAATTGAGCTGGTCCACCATGGTGTTGATGGTGGATTTGAGCTCGAGGATTTCGCCCTTCACGTCCACGGTAATCTTTTTGGACAAATCGCCCGAGGCCACGGCGGTGGTCACTTCGGCAATGTTGCGCACCTGGCCGGTGAGGTTCTCGGCCATGAGGTTCACATTGTCAGTGAGGTCCTTCCAGGTGCCGCCGACGCCTTCCACCCGCGCCTGCCCCCCCAGCTTGCCTTCGGTGCCCACTTCGCGCGCCACGCGCGTCACTTCCGAAGCAAAGGCGTTGAGCTGATCCACCATGGTGTTGATGGTGTTCTTGAGCTCGAGCACCTCGCCCTTCACCTCCACGGTGATCTTGCGGCTGAGATCCCCATTGGCGACGGCCGTGGTCACTTCGGCAATGTTGCGCACCTGGCTGGTGAGGTTGGCCGCCATGGAGTTCACATTGTCGGTCAGATCCTTCCAGGTGCCGGCGACGCCCTTGACCTGCGCCTGACCGCCGAGCTTGCCCTCGGTGCCCACTTCGCGCGCCACGCGCGTCACTTCCGAGGCAAAGCTATTGAGCTGATCGACCATGGTGTTGACCACCTTGCCGATGCGCAGGAATTCGCCGCGCAACGGGCGCCCGTCGATCTCTTCCATCATCGATTGGCTGAGATCGCCCTTGGCCACCGCCCCGATCACGCGCGCCACTTCCGCGGTGGGCTGGACCATGTCCTCGATCAATTCATTGACCGAGCGCACGCTGGCTTCCCAGCTGCCGCTGGCATTGCGCACATGCGCCCGCTCGCCGATCCGGCCGTCCTTGCCCACAACGCGCCCCAGCCGGGCAAATTCATCGGTCAGCGCCTCGTTGAGCTCGACGATTTCGTTGAAGCTTTGCGCGATCTCGAAGTCGATGCCCTCGAAATCCCCATCGAGCCGTACCGAAAAATCGCCGCGCCGGAAGGCGCGCAGGGCGTTGAGGATATGACGGCGATCGAGCTGTTGGGTGGGGGCGGTCATGGTCAAGGTCGTGTGCTCCTCATCGCGGCCAGTCAGCCTCTTGCGGGCGGCCAAAACCCTTCTAGCGCAAGCGCAAACAGATGGCATGGATTTGTTAAAAGCGAAACGAAACTCGCTGTGAGGGTTGATCCATGCGTTGACCGCTCCTACACCCCTGTGCAATGAGCCCGCCCGCGCCATCTGAGTCTGACTTTGTCGAGATGATCGAGAGCTGTCTGGACTCCGTCTGGTCGCTCGAGCTCTTGCTGCTGCTGTATTCCCAGCCCGAGCGCAGCTGGACGACGACAAGCCTCGTGACCGAGCTGCGCAGCAGCGAACTTGTCGTGGCCCAATCGGTGCGGGGCCTGGTTGAGGCAGGGCTGGTGGTGCAACTCGAGCCAGGCAAGCTGCGCTTTTCAGCAGCCTCGCCCGACATTGCCGGCTTTGTGGCAAGGCTCGAGCGCGACTATCGCGCGCGCCCCAACTATATTCGCCGAATAATCGTTGGTCGGTCCAACGCCAAACTGCAATCCTTTTCCGACGCGTTCCTGCTCAGAAAGCCATCCAAGTGAACGAGGCTATTCCGGTTGCCATTTACGTGCTGTGCATGCTGGCCAGCACCGCCTGCACCTGGCTGCTGTTGCGCGGGTTCTGGCGCAGCCGCACGCCCCTGCTGTTCTGGGCCGGAATCTGCTTTCTGTTTCTGAGCCTCAACAGCGTGATCGTCCTGTTTGACCTCTTGATCTTCCCGCTATACGACCTGCGGGCTTGGCGGCATGCCGCTTCGCTGGCCGCGGTCAGCGTGTTGATCTTCGGTCTGGTCTGGGAATCGGAGTAGGCGATGTTCGACTTCGTTTCCGGCCTGATCACGATGGGCTTTGTGGTTTCCGGACTGTTTTTCCTGCGTTTTTGGGCGCGCACCCGCCAATTGCTGTTTGCTGCCTTTGCAGCGGCGTTCTGGCTGCTGGCGGCCAATCAGGCGCTGCTGGCGCTGTCCGGCTTGCCGGCCGAAGAACGCAGCTGGCTTTATCTGCTGCGCCTTTCAGCCTTTGTGCTCATCATCATCGCCATCGTCCTCAAGAACCGACGCTAGGGCCGACATCACCTCGTGCCAAGGCGCGCGGTGGAGCGATCGACTGGCGCAACGCCAGCGGGCAATCCATCTTCATGCGCACCGGCCGCTCCGCCTTGATGACGGCCGCATCAAACAGGGCCCCAACCGCCCAGCGCGCCATCTCGTCATGGGGCAGCACCACGCTCGAAAGCGGCGGCTGCAGATAGCGCACCAGATCCTCGTCGTCGTAACCCATCACCGAAAGATCATCGGGCACGCGAAGGCCGCGATTGCGGATAGCGTCGCAAGCACCCACCGCCATCCGGTCATTAAAGCAAAACAAGGCAGTGGGCGGCTCGGGCAGCGCCAATAGCTGCGCGGTGAGATCGCGCCCGCCCGTCACGGTAAATCCGCCCGCAAGGATGAGGTCTGGGTCCACCGGCACATCCCAGCTCGCCAGGGCCCGGCGATAGCCGAGCTCCCGGTCCCGCGCCGCTTCCATCCAGCTTTCCCCCGCCAGATGCGCAATGCGGCGATGCCCGGCCTTGAGCAGGGCTTCGGTGGCCGCAAAGGCGCCCGCCACATCGCCCGGCAACACGGCAGGAAACCTTCGCTCGTCATCGTGGCAGTTCAACAAAATGGTCGGGATAGCTTTCAGCCGCTCGGGCGGGGTCACCCCCTGGGTCACCAGGGCTGCATAAACCACCCCCTGCAATTGCGTCGCTGCCAAGAGATCAAGTGCCGCTTCTTCCAGCGCCTCGTCGCGCCGGGTACAAAACACCGCGACGATGCAATCATGCAGCGCCGCCTCGTCGCGCGCCCCTTCGATGAACTGGGCATCAAAGGGGGTCGTCGTCACATCGTCGATCAGCAGCCCGATCACCCGGGCCCCGGTTGGTGAGCGGTGCAGGCGCTGCGTCTTGCGGTACCCGAGCGCATCGGCGGCTTCCAGCACCCGCTGCCGGGTGGCCGCCCCGACCCGGGCATTCTCCACCTCATTGAGCACGAGCGACACGGTGGCTTGCGAAACCCCGGCGTGATTGGCGATGTCGGTCATTGTCGCGCGCTTGCCCATCGCCTTCTCCTTGCCTCAAGCTCCCCCGCACCCAATCTAGGGGTGCGATGGTGCGGCTTGCTTAGCCTCTTGCCGGCGAACTCCGCCAGCGCTAGAGCTGATAATAATATTATCAAACCCCGAGCTGATATTAGCGCAGCCCGGCCGGAGTGCACAACATGACGCAAGCAGCGGTTGAAGCGGGCGAAAGACTGCGGGCAGTTCTGTCGCTTGATGGTGAGTGGAGCTTCACGCACGAGAGCGACGGGCGAACGCGCACCGCTGATGTGCCCAACCCATGGCAGGCCGAGTTCGCCGATCTGCGCTATGCCTCGGGGCGAGCCATTTATGGCCGGAGCTTTTCCGTCCCCGCTGATTGGGACGGCGGCACGCTGGTGCTCTGCTTTGGGGCCGTGAGCTATTTCGCCGAAGTCAGCCTCAATGGCACGCCGCTAGGCAGCCATGAAGGCGGCTACCTGCCCTTTGAGATCGTGCTCCCGCCGGGCACAAGGGGCGAGAACCAGCTCGAGGTCGCGGTCACCCTGCCCTCGGGCGATCGGCGCAACTACCCGGACTTTCCGTTTTCCGAAATCCCTCACGGCAAGCAAAGCTGGTACGGCCCCTTGGGCGGCATCTGGCAGTCAGTCACGCTGGAGCGGCGCGGGGTCGCCCATCTCACCGGCTGCGCCATCACCCCTGATCCAGATACCGGCGCGGTGCTCGCCCGCCTAACCCTGTCCGCCCCGGCACAAGTCGCCCTTTCCGTGCTGGCGAACGATGGCACCGTAGTCGCAACCGCAACGGGCGACGCCACGGCCGGGCAAAGCGAGTTCAGCCTTGCCATCACGGACCCGCTGCTTTGGTCGCCGGAGCACCCCCATCTCTACCGCCTGCAAGTCGAGCTCAGCATCCCGGTGGGCGTCAGCGACCGCACCAGCCACAGCTTTGGTTTTCGCAAGATCGAGTCGCGCGACGGCAAGCTGTTCCTCAATGGCGAGCCGCTGTATATGCGCGGCGCGCTCGACCAGGATTATTATCCCGACGGCATCTGCACCCCGCCTTCGCTCGAGTTCATCGAGGACCATTTCCGCAAATCCAAGGAGTTGGGCCTCAATCTCCTGCGCTGCCACATCAAGGTGCCCGACCCGCGCTACTATGAAGTGGCGGACCGGATGGGCATGCTGATCTGGACCGAAATCCCCAATGTTGCGACCCTGACCCTGGCTTCGGCCGAGCGGCTGCGCCAGACGATGAAGGGCATTCTCGAGCGCGACGGCAACCACCCCTCCATCATCTGCTGGACCATCATCAACGAAGACTGGGGCACGCGGCTGGTGGAAAACGCCGACCACCGCGCCTGGCTCAAGGAAACCTTTGATTGGCTCAAGGCGCTCGACCCCACCCGCCTTGTGGTCGACAACTCGCCTTGCATTCCCAATTTCCACATCAAGACCGACCTCAATGACTACCATTATTATCGCTCCGTGCCCGAGCGTCGCACCGAATGGGAGCGCCTGACCGAAGAGTTCGCAGCCGGGGCCGACTGGACCTTTTCGCCCCATGGCGATGCCGAACGCACGGGCAAGGAACCGCTGATCGTTTCGGAATTCGGCGTCTGGGGACTGCCCCGGCCTGCCGAGGTCGCCAACCCCGATGGGTCGGAGCCCTGGTGGATGGAAACCGGCTTTGGCTGGGGCGACAACTCCGCCTATCCCCATGGCCTGCAGAACCGTTTCGCCGCCTACCATCTCGATGAAGTGTTCGGCAGCTTCGATGCCTTTATCGAAAAGGTGCAGTGGTACCAGTTCGACAATCTCAAATACCAGATCGAGGCGATGCGGGCCCGCCAGCCCATCCAGGGCTATGTGATCACCGAGATCACCGATGTGCATTGGGAAGCCAATGGGCTCCTCGACATCCGGCGCAATCCGCGCGTGTTCCACGAGCGCTTCCCCCAGATCAACGCCGATCTCGTGATCGTGCCCAATATCCTCCATTATTCCGGCTGGGCCGGCGAAAAGTTCAGCTTCGGCCTTTCCATCGCCACCGGGGGCACCCGCCTGCCGGCCGGCGCGATCCTCCACTGGTCGCTCGCCGATGGCCCCTCGGGCACCATCCCCGTCCCCCAGGCGGACGCACTGGAAGTGATCGATCTCACCCCAACCGAGCTGCAACTGCCGGGCTATGACAGCAACCGGATCGCGACGCTGTCTTTCGCCTTGCGCATTGGCGAGCAGGAACTGGCGCGCAACAGCGTCGACCTTTCGGTCTTCACCCCGCGCCAATCCCAGCGCGAGCTGCGCCTTCATACTCGGGACGGCAGTCTTGCTGCTTTCCTGCAGGGCCTTGGCTACAGCATCGTATCGGCCGCCCATGCCGATGTGACCGTTGTTTCCATGCTCGACGCCCAGGACATCGAGGCAATGCGCTTTGGCGCGCGTTATCTGGTGCTAGCCCATCCCAAGCTGCAGGAAAAAAAGAACCTGCGCGCCGATGCCCCCCGGCGCGAACCGCCCAACATGCCGGTTGAGGACGAACAGCCGGGCCTGCATATGGGCTTTGAAACCCAGCTGCCCAATATCGCGCTCCATCCGCGCCAGGGCACGATCTGGCGCGGCGACTGGATCGCCAATTTCAGCTGGATCAAGCGCAATGGTGCCTTTGCGGCCTTGCCCGGCGGCCCCATGCTGGACATCGCCTATGACCGGGTCGTCCCCCGCCATGTGCTCGGGGGTATGCGCGACTGGGAATATGATGGCCTCGTGCATGCCGGGCTGGTCGTGGGCTGGGTGCATAAGCCAGCGGCCACCATCATCGAGCGCCGGATCGGGCGCGGCGCGCTGGTTGCCACCACCTTCCGGGTGATGCAGGACCCGCCCGGCGTTGATCCGGTGGCCGCAACCCTGCTCGATGGCATGCTCGCCACCATCGCCCAGCTGGAGCTAAACTAAGCACAAACAAGGGGCCGCTATCGCCGCGGCCCCAGCCCTCAGCCCGCGAGCATGCTGCCCGTGCTCATGCGGCGCTGATGCCAGGACAGTGCTTCTTCCAGCAGATGGGGCGTATGCCCGCCCCGGGCGCTGGCGCGCGTGAAATAATCCTCGAGCTGCGCCCGGTAGTCGGGGTGCACGCAATTGTCGATGATGGCGCGGGCCCGCTCGCGCGGCGCCAGGTCTCGCAGATCGGCGAGGCCACATTCGGTGATGACGACATCGACGTCATGCTCGCTGTGATCCACATGGCTCACCATCGGCACCACCGAAGAGATCGTGCCGCCCTTGGCCATGGATCGCGTCACAAAGATCGACAGATAAGCGTTGCGCGCAAAATCCCCCGAGCCGCCAATGCCATTCATCATCTGGGTGCCGTTCACATGGGTGGAGTTCACATTGCCATAAAGGTCGAACTCGAGCGCGGTGTTGATCGCGATGATCCCGAGCCGCCGCACCACTTCGGGGTGGTTGCTCATTTCCTGGGGCCGCAGCACCAGCCGATCGCGATAACGGTCAAGATTGGTGAAGACGCGCCCGGCACATTCCGCCGTCAGGGTGATCGACGAGGCCGAGGCAAACACCAGCTTGCCGGTATCAAACAGATCAAAGGTGGAATCCTGCAGCACCTCGGAATACATCTTGAGATGATGGAAGGGCCCATCGCCCAGCCCCGCCAGCACCGCATTGGCGATGGTGCCGATCCCCGCCTGCAGCGGCTGCAATGACAGATCAAGCCGTCCGGCGGCCACTTCGCTTTCCAGCAAGCCGATAAGCTTATCCGCGATGGCGTTGGTATCGGCATCGGGCCGTTCATTGTTGGACGCGCTGTCGGCAGTATGAGTCAAGACAATCCCCACGATCTTGTCGGGATCGATCGGCACATAAGGCAGGCCCACCCGGCTGTCGACGGCAACAATGGGAATGGGCAGGCGCGTCGGGCGCTTGGAGGGGAAATAGATGTCGTGCAGCCCTTCCAGCGCCAGCGGCTGGGCGAGGTTGATCTCGACAATGATCTTTTTGGCGAGAACGGCAAAACTGGCCGAATTGCCCACCGAGGTGCTGGGCACGATGCCCCCGGTCTCGGTGATCGCTGCCGCCTCCACAATGGCGTAGTCCATCACCCCAAGTTGCCCCGAGCGCAGATGCTCCACCGTTTCGCTCAAGTGCTGGTCGATAAACATCACCTCGCCCCGGTTGATGGCGGCGCGCAGCGTCGTATCCACCTGAAACGGCATGCGGCGCGCCAAAACGCCCGCTTCGGTCAACACCCGGTCGACGTCATGGCCCAGCGAAGCCCCGGTAATGAGGGTGATCTTGAACGGGTCAAGCGCTGCCCGTTCCGCCATGGCCAGCGGCACAGCCTTGGCGTCCCCGGCGCGCGTGAATCCGCTCATGCCCACCAGCATGCCATCCGCCAGCCGGTCGGCCGCTTCGCGCGCCGTGCAAATGCGCTCGAGCAGTTCGGGGCGGCGGATCCGGGCGGCGAGTTCGGCTTGGTTCAACACATCAGCACCAGGGTAGTTGGGGGGAAAGCGGGCGCGCGGCCCGGGCGTGATTTGCTGCCAGTTGCCCCTAGCGGGACATGAACACCGGGATCACCGCTTCACTCAGCAGCACCCGGGTGACGCCGCCCAGCAGGCGCTCGCGCATGCGCGAATGGCTATAGGCCCCGGCGACAATCAGTTGGGCGCGCAGCTTTTCCGCCTCGTTCTGGATCGCTTCGGCGGCATTGCGCCAGCCGGCGATCTCCCGGAGCTCCACCGCCACACCATGCCGGCTGAGATAGCGGGCAATATCGCCGCCCTCGACCACGCCGCTGGCTTCACCCGGCTCATCGGTGACCATGGCGACGACGACCCGCCCCGCCAGTTTGAGCAGCGGCAGCGCATCCTTGACCGCTCGCGATGATTCACGTGTGTCTTTCCACGCCACCAGCACCATATCGAGCGGGCTCGCGGCAGCTTTCATCGGCGGCAGCCACAAGCAGCCGGTGCCCGATTCAAACAACACGGCTTCCTCAATCTGGGGATCCTGCGCTCCTTCCCCGTAGGGCCTGGTGCCAACGAAAAGGTCGGCGGTCCGCGCTTCGGCCGCCATTTGGCTGCCCACCGTCCCGGCAAAACCCGAAACCACGCGCAGCTCGGTGGGCAATCCCATCTTGTCGAGACGATCTTCGAGTGCTGCCTGCCGCTCACGCGTGAGCCGCTCGGCCTCGTTGATCATTTCCTGCAACATCAAGCCCAGTGACGCTTCGGGCCCGGCAAAGATCTCGGGCCGCATATGCACCAAAAGCCCCGTCAGGTGCGCCTCGAAGCTGCGGGCAATTGTTTCGGCGGTGGTCAGGCGAAACTCGTCCTCGGGCGACCCGGTGAGTTGAACCACAATATCCTTCATCTGCCACTCCCGTTGCGGGCCAGCTCAAAGGGCCACCACACCAGACTAGCAAGGCCAAGGCGGGGCAACCTTGACCTCGGTCAAGTCGGCGGGCCACCTCCGTTGCCACGCGGAGCCTTGCTCAAACCATCAAGGCCCGCTAGCGGGTATGCCGATGCAATTGATTCCCGACTTCGACCTGCGGCACTGCAACACCTTTGGCCTGTCAGCCAAGGCGCGCTTTGGCACGACGATCAACACGCCCCAAGACATCCCGGCGCTCCTGGACGCGGCCGAGCGGCTGGACCTGCCGCTCCGCATTCTAGGCCAGGGCAGCAATGTCGTGCTGCGCCCCGTTTTTGAGGGGATCGTGGCGCAGATGGCGATCAAGGGGCGCCAGATCCTGCAGGACACACCCGAGCAAACGATCATCGAAGCCGGCGCCGGGGAAAACTGGCACGACTTTGTCAGCTACACCGTCGCCAACGGCATGCCCGGGCTCGAGAACCTGGCGCTTATTCCCGGCACGGTGGGCGCGGCTCCGGTGCAAAATATCGGCGCCTATGGCCTCGAACTCGCCGACCGTTTCGCCTCGCTTTCCGCCTATGACACGCACGAGCAGTGCTTCGTGCAATTGGGCCTCGAGGATTGCGCGTTCAGCTACCGGCAAAGCCTGTTCAAGCGCGAGCCCAACCGCTTCATCGTTGCGGCGGTGCGCTTCGCCCTGCCCCGTCCTTGGACACCCAATCTGCGCTATGCCGGATTGTCGGAATTGCCGGCGGAGGTCAGCCCCCAGGCGGTCATGGACCGGGTGGTCGAGCTGCGCCGCTCCAAGCTGCCCGACTGGACCAAAACCGGCAATGCCGGCTCGTTCTTTCATAACCCGGTGGTTGATGCCACGACAGTCGAGCGGATTCGCGCCGAGCACCCCGGCGCGCCCGCTTATCCGCAGCCCGATGGCCGCAGCAAGCTATCGGCGGGCTGGCTGATCGAGCAGAGCGGGTTCAAGGGCCTGCGCATTGGCGGCGCCGGCGTGTCCGAGCGGCACGCCCTTGTCGTGGTCAATCATGGCGGCGCAACCTATGCCGTTATCGCTGAGATCAGCGATCGCGTGCGCACGGGCGTCGAAGCGCAATTCGGCGTTATCCTCGTGCAGGAGCCCGAAACCATATGAGCGTCACCATCTACCACAACCCCGATTGCGGTACCTCGCGCAACACCCTTGCCATGATCCGCCAAAGCGGCGTCGAGCCGGACGTGGTGGAATATCTCAAAACCCCGCCCGACCGCGCCACGATCCGCCAACTCGTTGCCGATGCCGGCCTGACGCTGCGTGAGGCGCTGCGCCAGAAGGGCACGCCCTTTGACGCGGTGGGACTGGGGGACCCTTCGGTCGATGAGGAGGCCATGCTGGACGCCATCGCGGCGCACCCGATCCTGCTCAACCGGCCCTTTGTGGTGACTGCCAAAGGCACCCGCCTGTGCCGCCCCTCCGAGCTCGTGCTCGAGATCCTGGAAAACCCCGCGATCGGCCCGTTCACCAAGGAAGATGGCGAAGTGGTGGTCGATGCCGAAGGCCGCCGCGTAGTTTGATCGCGCAGCGCCGGGTTTTGCCCGGCGCCGCAAACTTCAGTTCAGTGCCGCCTGGTAGATCGCCAGCACATCTTCGATGCTCATCGCGCGCGGATTGTTGTCCATCAGCCGGCGAATGGCATGAGCTTCGACCGCCCAGCCGGGCAAGGCCGCGCCCTTGGCGCCATGCGCGCCAAGGCCCATCTCGACCCCCAGCTGCCGGCAGAACTGCATCGCCCCGGCCAGCACCGCTTCTGGGTTTTCTGCTGCCGGCAGGCCAAGCAAGGCCATGATCTCGGCAGTCTTTTCCGGCTGAGCAGGCTGGTTGAAGGCCAGCACATGCGGAAAAATGATCGCATTGGCGAGGCCATGGGGCAGCTTAAGGCGCGTGCCCAGCGGATAAGCGAGCGCATGGCCGGCCGCCGTATTCACGGGCCCGAGGCAGATCCCGCCATAATAGGAGGCGAGCATCATGCCGGCCCGCGCTTCGGTGTCCGAACCATCGGCCACGGCCCGCGCCAAATAGCGCCCGACCAGTTCGATCCCCAGCCGCGCATAGCCATCGATCAGCGGATGGGCCTTGATATTGGTGAAGGCCTCAACGCAATGGGCCAGCGCATCAACGCCCGTCGCTGCCGTCACCGCCGAAGGCACCGAATAGGTCAGTTCGGGATCGAGAATGGCAAGGTCGGCCAGCATGAATTGGCTTTCGATCGCGAGCTTGGCCAGCGTCTCGGGATTGGTGACGAGCGACCGGATGCCCGCTTCCGAGCCGGTGCCCGAAGTGGTCGGCACCTGCGCCAATGCGGTGCGCCGGCCCTTGACCTTGCCCGGCCCCACCACATCAAGAATGGTTTCCGAGCTGTCCCAAAGGACGGCCACGAGCTTGGCCACATCCATCACCGAGCCGCCGCCCAAGCCGATCACGAGATCGGGCTTGAAGGCGCGCGCCTCCGCCAACACCCGCTCCACCGCGGGCAGGTCCGGCTCGGGCGGCAGGTCCACAAACACTTGCAACTCACCGGCAAGGCCGATGCGCTCGACAAAACCCTCCGTCGGCGGCATCGCCACCACGAAGACGCGGCTGAACGCGCTGGCCCATTCGCCGAGCTTGCTGATCGCGCCGGCACCGATTTCCAGCCGCGCCGGCTGCAGCAAGGTAATCGGCCGTGCCATGGAAAGAGTGGCTTCAGCCATTGTCCTGCGCCTCAAGTTCGGCCATCTGGCCCCAAACACTTTCGAGCTGAGCCGCGTCAAGTTCCACCAGCGGCGGGCGCACCCGCGTCCAGCCGGGATGACCGCGCCGCTTGGCCAGCATCGCCTTGATGGTGGGCAGCTGCACATAGGCATTGGAGAGGTTGCGCCAGGCCTCGACCCGGCTCTGCGCCCGGGCCACCTGCTCGGCCTGTGCCGGATCGTGCCAGCCATCGAAAACGACGCGCAGATGCGCCCCGATCAAATTGGACGAGGAGGTGATGCACCCCGCCCCGCCCGACTGCAGCAGCGGCAGCATGAAGGGATCGGCCCCCGAGAGCACCGAGAAATTCTCGAAGGCGCGAGCGAAAGCCTGCATGCTCTCAAGCTTGCCCGAGCTGTCCTTGATGCCGACGATCACGCCCGGGAACGCCTCGCGCAACCGGCCGACCAATTCGAGTGACAAGCCCACCTGAGCGATAGGGGGAATGTGATACAGCACGACGCGCAGCGCATCGCTGCCCACGGCCTCGATCACCTCGGCGTAAAAGCGAAACAGGCCCTCGTCGCTCACGCCCTTGTAGTAAAAGGGCGGCAGCACCACGACAGCCTTGACCCCGGCATCCACCGCATGGCGCACGAGGGTCACGGTATCGGGCACATTGGTCTGCGAAGTGCCGGGCAGCAGGCGCTGCGGATCGATGCCGCTGCTGATTACCTGCTCGAGCAGCGCCTGGCGCTGGGCAATGGAAAAGCTGTTAGCTTCCCCCGTCGTGCCCAATAGTGCGATGCCGTCGCAACCCTCATCGAGCAGCGCATCGCAGTGGGCGGCAAACGCAGCGTGGTCAGGCGTGCCATCCGCCGCCACCGGCGTGGCCGAAGCGCAGAACACCCCATGGATGGGCAGGTTCAGGGCCGTATTCATGTGTTTTTTCCTGCAACGAGGCGACGCGCATAGGCGATCGCGGCATTCATATTGGTGTGGTTGGCCTTGCCGGTGCCGGCAATGTCGAAGGCCGTGCCATGATCCACCGAAGTGCGGTCGATCGGCAGGCCCAGCGAGACATTGACCGCGGTATCGAAGGCGACGAGCTTGATCGGGATATGCCCCTGATCGTGATACTGGGCGATCACGAGGTCGAATCCGCCATTATAGGCGCGGTGATAAACCGTATCGGCCGAGATCGGCCCCTGCACTTCGATGCCTTCGGCACGGGCCATGGCGACGGCGGGAGCCACCTGCACATCGTCCTCGGTGCCGAACAAACCGCCTTCCCCGCAATGGGGATTGATGCCGGCAACGGCTATGCGCGGCTTGGCGTAACCGATGCGCTTGAGATGCTCGTTGCCGGCGCGGATGGTCGCGAGGATCCGCTCGGGCGTCGCCCGGTCGATCGCTGTTTTGAGCGACACATGGGTCGAGACATGGATGACCTTGAGCCGCTCGGAAGCGAGCAGCATGAAGGCCGACTTCTGCCCCGTCAGGGCCGCGAGCATGCCGGTATGACCATCATAGTGATGCCCGGCCAGGTTCAGCGCTTCCTTGTTGATGGGCGCCGTCACGATGCAGCCGATGCGGCCGGCTTCGGAATCGCGCACCGCCTTTTCGATGAAGCGGAAAGCGGCGTCGCCGCCGCGCGGATCGAGCTTGCCCCAGGGCAGCGGCCCGCCTTCGATCGGCAGGTCTTCCACCACGCCATCAAGATCGAGCGTCACGCCGGTAGCGGCCAGCGCCAGTTCCAGCGTCGCCCGATCGCCATAGATGCGGGTGCGCGCCCGGTCCTCGGGGCTCATCTCGCTGAGCGCACGCACGCTGATCTCGGGTCCGACCCCGGCGGGGTCGCCCATGGTAATGCCGATTACATCGCTCATGCAGCGCCTCCATCGATCCAGCCCTGGGGCAGCCGGACATATTTGATTGCCCGCCGGAAATAGGTGTAGGCGACATGGATCGCCCCATCCTCGCCCTCCAGCAGATAGGGATAGGACAATTCCTTGTTGCGGCCGTCTTCCGAATTGTTGGACAGGCACGTGCCGGGGCTGTCATCGATGACGCGACGAACGGGCCAGGTCAGCCCGCCATCGCTCGAGACGCAGAGGCTCAGAGGCGCGCGCGGCACGCCCCAGATCGGCTGGCAGCCGCCCGTGGCGTCGGGCCGATCGTCGCCCGCTTCGATCTCGTCATAAAGCGAGACGCGCCGGTCGCTCGAAGTGGCGGCGGAAGCGGGGTTGCACACCATGGCCAGCCGCCCGTCGCGCAGGCGCACCACATTGATCGAGGAATTGTTGTTGGGCACATCGGTCGGCTCGGGGGCTGACCAGGTCAGCCCGCCATCAAGGCTTTCCGAGCGATGCACGAAGTCCGACTGCCGGCGGCGATAGAAGGCCACCATATGCTCCCCATCGAGCGGCACGATGGTCATATGCACCGAGCCGATGGAGCCGGGCACTTCGGTCAGCTGCCAGCTCTCGCCATCGTCATGGCTGACGGCAACGCCCGCGGTATCATGGCTGCCGTTCCAGCGCTGGCCGGGGCGCGGGATGCAGCGGAACACCGGCATCATCCAGGCGCCATCGGCGCGGTGCACAAAGCGGGCGCGCACAAACGTGCCCAGGGGCAGATCGACCAGCCGCGGCTCGCCCCCGGCGAGGAGGCCATTTTCGAGCGTGATCGGGCGGGCCCGCAGCAGGCACTCATCCTGGTTGCCAGCGGGCTGGGCGGTGTGGAACAGCTGCCACTCGCCGCGCTCGTTTTGCGTCAGCACCGGGTTCTGCTCGGAGCGCTCGGGATCATTGCTCAGCTGCACCGGCTCGGACCAGCGCTCCGCGCCGGGCGCGAGCGTACAGCCGAACACGGAAATGTCGGATTTCCCCTCGAGCGTGCCGCCGAACCACAGGCAAGCCAGCGTGCCATCCTCCAGGCGCTCGATGAAGGCGGCATGGTTCTGCACCATGGGCGAAGGCAGATAGGCCTCCAGCAAGCCGTCCTGCCCGGGCAGGATCTCCCCCGTCATGCGAGCGGCGATTTGGTCTGGAGTCATGTCTCTCCCCACGGTTTTGGTTGCCGCAAACTCGGCGCGACAATCCATGTTGTCAAGTTATTATTGCCACATTTCACACGGACAAGCTTGAGGGTGATGGGGATTAACGTTTGAATTCAGCTGGTTAGTTGAGAGAACGGAAGACCGCAGCGGCATCCACCCAAATTCGTTTGACAACTCCATGACAGCGCTAGATAGTGCCGGCCAACGGCAAGCCGACTGCTATCGGCGCGTCCGGAGGAACGAGCGGGAGCGCTTCGCAGCGGCGTTCATCCATCCGCAAGCTGCCCTAGGGAGGTAGAATTGATCTTCAAACGCATTCTGGTCGGCGTTCTGCTGGCTTCCACCGCGATTGCCCCGGCAATGGCGCAGTCCGATACCGATATCACCGTGGTCTTGAGCGAAGAGCTCGACCTGGTGGATCCCTGCATGGCCACCCGGTCCAATATCGGCCGCGTCGTGCTCCAGAACATCAGCGAAACCCTGACCGAGCTCGATGTGCGCGGCGACAAGGGTCTGATGCCGCGCCTGGCGGAATCGTGGGAAGACAAAGGCGACGGCACCTGGCAGTTCAAGCTGCGCCAGGGTGTGTCCTTCTCGGACGGCACCAGCTTTGACGCTGCCGACGTCAAGCACTCCTTTGACCGCGTGTTCAGCGATCAGTTGACCTGCGAAAGCGCGCGCTATTTCGCCGACACCGACCTGACCTTCACCGTGGTCGATGACAACACCATCGACGTCAAGGCCGAGCCCGCCCAGCCCATTCTGCCGCTGCTGATGTCGCTCGTGACCATCGTTCCGTCCGAAACCCCGATGGAATTCGTGCGCGAGCCGATCGGCACCGGCCCCTATGCGATGACCGACTGGACCGCCGGCCAGCAGATCGTGCTGACCCGCCGCGACGATTACTGGGGCGAGGCTCCGGCCGTGACCTCGGCCACCTATGTATTCCGCTCCGAGCCCGCCGTGCGCGCGGCCATGGTGGAAACCGGCGAAGCCGATATTGCCCCCCAGATCACCGAAGTGGAAGCCACCAACCCGGCGACCGACTTCACCTATCCCAATTCCGAAACCGTCTATCTGCGCATCGACCAGACCGTCGAGCCCATGGGTGACCTGCGCGTCCGCAAGGCGCTCAACGCCGCCATCGACCGCGAAGCCTTTATCGGCACCGTGCTCGCCGCCGGCACTGAACTCGCGACCGCCATGGTCCCGCCGACGACGCTCGGCTGGAACGCCGATCTCGAGCCCCCCGCCTATGACCCCGAACAGGCCAAGGCCTGGCTCGCCGAAGCCGAAGCCGAAGGCGTCAACGTCAAGGCCCCGGTGGAAGTGATCGCGCGCACCGAGAACTTCCCCCATGTCACCGAAGTCGGCGAAGCCCTGGTGCAGATGCTCAACGAAGTGGGCTTCAATGCCAGCCTGCGCATGGTGGAAGTGGCCGAGCACGAGCAGTACTACTCCAAGCCCTATCCCGAAGGCCGTCCTGCCCAGCTGGTTGTCGCCCAGCACGACAATTCGCGCGGCGACCCGGTATTCTCGATGTACTTCAAGTACCACAGCAACGGCACTCAGTCGGGCGTCAGCGACCCCAAGGTCGATGAGCTGATCGAAAAGGCCACGGCTGCGACCGGCGATGAACGCGCTGCCCTCTGGTCCGAGCTCTTTGCCTATGTGCATGACGAGATCGTCGCCGACGCCCTCCTCTTCCACATGGTTGGCCATAGCCGCGTCAGTGAGCGTCTCGACTTCACGCCCACCATCGCCACCAACCAGCAGCTGCAGCTCTCGGAAATCGGCTTCAAGTAAGCCGCCAGGACTGCCAACCTCTGCGATGCCGGGTCCAAACCCCGGCATCGTCTTTCGCTTCCAACCGGATGATCGGCCATGACCAAACTGATCTCGCAGCGCGCCATCGCCAGCTTGCTGTCGCTCCTGGGCCTGCTCGTGCTGGTCTTTTTCCTGTCCCGCCTCACCGGTGATCCGGCGGCCCTGTTCCTGCCCATCGATGCGACCGAGGAAATGAAGGCGCAGTTCCGCGCCATCAATGGCCTGGACCTACCGCTGATGGAACAGTTCGGCCGCTATGTGTGGGATTTCCTGCATCTCGATTTTGGCGAAAGCCTGCGCAAGGCGCGTCCGGCCATCGATGTGGTGCTGGAAGCCTATGCCTGGACCTTGCCGCTGGCGCTGATCACCATGGCCCTCGTCGTCGTGGCCTCCATTATCCTTGGCGCCCTCGCTGCCTTCAATGTCGGCGGGTTCTTTGACCGGCTGGTGTCGATCATCTCGCTGATCGGCGCTTCGGCGCCCGATTTCTGGATCGCCATCGTCGCCATCGTCATCTTCTCGATCAACCTGGCCTGGCTACCCACATCGGGCGTCGGCACGCCCTGGCACTGGATCTTGCCCATTGCCGTGCTGTTTGTGCGCCCCTTTGGGCTTATCGTGCAGGTGGTGCGCGGCTCCATGCTCGCGGCGCTGAGCGCCCCCTATGTCAAGACGGCCAAGGCCAAGGGCGTGCGCAACCTGCCCATCATTTTCGTCCATACCCTGCGCAATGCCATGCTGCCCGTGATCACCGTGATCGGCGACCAGGCCGCTGCCATGCTCAACGGCGCGGTGATCGTTGAAACCATTTTCGGCTTCCCCGGCATCGGCAAGCTCATGATCGACTCCATCCTGCAGCGCGATTTCAATGTCGTGCTCGCCGCCATCATGGTCACCGCCATTGCCATTTTCCTCATGAACATCCTGATCGACATCGCCTATGGCCTGCTCGATCCGCGCATTCGGCACTGAGGAGGCGCGCGCCATGTCGGACCTGTCCACCGTCACTCCCGCCCCCAGCGAAAAACAGCGCCATTGGCCGCTGCTCTCCATGCTCTGGCGCGACAAGCTGGCCTTTGTGTCGGCCATCGTGCTGCTGATCATCGTCCTCTTTGCCGTGTTCGGCCCCATGCTGCTGGGCGATCTCGCCTCGAGCCAAAACCTGCGCGGCCGCAACAGCCCGCCCTTTGACCTGGCGCGCGGCTGGGCCTTTGTGCTGGGCGGCGATAGCCTTGGCCGCCCCATGCTCGCGCGCCTCGTCGTCGCGGCGCGCTCGACCATGCTGGTTGCGGCCGGCACCGTGGCCGTCGCCATGCTGGTGGGCGCGGTGCTAGGCCTGCTCGCCGGCTATCTCGGCAAGCATGTCTCGCAGGCCATCATGCGCCTGGCCGACGTCATCATGAGCTTCCCCTCCCTCCTCATCGCGGTGATCGTGCTTTACGTGCTGGGCCCCTCCATCCCCAACATGATCCTGGTTCTGGCTATCACCCGCATCCCCATCTATCTGCGCACCACCCGCGCCGAAGTGCTCGAAGTGCGCCAGCGTATGTTCGTGCAGGCCGCCGTGGTGATGGGCGCCTCCAACCGCCGCATTATCCTCCGCCATATCCTGCCGGTGGTTGCACCCACGCTGGTCACCATCGCGACGCTCGATTTCGCCTTTGTGATGCTGGCCGAATCCTCGCTGTCCTTCCTCGGCATCGGCATTCAGCCGCCTGACATCACCTGGGGCCTGATGGTGTCGCAGGGCCGCCCCTATCTGACCTCGGCCTGGTGGCTGGCCTTCTGGCCGGGCCTGCTGATCGTCATCACCACACTTGCCCTCAATCTCCTGTCCAACTGGATGCGCGTCGCGCTCGATCCCGCCCAGCGCTGGCGCCTTGAAGCGCGGAGCACCACCGATGCCTGAGGCCCTGCTTTCGGTTCACAACCTGTCGGTCGATTTCCACACCGCTCGCGGCGCCGTTCATGCCGTGCGCAATGTGTCCTGGTCAGTCAATCGCGGCGAAACCCTCGCCATCCTCGGGGAAAGCGGCTCGGGCAAGTCGGTGTCCGCCTCGGCGGTGCTCAACATCCTCGATATGCCCCCCGCCCATATCACTTCGGGCGAGATCCTCTTTGAGGGCAAGAACCTGCTGGCGATGAGCAACGAGCAGCGCCGCGCCATCAATGGCAAGCGCATCGCCATGATCTTCCAGGACCCGCTGGGCCATCTCAACCCGGTTTACCCCGTGGGCTGGCAGATCGGCGAGGTGATGACCGCCCATGGCCGCTCGGCTGCCGAAGCGCGCGCCCGCACGCTCGATCTCCTCACCCGCGTCGGCATTCCCGAACCCGAAAACGCCGTGCGCAAATACCCCCATCAGTTCTCGGGCGGCCAGCGCCAGCGCCTGATGATCGCCATGGCTTTGGCGCTCAAGCCCGATATCCTGATTGCCGACGAGCCCACCACCGCGCTCGACGTCACCATCCAGGCCGATGTGCTCGCGCTCCTCAAGGAATTGCAGGCCGAAACCGGCATGGGTCTCGTGCTCATCACCCATGACCTTGGGGTCGTCGCCGAAATTGCCGACCGTGTTGTCGTCATGAATAGCGGCCAGATCGTTGAGGCCGGCACGGTCCACGATGTCTACCACAACCCCCAGCACGCCTATACGCGCAAGCTGATCGGCTCGGCCCCCGGCAAGGGCGAGATCCGCCTGCTCGACGCGCAAGCGCCGGTGCTGCTCGAAGCGCGCGACCTCTGCAAGACCTACGGGCAATATACCGCCCTCAAGGGCGTGTCCCTCACCCTGCGGCGGGGGCAAAGCCTGGCCGTGGTGGGCGAAAGTGGCTCGGGCAAATCCACCCTCGCCCGCTCGATCCTGCGCCTCGAGACCGCCGATAGCGGAGCGGCGTTCTGGAAGGGGCAGGACCTGCTCAAGCTCAGCCCGCGCGAGCTGCTCGGCGTGCGCCGGCAGATCCAGATGGTGTTCCAGGACCCCACCCAGTCGCTCAATCCGCGCATGTCGGTTTACCAGCTGATTTCCGAGGGCTGGGACATCCACAAGCTCATGCCCGACCGCAAGCAGCGTCAGGCGCGCGTGCGTGAACTGCTGGAGCAAGTCGGCCTCAGCGCCGAACACGCCACCCGCTATCCCCATCAGTTCTCGGGCGGCCAGCGCCAGCGCATCGCCATTGCCCGGGCCCTTGCGCTTGAGCCCGAACTCATCATCTGCGACGAGGCGGTTTCGGCGCTCGACGTCTCCATCCAGGCCCAGGTGATTGCGCTGCTCAACAGCCTGCGCGAACGGCTGGGAATTTCATTCCTCTTCATCGCCCATGATCTGGGAGTCGTGCGCGACTTTGCCGATACGGTGATTGTGATGAAGGCCGGCGAGATCGTCGAGCGCGGCCCCACCGAGCAGATCTTCACGGCGCCAACGCACCCCTATACCCAGCGCCTGCTTGCCGCGGCGCTCGATCCCGATCCCGAAGTGCAGGCGCAGCGCCGCGTCGCCACCACCGGCCAGGCATGACCCGGCTGGTTGTGCTCGCCGACGATCTGACCGGGGCGCTCGATGCCAGCGCCCCCTTTGCCATGCATGGCCTCTCGACCGCCGTGGCGCTCGCGCCTGCCGGATTGACCGAGGCGCTGGCCAGCGGCACCGAGATCGTGGGCGTATCCACCAATAGTCGCGAGATCGACCCACCCGCCGCCACGGCCGCCGTCCACGAAGCGCTTGCCGAACTGCCCGTCGGCTTGCCGATCTTCAAAAAGGTCGACTCCCGCCTCAAGGGCAATATCCCCGCCGAACTCGACGCTATTCCCTTTCGCCGCGCCCTCGTGATCCCGGCAATCCCCGCCTTTGGCCGCTGGGTGCGCGACGGGCACTTGGGCGGTTTCGGCCTCGCTGAGCCCATCAGCGTCGCCAGCCGCCTTGGCGCGCATGCCGGCAAGGCCACCATTCCCGACGCCACCACCCAGGCCGATATCGCCGCATCGCTCGCCAGCGGCGAGCATGATCTGCTGGTGGGTGCCCGTGGCCTCGCCGAAGCGCTGGCCCAGAGCTGGTCCACCGCAAACGAGCCGCACCTCGCCGCAGCGGCACCGGCGTCAACGATCTGCGTCATCGGCTCCACCGACCCCATCACCCTGGCACAGATCGAAGCCCTGCGGGCGCACCGGCCCGACCTGGTTTATCTCGCCGCCCCGCTCGGAATCGCGCCGGCACAATTGCCTGCCGCCGCGCCCCTCACCCTGCTGCAGGCCACGCCGGGCGCCGAGCCGGCCGAACCTGCCCGCGTCGCCGCCAACCTGGCCGCCTCGCTTGCCCGGCTGGCCCCCGCGCCGGGCACCCGCCTCGTGCTTTCGGGCGGCGCCACCGCCCATGCCATTCTCGAGGCTATGGGCATTGGCGTGCTGTTCCTTGACGGCGAAGCCTTGCCCGGTCTGCCCCTTGCCCGCGGCGGCGGCTTCACGATAATCACCAAATCGGGGGGCTTTGGCGACAGCGACACGCTGCTGCGTCTGCTTGCCTCCCCGGTTGCGGGGCAAGGGGAGTGACACGAACAGCTATGTCCGATGGTCTCCAGGCACGGCGCAGCCTTTCCGACGCGGTTTTCGACCGCATGTTGCGGGCCATCAAATCAGGCGCCTATGGCGTCGATGAGCGCCTGCCCACCGAGCATACGCTGGCGGCCGAATTCCAAGTTTCGCGGCCCGTCGTGCGCGACGCCCTGCAGCGCCTGCGCGATCAGGGGCTGATCTATTCACGCCGTGGCGCCGGCAGCTTTGTGCGCGACCATGGCCTGCGCGAGCCGCTGGGCTTTGGGCAGATGGAGAACCTCTCCGATCTGCAGCACTGCTATGATTTCCGCCTCACCATCGAACCTGAGGGGGCGGCCATGGCGGCAACGCGCCGCACGGATGCGGCGCTCGCCGAAATCCGGGGCGCGCTTGATCTGTTGCGCGACGCCACGAACCGGCAGGCCCACCGCGCCGATGCCGATTTCATGTTCCACCTGGCCATCGCCAAGGCCTCGGGCAATCCCTATTTCTCCACCGCCATGCAGGCGCTGGAAGAACATATCGCCGTGGGCATGCGCTTTCATGGCATGTCGTTGCGCAGCACCAGCGATGGGCTCGCGCATGTATTCACCGAACACACCGCCATTTACGACGCCATTCGCGCAGGCGATGCCGAGGGCGCGCGCCAGATGATGAAAACCCATCTCTCCGGCTCGCGCGATCGCTTGTTCGAGCCGCGCCGCTAGCTACTGCGCCTCGACCATCGCGTCGGTGACCTGGCGGCCGGTGTGGCGCGGGGTGATCAGCTTGCTGAGGTCAAAGCCCTGCCGGCGTGCTTCGGCCAGATAGTCCTCGAGCACCGCCTCGGGCAGTTGCGGCTCACGCGCCAGCACCCAGAGATTGTTGCGGTCCGGCCCGCCCACCAGCGCTACCTGATAGTCGGGATCGAGCTTGAGCACCCAGTAATCCCCGCTGGTGAACGGCAGCCAGCGGATAAACCCCGGCAGAAACGTCACCTTGAGCTTGGCCTTGCTATCATCGACCGGCGTGGCTTCCCCCAGAGCCTGGCTCGGCTTGCCTTCCGCATCAAAGCAGCGATTGTCCACCCGCACCTTGCCCCCATCGGTCGGCGAATAGGTCGCGGTGATGTCGGTGGCGGTCTCGTCCTCCCATTTGAGCGGCAGCCGGCAGATTTCATACCAGCGGCCGAGATAGCGGTTGAGATCGAGCTTGGGGATCGTGGTTACAGCGCTCATGGGGCACTCCTTGCCCGGTCCAACGCCACCCCTGCCGGCAACGTTCCCCCTGCGACAAACCGGCCATTTTGCGGCCCTTGGCGCGCCAAACCGTTGCCGCAAAACCTCACCCCTCCCGCATCTGACCACAAAGAGCACACGATCGTTTGAGGGGCCTGCCCTTTGCGCTGCGTCAACAGTACTGACCTTTCCTTCTCCTCCGGGCCGGCCCCGGCAAAACCACAAAGAACCAAGGATGGTCCAATGACGAGCCCCGTATTGAGCAGACGCAGCTTTCTGGCCGGAGGTGCAGCCCTTGCCGGGCTGGGACTGGCGGGATGCACCAGTTCTGCCCCGGGCCTCGTTGCCGCCTCTGCAATCAGCGCCCCCAATGCACCGCCCGCAGCCAAGCCCCTGCCCACCAGCGTGCCCCCTGACGTACAGGCCATGTATGGCGCCATCACCGATGACCTTTACCCCGTTCGCGCGTCGCGCATGGAACTGGTGCCAGCCGTTTATTGGCGCCAGGAGGTGGACGATCCTACCGGGGAAAAGCCCGGCACGGTGATTGTCGATACCACCGATCGCTTCCTTTACCATGTGGGCGAAAACGGTCGGGCCACCCGTTACGGCGTGGGCATCGGTGCTGCAGGCTTTGAATGGTCTGGGCGTGCCCATATCGCCTATAAGCGCGCCTGGCCGCGCTGGACGCCGCCGTCCGAAATGATCGATCGCCACCCCGAACTCGAGCAATACCGCCACGGCATGGAGCCGGGACCAGACAATCCCCTCGGCGCCCGCGCCCTTTATATCCACCAGGGCAATCGGGACACGATCTACCGCATCCACGGCAACCAGGACGAAACCACGATCGGCAAGGCCGTATCCAGCGGCTGCGTCCGCATGCTGCCTCAGGACATCATCCATCTCTATGATCATGTTCGAAGCGGCGCCCCGCTCGTCGTCGCCTGATCCCCGCAGCATGGGGCTGCCGCCTGGTGCAGCCCCTTAGCCGGCGGTTTGGTCGGCCCGGAGCGCCGCTTCCCAGCGGCGTTCCTCCAACTGCTCGAGGAGGTCGGGAACTCGGCTAGCGGGAATGGGCCGGGAAAACAGATAGCCCTGGCCAAGATCGCAGCCGCGCTCGTGCAGAAATTCGGCCTGCTCGCGCCGCTCGATGCCCTCGGCCACCGTGGTGATGCCCATGCTGCGCGACATTTCCAGCACCGCATTGATCACCGCCGTGTCGCGCCGCTCGCTCGAGCCGATCAGCTCCACAAAAGAGCGGTCGATCTTGAGCACATCCACCTTGAACTGCTGCAAATGCGTCAGCGAGGCATAGCCCGTGCCGAAATCGTCGAGCGCAATGGTGACACCCGCCTGCTGCAGCTTTTCGAGCGTGCTGACATGCCCGCCCATCTGGCTGATCAGCACGGATTCGGTGACTTCGAGCTCGAGCACACTTCCAGGCAGTCCCGCATTGTCGAGCCGCCACAGCACCCGTTCCGCCAGCCCCCGCTGGCGCAGATCGGCAGCCGACAGGTTGAGCGCCACCCGGCCAACCTCCAGCCCGCCTTCACGCCACGCCACGCAATCGGCCAGCACCCGGTCGAGCATGCGATCGGTGATCTCGACCGAGAGCTGGGCATCATCGAATGCGGCGGCAATGCTGGCCGGCGGCTGCAACCCGGACTGGTCATGCCAGCGCAGCAGCGCTTCAAAACCGGTCACCTGCCCCGAGCGCAGGCACAGCTTTGGCTGGTAGAACGGCACGATAGCGTCGGTATCGAGCGCCTTGCGTGCATTGGCCAGCGCCCTGGCTCGCGCTTCGGAGGCCTGCAGCATCTGCGGCTGGAAGCCCCGGATCGTTCCGGGCAAATCCGCCTTGGCGGCATAAAGCGCCAGATCCGCCGCGCGCAGCAGCTCGCCCGCGCTTTGCGCATCTCGGGGAAACACCGCGCCCCCGGCGCAATAGCTGACCGCGATCTGCAGCCCGTCAATGGCAACGGGCTGGTCAAGCGGGCCAAGCCGCTGCCGCGCCACTTCCATGCGCAGATCCTCGGCCGCAAGGCCCGGCGAGATGACCGCAAATTCATCGCCCCCGAGCCGCGCGACGGTTACCCCCTCAGGCGCTGCGGCCACCAGCCGGCTGGCGATCTCCTTGAGCAGCCGATCGCCGGCGGCATGACCCATCGTGTCGTTGAGCGTTTTGAAGTTGTTGAGGTCAAACACCAGCAAGCCCACGATCTCGCCGGTGCCACGCGCCCGCTCCAGCGCTGCATCGAGCCTTTGGGCATACAGCGCCCGGTTGGGCAGCCCCGTCAGCGGATCATGGAACGCCGCCCATTGCAGCTCGGTCTCGGCCTGCTTGCGCGCGGTGATATCGAGCATCGAGCCAACGAACCGCACGGGCTTGCCAGAAGCATCGGGCACCAGCACCCGGCGCGAGGAGACCCAGATATAATCCCCATTCACCGTGCGGAACCGGTATTCCTGGGTATTCTGCCCTTGCCCGTCCCGCCCGAGCGGCTTTTCCATCCCCACCAGGGCACCGCGATCCTCGGGATGCACCTTGTCGGCCCACCAGGCAATATTGGTGCCTTGCGCCAGTTCGGGATAACCCAGAACCTTGCCCGCAATCCCGGTCCAGGTGGTGCGATCGCGCTCTACGTCATAATCCCAGATGATGTCGTTGGTCGCCTCGGACGCCAGCCGATAGCGCTCTTCGCTGCGGCGCAGCGCCATTTCGGCCGCCACCTGATCGTTTATATCCTCGAGCGAGCCATACCAGCGCAGCACCGTGCCGGCTTCGTCGCGCAGCGGCCGGGCCCGGGCCCGAAACCAGCGATAGCTGCCATCGCGAAACCGCACGCGATAACGCACATCGGCAATGCTCCCGTCGCCAGTGCGAACCGCCCGCGCCCACAGTGCGCGCACCGGCTCGCGGTCATCGGGATGCATGGCATTGAGCCAACCCTCGGTAATACTTTGCTCGCGCGACACCGCCACGCACTCCCACCAGCGCGGCCCCATCTCGAGCACCCGTCCATTGGCATCGGACAGCCACTGAATCTGGGAATTGAGCTCGATATAGGCCCGGTGATGGGCTTCGCTGCCCCGCAGCGCCTCGAGCGCCGAGGCCAGCCGCTTGCCATCGGCAGCCGTGACATCCGCCAGGCGCCGGTGATGAAACACCAGCGTCAGCGCCGAAGCCAGCAGCAGCAGGCTCCCTCCAACCAGCACCCCTCCGACACCCGCCAGCTTCAGCTCCGGCCGGGCCGGCAGCCCCGCCAATGGGGCCAGCTCGATGCCCGCACTGGCAACAAAATGGAGAAACAAAACCCCCAGCGCCAGGGCCGCACCCGCGGGCCAGGCCAGCGTCGCCTGGGCGAAGCGCTGCAGCAGCGGGCCCGCAAGCGCGGTGATCGCGATGCCCCCGATCACCGCCATCGCCAACAAACCGTAATCAATCCGCACGATCTCGGCGCCATGCAGCGCTGTCATGTCAAAGAAATGGGCGATGGCCAGTCCCGCGCCGATCAGCACGCCCGCCAGGAGACCACGTGCCCGCTGCGGATTGGCAAAACCAACAATCCAGCCCAGCATCGTCAGCACCAAACAGAGCCCGACCGAAACCAGCGCCTCGAGCGGATTGAAATGCAATCCTGCCTGCGGCAGAAACCCGAGCATTGCAGTGAAATGGGTGGTCCACACCCCCGCGCCGGTGACCACGCCCGCCGCCAACAGCCATAGAACGCGGTCCTGCCCCTTGGCGCCGATGGCCCGCTGGGCCAGGCCGACAGCAGTGAAACTGCTCAGGATGCAAATAATGGCCGCGAGCGCGACATAGGCCGGATCATGATTGTCGACGATACCGGAATAGACGCGCAACATTGAGCTTAACTGGCCCCTCAAGCACTCCCTTCTAGTGCAAAGCCATTGCAAAACCCTGAATCCAACATGTCGACTTCGGCGGCAACTTGGATCGGCGGGCGGACAACTATAGATGTTTCAGTGGGATAACTAAACTGTCACGGCTTTGTTACTGCGAGCAGCGCTCGGGCGCGCGCAATAACTGGCGCGTCGATCATGCGGCCATCCAGCGCAAAGGCTCCACTCTCCTGTTGGGCGGCCGCGACGACGCGCTGGGCCCAGGCCAGCTCCTCGGCACTCGGGGCAAAACCCGCATTGAGCAAGGGCACGACGCCCGGATGCACGCAGGTGGCGCCATCAAAGCCATGCTCGCGCGCTTCGCGCGCCGCCGCGCTGATCCCCTCATGGTCGGTGTAATCGGCCACGCTGCGCAGCATCCCCCAAGACAGCAATCCCTGCGCCTTGGCGGCGTAATGCACCAGCAGCTTTGGCAATCGCAGCACGTCGGGCGTGGGCTGGCCGCCCAGCGCCAGCGCCAGATCCTCCCCGCCCGTCGCCAGCGCCAGCAGCCGGGGCGCGCGCGCAATAGCCCGTGCCTCAAGCACAGCGCCGGGGTCTTCCAGAATGGCCACGAGGCTAATGGGGCTGCGCCCGAGTTCACGCTCCGTCAGCTCCAGCCCTTCACCCAGCCGCTCCAGATCTGCCGCGCGCTCCACCTTGGGGACCAAGAGGCCCACTGCTCCGGCCCGGCACGCTGCAAGTGCATCTTCGATGCTTGTGGCATTGATACGCACGAACACCTGCGCGCCCGCCTGCCCGACGCTGGGCACGCTCGCCCCGAGCCCTTCGCGGGCGGCAAGCTTGTGCTCGGGCGGTACGGCATCTTCGAGATCAAGGATGATGGCATCCGCTTGGCGCTGATGCGCCTTGGCGATGAAGCGCTCGGCATGGGCCGGCACATAGAGCAGCGAGCGGATCACGGCGCCACCGCTGCAGCAATCGCCGCCTCGTCCAGCCCCGCTTCGCGCAGGATTTCGGTGCTGTGCTCGCCAAGGCCTGGCGCCGGCCGCCGCCACACGCCGGGCGTGCCGGAGAGGCGCGGCACGATATCGTGCATGGGCAAATGGCCGAACTGCTCGTCCTCCACTTCGACGATGATTTCGCGCTCGGCAAAATGCGGATCGGCCATGGCATCGGCTATGTTGAAGATGGGCCCCACCGTCGCGCCGGATTGGCGCATGACCGCGAGCGCTTCCTCGCTCGGGCGCTGGGCAAACCAGGCACCCACCGCCTCGTCCACCAGGGCGCGGTGCTTGACCCGCTCGGAATTGTTGGCAAAGCGCGGATCCTCGTTCATATCGGCCCGCCCGATGATCTCGAAAATGCGCCGCGCCACCGCCGGGGTCGAGCCCGACAGCGCCAGATACTTGCCGTCGGCGCATTGGTAGACATTGCGGGGCGATGCGGTGTTGGAGGCGCTCCCCACCCGCTGCTTGATCTTGCCCGTCACCGCATGAATGGCCGCTTCCGGACCGAGCACCGAAAACATCGGCTCGAGCAGACTAAGGTCAATCACCTGCCCGCGCGCCATTCCTGTCTGACGCGCATAAAGCGCCATGGTCGTGGCCGAAGCCCCATAGATGCCAGCGATCATGTCGGCCAGCGCCAGCGGCGGCAGCACCGGCTCGCGGTCGGGAAAGCCCGTCCGGTCGGCAAAGCCGCTCATGGCTTCCACGATGGTGCCAAAGCCGGGGAACTGCGCATAAGGCCCGGTCTGCCCGAACCCGGAAATGCGCACCACGATCAGGTCGGCATTGCGCTCCAGCAGCGCCTGGGGCGCCAGCCCCATCTTTTCCAGCGTTCCCGGCCGGTAGTTTTCGATCAGCACATCAGCCGTTTCGATCAATTTCCACAATGCCGCCATTGCCGGCGCATGCCGCAAATTGAGCGCCACCGAGCGCTTGTTGCGCCCATAGGTCTTCCAGAACAGCGAATGCCCGTCATCACGCCAGTCGCGCAGGGGGTCCCCCTCGGGTGGCTCGATCTTGACCACATCGGCACCAAAATCGGCCAGTTGCAGGCTGAGCATATTGCCCGCCATCAACCGCGACAGATCCAGCACCCGGATGCCATCGAGCGGCCCGGTTGCAGTTGGGTCAAAGGCCTTTTGCGCGTGCGTCATCAATTTAACCAATCTAACTGAGCCCTCACCGGGCCCGTCGTCTTTCTGTCTCCGGCGAAGGGTAACCCCCACCCAACTCCCGGGTCCTGCCCTCCCCTCCCCCTTGAGCGGAGGGACCAAGGGAGGGGGTCGCCGGGCCGACCCCAGCTGCCTCCACCAACCCTCTCCTCAAGGGAAGGGAGGTCCAAGCACCTACCCGCGTACGTGCTGCCCTGAACTTACCGCAACCGCAGCCCGGTCTTGGTATCGAACACAAACAGCTTGCCCGGATCGATCACCAGCTGCACCACTTCGCCCGGCGTCAGCAGGGGATGGTCGCGCACCACCACCGAAACGTCTTCCTCGCCCACCCGCGCCAGCACTTCCTGCGCGTCGCCGGTGGGCTCCACCACCAGTACCTCGGCCGGAACGCCGCTCGCGCCCAGGGTGATATGCTGGGGCCGCACCCCGTAGGTGATTGCGGTGCCCGCCGGCACGTCCAGGGCGGTGCCCAGCGGCATCGACTGGCCGCCTTTGATCGCGATCTCGGTGCCGCCGGTGTAAGTCGCCTCGAGCAGGTTGATCTCGGGCGAGCCGATAAAGCCCGCGACAAAGAGGTTGGCCGGGTTGTTGTAGAGCTCCAGCGGCGCGCCGGCCTGCTCGATCCGCCCGCCATTGAGCACCACGATCTTGTCGGCCATGGTCATGGCTTCGGTCTGGTCATGGGTCACATAAACCATGGTCTTGCCCAGCCGCTGATGCAGCCGCTTGATCTCGCCGCGCATTTTTACGCGCAGCTTGGCATCGAGATTGGAGAGTGGCTCATCAAAAAGGAAAGCGCGGGGGTCGCGCACAATGGCCCGGCCCATGGCCACGCGCTGGCGCTGCCCGCCCGACAGCTCGCGCGGCAACCGGTCGAGGAGGTTTTCCAGCCCCAAAATCTCGGCGGCAGCGGCGACGCGGCTCTTGATCTCGGCCTTGAAGGTACCCGCCAGCCGGAGCGAGAAACTCATATTGTCCGCCACCTTCATATGCGGATAAAGCGCATAGCTCTGGAACACCATGGCGATGTCGCGTTCCTTGGCCGGCATATTGTTGACGATCTTGCCGCCAATGGTGATCTGGCCCGCCGTGATATCCTCCAGCCCCGCAATCATGCGCAGCAGGGTGGATTTGCCGCAGCCGGACGGGCCCACGAGCACGACGAATTCGCCATCCGCCATTTCCAGCGAGATGTCATTGAGCACGGTGACATCGCCATAGCGCTTGCCGACATGCTTGAGTTCGATTTCCGACATGCGGTCTCTCCTTTGAGATTCCCCTGGCCCGGCGCTCACTGGGAGCGCACGGGCCAAAGCCTTGGCAGGATTAAACCCCAGCCACGGGGCAGACACCTCCCCCACCCGGGGAGGGTTTGGGAGGGGTTCCTTACCCCTCGACGATCTCGAAACGGCCCACGCTCATCCGCCCGGCCGAAGCCAGCCGCAGCCCCGCCATGCCATAGGCATAGTCAGTGTCGGTTGCGGTCACGAGCTGCTGCCCGTCAACGGCCAGGCTGAGCTGGTCGCCCCGCACGGTGAATGCGATGTCGTAGCTCTTGCCGGCTTCCGCCTTGAACGGCGCCCGCGCCAGCACCGTGCTGCCGAAATCCTCCTTGAGGATCACGACCTCATCACCCTCGAGACCCGCCGCATAGAACCGGCCGGTGCCCTGCACCCGCGCGCTCACCAGCTGCGAGATGCCCGACAGGCGCTGGATATCGGCCTTCACCGTCACGTCGCGGCTATAATAATGGCCGGTCCACATATCGGCATCACCCGCCGTATGCCCCTGGATGCGGCCAAAGCTCTTGGTCCAGTGCCCCCTATTATAGGTGAAGCGCGAAATGGCACCCCATTCCTGCACTTCAGTTTCCGGCTCGATCACGGTGTGACCCGCACCACCAACGCTGAAATCGGCGAGGAACAGGCGACCCAGGAATTTGAGCCGGCCGAAATACTCGATGGAAATGCCGATCTCGTCGATCGCCTCGGCCCCTTCGGGCACCGCAAAGCTGTAATCCTGCCAACCGGTGGCCGATGGCACATCCCAGGCGCCCACTTCCTCGATCGCCCCGCTCATGGTGCGGCGCACATAAGGCACCACCCGCAGATTGCCGTCGCCATTCCAGGGGTCGAGCCAAAGCTTGAAGCTGACGGTCTGGCCGTTATCCACCACGGGCGAGAACATCGGGCGATAGCGCTCATCGTCGAAATCCGTGCGCCGATAAAAAGGCTTCCAGAACACGCGCCCGCCCTGCCCGCGCTCGAGGCGATCGAGCTGGATTTCAAGCGAACCGCGCGAGCCCTCGACGTGACGCTCGCCGGAATGCTTGACCGAGATCTGGTTGGTGCCATCGCTGCGAAAGCCATGGGTCGAGCCGGGCAGATCGAAATCAAAGCGCAACCCGCGCCGCGTCATGTCCTCGATCCAGAGCTCGGGCACTTCGCGGCCGTCCAGCTGCAGCGCCAGCACGGTCAGCTCGCGGGCAAAGCTTGGGATATCGACAATGTTGATCGTGCCCACAATGCCCGAGGCGACAAGGAAATCGTTGATGGGCTTACGATATTTGTCCCAACCCTCATGCAGGCCCTGGAAGGTCGCAACGATCGCCGCCGCATTGCCCGCATTGCAGTCGGTGTCCCAGCCCGCCATGGTCGCGATCTCGGCCGTGCGCGGCAGGTCGCCCTCGCCATAAAGGATGGCCATGATCGTCACGCCGGCATTGGGGATGATGTGGCAAACGCCCGGATAGCGGTCATAACCCCATTCCGCTTCCAGCATCTCGCGGCAGGCGCGCCAGTTGTCCGGGTTGGCGCGGTGGAAATCGATCACCGCCTGGCATACCCGCGCATAAGTGGAAGCCGGATCAATCGTGGACATGGCGGTCGCGATAATCTCGTCGATGCTTTTGGCCTCGAACGCCGCCGCAATCGCTGCCGCGCAGAACCGCGCCCCATTGAGCCCGTCGCCATCATGGGCCACGCTCGCAGCCATTGCCGACATGTCGGCTGCGCGCTGCGGATTGCCCGGGTTCACCCAGCCCCAGCTATCGATAAAGATCTGCCCGCCGATCTGCTCGGCCACCGTCGTGCCGTTCTGGGCAATCGAGCCCGATTGCGGCGCAGGGATGCCGGCGCGCAAATTGCGATAAGCGGTGTGCTCGGTCGAGACGCCAAACCCGCCCCACCAATACATGCCATGCTCTTCGGCGGCATAATTGAGCCAGGTCTTGCCCACATCCGCGGCCGTTGCCTTGAGCCCGTAATCGCGCAGCGCCCGGATGAAATATACCGGGCCATTGGTGTCGTCGTCGGCGGCGAAATTCTTGAAGTCGCGCAGATACTGCGTCACCTCGCCATAGGTCTTCTGGATGCGCTCATAGCTCCAGATCGTGGGCTCGACGGGCGCGCCCAGGCGCACGCCGATGGCCTTGCCTATAAAGCCGGCATAGATCTTTTCGAGGATTTGGGTTTCGGACAGCATGCTTGAACTTTCGAATACTGAAGAGACTGGATGAGATGCTCAACCGCGGCGCGCGACGAGCTGGACAGAGTTCACATCAGGCCAAACCCAGTTCCGCCCTGGCCACCCAGCGCGCCTCCATTGCTTTTCGGTCCGCCGCCAGCATGTCCTCGACCACGGCGGTGAACGCATCGGCCGCCGCAAACAGGTCGAGCCGGTTGGCCAGGTCGAGCTGCGCGCGGTCCTCGGCCTCGATCACCGCTTCGCCATGCATGGCGCCCAGGATCGCCCCGGCCATCACCCCGATGGAATCGGTGTCGCGGCCCGAATTGATCCCGTCCTCGATCGAGGGGCGGAAAGCGCCGTTGTTGAGCAGGCAAAAGCCCAGCGCCAGCGGCAGCTCTTCGATTGCCTGCAGCCGCGAGGGGCGATAGGCATCGCTCAGCCGCCCGACCTTGGCGGCGCTGTGATTGACGTCGTCACCCATCACCGAATAGCGCGCAATTGCCCCATGAAAGGCGTCGCACACTGCCGCATGATCTGCGCCAGTGCCGCGCAGCTGGCGCGCCAAGGCGGCAATATCGATGATGGCATCGCGCGTGCCATCCTTGGCCAATCCGATCACGGTATCTACGATCGCATCAATCGTCGTGCCCGGCACGAAGGCGGCCGCCACTGCGGCTGCCACGACGCCCGCGGCCTCCAGCCCATAGCTTTCCTGGTGCCCGGCGGCAAAGGCGATCGCCTCGTCATAGGCGCCCTTGGGGTCGGCGGCATTGGCGACCCCGATCGGGGCGATATACATCGCGGCCCCGCAGTTCACCATGTTCCCGATCCCGCCTTGGCGTGGATCGCAATTGGACAGCTGATGGCGCTGGAAAATCCACTTTTCCGGATAAAACAGCCGGTCGATCAGCATGGCTTCGCGCTGCAACTCGGGCACCCAGCGTGGGGTCCAGGCAATCTGGCGTACCATGCCGTCGGCCATGTCCCAGGCATCGAGATGCCGGCGCTCCTCGGCATAGATCTGCATCACCGCCAGGGTCATCAGCGTATCGTCGGTGACGATCCCGTCTCCCCGCACCCGGTGATTGCGCTGCTCGGGCGGCAAATCCATCTTGTGCCAGCGCGTCATCACCGAAGTGACCCGTCCATAGCGTTCGCGGATCTGCGCGGCCGAGAGCTTTTCCACCGGGGCCCCGAGCGCGTCGCCCAGCGCCACGCCATGCAACATGCCGCGAATGCGCGATTGGAGGGATTTGGTCATTTGTTTGGGCACTTTCAGTTGAAGTCTTCTACGAGGCCGGGGCGGCGCCTCCCTCCCCTTGAGGGGGAGGGATCGAGGGTGGGGGTTCGGGCCAATCCGAAGGCCAGAAGGTTGCGAGAGCAGCAGAACCCCCGCCCCAACCCCTCCCCCTTGAGAGGAGGAGGGCTCAAGTTGCGCCGGGCTTACTGGCCCAGCACCGTCGCGGCATATTCAGCCATGCGCTGGCCGCCCGCGGCATTGTATTCCGCCACAAACTGGTCCCATTGATCGAGGCTCGCTTCGCCGGTGATGAACTTGGCGACCCAGCCGCGATAAACCTGCTCGGCCGCGTCCACATCGGCGGCATATTCAGCTGGCCAGACAAAGGCGTTGTCTGGGGTGAAATTGCCCTTGATCGTGTCGAGCGCCGTCTGCGCCGTGGGCGAAAGCAGCGGGGTCGCGGGCGTCCAGTTCGCGGCATTGAAGAAGCGCGCATACCAGGTCGAGATCTGATCGGTGAAGGTCACCGTGCCGTCAGCGCCTACAGTATGGTGCACATCGGCAAAGCCCATGCGGTCGATATCCTGACCTTCCTTGCTCGCCATGAAATCGAGCACGGCAAAGGCTTCTTCCTTGTGCTCGGACAGGGACGAGATCGCCCAGCCGCGCGCTTCCTTGGACACGTCAACCGCTGCAAGGCCCTTGCCGCCCGGGCCTTCCGGTACTGGCAGCACGGTCAGCGTGATCTCCTCGCCCGGATGGGCCTGGCGCATCTTGCCCGAATAAATGTCGATCACCTCTGGCGAAGAGCCAAAGATCACCCCGGCCCGGCCGGTATAGAACTTGTCTTCCTTCACATCGAAAGTGTTGGTGACATATTCCTTGTCGTAAAGACCCTTGCTGGCAAGGCGCGCATAGAATTCGAGCTTGGCGCGCTCGGCATCGGTGACGCGCGAATTAACCCAGGTGCCATCGGCATTTTTCATCCAGGTGGCGCTGACGCCAAAGGCCTGGTTGAAGATGGAATCGAGTTCGCCAGTATTGCCGAACCCCGTCAGGCCCAGCGTATTGCCCGGCGTGCCGTCGCCATCGAGATCGGCATCGTGGATGGCCTGGAACAGCGCTTCATAGTCCTCGACCGTGGTCGGGGGCTCCATGCCCAGCTCGTCGAGCCAGTCCTGGCGCATCACCGGCTGAGGCGCGCGCGAAGGGTACACGTAGAGCAGATAAGGGTAGTTCGCGAGGCGCTCCACATTGTGCGGCCACAGCGCATCCTTGATGAACTCGGACTTTTCGATCCAGGGCGTGAGGTCCTCGAGCACTCCCTGCTCGGCCATTTTCTGGTCGCCACCCTGGAAATACATGATGTCCGGGATATCGCCCGAGAGCAGCATCACGCCCAGCGCATCGGCATAGCCCGAGCCCGGCAGGTCGACGATCTGGATATCGACATCAACGCCGCGCTCCTTGAGCGCCGCTTCGATCGCCTCGATTTCCTTGACGTCATCGGGATTGCTGTTGAGCAGATCCTTGCTCACAAGGCGCAGCGTGGTTTGCGCCATTGCCGGCGCAGCCAGCGCCCCCAGCATTGCCATGGCCGTCGAGGCCAGCAGTAGTTTCTTCAGCATCAGACATTTCCTCCTTGGATTGTCATTAGGTTCGTCATTGGCCGCAATTTTGCGGTTCTTGTGGAAAGGCTTGAAGCGGGATCTCGGAGCCTGGCCTCCCTCACCCTTGAGGGGAGGGCCGGTTTGGGGGACCATCGGCGATCCCCCAAGATTGTGTCGCCCCAATCATCCCTTGAGCGCTCCCGACATCGTCCCCTTGGTGAAGAATTTGAGGATCAGCGGATAGATGGCGAGAATGGGCAGGATGGTGATGAGGATCATCCCCGCCTTGAGCGCGCGGATATTGATCTGCGCCAGCCCGATATTGTTGGCGGCATTGTTGGCCCCGACGATGGCGAGCTTGTCGCCCTCGATGACGAACTGGCGCAACACCACCTGCAGCGGCCATTTGGTCTGGTCGTTGAGATAGATCATCGCCCGGAAAAACTCGTTCCAGTGCAGCACGAGATAAAACAGGGCAATCGTCGCCAGCGCCGGCTTGGCCAGCGGCAGCACCACCATGAAAAAGGTCTGGAACGGATTGGCGCCATCAAGCTCGGCCGCTTCCAAAAGCTCCTGCGGGATCTCCTCGAAGAAGCGGATCAGGATGATGAGATACCAGGCGCTGATCGCCTTATACATGATCACCGACCAGGGCGTGTTGAGCAGGCCCATGCGTTTCATCAGGAAATAGTCGGGAATGATCCCGGGCTCGAACACGATGGTGACGAGCACGAGCAGGAAAATGATCCGCCGTCCGGGCAGGCCCGGCCGCGACATACCCCAGGCCATCAAGGCGGTGCCGAAGACGCCGATGCACACGCTGGTGGCGGTCATCCACACCGAGTTGAAAATGCCGCGCTGCACATTGGGATGCTGCAGCAGCAGCATCCACACATCGGGCGAAAACCCGTCGGGGATGATCGAGAGGCCCGAAAAACCAGCGACCTTGCTGGGCTCGGACAATGACAGGGCCAAAAGGTTCAGCAGCGGCTGCAGGGTGAACACCACCAGCAGCAGGAGCGTTGACACGATCAGCACATATTCGACCCGCTCGAGCGGCGTCCGGCGCGATTGACCAAACATCACCACACTCCCTTGCCGGTAAGGCGCTTGCTGACGAGATGCGAGGTCAATACCAGGATCATGCCGATCACCGCCTTGAACAGGCCAGCGGCCGTGGCTAGCGCATATTCACCGGTCGAAAGGCCCATGCGGTAGACATAGGTGTCGATGATATCGATGGTGGAAGCGTTGACCGCGTTCTGGAAATTGATGACCTGGTTGAGGTCGGCCGACAGGAACATGCCCATATTGAGGATGAACAGCGTCGCGATCGTCGGCACGATCCCCGGAATGGTCACATGCCAGATCTTTTGCCAGCGATTGGCGCCATCCATTTCGGCGGCTTCATATAGCTGCGGGTCGATGGCAAAGATCGCGGCCAGATAAAGCAGGCTGTCCCAACCCGCCGAACGCCAGATTTCCGATACCACCAGCACCCAGCGGATCGTGCCGGTATTGGTCAGGTAATTGGTGGTGCCAAAGCCCATGGATTGCTGGACCTGGTTGACAGCACCATCGGTGGGCGACAGCAGCGCGATGAACACGCCCGCGATCACCACCCAGCTCAAGAAGTGCGGCAGGTAGATCGCCGACTGGATCGCCCCGCGCAGCTTGCCGTTGCGCACTTCATTGAGCAGCAGCGCCACCATGATCGGCACCGGGAACACAAAGAGGATCTTCATGCCCGAAATGATCAGCGTGTTGAGCAGCACCTGATGGAAGATGGGCGAGGAAAACAGCACGCCGAAATTCTTGAGCCCGACCCAGATATTGGGCGGGATGATGCGAACCTGCTCGAAAGCCATCTTGGCTTCCCAGATCGGCACGTAATGCCAAACGAAAAAGAACAGCAGGCCCGGCGCCATCATGGCGTAATAGGGCCACCATTGGCGCAGGCCGAAGCGGAAGCGCTCAAGCCTGTTCATACCCTGTTCAGCAACATGGCGCGATTGCGGCCCCGCCTGCGGCAAAACGCCTGCAGCGTGTCCGTTCACGGGAACGTTCCCACTCGCCACTGCGGCGCCGAGCTGCTCTTCCGATGAGCCAACCATCAATCAGATACTCCTTAGCTCGCGGCGCGTCGCTGCGCGGCCTGCGCCGACAGTTCGGCAATCGAGCCGCGCTCAACCAGCCGGCACGGCATGTAAATGCGCCGGTGGTCCGGCTTGTGTTCGATTTCGTCAAAGAGCCCGTCCACGGCGCGCTCGCCGATATCGCGCCCCGGCTTGGCCACCGTGGTCAGACCCGGCCAGGCGAACTCGCCCGAGGGAATGCCGTCAAAACCCATGATTGAAACGTCGCGGGGGCATTCGAGCCCGGCATCGCGCACCGCCATCATCGCGCCCAACGCCATCATGTCATTGGCCGCAAACACAGCTAGGTGCCCGACGCGCGGGCGCTCCAGCAGCCGCGCCATCGCCTCGCGCCCGCCCCTGACGGTATATTCCCCGTCCTCGATCGGCAGCACGGCAGGATCGACGTCCCGCTCGACGCAATGCTCATGCACCGCGCGCAAGAACCGTGCCCGCGCCAAGCGCGATTTCGGGCCAAGCAGGAGGCTCGGCGCCGGATGGCCCTTTTGCACGAAATGGTCCAGCCCGAGCCGTACCGCCTGGGCAATGTCCGAACCGACGCTGGAAATATTGGGAAAGCGCTCGGCGCTCGAGCCGATGAAAACGCAAGGCAGGCCGAAGCGGTCGAGATCGTCAAAACTGTCGGCCACCGGGTTGATGATCGCCCCATCGACCCGCGCCCGGCGCAGCGCGCCCAGATGCGCCGCTTCCGCCTTGGGGTCCCAGTCGGAAGAAAAGATCAGCAGTGACGCCCCGCTGCGCGAAGCACGATCCTGCGCCCCACGCGCCACATCGCCCCAGAACGGGTTGGTGATATCGGGGATCACGAGGCCCAACAGGCCGCTGCGGCCCGAGCGCATGCCCACCGCGAGGTGATTGCGCTCATAACCAACGGCGGCGGCGGCCCGGATCACCCGGTCACGGGTTTCCTCGGTGATGTTGGACGAGCCCGTCAGCGCGCGGGCCGCGGTGCTCTTGGACACCCCGGCGCGCTCGGCAACATCAACAATGGTTGGTCGGCGATCGCGGCTGTTGCGCATGAACCATCCCTTGCAGCCGGTCCGCCCTGCCACACCGCGGGAACGTTACCGCGAATACCAGCAATGTCAATACTGCAACCCTCGACAGCGCGCCGCAGCCACCCCAAACCAGGGGATTACTTATTTTCGAGACTAACTGCGCCTCACCGCGGCGTATGCACGACATCAAGGAAGATAGGATCGAACTGCCCCACATCCTGCAGGCGCTTCCAGTCGATCACCCGCACGCGCTTGGTATCCCAGGACACTAAATCCTGGCGCCGCAGCTCCTGGAGCGTGCGGTTCACATGCACATTGGAAAGCCCCAGCGCATCAGCGAGCTCCTGCTGCGTGATCTCGAACGGAAAGCTCATATCCTCGGCCAGCCCCACGGCCTGGGCGCGCACATAATGCTCGCAGAACAGATGCGCCATATGCGCAATCGCGGTCAGCCGCCCCATCGCCACCAGCCATTGCCGGTGGATCGCCCCATCCAGCAAGGTCGAGAGCCACAGCAGCCGCGTTAGGTGCGGATAGTCCTCGGTGATCTGCCGCAAGGCATCATGGGGGAACTCAACGGCCGCCACGGCGGACATCGCACTGACATCATGATCCAGCTTGGATAGCAGGAAGGCATGCAGATCCACGAAATCGCCCGCGATGTGAAAGGCCGTGATCTGCTGCTGGCCGCTTTCCACCGTGTTTTGCCGGGCAGCCATGCCCTGGATCAGCAACAGGCTCTTGTTCGGGCTGCTGCCATAGCGCGCCATCAACTCGCCCGGGGCGAAATGAACAGTCTGGCCGGCCGCCGCCGAAAGCGCATCCCGTTCTGCTTGTCCTAGGGTGTCACGCACCCGCAGGCGGCGAAAAAATCTATCAAGACGCTGATCGTCCATGGTGGGCCTTGGTACCGGACCTTCGCGCACAAACGTGCGCGGGTCGCTGTAGTTGCTTCTTTTCTTGCCAATCGCTGTTCGCGAACCAGGTTTGTGGCGCGGCCTGGAGCCACTTCAAACTGCGGCCACACGCCCCGGACCCAGAGGAGGATGCGCCCGCAAAGTGCCGGCACCCACGCCCGTCCTTGTCCCCCCGCCGATATGGTCGTTGTGCTTGCGGCCTTGGCGCTGGCAGGCAAACGCGCCATGTCAGCTTTAATGCCGCTAAGTCGCTGATCCGCGCACTATCGTATGTTAGTCAAAGCCAGAATGCGGAGCCAACCCGATCTCGCCAAGTCACCGAAGCTGCCGGCAAGATGATCCGCCCAGCGAGCACTGACAGCTTGCTCTTGCCGACCGGAACGGCGCTGGAAGTGCAGCATCAGGCTTGGCGGTGCAAACATGTAGGCCATCTGGAGCTTTTACCGACTTGGTTTCACCTGACCTTCATCTTTCTAGCTGACCTTTGCCACATAAAGGACCAAGCCAGCGATGAACATGAAGTTGTACCTGTCCCTGCTCACCAGCGCCGTGATGATTGTCTGCTCCACCTTGGGTGCAGTGGCGCTTGATGTACCAACAGCTCAGCCCATCCTGACCGTATCCGGCAACATCACCCAGACCAATCAGGACGGGGTGGCTGTGTTTGACCGCACGATGCTCGAGGCGCTTGGCAACGCCGCCATTGTGACCCGGACGCCCTGGTTTGACGGGGTGAGTACCTATGAAGGCGTGCCTCTCGAGGCGCTGATGGATGCCGTGGGCGCCGAGGGGCACACCGTCACTGCCATTGCGCTCAACGACTATGTCACCACGATCCCACTCTCGGATTTTGCCGATTTCGGACCCATTCTGGCGCTGCGCCACAACGGGCAATACATGACGGTGCGGGAAAAGGGCCCGCTCTTTATCATCTATCCCTTCGACGAAAACCCGGACCTGCGCACCTCGACCTATTATGGGCGGGCCGCCTGGCAGGTCAAACAGTTGATCGTGGAGTAACCAGAGCTGTGCAGGCCGCGTCGGTCAAGTTCATGCAGCGCGCCTTGGCAGTCATCGTGTGCTGCCTTGTGGTCGCGACCTGCTACACCTCGCTGGTGATTGCCCAGCGCCAGACTGCATTGCAAAACCTGTCGCGCTACAATGTTGCCTGGACTGTCAGCCAGTCCCTTTCCGAGTTCACCCGGCTCGAGCAGAGCCTGGCCCTTTACGCGCTCGACGCCACGCCAGAGCGGCTGGCCGAAGCCATGCTGCGGCTCGACATCATGTTCAGCCGGGTCGAGATGTATGAGGCTGGCCCGGCTTCCAGTGAAAACTCGCGCACGCTGCGCATCTTTATCGAGGCCGATCCGGCCAATCAGGAAACCGTTCATGCTGTGCGGGGCGCGCTTGAAACGGTCGATGGCCTGCTCGCCTCCGAACCCCATACGCGGGCCAAACTGCTCGAGGGGCTTGCGGCCCTTGCCCCGTTGGACGCCCGCCTGACCGCTCTTGCCTCCGCGGCCGGGGCCTATGGCGCCGCACGCACGGCCGCCGATCGGGCCGAACTGCAGCGCCTGCACTGGATCTTCACTGGCCTCGCCTGGGGCCTGATCCTGTGCGGTGTCGCCTTGACGCTGCTGCTGTTCCGCAACAATCGGCTGTTGCAACGCGCCTACCAGGATGTCAGCACGCTCGCCGCTCAGTTGGGGGCAACCTCCAAGACCCTGCGGGCGCAGAATGACCGGTTCGATGCTGCCCTTAACAACATGTCCCATGCGATCTGCACCTTCGACGCCGATGGCAAGCTCGTCGTGTTCAACCAGCGATTTGCCGAACTTTGCGGCCTGCCGCAGAACCTGGAGCCTGGTCTCACCGCCACCCAGATGGAGGAAAGGGCGGCCGAGCAAGGCGCGGACACCGCCTATTACAGCATCCTGGCCCGCCAGCTCCCGATGATCTGGAACCGCACCGGCAAGGTGTTCACCTCCGAGCTACCCGATGGCCGCGCCTATGCGGTTTCCCATACCCCGCTACCGGATGGCGGATGGCTCGCCACCTATGAGGACATCAGCGAGCGCCGCCGCGCCGAGCTGCGCATCGCGCATATGGCCCACCATGATGCCCTGACCAATCTGCCCAACCGCGTGCAGTTCAGGCTGCAGCTGGACCAGATGTTGCTGCGCTCGCGCAAGCATGACCTCAGCTTTTGTGTGTTCCTGCTCGATCTCGATGGCTTCAAGGACGTCAATGACACCTTCGGCCATCACCTGGGCGATCAACTCCTCAAAGTCGTGGCCCAGCGCCTGCAGCAGGGCAGCACGACTTACCACGCCGTGGCGCGGCTGGGCGGCGACGAGTTCGCCACCGCCTGCTGGATTGAAGGCGATGCCGAACAGCAGCGCCGGATCGGCGAGCGGCTGATTGCCGATCTGTCCCGGCCCTATTTTCTGGAGGGGCGCGAACTGTCCGTCGGCGCCAGCATCGGGGTGGCGCAGTTCTGCCCCAAGACGCCAGTGGAAACCGAGGAATTGCTGCGCCATGCCGATCTGGCGCTTTATGTCGCCAAGGCCGATGGCAAGGGCCGGGTGCGGTTTTTCGAGCCGGAGCTCGACCAGCAGCTGCAAACCCGCAAGACGCTGGAAGCCGATCTGCGCAAGGCGCTGGATCGGGGCGAGATGGAAGTGCATTACCAGCCCGTCCTCGTGGCCGAAACGCGCCAGGTATGTCGCTACGAGGCGCTGTTGCGTTGGCGTCCGGGTGGGGATCGGCTCGTGCCACCCTCGACCTTCATCCCACTCGCCGAGGCGACGGGCCTGATCAACGAGATCGGCGCCTGGGTGCTGCAGCAGGCCTGCGCCGAAGCGGCCTGCTGGCCCGGAGATCTGGGCCTGGCGGTCAATTTGTCTGCCGTTCAGTTCAAGAGTGGCGAGCTGGTCAGGACCATCGGCGACGCCCTCGCCGCATCGGGGCTGGACGCGCACCGGCTGGAGCTGGAAATCACCGAATCCGTGCTGCTCCAGGGCGACGAGCAAACCCTGTCCGCGCTGATGCGCCTCAAGGACATTGGCGTGCGCATCGCCATGGACGACTTCGGCACCGGCTATTCCTCGCTCAGCAATCTGCGTCGCTTCCCCTTTGACACCATCAAGATCGACAAGTCGTTCGTGGCCGATCTAACCAATCGCGATGACGCGGTTTCCGTGGTGCGGCTGATCATTCAGCTCGGTGAAGTGCTGGGAATGCAGACCACCGCCGAAGGAGTGGAAACCGAGGAACAGTTCCACCTGCTCCAACAAGCCGGCTGCACCAATGTGCAGGGCTTCCTGTTCGATCGCGCCAAGCCGGCGAGCGAGATAGCCCATCACATCGCCGCAACTCACGCGCCCCCCGCGAAAGTCGATTCTGCAGCCGATCCACTTGCGGAACGTAAATCGGCCTGAAACTGCCCCCATCTCTCCCTCGCGACGCCGTGATCTTGTGGCGCCAGCGCGCCCGCAAGTATAGCAAGGGCGCAGCTAAGGGACTGAGTTGATGCGTTTTCTGCCTGCAATCGCGCTTGCATCCGCGCTGGTGACGAGCGTCGTTCCCGCGGGCGCTCAAAGCTGGGGCTTGCTGGACCGGGCCCTTGCCGACGCCGTGCAGACCTTCGCCAAAGCGCAAGGCGCACTTGGATCATCCAGCATGGGCGTGCCGACCACGGCTTACGGGCAAGCCTTGCGGCAGTTGCGCTTTGTCCCGTCCAGCGGATCGGGGGAGGTGCAGGTGGCCTTTCAGGCGCAGGGCGAAGGCGACAAAGCCTGCACCCGCTTTGCCGCCTATGTGATCCCGAACCCGGCCGCAGATACGATAACCATCAATCTCTGCCCGCAGTTCTTTGCCTCCGGCACCGATGCCCTGCGCCAAACCACTATCCTGCATGAAATGGTGCATGTGGTCGCCGGGCCCGGCGAGTGCATGGCCATGGCCTATACCGCTCAGCTCCAGTTCCTCGCCACTGGCGCGTTTCAGCCGGTCACCAATTACTGGCGCCAAAGCGGCTGCGGGTCCTCGGCCTATAGGCTGCCGGGATAACGCCACGCTAGGAGCGCTTGTCCCGCCGCCGCATTGCGCCCAGCGCCAGTGAAGCCGGCACTGCCAGGGCCAGGGCGCCCAGGGAATGCTGCCGCCGTGGGCGCAGCTGCGCCGCAGCGGCCCGGTAACCGGCCTGCCATTCCGGGCTTTTGCCTGAAATATCGTCGGTGGGTTCCCCGCCCTCGTCGCGGGACTTGCCTACCGTGTCGGCTGCCGTGGCATTGCGGTGACCGAGCGGATCGCTGCTGCCCACGGTGGAATCGCGCCGCGTCTGCCGCTCGGCCTCCGCATTAAGCTCGGCACCCACGATCAGCATGGTGACCGAGATCCACATCCAGGTCAGCAGGGCAATGAGCCCGCCCAGCGAGCCGTAGGTCTTGTCGAAATTGGCGAAGTTCGCCGCATACCAGGAGAACAGCAGCGACACGACGATGATCCCGACCACGGCAAGGAGAGCGCCCGGGGTAACCCAGCGCCATTTCGGCTGCTGCCGGCTCGAGCCGAAGCGATAAAGAACGGCAATACCCAACAGCAAGACCACAGCGAGCAGCAGGTAGGAGCCGATCTTGAGCACCCATTCCAGCCCACTCCCCAGCCCGAGGAAATTCAGCACCGCTGGCACCACCACGGCCACGCCAATCATCACCACCGCGCCAACGACACCGGCCAGGGTAAACACGAGGGCGGTGGCGTTCAGAACAAAGAAATTGCGCTTTTCGCGCTCGTCATAGGCGATGTTCATTGCCTCAAACAGCGTCTTGACCCCCGAACTGGCGCTCCAAAGCGCAATGGCGATCGAGATGATAAGGGCAAAGCTCAGCGTCGATTCCTGGCTCGAGGTCAGGCGCTTGAGTTGTTCATCGATGATGGCCATGCCTCCTTCGGGCACCACCGCGGACAGTGCCCTGACATGCTCGGTCACCGTGGCCGGGTCGGTGAACAGGCCATAAAGGGACACAAAGGCCGTGAGGGTGGGGAAGATCGCCAGCAGCAGGTAATAGGTTACCGCCGCCGCGATCAGGGTCACCCGATCATCATTGATCTCGGCATAGGTGCGCCACAGGATGTCCTTCCAGCCCTTTGCCGGTACCTCCGTTGGCGCATCCGCCTCACGACCATGATCCTGCTCGGCGCTGCGGTTTTGGACTGTTGCCATCTGCTTTGTTCCCTTGCCTTGGGAGGGGCAACGACAAAGCGCCAGCGTGGTTGCAGGCCACCAGCCTGCGAGACCCAGCAAACAGCAGGCCCCGCTCCAAAAAGGAGCGAGGCCCGCTTTGCCCGCTTGTGCCCGCGAGCTTAGTTGGGGTCGACCACGAAAAGGGTCAGGCCCGCATCTCCCTGGGTCACGGTCACCACATCGACCGGCCCGACCCCGGACTGCGCCAGGGCTGCCCCGAGGGCCTCGTTGGCGGCAACGGCATTGCGCAGCTCCTCGGCTGCAGGGATCGGCAGACCGGCGGAGCCGCAGCCTTCCAGCAGCACAAGGGAGGCATCGCCCGAACCGGCGGCAAGAACATCGGCAGGCTCGGCCGCATCGCCTGCGGCGACCGCTTCGGCAGCCCCGGAACACCCGACGGTGCGAAGCGGAAGGGCAAAGGCTTCGACTTCAGCCGGCAGCACCTGAGCGGAGGCTGTTGCGGCCAACGGAGCGCCGCCCGGCAGCGCACCGGCCCGGTCTTGGGCGCCCGTCGCACCATCACTGCTGCCGTCGGAGCCAGCCGTGTCCACATCGCCGGAGGCTCCGCCGCCCGACGCGCCATTATTAGCGCCACCGGCAGCATCATCGGGCGCCGCACTGCCGTTATCCGTGTCCGGACCACCTGCATCGCCGCTGGCATCATCGCCATTGCCATCGGTTCCATCACCGGCACCATCGCTGCCTGCCTCGTCCGCAGGAGCCGGCCCGCCAGCCCCCGTGACGCCTCCTGCGGCGCCATCACCGCTGTCGGCAAGCTGGGCCTGCGTATCAACCAGGAGCCGCACTTGCCCGGCGCGGCCAGCGCGAACCGCGATCACGGCTTCGGGCGCAATCCCGGCATCGGCCAGCGCCTGCGTGAGGGCAAGATTGGCCTCAACCTCGGCGAGGGTCTCATCGTCATCACTGCCGCCGAGCGTTGCCAGCACATCGGCCTGTGCCGCCTCACCCAGCAAGGCATCGAGATCGAGGGTGGTGATCTCGCCGCCGCCGGCTCCGCTCGCATCGCCCTCCGTGCCCAAAATACGCAGCACGGCATCCACACGCTGCTGCTCATCGGGAAGCAGCGACAAGTCCAGCGCCGCCAATTCCTCTTCAGTGAGGGCGGCGACGTCGAGATCGGCAAGGTCTCCGCTCGCGGCGCCCTCCCCGCCAGCCTGGCCGTCACGGGGCAGGATGGCGACGTCGGCGGCGAGCTCACCCGAGCCGGCGCCCAACTCGGCATCGACCACATCGATGCCAGCCGCGTCCACTTCCGCCACCAGGGCCCCGGGGGCCCCGCGCACCAACACCTCGGTCAAGCCATCGGCCCCGACCTCGATCGCGAGCACATCTTCCAGCGCCACGCCTTCGCGTTCCAGCACCGAGCTCAGCACCGCGCTGTCTTCAAGAACCGCGAGCAAATCCGCCCGACCCTCGGGATTGTCGCCTATGGCGATCTCGATCTCCGCCAGCGCCGCCTCGGACAGCACCTCGTCCACCCGGACCAGCGCGATGCGGCGATCATCGATGCTGGCATCAAGGTCGATCTCGGCCAATCCTGGATCGGCGATCAGCTCGATCAGCGCCTCGGTCCGCGCCGTTGGGCTGCCCAGCGCCAGCAGCCTGGTGCCACCGTTTACCGTTTGCGTGGGATCGATTGTCGCTGTTTGCTGGGCTCCGATCTGCACATCGGCATCTACTGCCGCGCCGGAGCGGGAACCCGAGCCGAGATTGACATCGGCGCTGACCGGAGCGCCCTGGATCACGTTGACATCGGTGTCGAGCACATTGGCGCGGGGGCTGCTGTCGCCGCCCAGCACAGTGCCGGACACCACTTCGCTGTCGCCGGCCTCGACGCCGACATCCACGGCCGCGTCCCCGCCTATCTCGGCATCGACGCCCAGACCATCATCACCACCAACATCGACGTCGGCATCGACCGCCGTATCGCCACCAAGGCCCACATCGGCATTGATGCCGTTATCGCCGCCAAGCCCCACGCCGGCATCCAGCCCGCCATCGCCGCCGCCCACCCCGACATTGAGGCCATCATCGCCCCCCACCGAGATGTCGACACCGCCACTGCCAATATCTGCATCAAGCAGCTGGGCAGAAGCGGGGGATGCTGCCAAGGCGGCCGTCAAGGCAAGAACAGAAATGCTGGATCGAAGGAACATAGACATCTCCTAAGCCGAAATGATTAGTTCCGATCAACGGAGGGCCGAGGCGGCGGTTTCTTGCCTTTGCCCCGACTTTACTTGGCGTCCTTGCCGACCCGAAAAGCAATTGATGTCAATTTTACTGACCGGCGCTCCCCCGCCTGGCCGCAGCCCCTGGGGAGAGGCATGCAAAGGGTAAGCAAACCGTCAACGCGCTGGCTGAAAGGTGACCTCAAGCGCGAGATAAAGGCCCCCCACCCGCCGGTTCAACGGTGTATAGGGGAGCATTCCGCCCTTCATCCGTGCCTTTGCCGAAGGAAAATCCATGAGCGCCATTCGCCGCCGCACCGCCATTTTGCTCCCCACCCTTGGTCTTCTTGGCGCGGTCCTGCTGTCCGCCTGCAGCCCCTTTGGCAACACTGCCGGCTCCGCCGGGACCCTGTCGCCCGGCCTGTCCGCCCGCATGGACCAGCCAGGCGCCAGCCTCGACCGGGCCCAAGCCATCGGCATCATCAATGCCTATCGCGCCACCAACGGCCTACCGGCCCTGGCGCTCGATACTGGCCTGAGCGGCACTGCCCAGGCCCTCGTCAACCAGTATGCATCCACCGGCACGCCGCCCAAGACGCCCAATGGTGTCAAGGCGCTCAAGCTCAGCGCGGGTTACGCCACCTTCGCCGAAACCTTCTCGGGCTGGCGCAACAATCCAGCCGATGCTGCTGGCCTTCGCGTCCCTGCGAGCAAGGCCGGCGTCGCCGTGGCCTTCAATCCGACCTCCAATTACGGCATCTACTGGGTGCTTATTCTTGCCGACTGAGCCGACACTGATCGACGCGCGGGGGCTCAAATGTCCCCTGCCGGTGCTGCAAACCGAAAAACGGCTGGCCCAACTGCCAGCCGGCGCCCGGCTCGTCGTGCTGGCCACCGACCCAATGGCGCGCATCGACATCCCGCTATACTGCCGCCAAAACGGCCATGACTGCGCGGTGACGGATGCCGGCGATCACCTGCGCTTCGAGCTAGTGCGCCGCTAAAGATTCGGGCGCGGCCGCGGCATGGGCACCGGCCCGGTGGCAGTTGCCGCCATACCGGGCCGCAGCTCCGCCTCGATCCCTACGACATCGCTGGCGATCGGGAAGGCCGGCGCGTGATCGGGACGCGGACGCGGCAATTCGATTCCCACGCGCACCCGGCCCAGATTGGTCGCCACATAGGACTGCGCCGGGATCGCATCATTGAGATAGCTCGGCTGCCCCTTGAGGCCCATGGGGAAGGCCGCTTCCTGCGCCTTCACATATTCCGGTGCTTGCTGGCCGCAGATGCGCGCGCGCATATCGACGGGCGCGGCGCTTGGATTGTTGGCCAGCGCCAGCAGCGACTGCCCGGCCGGCCGGGCCGCGCCCGACAGGCCGCGCAACACCAATTCGGCCGCCCGCTCATTGCGATCGCGCGCCGATGAGCCGCCCAGCACCACCGCCAGGAGCCGCCGCCCATCGCGCTCGACGGTCACCACCATGTTGAGCCCCGAAGCACAAACATAGCCAGTCTTCATGCCGGTAGTGCCGGCAAACTTGGTCAGCAGGGCATTATTGCTTTCGAGCTTGGCCTTGCCAAGCTGCACAAATTCGGTGCCGAACATCTCGGCATATTGCGGGAAGTTCTGCCGCAGATACAGCGACAGCACCGCCAGATCGCGCGCCGAAGTTTGCTGGGCCGGGTCATGCAGCCCATGCGGATTGACAAAGCGGGTTGCCGATAGCCCCATCCGCGCCGCCGTCTCGTTCATCTTGGCGACAAACTGGGCTTCGGTGCCCCCCACGGTTTCGGCGATCCCCATGGCGATGTCATTGGCCGACTTGACGATCATGATATAAAGCGCGTCCTGCAGGCTCAGCGCGCTATCCACCGGCAGCCCGGACTTGCTGGGCGCCTGGTTGATCGCATTGCGCGACAGCACCACCGGCGTTTGCAGCGTCACGGTGCCCTTCTGGATTTCCTCGAAAGCCACATAAGCGGTCATCAGCTTGGTAAGCGACGCTGGGTGCCAGGGCTGGCCGGCATCTTCCTCATACAGCACCGCAAGATTGTCCATATCCACGAGCAGCATGGGATTGGCCTGGACCACTGCAGCACCCGCCCACAGGCAGTTAAGGACAATGGCAATGATGGCTGAGCGCAAGGATCGAGCTGACGGCACGAGAGCGAGCTCCGGGACTGATAAGGGGCGCGCGTTCTTAACAGCCACCTTGCCCAAGCTCAATGCACGGGCCCTCCCACCCACGGGCTTTTGAACCCCCAACCTCCTGACATCCCTTGACGAGGGGTCGCGGCACAACCGCAATTTCCACCTGGAGAACGCCCATGACCACCATTGTTACCGTCCTTACCCCTGGCTTTGCCGATTGGGAAACGGCCCTGTTGAACGCGGCCAGTGCCGGCCACCTCGGCATCACCACCCGCTACGCCGCCCCCGGTGGGATCCCGCTGGCCTCCGCCGGCGGCCTGCAGGTCACGCCTGACCTGCCTGTCGACAATATCGATCCCGCCGGCATTGATGCCCTTGTCATCTGCGGTGGCGCGGCTTGGTCGCAACCCGGAGCACCCGACCTTACCCGCCTGCTGCAAGCGACGGCGGCAGCCGGCAAGGTGGTCGGCGGCATCTGCGATGGCACCCTGCCCCTTGCCCGCGCCGGCCTGCTCGACACCATCCCCCATACCAGCAACAGCACCGACAACCTCGCCCCCACCGGCTATGCCGGCGCCCGCTTCTACCGGGACCAGCCCCGGGCCGTCCGCGCCGGCGCCATCATCACCGCCCCCGGCACCGCCCCGGTCAGTTTCATGGCCGAGATGCTCGAGGCCCTGGGCTATGGCCGCGACGATCTGCGGTTTTACTATGGTCTGTTTGCCGCCGAGCACCCGCCGGCCCAAACTGCACCCTAGGCACAGAAAGGAACCATCTCTATATTGAGGGTCAACCAACCCCGCAGGTCGCCCATGTCGCTCCAGGACACCGCCAATCGCTCCAACTGCACCGCCATGTCCGATGTGCTCAACCGCATCGGCGACAAATGGAGCGTGATGGTGGTGGGCATTCTCGCCCGCCACGACACCATCCGCTTCAACGAGCTCAAGCGCTCGATCAATGGCGTGTCGCAGCGCATGCTGACCCTCACCCTGCGCAATCTCGAGCGCGATGGCCTGGTCACCCGCACCATCTATCCCGAAGTGCCGCCCCGGGTTGAATATGGCCTGACCGAACTGGGCAAGACGCTGACCAACCCCATCCAGGCGCTGTGGGACTGGTCGGCCGAGCATCATGGCGCCATCATCGATGCCCGCACTGTCTACGATCAGCGTGCCATCGCCGTCGAGGCCGAGCAGCCGCGCAAGATCGCTTACGCCAGGGGGTAGCTGAATGCCCTTGCCCTGGACCCGACCAGTCCTCGCTGGGCAGTTGCAGGACCTGGGCCTCGAGCGCGGCGATGCCGTGCTGGTGCACGCGGCGCTGCGCCAGGTCGGCCCTATTCTGGGCGGCCCCGACGCGCTGATCGACGCCTTCACTGATGTGCTCGGCCCCGAGGGCACGCTCCTGGGTTATTGCGACTGGCAAGCCGAGGAAGACGCCTTTGCCGATCCCGCGCTCCGCCCCCATGTGCCGCCATTCGATCCAGAGCGCTCGCGCTCGATCCGCGACAACGGCGCCTTTCCCGAATTGCTGCGCACCACCCCCGGGGCCCGGCGCAGCGGCAATCCCGGCGCCTCCTGCGCCGCCCTGGGTGGGCAGGCCGACTGGTTCACCGCCGATCATGCCCTCGATTATGGCTATGGCACGCAATCCCCGCTCGGCAAACTGGTCGAGGCGGGCGGCAAAACGCTGATGCTCGGCGCCCCGCTGGACACCATGACCCTGCTGCACCATGCCGAGCACCTCGCCCGCTTCCCCGACAAGCCGGTTAAGCGCTTCGAGGTCCCGCTGCTTATAAATGGCGCCACTCGCTGGCGCTGGTGCGAGGAGTTCGACACTGCCAACGCCCCGCCTGGGCTCCCCGAAGATTATTTCGCCACCGTGGTGCGCGATTATCTCGCCACTGGCGCCGGGCAAACGGGCCGGGTCGGCAATGCCGATTGCGTCCTCGTTGCCGCGCCCGAGATCCTTGCCTTCGCCGTTCACTGGCTCGAACAGCATTACCGCACGGTGGGAAACTGATCGTGTCCGCGCTAAAAAGCTGCGCACGCACCCAGTTGCGGCGCAAAGCGCCTTGCGCTAGACACAGCCCGTGCCCCTCTGGCGGAATGGTAGACGCAGAGGACTCAAAATCCTCCGCCGCGAGGCGTGCCGGTTCGAGTCCGGCGGGGGGCACCAGTTTCCTTCAGCTTTGGCGTTCCACAGTTGCTCCCGGCAATGCCGGTGACCTCTGGCTGGATTTGCAAGCCCGCTGACAAGCAAGAGCAGGCACCTGCGCCAGTCAGCCCAGTGGCGCAAGGCGGCCGCAAAGCCGGCCCACTGGCAGCAGCAGAACCCTATCGGCCCCAATTTGCTGACCGTGCTGGTCGTATCCTCATTGACCGCGCTTTGCTCTCCATCAGCCGCCAGCGGCAAGGGGGGAAAAGTTCCCCAACTGGGCTCTCAGATTTTTGTGACCAGCAAACCGCACAACATGGCGCCGTTAACCAAACGGCTTACCGCGCTATTAAGACTCTCTGCGCAATTTGCAGGGACATCTTTATACGAGGTTTATCATGAAGCATGCAGCGATCATCTTGGGCGGAGCGCTTCTGCTGACGGGTACGGCCAACGCCGCCGACCTGTCCTGGAACAGTGGCGCAGCCGCGACGCCGTTCTATTCGTCATCCTCCGCCTTCAACTGGTCCGGCTTTTATGCCGGCGTGAACGGCGGCTACGGCTTTGGCGAAACCACGCAGGAAGCATCCGGCGGCGGCCCCGAGATCGACACCAATACCGATGGCTGGTCGCTCGGCGCCCAGGTCGGCTACAACATGGATATGGGCAGCGGCTTCATCGTCGGTGTGGAAGCGGACGGCCAGTGGTCCTCGATCGGCTATGAAGAAGATATCGGCCCAGGCACTACTTTCGAATCCGGCATCGATGCCTATGGCACGCTGCGTGGCCGCGCCGGCATGGCACTGGATCGCGTGATGCCCTATGTCACCGCCGGTGTCGCCGTCGGCAAGGGCTCGATGAGCACCACGGACGCGGCCAATGTCGTGACCTCGCAGTCCACCACCCATCTGGGCTGGACCGTGGGCGCGGGCCTCGAAGCTGCCGCCACCGACAACCTGACCCTCAAGGCCGAATATCTCTATGTGGACCTGGGCACCCAGACCTATTCCGGCCTGCCCGGCGGCTCGGTCGACTCCACGCAGCGCTTCAGCGTGGTGCGCGCCGGCATGAACTACAAGTTCTAGTCCAGCGGCAATGTCCCAACCATGACCATCAGGACCGGAACGGCAGGCTGGGTGTTCGAGCCTTGGCGCGGCACGTTCTATCCTGATGGTCTGGTGCAGAAGCGGGAGCTTGCCTATAGCAGCTCCCGGCTCGGCACCATCGAGATCAATGCGACCTTCCGGGCCAACCAGAAGCCCGCGAGCTTTGCCAAATGGGCCGCCGAAACCCGCGATGGGTTCGTGTTTGCGGTCAAGGGCCCCCAACTCGTCACCCATATCCGCCGCCTCAAGAACTGCCGGCCTGAACTCGCCAACTTCTTGGCCTCGGGTCCCCTGGCACTCGGCCCCAAGCTCGGCCCCTTCGTCTGGCAGCTGCCCCCCAACCTGGCGCTGGACCTCGGCGTGCTGGAAGACTTCCTCGCCCTCCTGCCCCGCACCCCCGATGAGTACCTCGCGCTGGCAGCCACGGCCGATGAGCGCCTCAAAACCCCGCCTTTTCTTGATGCCACCGGTGTCGGCCCAATCCGCCACGCCATCGAAGCGCGTCACCCCAGCTGGGATGACCCTGCCGCCCGTGACCTCCTCGCGCAGCACAACACCGCCCTCGTGATTAGCGACACCGTCCAGCAACCCGCCCGCGTTCTCACCGCCGATTTCGCTTATTGCCGCCTGCAGGGCCCTGCCCGCCCCGATGCTGCCGGCTACACTCCTGACGACATCGCCGATTGGGCCAGCCAAATCCGCGATTGGGACGCCGCGGGGCACGATGTTTTTGCCCTTTTTGTGCATGAGGACAAGCTGCACGCCCCCGCCAATGCCATCGCCCTGCGCCAGGCCCTCGGGATCAGCCTGCCCGGCGATTAGCATCAAATCGCCGTTCCGCTCTGGTTTTTACCGGCTTGTGCGGCTATCCCACCCGCACCCACAAGCGTCACTCCGGAACCCGCCCATGGCCGCCTCGCTTCGCTCTCCGCTCGACAAGATCAGTGCGGCCCTTGCTTTTGCGCTCGGCCTGCTGGCGATCACGCTGGCTTGGGCGTCCGAGCTGATCGGCGGTCTCGTGCCCTGCGATCTCTGCCTTGAGCAGCGCCTGGCCTATTATTTGGGCCTGCCCATTCTCTTCCTGGTGCTGCTGTTCTGGAACCGCATGCCCCTGGCGCTCTGGTACCTCGCCATGGCCGTGGCCACCGCCATTTTCGCCTGGGGCGCCTATATGGGCATCTACCATGCCGGGGTGGAATGGGGTTTCTGGCCCGGCCCGACCGCCTGCACCGGGGTAGGCGCCGGCGTGAGCTTTGATGCGCTGAGCGATCTCAACGCCGCCCATGTCGTGGGCTGCGACGTCGTGCAGTTCCGCTTCCTAGGCCTGTCGCTGGCGGGCATGAATGCCCTCGTCTCCATCGCCATTGTCGGCCTGCTGCTGGTCGCGATCGCCGCGCAGCGCCGCTTCAACCAGCGCCTCGCCTAGGGCTCGAGCTCGATATCCCAGTAGAGATAGTCGAGCCAGCTCTGGTGCAGATGGTTGGGCGGGAACGCCCGGCCATTATTGTGCAGGTCATAGACCGTGGGCGGATAGGGCGCCTGGCGCGGGAACATCTTGATTTCGGACGGCATTCGATTGGCCTTGCGCAGATTGCAGGGCGCGCAGGCCGCCACCACATTTTCCCAGGTGGTCTGCCCGCCCTTGGAGCGCGGGATCACATGGTCGAAGGTCAGATCATCCTTGCAGCCGCAATATTGGCACTGGAAATGATCGCGCAAAAACACGTTGAAGCGGGTAAAGGCGGGATGGCGCGCCGGCTTCACATAATCTTTGAGCGACACCACGCTCGGCAGCCGCATCTCGAAGCTCGGTGAATGCACCACCATGTCGTAATGCGAGACGATATTGACGCGCTCCAGGCACACCGCCTTGATGGCGTCCTGCCAGGACCATAGCGACAGCGGATAGTAACTGAGCGGCCGGAAGTCGGCGTTCAGAACCAGGGCGGGACAGGCCTCAGGCGACACGTGGATCGTCACTTGAGTCTCCCGAAACGGGAATCGAAGGAGTCCATATCCTCCTTATACTAAGCCCTTTGTATCAGTCCTGTGAAGGCTGCTCGTGCAGAACTGCGTTCCCGTTGTTTTGATTGATCTTGCGGATGAATTGATCAACAAACGCCACCCCATCGGGCGCAATCCCATGCGCCACTCCCGGCGAGACATGGTAGTGCACCTCGATCCCGGCTTCCTTAAGCTTCCGCGCGGCTTCGGCGCTGAAGCGCGGCTCCACCACCCCGTCCCGATCCCCATGCACGAGGCACACCGGCGGCGTGCCCAGCTTGCCCTCGCCAAATCCCGGTGGGGGCGCCAAGGCGCCGGCAATGGCGACAATGCCCATCAGCCGCTCGGGAATGGACAGCCCGGCATGCAGCGCCACCATCGCCCCCTGGCTAAAGCCGGCCAGCAGCGTGTTCTCGGGCGCAATCCCCGTCTCCTCCCGTAGCTCGCGCAAATAGCGCACCAGCGTTTCGCGCGCCTCGGTCGCCCCGCTCCAGCTCACCTCTCGCCCCCCGAAGTAGATGGGGAACCACTGGTAACCCGGCGAGCCCGGGCAGGGCTGGGGCGCATTGGGGGCAATAAACATCGCCTCGGGCATGGCATCCTGCCAAAACGGCGCAAGCCCGATCAGATCAGCCCCATCCGAGCCATAGCCGTGCAGCAACACGGCCAGTTGGCGGGGTGCCGCCCCGCTCTTGGGGGGCACACTGGGGCCGGTGAGAATACTCAAAGCGCAATTCCTTCCTTGTCGCGGATCGCCGCGAAATACCGCCAGAACAACAGCGCCGCCGCCGAGCGATGCGGCGCCCAGCCTGCGGCAATGGCTTCCATCTGCTTGATGGTGGGCCGCACCTCAAGCTCGAGCCCCCAATGCACCGCCTTGAGCAGCGCCAGGTCCCCCGCAGGAAACACATCGGGATGGCCCGCGCAGAACATCAGGTAAACCTGCGCCGTCCAGGGGCCGATCCCCTTATGTGCCGTGAGATAATCCACCGCCGCCTCGGCGGGCAATGTTTCGAGATGGGAAAAATCAAGCGCCCCCGCCACCACCGCCTCGGCGATCACCCGCACGGTGCGATATTTGCCGCCCGAAAAGCCGGTGGCCCGTACCTCGGCTTCGCTGAGGGTAAGATAAGCGCGGGGATCATGGGCGCCCGGCAGCTGGGCGAAGCGGCTCCAGATCGCATTGGCGCTGGCGACGGACAATTGCTGGCCGCAGATCACCCGCGCAATGCCGGCAAATCCCGCCTCGGTGATCCGCGGCCGCACAATGCCCGCCCGCGCCCGCACGGGGGCCAGGCGCGGATCGAGCCGCACCAGGGCGTCCAGATGGGCGTCCACCGCCGCTTGCGTATCGAGGCGCGGTGACGTCAGCGCGTCGTTCATGTATTGTGCTGTCGTGTCGAAGTCACCCAACCGTCCCCTGCTGCGTTTTGCCCCTAGCCCTAACGGGCTCTTGCATCTGGGCCACGCCTTTTCCGCCCTTTACACCTGGGCTGCGGCTGCCGCCTTGCGCGGCACCGTCCTTTTACGGATCGAAGACATCGACTTCGAGCGGTGTAAACCCGAATTTACCGACGCCATCTTTCGCGACCTGCATTGGCTGGGGCTGGATTGGCCCACTCCGGTCATGCACCAGTCGCAGCGCCTCGATCATTATGCCGCCGCCGGCGAGCGCCTGCGCGACCTCGACCTGCTTTATCCCTGCTTTTGCTCGCGCGCCGAAATCGCCGCCAAATCTACTGGCACCGACCCCGATGGGGCGCCGCTCTACCCCGGCACCTGCCGGCATCTGAGCGCCGCCGAACAGATCGAGCGGCTCGAGCGCGGCGATCCCGTGCAGTTCCGTTTGCGCAATGATCGCGCCCGCGCCATGACCGGCCCGCTGACCTTTACCCTTGTCGGCCCGCTTATCACCGATCGCCCGCAGATCCGCTATGCCCGCCCCGAACGCTGGGGCGATGTGGTGCTCCAGCGCAAGGGCACCCCCACCAGCTATCACCTGAGCGTCGTTGTCGATGACGCCGCGCAAAACATCACCCATGTGACCCGTGGTCGCGACATGGAAGCCTCGACCGATATCCATGTTCTCCTGCAGTTCCTTCTCGGCCTGCCCTCGCCCATCTACCATTTCCACCGCCTCATCCTTGATGGAGAGGGCAACAAGCTCAGCAAATCGCGGAACTCGCAATCCCTTGCGGCGCTGCGGCAGGCCGGCTGGAGCCCCGACGATGTCAGGCGCGAACTCGGCTTTGCGCCGCGCCAGCTCAATTGAGGCTCAAGCGCGTGAGCCAGCTTGGATGCGGGGAAAGCACCCCGGCTGTTCACCTGCAGCAAGATTTATGGCATGCAGGCCCCGCTTGCCGCTGCCGTTTGCATCCCGTCAGCGGCTCGCCCATTTAGGGATCATCATCCCCGGCAGGAACTCATGGAAAACCTTCTCAATATCGTCACTGCCCTGGTCATGCTGTTTGTGGTCGGGGTGCTCCTGCTGGGCTTTTGGAACATGCTCAAGGGCGGCTCGGGCAATACCAGCCAGCGCCTGATGCGCCTGCGCGTGATTGGCCAGGCGGTCGCATTGCTGCTGCTGCTGGCCGCATTGTTCTTCTTTGGCGGATCGAGGGGCTGAACCATGGTCAAACTGAATTCCATCTATACCCGCACCGGCGATGACGGCAGCACCGGCCTCGTGCGTGGGCCGCGCCGTCCCAAATATGATCTGCGGGTTGAGGCTTATGGCACGGTCGATGAAGCCAACAGCTTTATCGGCCTCGCGCGGCTGCAAACCGGCTCCATGCCCAAGATCGACACCATGCTCGCCCGTATCCAGAACGATCTCTTCGATGTCGGCTCGGATCTCGCCACCCCCGGGCAAGACGCGCCCGATGCCGAGCACCCCTCCCTGCGCATCACTGCCGCCCAGACCACTTGGATCGAAAAGCAGATCGACAGCTACAATGCCGATCTCGCCCCGCTCAAAAGCTTTGTCCTCCCCGGCGGTACGCCCTTGTCCGCGGCCTTTCACGTGGCACGTACGGTGACGCGCCGTGCCGAGCGGCTGGTGGTGGAACTGGCCGCGGCCGAGCCCGACACCAATCCCGAAGCTGTTCGCTACCTCAATCGCCTGTCGGATCTGTTCTTTGTGCTGGCGCGCGTTGCCAACAACCAGGGCGCCAAGGACGTGCTCTGGGTGCCGGGCGGTTACGGGGACGCCCGCAGGGGCAGCTGAATGGGGGCGGATCGGCATGTTCCTGCCCCTGCATGACACCAACCCGATCCGCCACATTGCCTTTCCCTGGGTCACCTATGGCCTGATGGCGTTCACCGCCCTTGTTTTTGCTGCCCAGTCGCTTCTGCCCCCGATCGGCTTTCTTCAGGCCGCGATCCAATGGGGCATGATCCCGGTGGTGGTGCGCGACATCTATCCCCAGCCCCTCCCCTGGCTGCCCGATTGGGCGACGCTCTTTACCTATGCCTTCCTGCATGCCGACTGGCTGCATCTGGGCACCAATATGCTGTTTCTCTGGGTGTTCGGCGACAACATCGAAGATGCCCTGGGGCATTTCCGGTTCGTGTTGTTTTACCTCGGCTGCGCTGCCGGCGCGGCGCTCCTCCACCTGCTGCTCGATCCCAACAGCACCACGCCGCTGATCGGCGCTTCGGGCGCCGTCGCCGGGGTGATGGGCGCTTATTGCCTGCTTTATCCCCATGCCCGGGTTTATGTGCTGGCGCGCATCGTCATTCCCATTCCGCTGCCGGTGCCGGCCTTCTGGATGCTGGGTGTCTGGATTGCCGTCCAGATCTTCAATGTGGTGATGGGCTCGCTGGAGCCCGTGTCATGGTGGGCCCATCTTGGTGGCTTTGCCACAGGCATGGTATTGGCCGCGATCGGCAAGCGCTCGCAAGTGGCGCTGCTGGGCGGGCGCTAGCGCTTTGTTTACCCGCCCCTCTTTATGATCCCGCCTGGAACGGGAGCGCCCTTATGAACACCGACCTTGCCATGCAGATGGTCACCACCCGCGCCGCCGCCACTCAGCAAAGCGTGCAACTGGCCGTGCTCAAGAAATCCCATGAGATGGAAGCCAGCCTCATCAACATGGTCGCCCAAGCCGTCGGGGCCGCGCCACCACCCGGTCAGGGCCTCGTGATCGACAAGCGCGCCTGAAACGTCAGGCGCCAAGCCCGAGCAGCGCTTCCACCACCCCGTGCCCGTCCGGCGTATTCCATTCCGCCGGCCCCTGCAGCACCGCCAGCTCGCACCCGTTCTCGTCCAGCACCAGCGTCACCGGCAGCCCCACCGCCACCGCTTCGCGCTTGAGCCGCTCGAAAGCGGCAAAACTCGGATCCGCAAACAGCGGCAGATTGGTGAACTGCCCTTCGGCCAAAAACGCGCGCGCCTTGCCCAGCCCATCCTCGCCGATATCGAGATTGATCGGCAGCACCGCGAACTCGTCGGAATTATACGCCGTCGCCAACGCATCGAGCGCCGGCATTTCTTCGCGGCACGGCACGCACCAGCTCGCCCAGAAATTGACCAGCAATTTCTTACCATTGAAGCTCGCAATGCTCATCGGCGCACCCGCATCGTCCTGGAAGGCAAGCGTCGAATAGCCCCGCCCTTCCCCCGTGCCATTGAGCGCAGCGAGTTCCCCCACCGCGGCAAAGTCGATCGCCTCGGCCGCCTCGGCTTGCACCGGGCATTCGCGTGCCTGCCCGGCATTGCCCAGCCACGCCCACGCCGTTATAGAAAGCGCCACCACACCAACTCCAAGTCCCAGCAGCAACCGGAACCGATGGCGAGCTTCGGGGCGGGCGGGGCTGGATTGAGTCATGGGATCTCCGGAGAGCAGCAATGAGCAACAAGATGTGGGGCGGCCGGTTTGCATCGGGCCCCGACGCCATCATGGAAGAAATCAACGCCTCGATCGGCTTCGATCAGCGTCTTTTCCCCCAGGATATTGCCGGCTCGATAGCCCATGCCCGCATGCTTGCTGCAACCGGCATTCTGACGCAGGCCGATGCCGACAGCATCACCGCCGGTTTAACCGAGGTGCTGGGCGAGATCGAGAACGGCACCTTCACGTTCTCGCGTTCGCTGGAAGACATCCACATGAATGTGGAATCGCGCTTGCGCGAAAAAATCGGCGATGCCGCCGGGCGCCTCCATACCGCCCGCTCGCGCAATGACCAGGTCGCCACCGATTTCCGCCTTTATGTGCGCGACACCATCGATACGCTCCTCGTCCAGATCCGCGGCCTGCAGCTTGCCCTGGTCACCAAGGCCGAGGACGAAGCCGAAACCATCATGCCCGGCTTCACCCATCTGCAAAACGCCCAGCCGGTGACCTTTGGCCACCATCTCCTGGCCTATGTGGAAATGCTCGGGCGCGATGCCGGCCGGCTCCAAGACGCCCGCAAGCGCCTCAATGAAAACCCACTAGGCTCGGCGGCGCTGGCCGGCACGCCCTACCCAATCGACCGGGACATGACCGCGCAGGCGCTCGGCTTTGATCGCCCTACCGCCAATTCGCTCGATGCCGTGTCCGACCGCGATTTCATCCTCGAAACCCTCGCGGCCGCCGCCATCTGCGCCATGCACCTTTCCCGCTTTGCCGAGGAATTGGTGATCTGGAGCTCGGCCCAGTTCGGCTTCATCAAGCTGTCCGACAAATGGACCACCGGCTCGTCCATCATGCCGCAAAAGCGCAACCCGGACGCTGCCGAACTGGTGCGCGCCAAGGTCGGGCGCATCATTGGCGCCCTGTCGAGCCTTCTCGTTGTCATGAAGGGCCTGCCGCTCGCCTATTCCAAGGACATGCAGGAAGACAAGGAAGTCGCCTTCGACGCCCTCGATGCCCTCTCGCTGTCCCTCGCCGCCATGACCGGCATGGTGGGCGATCTCACCGCCAATCGCGAGCGCATGCACGCGTCGGCCAGCGCCGGCTTTTCCACCGCGACCGACGTCGCCGACTGGCTGGTGCGCCAGGCCAATATCCCCTTCCGCGACGCCCACCACATCACCGGCCAGATTGTTGCGCTGGCCGAAGCCAAGGGCTGCGGGCTCGAGGGCCTCACCATTGAGGATTTCAAATCTGTCGACGAGCGCCTCGATAGCCGCATCCACAAGGTCGTGACCGTTGAGGCCTCGGTTGCCGCCCGCAGCAGCTATGGCGGCACCGCCCCAGGCAATGTGGTAACGGAAGCGGCGCGCTGGAAAACCCTCCTCACCGGCCAGCCCACCGAGCCGCGGGCCATTGCCAAGAAGAAGGCGCATGGCGGCCATGGCGATGGCGGGGTTGAATAGCAGGGGAAACTGAACCAGTCTTTTACCATCTGAGCCGTTTTCCCGGTCTTGCCCCATCCTGATGGGCGAGCCGGGGGAACCGGCAGGTGAAAGGACCTGGAATGCCCCAAAAACTCCGGCAGATGCGCCTGACCGAGCGCCATGTCGGCTATCTGCAGCCCCCCGAAGTCACCGACATCCTGCCGCCCCCGCCCGAGGGCATGTGGGAAGCCACCCCCGAAGACCACCGCGCCACCCTCGAGCGTCTCCTTGCCGAGCGCGAGGACGCCGACGAAATCTGGTTCTTTGCCTATGGCTCGCTGATCTGGCGCCCGGCCTGCGACTTCGTGGAGATGCGCAAGGGCCTCGTGCGCGGCTGGCACCGGTCCTTTTGCCTGGGCTGGAACAATCGCCATCGCGGCAGCCCGGAAAATCCCGGCCTCATGCTGGCGCTCGATCGCGGCGGCTCATGCAATGGCGTGCTGTATCGCCTTCCCCCCGATGCGGTTGAGGCCAATCTCATCAAGCTGCTCGAGCGCGAAATGGCCTGGCTGCCCTCAGCGTTTCCGCCCCGCTGGGTGCGCGCCAAGAGCGGCGAGCGCACCATCACCGCGCTGACCTTCTGCATCGATCGCCATTCCGGCCGCTATGTGAGCGGGCTCTCGGACGAGGCCATTGCCGATGTGCTGGCGCGCGCCGTCGGCACCCGCGGCTCGATGGCCGAATATCTCTTTGCCACCGTCCGGCACCTGGAGGACATGGGCATCCACGACCCCCATCTCTGGCGCCTGCAACACCTCGTCGCCGACCGGATCGAAGCGGTGTACGAAAGCAACGGCTAGGCGCCTTTAGCCCTCGAGCGCCAGCAGCTCCTGCACGCTCTGGCGGCGCCGGATGACACGCAGCGCCCCATCATCGAGCAGCATTTCAGGGGCAAGCGGACGCGTATTGTAGTTCGACGACATGCTCGCGCCATAAGCGCCCGTATCCCGGATGATCGCAAAGTCCCCCACCGATGGCAGGGCCATGTCGCGGAACTCCACATAGCCCCCATCGGACTGGGTGAAGACGTCGCCCGATTCGCAGAGCGGCCCAGCCACCGCCGCGGCGCCCGCTTCCCCGGTGACGAGGCTGCCATCGCGCCTGACAAAAACGATGTCGTGGTGGCTGCCATACATTGCCGGCCGCGCCAGGTCGCTGAACCCCGCATCGATCAAAACGAAATGGTTGTTGGCGACCTTTTTCACGGCCCGCACTTCGGCAACCAGCACCCCGGCATTGGCGACCAGAAACCGCCCCGGCTCCAGTTCCAGCCGCAGCTTGCTGCCGGTGATGGCCTCGGCTTGCTCGCGCGCCTTGTCCCAGGACGCGTAATATTCGGCAATATCGATCTCGGGCTCACCGGCACGATAGGGCACGGACAGCCCACCCCCGGCGGAAATCGCCTGGAGTGGTCGGTTGGCGCGGCGCACCGCATCGACCATGCTGTCGCACACCCGGTGCAGATGCTGGTAGTCGACCCCCGAGCCGATATGCATGTGCAGGCCCACGAGCTTGAGCTCATATTGGTCGACCAGCCGCAGGCAGGCTTCGAGTTCGTCATGCCAGATGCCATGCTTGCTCGACGGCCCGCCGGTATTGGTCTTGCGGCTATGGCCGTGCCCGAAACCCGGATTGAGGCGCAACCAGATGGGGTGCCCCCGACTGGCCTCGCCCACCTGCGCGATCATGTCGGGCGAGCCGCAATTAACCGGAATGCGCAGCTCGATCACCCGCGCCAATGTGGCCGCATCGATGATATCGGCGGTAAAGACGATTTCTTCGGCTTGGGTGCCCGGCTCAAATCCTGCGTGCAGCGCCCGCTCGATCTCGCCTAGCGACACGGCATCCACCATCACACCCTCGCTGCGCAGCAGGCGCAGGATATGGGTATTGCTGTTGGCCTTCTGGGCAAACCGGATGGTGTCGAAGGCCCGCAACTGAGCGACGCGCTGCTGGATGGGCTCGGCCTCATAGAGCCAGACCGGGGTTCCCACCTCCTCTGCCGATCGGATGGCGGCCTCGATCAGCTGGGGCGGCAAAGTGTCAGGTCTGGTCACGGGAGGTCTTCCATCTGGCGGGATGGCGCCTGTCTAAACCACGAATGCAGCGCGCGAAAGGGCCCGCCTGCCTTGCCGCTAGCCCACGATCCCGCGGCGGGCGATGCTCACCACTTCCACCGGCTTGCCCGCCAGCGCGTCATCGACCTTGGCCAACAGATCGGCCAGCGAAAACGGCTTGGTAATCACGTCATAGATCAGCGCGTCGAGCCCATGGGCCCGTTCGCGTTGATCGGCAAAGCCGGTCATCAACACGATAATGACCTGCGGATATTGCGCCGCCACCTGCAGCGCCAGCGCGATCCCGTCCATGATCGGCATCTTGATGTCGGACAAAAGGAGGTCGAACCGCCCCCCTTCTTCTTCCATCGTCTCGATCGCCAACCCCCCATCTTCGGCCGCGACCACGTCATGCCCCTTGATCTCGAGGGCACTAACCACAAAAGCGCGCACCGAAGGATCGTCTTCAGCAACCAGGATTCGGGCCATCAATGCTGCTCCACTTCATGTGCCGGCTCGGCGGCTGCTGCCGGCTCGGGCGCCGCCGCCACCGGGCGCACATCGTCGCTATCGGCCCGGCCGCTGGCAAAGCTCAGCCGGACGCGCTCCGCTTCTGCCGGCGGCACGGTTAACAAGGTTTCCACCAGCGTTTGCTCGCCAGCCTTGAGCATGGGCGCATTTGCCGCCACGCTCCACTCATAAATGCCCGCGCCCGCCCCATTCAGCAGGGTAACCACCAAAGGCGGCACCGGGACCGCGCGATCGCTGGTGCCGGCAATCTGGGCTGAAACCAGCAACACTTCCTTGCCCCCTTGCAGGGTGCGCAGGGTTTTGACCTCACCAAAATCGAGACCAACCACATTCACCGGCAGCCCGGCGGCGCTATAAACCCCGGCGAGCGACGGATAGCGCTTGACGATTTCGACGCGCCCCCAAACGGCAAACACCGCCAGCCCTGCCAGCGTCAGCACGCCCAGCACCCGCACCGCGCGGCGCAGCCTGGCCAGTGGCAATTGCGCGTTGACCGCACTTTGCCGCTGGGTGAAATCGCGCTGCCTTTGCCGGATCACGGCGGGATCCACCGCGCCCACCGGCTCCGACCCCGGCCACTTCCGCCGCTTGGCGCCAGCGGGCATGGGGCTCGCCTCGCGCTCTTCGGCCTCTATGGCCTCATCGAGCCCGTCTTCGGTCAGGGGGTCGATCGCCACCGGTTCGGGCTCGGGGGACGGCGCCTGGAGCGGCACCTGCCGCCAAGCCTGCTGGCACTGGGCGCACTGCACCTTGCGGCCGGTCGAGCCAATGGCCTCGTAGGTCACCTGGTATTTGGTCTGGCAATGGGGACAGGTGATGATCATGCGGCCGTGATTCTACGGGCAGGACGCCCGCCCCCAACCTAGAAGACGGGGGTTAAGAACCCTCAAACCTTCCACAGGCCCGCCTCCCTTCACATTTGCGCCGCTTTCCTGCCGGCAAAACCCTCCTCGTCTGCGCCATCATGGGGTTAGCCCTGTTATGGTGCGCTAACAGCTGATTCGGCGCGCGCGCCAAGCCACAGCATTTTTGAACGGTGGGAGCCTGCCGACTTGATCGAGTTTTCCGATGTTGGACTGCGCTACGGCAATGGTCCGGAAATCCTCAAGGACCTCACCTTTTCCATCGAGCCGGGCTCGTTCCATTTCCTGACCGGCCCTTCGGGCGCGGGCAAGACCTCGTTGCTGCGCCTGCTGCTGTTGTCGCTCAAGCCCTCGCGTGGCCGCGTCACCATGTTCGATCAGGACGTGTCAGACTTGACCCAGGATCGCCTGCTGCAGATGCGCCGCCATATCGGCATCGTCTTTCAGGAGTTCCGCCTCCTCGACCACCTCACCACCTATGAAAATGTCGCGCTCCCCCTGCGCGTCCTGGGTCAGGCCGAAAGCGAATACCGGCCCAATGTCACCGAACTGCTCGAATGGGTGGGCCTGGGCGAGCGCATGGACGCGCCCCCCTCGCTCCTCTCGGGTGGTGAAAAGCAGCGGGCCGCCATTGCCCGCGCCGTGATCGCCCGCCCCAAGGTCCTCCTCGCCGACGAGCCCACCGGCAATGTCGATCCCGAGCTCTCGAGCCGGCTGGTGCACCTGTTTGCCGAGCTCAACCGCACCCTTGGTACCACCATTATCCTGGCGACCCACGAACTGCCCCTGCTCGACCAGTTCCCTTATCCCCGCATGCTGCTCTCCAAGGGTGAGTTGGTGATCCATGATTGAGCGCGTCCTGGCCTTCCTGCCCCGCCGCGTTCGTGTCGGTGCCGCCCCCATTGTGCCCGAACGCAGCGTCGCCGGCCGCACGCTGCTGCTCCTCATCACCATCATGAGCTTTTTGTCCGCCGTGACCTTGGGCGGCGTGGTGCTGGTGCAAAAATCGGCCATCGCCTGGTCATCCGATGTGGGCCGCGAAGTCACCATCCAGATCCGCCCGGTCGAGGGCGAGGTGATGGAAAGCAATCTGCGCACCGCCGTATCCCTCGCCCAGGCCACGCCAGGCGTATCCAGCGCCCGCGCCCTTACGCTTGAGGAAAGCCAGAAGCTGCTCGAGCCCTGGCTCGGCGCCGGCCTTGACCTGACCGCCATCGAAGTGCCGCGCCTCGTTGTCGTGCAGCTGGCCGACCCCGTCGATGCCGATGTCGAAAAGCTCGCCCGCGACTTGCAGGCGATCAAGGGCGCGAGCCTTGATACCCATGCCGCTTGGCGCCAGCAGCTCAACACCATGGCCGGCACGATCGTTTTTTCGGGCCTGATGATCCTGACGCTGATCGGCGTTGCCACCGTGCTCGCCATCATCTTTGCCACACGCGGCGCCATGGCGACCAATCGCGAAATCGTCGATGTGCTGCATTATATCGGCGCCTCCAACCGTTTCATCGCCGGCGAATTCCAGGGGCGTTTTTTGTCCATCGGCCTGCAGGGCGGCCTTTTGGGTGCCGTCGCCGCGGTGCTGTTTTTCCTGCTGATCGGCACGGCGGCGGGCAATATGATGTCCAACCAGGCCAGCGCGCAGTTCGGCGTCCTGTTCGGGCGCTTTGCCCTGGGCTGGGACGGCATCATCTTCATCATGCTCGTCGTGCCCGTTATTGCCGCGCTGACCGCGGTTACTTCGCGCCACACAGTGCGGCGCTATCTGAGCCAAACCTCCTGATCCCCGCCGCCGCTGCCTAGCGCAGCGGCCGGGATGGACTAGGGGCAATGGAGGCCCCTTTCGCATGGTTATCATCCAGGCACTTCGTTCGGCGCTGTTCTACCTGCTGTTTATCGGGCAAACCGTCCTCGTCGCCATCAGCATCGGCACCATCGCGCTGTTCAACGGGCTCAAGCGCACTCCCGCTGGCTGGGCGCTCGCCAAATATTGGTGCCGCTCCAATCTCGCCATGCTGCGCTGGATCGTCGGGGTCAGAACCGAGGTCACGGGCGCCGAACACATTCCGGCCGGCGGCTGCATCATCGCCGCCAAGCACCAGAGCGACTGGGATGTGTTTGCCATTTTCCCCTACACCGGCCGGCCCGCTTATATCGTCAAGAAGGAGCTGATGCGTATCCCCTTCTTCGGTTGGGCCGCCCGCTCGCTCGATTGCATCGAAGTGGATCGCAAGCGCGGTGCCGAAGCCATCCCCTTGATGATGGCACAGGCTCACGCCGCTGTCGGCCGCGGCTGCCGCATCGTCATCTTCCCCGAAGGCACGCGCCGCGCTCCCCTCGATCCCGCGCAATATCGCCAGGGCGTCGTACGGCTCTACAACGAGCTCAAGGTTCCGGTGGTACCCGTGGCGCTCAATTCAGGCCTGTTCTGGCCGCGCAACAGCTTCCTGATCTGGCCCGGCACTGCCCAGGCCCGTTTTCTGCCGCCCATTGAAGCGGGACTACCGCCCGCTGAATTCATGGAGCGACTCAAAATAGCCATCGAGACCGATTCAGATGAACTGATTCTCACGGCGGTCGATCAAGGACTGTCCCGTCCGATCGATCCAGAACTGCGCCGCCGCGTCAATGCGCGCAAACCGGAAAAATCCTGAGAGAACCCCAGATATGGGGCCTTTCAGCGTGACAGGACTATATCTAGAACCGATGTTGCGAGAGCATTGACTTGACTAAAGTTTTGTTCTAATTTTGTTCTTGTCGCAGCTAAGGACATCGTCCAAATGGCCCCGTCCGCCGAAATCACTGTTCTGGGTGCAGGCTTTGGCCGCGCCACCTACTGGCAAGGCCGCTCGGGCCGGGTTTACGACCTGCTGAGCGAAAATCTCGAGCATTTTTCGGTGGCCGACGACGACCTGTTTTTGGTCGCCAAGGGCGGTCACGCCCTTTGGGTTGGCTCCAGCGAAGACCTCGTCAATGACCCGATGAGCCGCACGCGGTTCCGCCTCGCGCTCGATTGTGCCGATCGCGCCTTCCGCGTGCGCAGCTCGGGCGCCGCAAATGAACGGCTCAGCACGGTTTGGGACCTCGAAGGCGCCGCTCCGCTCCAGACCCGGTCGGCCGCTTAACTCTGCTCCGGCGCGTCCTCGCGCGCCAACAATTCGGCCAGCGCCATCACCTGCCGGTCCTTGATCCCCAGTTCCGCCAGATGCCGGGCAGTATTGAGCACATAATCGATATTGCGCCCGGATATTCCTGAACTGCGCCGTACCATTTCGAGCTGCCGCTCCAGTGGCAGCCTGCCGGCATATTGCGCATGCCGCTCATCCACCACAAATGCCAGCGCCTGCACCACGCGCCCATCCTCGAGCCGCACCGGCCGGAACACGTCGCGATAAACGCTGGTGACCTGCTCGCGCTCATGCAGATAGGTGCGCACACCGGCCCAGTCCGCCTGCGCAACCTCAAACACCATGCCCCGGCACGAACCACCCCGCGCCAGCCCGAACACCAGTCCCGGCTGTTCGGGCGTGCCGCGATGGTGAAAAGAGTAAATCGACAGCGCCCGATGCGCGCCCCCCAACAGCCCGCCCTGGCTGGACACAAACGGGAAACCCGGGTTCCAGATCAGCGAGCCATAGCCAAAAACCCATTGGGTCGGGGAAGCATTGTCCATGCCCATCCGATTGCACCCGCCTTGCGGCGCAGTCAACGCCCCTCGCGCAAAACCGAGAACTTCGCTTGGGCCTTTACCGGACCGGAGCTAGAAAGGCTGCTATGAGCAAACGAATCAAAATTCTTGTGGTGGTCGTGGTCGCCGTTCTCCTGATCTGGAGCGTCGCCTGGTACATCATTTCCGGCCAGGTGCGCACCCAGGTCGCCGCCCTCGCCCAGGCCGATGGAGTCACCAGCCCCCGCGTCGTTTGCGAAAACCTCAACGTCACCGGCTACCCTTTCCGCTTCGATGTGGATTGCAGCCCCGCCCGCATCACGATCGAGGATGTGAGCGCCGATATCGCCGGCATTCGCGCCAGTGTCCTCGTTTATCGCCCCACCCATGTCCTCGCCTCCGCGCTTGGCCCCCTCAGCGTCAGCGATGCCTTTACCGGCTCGCGCAATGCGTTGGATTGGTCCGGCCTCGAAGCCAGCCTGCGGCTCGATGACTGGCGCATTTCGCGCCTTTCGGTCTCGGCCCATGACCTGGTCTGGACCAATCCCCTCATGGGGGAGGCGCCCATCGCCACCGCCACGCTGAGCGAACTGCACCTGCTCGACATTCCCGAGCAGCACGATCCCGATCGCCATCTGGCTTCGCTGGCCGGTTATGCCCGCACGCAGAACCTCGTCTACCCCGCCCTCACCCTCACCGACACCAACAGCGAAATCCAGCTGGAGCTGACGGGCCTGCCCGATGATGTCCGGATCTGGAACGATCCGCTGCTCTTGCGCACCATGCAGGCGGTGGACGCAACCTTGCGCATCGTGTCGGCCCGCGCCACGGACGGCGCCTCGACCCTGACCGCAGAGGGGGAAATCCAGCTCGATCCGCAGGGCCAGCTCGAAGGCCAGATCAGCATCAATTCCACTGGTGTCGCCGAACGGGTCGGCCCCTATCTGCAGGAGCCCATCCGCACCCTCGTCCTCGGCACCCCGGCGGCCGATGGCAGCCACACCAATATCCTCAGTTTCCGCGCTGGCGGCGTGTTCTCGGGCCTGATCCCGATCGGGGCCGTGCCGCCCCTCTTCTGATCAGGCCTTCTCGTCGCCCTCTGCCGCTGGCGGCGCCTCATGGGGCCGCCCGAAATCGGGCGCAGCCGTTTCCTGCCCCGCCGAAATGATCGAGCGCCGGATCGCGCGGGTGCGCGTGAACATGGCTTCGAGGGCCGGCCCGTCCCCGGTGCGCACCGCCCGCTGCAACACGGCCAAATCCTCGAGAAACCGCCCCAGCATTTCCAGCACGCCATCGCGATTGGTCAAGAACACGTCGCGCCACATCACCGGATCGGAAGCGGCAATGCGGGTGAAGTCGCGGAAACCGGACGCCGAGAACTTGATCACTTCCGATTTGGTATCGGCCTCGAGGTCAGCAACGGTGCCCACGATATTGTAGGCGATGAGATGCGGCACGTGGCTGGTGATCGCCAGCACCATGTCATGATGCGCCGCATCCATGCACTCGACCTGGCTGCCCATGGCGCGCCAGAATGCCGAGAGTTTTTCCACCGCGGCCGGGTCCACTTCGGGCCCCGGCGTCAATACGCACCAGCGCCCGGCAAAGAGCTCGGGGAACCCCGCCGAGGGGCCGGAATGCTCGGTGCCGGCAATCGGGTGCCCCGGGATCAGCTGCACTCCTTCGGGCAAGAGGGGCTGGAGCACCTTGACCACATGTTCCTTGACCGAGCCCACATCGGAAAGAATAGCGCCAGGCGCCAGCGAAGGCGCAATCGCCTCCATCACGCTCTTATAGGCACCTACAGGGGTGCAGAGGATCACGAGATCGGCGTCGCGCACCGCTTCGGCGGGGTCGAGCGTATAACTGTCGCCCAGCTGCAGCGCTTCGGCTTCCGCCAGGGTTTCGGGCTTGCGGGTGGAAATGGCGATGTGATCGACCAGGCCCTGCCGCCGCGCTGCCAGCGCAATGGACGAGCCGATGAGGCCAATGCCGATCAGGGCGAGTTTCTTGAACTTCACGCTCATTGCGCCGCTCCCGATTTTAGCACTGCTGCCACGTCGCGCATCGCCTGCTCCGACCCAATGGAAATGCGCAGGCCATTCTCGATGCCGTAGGAGGCGCCGACCTCGCGTACGATATAGCCGGCCGCCGCCAGCCGCTCGAAACCGCTGGCCGCTTCGGCCGGCGTTTCGAAGAGGACGAGGATGAAATTGGCCTGGCTCGGCACCACCCGCATGGCATTGCCGGCCAGCTGGGCGCTGAGCCACTCGCGCCACTGGGCATTGTGCTCGCGCAGCCGCTGGGTGAATTCCACATCGCGCGTTGCCGCCGCCGCCGCCACCTGCCCCGGCAGGTTCACATTGAACGGCCCGCGAATGCGGTTGATCGCGTCAATCACATGCTCGGGCCCCACCATCCAGCCGACCCGCACGGCCGCCAGCCCCATCTTGGAGAAGGTGCGCACCATCACGACATTTTCGTGCGCCGCCACGAGATCCAGCCCGACCGAATAATCCGCCGCCGTCACATATTCGGCATAGGCGCTGTCGATTACGAGCAGGATGTCGGGGCGCAAGCCGGCATGCAGCCGCGCCACCTCGGCTGAATTGAGATAGGTCCCGGTGGGATTGTTGGGATTGGCCAGCCAGACGATCTTGGTGCGAGGCGTAACGGCCGCGAGGATCGCGTTCACATCGGCACGATATGCGGGCTCGTCGACAAGGACGATCCGCGCCCCCGCCGCCCGGGTGATGATGGGATAAACCGAAAAGCCATAGCGGTTCATCACCGCCTCTTCGCCCTCACCCAGATAGATTTGCGCCAGCAGATGCAGCAGATCGTCCGAGCCATTGCCGCACACAATGCGCGCGGGATCGATGCCATGCACGTCCCCCAGCGCTTCGCGCAACAGGCGCGACGAGCCCTCGGGATAGATCTCGGGATGGATCACCGCCTCGCGCAGCGCTGCAAGCGCCTTGGGGCTCGCGCCAAGCGGGGATTCATTGGCTGAAAGCTTGATGGCCTTGCTGCCCGGCGCGCCGGATTTTCCCGGCAGATAAGGCGCAATCTCGAGAATGCCGGCTTGCGGCGTGGGACGGATGGGATCGGGCATGATTTCGTCTTGGCTGAATTGCGCCGGACCATATGCGCTCGGGCCCCAAAGGCAAAGGGGGCATTGCACCCCAGGCCGAACCTGCCCGCTATTGCGCGCGGGCCGTGGCGGGATTGAGCACCGGCACCTTGACGAAGCGCTCCTCGCGCTTGCGCCGCGGCACGGCGGGAAAGGCTTCCTTTCTCGCGCGCACGCAGATCACCCCGGACATTGCGGGTCCCAACAGCCGTCCCGCCCCCTCGAAGAACCGGGTGGATTTGAGCACCAGCGAGGATTGAATGGGCGGCAAGAACAGCCCGTCGCGCCACGCTTCAGGCACGAAGCTGTGGTCCCGCAGCAGTTTTTCCAGCTGACTGCCTGAATAAGGATTGCCCGTGCCGAACGGGGTGGTGTCGCGCTGCGCCCAGATCCCCCGCCGCCGCGGCACAACGAGGATCAATTCCCCATTGGGCGCGGTGATGCGCCAGAGCTCACGCATCAGCTCTTCGGCATCGGCAATATGCTCGAGCGCATGCACGGCAATGGTCAGATCGATCGCCGCATCGGTCAGCGGCATTTCCAGCGGATCGCACAGCACGGTGCAGCTCGGCCCTTCGCGCGGCCAGGCCGAAGCCCCCTGCCGCGCCGGCATGAAGGCCAGCACGCGCTCGGCCCGCTCCAGCGCAAAGCGCAGATAAGGGGTAGCGAACCCCAGCCCCAGCACCCGCTTGCGCTCCACCTGCCCCGCCAGCGCAACGACATGTTCGCGCACCAGCGTCCGCGAAATGCGGCCAAGCGGGGATTTGTAATATTCGATCAGGCGCACAACATCGCTGGTCATGGCCCAACTGTGCCAAACCCCGGTGGACTTGTCTAATCGGAGGTTGCCTTCCCCGGCCGGGCTTCCTAGCTAAGGGCACCAGCAACAAGGAGCGGCACCATGGGTTTGATCGTCGAGGTTTTTCCGGCACGCGACGACAATTACGGCTATTTGGCCCATGACACGGCGACCGGCCGCACTGCCGCCATCGATGCGCCCGAGGCCGGCCCGATCAAGATGGCGCTGGCCCGCCGCGGCTGGACCTTGTCCGATATCTTCATCACCCACCACCATATCGACCATGTGGAAGCCATTCCCGAGCTCAAATCCGAGTTCAACGCCCGCGTCGTCGGTCCCCGCGCCGAAGCGGGCAAGATCGAAGGGCTCGACGAGCTCGTCGAAGCCGGCGACACGGTGACGCTCGGGGAAACCCGTTTCAACGTTTACGCCGCGCCCGGCCATACGCTCGGGCATATCGTCTTCCACGATGCCAAGAACGGTCACCTGTTCAGCGGCGATGCACTCTTCTCGCTGGGCGTCGGGCGCATGTTCGAAGGCACGCCAGGGCCGATGTGGGAAGGGGTCAAGGCGCTGCGCGACCTGCCCGCCGATACGCTGGTCTATTGCGGCCATGAATATACCGCCAGCAATGCGCGCTTTGCCCTTTCGATTGACCCCGACAACGAAGCCCTCAAGGCCCGCGCTGCCGAGGTCACCCGCCTGCGCGACGCGGGCATGCCCACCATCCCGTCGCGCCTGGGCGAAGAGCGCCTCGCCAACCCGTTCCTGCGCGCCGACGAGCCGGTGCTCGCGCGCTTTTATGGGCTCGAAGGCGCCAGCCCCGGCGAAGTCTTTGCGGCCATCCGCAAGGGCAAGGACAACTTCTAAACGGCCCTGGACTTAACCAAGCCGAGGAAAACCTCAGCTCGCGTGTTAAGAATTTGTTTACCTATGCGCCGGGCTCTGCGACTTTATTGCCGCAGGGTCGTTGTCCTTCTTGAGAAGAGGACGATCCCAAGCGGGAGGCGCGCAATGGCACTGGGCGAGGACAGCGACAGCACTTTCGAGATTGCCCCGGGCATGCCGGTTCTGATCGGCCCGCCCGCGCCCCGGCCCTCGCTCGAGCGCACCGCCACCACTGCCGCCTTTGTCAGCCAGCTCCTTGCCGAACGGCACCATCTGCCGCCCCAGCGCTCGCGTCGGCGCGGCTCGGTGGAAGGGGCGCTCCACGCCTATGCCGACAGCGCCCGCATGGCCGTGCGCCGCTTGCCCCAGGGCTACCGCAAGACCCTTGTGGTGTAAAACCGCCGAACCCGCAGGGTTCTGGCGCCTACCGAGCCCGCCGAGACTGCGCAGCAGTCTCTGGCGATGCTGGTCTTCCGGTTCTTACTTCTTGAGCTGGATCGGCCCGACCATGCTTTCGGGCTTCACTTCCGCGTCGAACTCTTCGGGCGTAAGCAGCCCCAGCGACACCGCCGACTCCTTGAGGGTCGTGCCGGTCTTGTGCGCGTTCTTGGCGATCTTGGCGGCATTGTCATAGCCGATCTTGCGGTTGAGCGCGGTCACCAGCATCAGCGAATTGTTGAGATGCTCGTTGATGCGCTTGCGATCAGGCTCGATGCCGATGGCGCAATTGTCGTTGAACGAGCGCGCCGCATCGGCCAGCAGCCGCACCGATTGCAGGAAATTGTAGGCGATCACGGGCTTGAACACATTGAGCTCGAAATTGCCCTGCGAGGCGGCAAAGCCGATTGCCGCGTCATTGCCCATCACCTGCACCGCCACCATGGTCATGGCTTCCGACTGCGTCGGATTGACCTTGCCCGGCATGATCGAGGAGCCCGGCTCGTTTTCGGGGATGGTCAGCTCCCCCAGGCCCGACCGCGGGCCTGAAGCCAGCCAGCGCACGTCATTGGCGACCTTCATCAGTGCCGCCGCCAGCTGCTTGAGCGCCCCCGAGGTGCCCACAAAGGCGTCGTGCCCGGCCATCACGGCATATTTGTTGGGGGCGGTGACAAAGGGCTGCCCCGTCAGGGACGCGATCTCGCCCGCGACTGTTTCGGCATATTCGGGATGGGCATTGAGCCCGGTGCCCACGGCCGTGCCGCCTAGTGCCAGCTCATAGAGCTGGGGGAGCGTCGCGCGGATGGCCTTGAGCGCGAGGTCGATCTGGGCGACCCAGCCGCTCATTTCCTGCCCCAGCGTCAGGGGTGTGGCATCCTGCAGATGGGTGCGGCCGATCTTGACCACATCCATGAATTCTTCCGACTTCGACGCCAGCGTGTTGCGCAGCACTTCCACCCGCGGGAACAGATAGTTCTCCAGCGCCTCGACCGCCGCGATATGCATCGCCGTCGGATAGGTGTCGTTGCTCGACTGGCTCATATTGACATGGTCATTGGGGTGCACCGGCTTTTTGGAGCCCATGGTCCCACCCGCCAGCTCGATGCCGCGATTGGAGATCACCTCGTTGACATTCATGTTGCTCTGCGTGCCCGAGCCGGTCTGCCACACCACCAGCGGGAAGTGCTCGTCGAGCTTGCCCGCGATCACCTCGTCTGCGGCCGCCACGATCAGGTCGCGCGTTGCCTCGTCCAAAAGGCCGAGCTTGTGATTGGCCAGCGCCGCCGCCTTTTTGAGGATACCGAAGGCAACCACGATCTCCTTGGGCATCTTTTCCCCGCCAATATCGAAATTGGCCAGACTGCGTGCCGTCTGCGCGCCGTAATACTTGTCGCCGGGCACATTGATGGTGCCCATGGAATCCGATTCAACGCGCATGCTCATTGGGAAAACTCCGGTGGTCCTTGGTGCCGCCTTCGCGGCCACTGCAAACGAAAAACGGCCGATCCCCGGAGGAATCGGCCGCAAAAACTCTCAGACAAGCCAGCGCAAGGCGCCGCTCGCCGTTACTTCTTGACGTCGAGGATCTGCCGGCCGCGATACATGCCGGTCTTGAGATCAACGTGGTGCGGACGGCGCAGCTCACCCGAGTCCTTGTCTTCGACATAGGCGGGTGCGGCCAGCGCATCGGCCGAACGGCGGAAGCCACGCTTCATCGGCGAGGTCTTTCGTTTTGGCACTGCCATGGCAAAAACTCCAATATTCGATATCGTTGCGCCGCCAGAAGCGGCCCAGAGACGTGTTGCTCTCTGCGGGATTGACGGGCTCTATAAAGCAAGTCCGCGGGCTTGCCTAGCCTTTTTCGCAAGCCCGCTGGCGCATTCCGCGCTCACAGCGCCAGCTGCCCGCCCTCCCCCACACAGGCCGCCCGCTCGCCAAATTGCTGTGCCCGCTGCTGCACGATCCCGGCGATGCGCACCATGCCCCGAGAGGGCTTGCCGGGCTGGCGCAGCATGGGGTTGGGCAGGGCGGCCGCCAGCAGCGTCGCCGTGCGCCAGTCAAGGTTCTGCGGCTCGCGGCCAAAGGCGCGCTCCGCCCCCGCCGCCACCCCGAACTGCCCTTCGGGCCCCCATTCGGCAATATTGAGATAAATTTCCATGATCCGCTTTTTGGGCAGCACCAGATCGAGATACAGCGCGAGCGGAATTTCCAGCACTTTGCGCACTGGGTCGGGGTCGTTCCATAAAAACAGGTTCCGCGCCACCTGCATGGAAAGGGTGGACGCGCCCCGCGCCGGCTTGCCGGCCAGGAAATTGTCGACCTCGGCCCGCAGCGCGCTCACATCCACGCCCAAGTGCCGGCAGAACAGCCCGTCTTCCGACAGGATCACCGCCGCCTTGAGCCGGTCGGAGATATCATCGATCGGCCGCCATTGCCGCACCACCGGCCGCCCAGTGAGATAGCGCTCGAGCATGGGCACCGAGACCGGGTCAATGAACCGGTAGGCGGGCGCGAGGATCAGCGGAACAGCGACGAGCACGGCGAGCGCCGCGCCTCCCAAGCGCAGCACTCGCCGCCAGCCTTTTGCTTTGCGCGCACTTGCCATAAACCCTGCCTTACCCAAGACAGGGCCGCGGGCAAAGCCTTTGCGGCCTGGGCGCGGCTATTTGGCCTTCTGCGCCTTGCCGGCGCGGTAGTAGTAATTGGCGTCCTTGCCCAGCACGACCGAGCGCACCAGCTTGCGAATGGCCTCGCTCTTGCGGAAGGGCGACACCACCGCATTGACCGTGCCGAACACCGCCAGCTTGGCGGCATCGAGCGCGGGCTGCTTGCCGGGCGCCTGTTGCGGCAGGCCGCGGCCGCGCAGCATGGAATTGAATATGTAAAGATCGTTGCGGCGCTTCACCTCGGCGGTCTTCCAGGTGATCGCCACCGAAATGGAATAGCTGTCCTTGGTGCGCACCCAGTGCGGCCAGAGATAGGGCACGAACACGCCTTCGCCGGGCTTGAGCGCATTGAGCATTTCCTTGCTTACGAACCGCTCCTCGAATTTGAGATTGCGATGCTTGGTGATGCAATGCTCGATCTGGTCTTCGCTCGCAATCGAGCGATCCTCGTTGTCGTAGACGGCAAACTCCTTGTCGCCATGGATCTGCACAAAGAAATTGTCTTCGCTGTCGAGATGGAAGGGCGTCGTCGAATTGGGCGAGGACACGAACAAGAAGCCCTGAATGTCCGAAAAGCCGGCATCGGCAAGGCTCTTGTGCCCCTGCGCTGATGCCACCGACATCAGCGCGTCTTCGAGCAGCGCCTTATAGGTGGGGTGATGCTCGATGCGCTTGAGCACCATCCAGGCGCCTGCGGTTTCGATCTGGCTGATCACCTCTTCGGGGTCGAGCTCCACCAGCGGAGTGGTGGACGGATCCTGGCTCACCGCCGCCTTGCCCGAATTATATTCGATCCGGTCGCGCGGCAGCGCTTTGACGAGTTCGAGGATCGCCGGCAGCGTCAGCCGCGGATCGCCCACAAGGCCGTGGGTGATGCGAAAGGGTTTCAGCGGAAACAGCGATTGGAAGGCAGAGTTAGGCGCAGTCAAAAGGCTGGTCATAAGCGTTTTTCCTTGCGGTTTCGAAGAGACAACAGAAGCGATTTGGCCTGCTCGCGCGCGCGACGCCGCGCTTTGATGAGCCGGACAATGGCAGCGGCCACGGGATCGCCCGCGCGGGTCGGGATCAGCAGATCCCCCACGGCGAGGCGTTCGCGCCAGATATGGTCGATCATCGGATGGCCAGCGGCGGCGGTGGAGTCGACAAAACTGATCTCGGGGTCCTCGGCAAAGCGCCGCGTCATCTCGAGCGTCAGCTGCACGCCCGGCGACACCCGCCCCATGCTTTCGTCATAAGCAATCTTGAAAAACAGCGCCTGGCCCGCGCCCTTGAGCACCAGCCCTGCCGCGATCGTGCGTCCATTGAGCTGCAGTTCCGCCACTTCAAAGCCACCGCGCGCACCCATATCCAGCGCCGCCAGTTCGACAAAGCGCGCATCGCCCTGCGCTTGCGCGAGGCCGGTGCCCTGCTTGCCCTTCCAGCCGCTGGCTTCAAGCGCAAGAAAGCGCTGCACCGCCGGGGCAATGGTGTCGGGCCGGTCGGCAACGGTGAACGCTACCGCGCCTTCATCCTCCAGCCGGTGGCGCAACCGGCGCATTTCCTTGAGCCGCTTGGCCCCCATGCCGCCGCGCAGATAGCTCTCGACGTCGCCCGTCGATGCATAGGCGGCGCGCTCATGGGCATTGTCGACCTCAGCCGGCGCAATGCCCCGCCGCGCCAAGGCCTCGGCGATCGCGTCCGCCGTCGGTCCTTGCAGCCGGGCAAAAGGCAACACCAGCAGATGGGCGCCCGCCCCTGCCGCACCATCGATCAGCGCCCCGGCGGCTTCCACCGCCCGCTCAGGATCAAGCAGCGGGCTCGACAAAACTGTATAGGGTTGCCGGGCCACCAGCGCCGGCACCGGTAGGCGCAGCGCCGCCCAGGCGCTCACCACCGGCAGGAAAGCCAGCATACGCCCCTGGCCGGCACCATCAAACGCCACCAGCGCATCATTGCCCCGCCCGTTCCAGGCATGGCGCGATGCCGCCTGGGCAAAACCAGGATCGAAAAATCCATTGGGCTCAAGGCTGCGGCCGCCAAGCGCCTCCCAGGGCGCGCGCGGCACCTGCGCCACCGGCAGGCGAAGCACATGCTGGGCATGGCTGTGCCGCCGGGCACCGGCGCGCGTGAGCAGTTGGGGCGCCATTGCTCGCCCGCTCACTCCAGCTCTCCCTGGCAGTTAACCATCGCGCCTGCTCACCATCCGCCAAACGGCTTAGTTCCGACGCCCGCCTTTTATCGCAAAAGGGTGAGCGTGACGCGCTTTGGCTGCTTGCTTGGTTAAGCCGATCTTGCGGTAAACCCTTTTAAATCCAATCTTAATTGTAATAATGGGCCCTGAGGCCACCTCCATTGCCCGCCCTGGTCCAGACATGGCGCCGCACTGGCAATTTGCCGCCCGATCCGCCATATAGGGCCCTGCAACAACACTGGGCAGCGAGGCCGAACGTGGACGGCGTGCCGTTTTGGAAAATGAATGGGCTGGGCAACCAGATCATCGTGGCCGATTTGCGCGGCCGCGCCGGCCGCATCACGCCCGAAGCGGCCATTGCCATCAACGCCACGCCCGGCACTCGCTTTGATCAGATCATGGCCCTCCATGATCCCCGCATCCCCGGCACCGCGGCGCTGGTCGACATCATCAATTCCGATGGCTCGCGCGCCCAGGCCTGCGGCAACGGCATGCGCTGCGTCGTCCAGGCGCTCTCCGCCCAGACCGGCACCACGAGTTTCGTGTTCGAAACCGTCGCGGGCCTCCTCACCGGCGACGAACATCCCGATGGCTCGATCACCGTCGATATGGGCACACCCAAGCTCGCCTGGTACGAAATCCCCTTGGCCGAGGAATTTGCCGATACCCGCAAGATCGAGCTGCAGATCGGGCCCATCGATGCGCCCGTACTCCATTCTCCTTCGGTCGCGTCCATGGGCAATCCGCATGCGACCTTCTGGGTGCACACCGATGTCTGGGGCTTTGCGCTTGATCGCTTCGGGCCCATGCTCGAAAATCATCCGATCTTTCCCGAGCGCTGCAATATCTCCATTGCCCAGGTCCTCGCGCCCGATCGCATTGTGCTGCGCACCTGGGAGCGCGGCGCTGGGTTGACCGAAGCCTGCGGCACCGCCGCCTGCGCTGTCGTGGTCAATGGCGCCCGCACCCGCCGCACCGCCCGCAAGGCGACGGTCACCCTGCCCGGCGGCGATCTCGTCATCGAATGGCGAGGGGACGATCATGTGGTGCTGACCGGCCCTGCCCAAACCGAATGGGCCGGCACCCTCGATCCCGCCACCGGCGCCTGGACGCGCAGCGAGGCCGCCTGATGGCAGTTCAAACCCTGACATTTGGCTGCCGCCTCAACGCCTTTGAAGCCGAGGTGATGAAGACCGAAGCCCAAAAGGCCGGGCTCGACAACGCCGTTATTGTCAACACTTGCGCCGTCACCGCCGAAGCCGTCCGCCAGGCCAAGCAGGCCGTGCGCAAGGCGCGGCGCGACAATCCCGAGGCGCGCATCATCGTCACTGGCTGCGCCGCCCAGACCGAAGCGCGCTCGTTCGGCGACATGCCCGAGGTCGATCTCGTAATCGGCAATGCCGACAAGCTCGAGGCCAAAAGCTACGCGCCCATGGTCTTTGGCACCCCGCTCAACGACAAGGTCCAGGTCAACGACATCATGAGCGTGCGGGAAACCGCAGGCCATCTGATCGAGGGCATGGATGGGCGCGCTCGCGCCTTCGTGCAGGTCCAGAACGGGTGCGACCACCGCTGCACCTTCTGCATCATCCCCTTTGGCCGCGGCCCCTCGCGCTCGGTGCCGATGGGCCTCGTCGTCGACCAGTGCAAGAAGCTCGTCGCCAATGGCTACAAGGAAGTGGTGCTGACCGGGGTGGACATCACCTCCTATGGCGGCGACCTGCCCGGCACCCCGACCCTAGGCAAACTCGCCCAGGCCATTTTGCGCCATGTGCCCGACCTGCCGCGCCTGCGCATCTCCTCCATCGATTCCATCGAGGCCGATGAGGCACTTTATGACGTGGTCGCGGGCGATCGCCGCCTGATGCCCCATCTGCATCTGTCGCTGCAGTCGGGCGACGACATGATCTTGAAGCGCATGAAGCGCCGCCACAGCCGCGCCGATGCGCTCGCCATCGTCGACAAGCTGCGCAGCCTACGGCCCGACATGGTGTTTGGCGCCGATATCATCGCGGGCTTCCCCACCGAAGACGACGCCATGTTCGCCAACACGCTCGCCATCGTGGCCGAGGCGGGGCTGACTTATCTCCACGTCTTTCCCTATTCCCCGCGCCCCGGCACCCCCGCCGCGCGCATGCCCCAGGTGAGCAAAGCCGTGGCGCGCGAACGCGCGGCCCTGCTGCGCGCCGCCGGCGACCGGCAATGGGCCGCGCTCGCCGCAGCGCGGGTCGGCCAGATCGAGCATGTGCTGGTCGAGCGCGAGGGCCTCGGACGCACCGAGCAGTTCATGCCCGTCGCCGTCCCCGGCACGCAACCGGGCGACCTGCTCGCCGTTCGCATCACGGGCACCACGCCCGAAGGTCTGGTTGGCGAGGCGCTGCAGGCCGCTGCCTGAGCGCCTGACGCACTCGCCTACCCCCGCATCCTGCGCCTGTCGCAGCATGCTGCCGCACAAGAAAAAGCTTGAGGAGCAACAACAATGGCACAAGAAAAACCCGGCTTCTTCAAGCGCCTGTGGGGCGAAATCATCGGCGAGGAACCCAAGCCCACCCCCGCCGAGCCGATCCCCGCGCCGCCCGAAACCCTGCCCGAGGACGCTCAGCCCACGCTCAAGCCCGAACTCGAGGCCCCAGCACCCGAGCCGGTGCCGCCCACGCCCGAGCCGGAAATTGACGAGACCGCGCCCGACGAGCTGCTCCCCGGCCCGCCCGAAACTACCCCCGCCTATGTGGAGGAGCTCGAAGAGGAAGCCGAAGCCGCCACCGCCGCCCATCTGGCCGAGGGCGTGCCCGAAGCCGTTCCCGTCATACCCGCGCCCGCCACCGCCGAGCCCGTGCGCTTGGGCTGGTTCCAGCGCCTCTCCACCGGCCTCAAGCGCTCCTCGGACCAGCTCACCACCTCGATCACCGGCGTCTTCACCAAGCGCAAGCTCGATGCCGCCACGCTCGATGAATTGGAAGACGTGCTGATCCAGGCCGATCTGGGCATCGACACCGCCACCGCCATCACCGATACGCTGCGCCGCGACCGCTTCAACCGCGAAGTGACCGGCGACGATGTGCGCGCCGTGCTCGCCGCCGAAGTGGAAAAGGTCCTCGCTCCCGTCGCCGTGCCCCTCCACATCGACGCCACCCACAAGCCGTTCGTGGTGCTGATGGTGGGCGTCAACGGCTCGGGCAAGACCACGACCATCGGCAAACTCGCGCAAAAATGGACGGGCGAAGGCCGCTCCGTGCTCCTGGCCGCCGGCGACACTTTCCGCGCTGCCGCCATCGAGCAGCTTCAGATCTGGGGCGACCGCACCGGCTCGCCCGTCGTGTCGCGCCCCGCAGGCTCGGACGCCTCGGGTCTCGCCTTTGATGCGGTCACGCAAGCCAAGGCCGAAGGGCGCGACATCCTCATCATCGATACCGCCGGGCGCCTGCAGAACCGCGACGAGCTGATGAACGAGCTCGAAAAGATCATCCGCGTCATCAAGAAGGTCGACCCCTCCGCCCCGCACGCCACGCTCCTGACGCTCGATGCCACCACCGGCCAGAACGCCCTCAAACAGGCCGAGATCTTTGGCACCCGCGCCGGCATCACCGGAATCGTCATGACCAAGCTCGATGGCACCGCCCGCGGCGGCATTCTCGTCGCCATTGCCAGGCGCTTCGGCCTGCCCGTCCACTTCATCGGCGTGGGCGAAGGGGTCGATGATCTCGAGCCCTTTGCCGCCGCCGACTTCGCGCGCGCCATCGCGGGCCGGGAATAATCCGGCCCTCAGCCTAATTATCACCATGCTTAGGTCCTAGTGATCCCTTGCCGTTTCGGGCAACTCACCCCAGACTGCTGCGCAAGTAACAAGAGTTATGCAACAATGCCCAACCAAGCCGAACCCGAGATCGCCTGGGACGAACTTCGGCCTCAGATGATCAAGCTCGGTCTCGAACTGGGGCCGCTGGTCGTTTTCTTTATCGTCAACAGCCGCGCCGATATCTTTGCCGCGACGGCCTGGTTCATGGGAGCCATGGTCGTTTCGCTCCTTGCCTCCTGGCTGATCCTGCGCAAGATCGCGGTCATGCCACTGGTCACGGGCGTGGTCGTCTTGGTGTTTGGCGGCCTGACGCTCTGGCTGCAGGACGAAACCTTCATCAAGATGAAGCCCACCATCACCAATGGCCTGTTCGCCGCGGTGCTGCTGGGCGGCCTCCTCTTTGGCCAATCGCTGCTGAAATACGTCTTTGGCGACGTCTACAAGCTGCGCCCCGAAGGCTGGAGCAAGCTGACCCTCAACTGGGGCCTGTTCTTCCTCGTCCTTGCCGTCATCAACGAAGTGCTCTGGCGCAATTTCTCCACCGACTTCTGGGTCACCTTCAAGGTCTGGGGCGTGATGCCGCTGACTGTGCTGTTCTCCCTCAGCCAACTCAGCCTCCTCACCAAATACGCTCCCCCGAGCGAGCCCACGCACGTCCCCCCGGTGGTCGTCGAAACCTAGTTTTGGTCACTTGGCCTCTGTGACACGGCCTGGGGCCAAGCGCACCGGGCGCAAGGTCCCTGCCCTCCCTCCCCCTTGAGGGGCTTCGAGCCGTCCGCGAAGGCGGCGGAGCGCTCCAGTGGAGCGCTCCGAGGTGAGAAGGCCATGAGAGCTATGCTCGAATGGCCAAGGGGTGGGGGTCCATCAGCCCACCCACAAGCCTATCCAAACACCCGATTGTCACCCCGGCCCCAAGCCGGGGCCCATCCCAAGATTTTTCCGCGCGCCGCCAGCAGTGCGAACCTGCCGCCTCAGCGCTCCCAAAAGCTTAGCAATAATCCCGCGGCTCCCCATCCGCGCGCCGGATGGCTGAAAACTACAGCCCACCCATCCGGCAGATCAGCGCCCATTCCTCGGGCCGCACCTTTGACACCGACAGCCGCGACAGCTTCAGCAGCTCGATCTCTTCCAGCTCGGGCGTCTGCTTGATCGTCGCCAGCGTCACCGGCCGCGGCAGCGGCTTGACCGCTTCCACGTCCACGCACTCCCACACCACTTCGCCCTTGGCATTGAGCTCGGCCGTATCGTCGGGATGGGCGAGCGCGATCACCCGGATGATCCCCACGATCTCCTTGCCGATATTGGAGTGGTAGAAAAACGCCTCGTCCCCGATCTGCATCGCCCGCATATTGTTGCGCGCCGCATAATTGCGCACGCCATGCCAGGCTTCGGGCTCGCCGCGCGCGGTCTTGGCCATCATGTCCTCAAACGAGAACACGTTGGGCTCCGATTTCATCAGCCAATAGGCCACCGGGTCAGGCCTTGGGCGACATGTGGTCGAACGCCACGCGCCAGGGCTTGATCTCGTAGCTGCCGAAGATCCCCGCCTTGATGAAAGGGTCGGCCATGAACATCGCCGTGGCGGCCTCGAGGCTCTCGGCTTCCACCACCATCAGCGAGCCCTCGGGCTGCCCGGCCTCGTCGAGCAGGGCGCCGGCGAGCCGCAGGGTCTGGCCAAGGCTTTCCAGATGCTCCAAATGCACCGGGCGCGTCGCGAGCCGCTGCTCCATCGTGCCGGGCTTATCCTTGGCGATCATGGCGTAAAGCATAGTTCAGTCCTCTCGTTTGAGCGGCCGGGACATCAGGCCCGCCACCACGTCTTCAATTCCAGCGTGTTGATTGAGCACTTGGTCCACGGCATCGACCAACGGCGCATCCACGCCTAGCCGGCGCGCCAGCGCTGCCGCGACGGGCGTCGTGGCCACCCCTTCGGCCAGCTTGGCGCCCGCCCCCATGATTTCGGCGACCGTGCGCCCCTGCCCCAGGGCAATGCCGAAGAGGTAATTGCGCGATTGCGGCGAGGTGCAGGTCAGGCACAGATCGCCCAATCCTGCCAGGCCGGTCAGCGTGCGGGTTGAGCCGCCCATACCCACCACCAGCCGCGACATTTCGGCGTAAGCGCGCGCGATCAGCGCCGAACGCGCCGACAACCCCAGCCCCGCACCCTCGACGGCGCCACAAGCCAGCGCATAAATATTCTTGAGCGCGCCCGCCACCTCGACCCCGATCCGGTCATCGGCCGCATAGGGGCGAAAATGCGGGCCGGCCAGCGCTGCGGCCAGCGCCGAGCTGTCCCCCGCATCATCCCCCGCCAGCGTCACCGCGGTCGGGCGCCCCGCCGCCACATCGGCAGCAAAGCTCGGGCCGGAGAGCACGAAGGGCACCGCCTCGGGCGCCACATCGGCCAAAATCTCGCTTTGCCGCTGCAGGCTCCCCGCTTCCAGCCCTTTTGCACTCAGCACCACCGGCTTGCCCGCGAGCAGCGCGGGATCGAGCCCGCGCAAGGCCGCGCGGGTCGCCTGCGCCGGCACAGCCATGATCACAAAGTCTGCCAGCTCGGCGGTCATCACTGCCCGCAATCCGGGCAGCAGCGCCTGCTCGCCCAGGTAACGCCCATTGGTGTGGGCGCTGTTGATTTCCTCGGCCTGCGCCGCGTCCCGCACGAGGAGCGTCACGCCACGCCCGGCCATGCCAGCGGCCTGCGCCAGGGCCGTGCCCCAGGCACCACCGCCAACCACCAGAGCGGTTTCAAGCCGCATCGGGGGTCACCTTCATGTCGGGCAGATCCAGCGGCCAGCGCGGCCGCGCCACCGCATCGAGCCCATCGCGCACACCCAGCGCAAACCGCTCCGCCCCCGCCCAGGCCACCATCGCGCCATTATCGGTGCACAGCGCAATGGGCGGCACCACCAGCTGCGCCCCCGCCTTGCGGCAGACCGCGTCCAGTGCCGCGGCAATGCTGCGATTGGCCGCCACGCCCCCCGCCACCACCAGCACCGGCGGGGCGTCAGGCAACTCGGCCGCGAACCGCTCCAGCGCCTGGCCGGCGCGCACCGCCACCACCTCGGCCACCGCGGCCTGAAAGCTCGCGGCAATATCGGCCACATCCTGGTCGCTCAGCGGCGCCAGCGCTTCGGCCTGCAGCCGCACTGCGGTCTTGAGCCCGGAAAAGGAAAAATCGAGCCGCGCTTCGCGCAGCAGCGGCCGGGGAAAGCGGAACCGCTTGGGATCGCCCGCGAGCGCCGTTTGCTCCACCGCCGGCCCGCCGGGATGACCAAGGCTGAGCAGCTTGGCCACCTTGTCGAAGGCCTCGCCCAGTGCATCGTCGATGGTGGTGCCCCAGCGTTCGTAATCCCCGACGCCGCGCACCAGCACGAACTGGCTGTGCCCGCCGGACACGAGCAGCATCAGATAAGGAAACTGCACCCCATTGGTCAGCCGCGCTGTCAGTGCATGGGCTTCGAGGTGATTGATCGCCAAGAACGGCTTGCCCAGCGCGGCGGCCAGCGCCTTGCCGGTGGTCAGCCCCACCAGCACCCCGCCGATCAGGCCCGGCCCGGCCGTTGCCGCAATGGCATCCACCTCATCGAGCGCTATTCCCGCCTCGCGGCAGGCCTGCGCAATGATGTGGTCGAGATAGGTCACATGCGCCCGCGCCGCCAGTTCGGGCACCACCCCGCCAAAGGCTGCATGTTCATCCAGTTGCGAGCGCACGACATTGGAACGAATGACGCCCTTGCCGGATTGCTCGCGCACAACCACGGCTGCGGCGGTTTCGTCGCAGCTGGTCTCTATGCCCAATATGGTCGCTTGCGCTTGCCCGGTCACGTTGAACTGGTCTACTCCCTCGGGAGCTTCTGCCTACTATAGGACGCCAAGAAATTGCAATCGTCCCAGTTCTTCATCCGGATCGGTACCCGCGGCTCCCCGCTGGCCCTCACTCAGGCGCGCCTGGTGCGCAGCCGGCTGTGCGCGCTGCACCATGTTCCCGAGGAGGAGATCGCCATCGAGGTCATCTCCACCGCCGGTGACCGCACCCAGGCCACCAATCGCAGCCTGCTCGATATCGGTGGCAAGGGGCTCTTCACCAAGGAGATCGACGACGCCATGCTCGATGGCCGCGTCGATATCGGCGTGCATTCCTCCAAGGATGTGGCGACGCGCCTGCCAGGCGGCATCCGCATCGCCGCCTTCCTTGAGCGCGAAGATGTGCGCGACGCCTTCATCTCGGTCCATTTCGAGGGCATCCACGCCCTGCCCGAAGGCGCCAAGTTTGGCACCTCCTCCATTCGCCGCGCCGCCCAGGTGCTGCGCCAGCGTCCCGATCTCGACATCGTCCCCTTCCGCGGCAATGTCGGCACCCGGCTCGAAAAGCTCACCAATGGCATCGCCGATGCCACCATGCTGGCCCTTGCCGGTCTCAATCGCCTGGGCGAAACCCATCGCGCCACCGCGCTGCTTGATCCCGATATCTACATGCCCGCCCCCGCCCAGGGCGCCATTGGCGTTGCCGTGCGCAGCGACGATGCGCGCGCGGCCGAGCTCGTTGCCCCACTCGATCACCTCACCACCCACCGCGCCGTCGAGGCCGAACGCGCCATGCTCGCCGTGCTCGATGGCTCCTGCCGCACACCTGTTGGCGCGCGCACCGTCTGGGATGGGACCACCTTGACCCTCAAGGGCCAAATTCTCAGCCTTGATGGCGCCATGGCCTTTGACAGCGCCGCCACCGGCACCGATACGGCCGAGCTTGGCCGCGCCGTGGGCGAAGACCTCGTCGCCCAGGCCGGCACCGAATGGCTCGCGCAGTGGGCCCGCTCATGACCACCATGCTCGTCACCCGCCCCGAGCCCGATGCGCAATCCACCCTGTTGCGCCTCGAAGCCCTCGGCATAACCGGGCTCGTTGCCCCGTTGATGACCCGGCTGACCCTTGATTCCAGCCTGCCGCCCCAGGATGGCTTTGCCGCCATGGCCGTCACCTCGGCCAATGCCCTGCGCGCCCTCGACGATCGGGGTGCCCTCGAGCATTATATTCACCTGCCCGTTTTTGCCGTGGGCGACCGCACCGCCTGGGAAGCCCGCCAGATGGGCTGCACCGACGTGGTCAGTGCCGATGGCACCGCAACCGAGCTGGTCAATGCCCTGGTGCGCGCGCGCCTCGATGGTCCGGTGTTTTATCCCGCCGGCAAGCATATGAGCCACGACCTCGGCAAGTCCCTCGCCCCGTTCGGGCTCATGGTGGTGACCACCCGCGTTTATGACATGGTCGCGGTGGATGCCCTGCCCGAGCCGGTGATCAGGCAGCTTGCCGATGGCAGCATCGATGCGACGCTGCTTTATTCCCGGCGCACCGCCGAAATCTTCGTTGAGCTGCTCGAAGGCAAGCTCGACCACAAGGAGCGCAGCGCCTCCACCATGCTGTGTCTTTCGGAAGCCGTGGCCGAGCCCTTGATCTCGGCCCATTTCAACCGCATCGGGCTGGCTGATCATCCGAGTGAAGAAGCCATGATGGCCTTGGCCCTGGCTTTCACCCGCGAGCAAACTGCGCCATGATCGGACAACCACAGGGAGCCTGCTGATGGCCGACGATACCGACCCCAAGAACGGCACTGCCAAACCGGCCGATCCCGCAGCCAAGGATGCCGGCTCCCCCAACGCTGCGCCCCAGGACAGCAAGCCGGCCGAAACCCGCACCGGGCCTGTGAAGCCGCCCGTGCTCGACCTCAAGGCGCGCCCCGGCGACAGCGATAGCGGCAAGGCCGATCGGCCCCACCCCGGCCCGGCGCCCAAATCCGCGCCCAAATCTTCGCCCTTGGGCTCCTCCCGCGATGCGGCTCCTGCCCCCACAACGGCCAGGTCGGGTTCCCGCACCGGCGCCACGGCCGGCGCTGTTGTTGGCGGGGGGCTGCTCGGCCTTGCCGCCGCTTATGGCCTCGCCTTTGCCGGCCTCTGGCCCACCCCCGATCTGCCCACGCCCCCGCCGGCGCCCGAGGATCCGCGTCTCGCCCAGTTCGCCAGCGCCATTCCCGAGCTCGAAACCGTCACCCAAACCACCCAGGCCGAGCTGGCAGCGCTCCACAGCCGCATTGCCGAACTGGAAACGGCCGAGCCGGCCGCCCCCGAACCCGCTGCGGCACCGGTGGACCTGAGCGGCATAGAAACCCAGATCGCCGCCCTCCAGACCCGGATCGACGAACTCGACGCCCGCCCCGCCGCTCCCGCCACTAGCCCCGGAACGCCTGCTGCACCCCCTGGCGCTGCAGTCCCGGCCGATCCGGCCGCCCTCGAGGCGCTCCGCACCGACCTTGCTGGTCTCGCCGGTCGGGTGGACCAGCTCAGCACCCTGCCCCAGCAGGTCGAGCAACTCAGTGCCCTTCCCGCTCAGGTCGAACAGCTCAGCGCTCTTCCGGCGCAGGTTGCCCAGCTCGAAACGCTCCCCGCCCAGGTCGACCAACTCAACGCCCTGCCGCCGCGCGTTGACGAACTGGCCGCGCGCCTCGGCACCACCGAAGCCAATCTGCGCAATCTCGATACCGCCGTCGCGCAAACTACCGCGACCTTGGCGGGCCAGCCCGAGGATATCGGCGCCGTGCTGCAGCTGCCCCTGATCCTTTCGGGCCTTGAAGCCGCTTTCAGCACGGGTCGCCCCTATGAGGCCGAGCTGGGTGCCCTGCGCGCCGCGCTGCCGGCCGTCTCCATCCCGCTGCCTATCGCCAATGGCGCCGCCACCGGCATTGCCCGACCCGATCAGGTGGCGCAGCGCTTCAACGAGGTTTTGCCCGCCATTCTCGCGGGCCGCCCCGCCGACCCACAGGCCGGCTGGGCCGAGGGCGCGCTGGATTGGCTGCGCTCCGCCGTCGCCATCCGTCCGGTGGGCGAGCGTGAAGGCGATGACCCCGAAGCCATCGTCACGCGCCTTGAAGCGGCGATCGCCCGTCGCGATTGGGCGGCCGCCGAGGCGCTCTTTGCCCAACTGCCCGAGCCGATGCGCGCCGCCGCGGGCGACGTGCCAACCCTGGTTGCAACCGAAGCGGAAGCGGCCCGCTTCCTTGATACCCTGCGGGCCCAGGCGCTGAGTGGCGAGGCCGCATCATGATCCGACTTGCCTCCTGGATTGTCGCGAGCCTCCTCATCACCGCCGGCATCGCCTGGCTGATCGCCTTGCCCGGCACGCTGACCCTTGAAGTCGCGGGCTATCGCATGCAGCCCCAGTTGGGCGCCGCCATCTTCATGCTGCTCTTGGTGGCCGCGCTCATCATCCTCGTCTGGTCGATCGTCAGCCGCGTCCTGGCCACCCCCGGCTCCCTCGCCCGCCGGGGTCGCGAACGCCGCAAGGAGCAGGGTGTCGACGCACTGTCGGACGCCTTTATCGCCCTGCAGTCCGGTGATCCCGCTCGCGCCCGCTCCCTGGCGCGCGAAGCCCAGGCGCGCCTGCCCGGCAATGCCGCCGCCCAGTTGCTCGAGGCGCGCGCCGATCTCGCGCTCGGGGACATGTCCGCCGCCCGCGAGCATTACCGTGCCCTCATCGCCAGCGAAAAAACCGCCGTTGCGGCCCTGACCGGCCTTTACGACCAGGCCCGCGCCCAGAACCGCTCGGACGCCGCCCTCACCTTTGCCCGCAAAACTCTGGCCCTCGCGCCGGCCAGCGGCTGGGCGGCCTCGGCCGTGTTCGATGATCTCACCCGTAATGGCCAATGGGCGGAAGCCGTGGCCATGGTCAATGCCGAGCCCGTCGCCAATCGCGAGGAGCGCGCCGTCAAGCGCCGCCGCCAGGCCGTGATCGAAACCGCCCGCGCCCGCGAAGCGGAAAACACCGATCCGCTCGTCGCGCTCGACCACGCGCTGACCGCCCTCAAGCTCCTGCCCGATTTCGTGCCCGCCGCCCTCATTGCCGCGCGCATCCACATCAATCGCGGCGAAACCCGCAAGGCCATGAGCCTGCTCCGCCGCATCTGGCGCGCCACCGGCCACCCCGATGCTGCCGCTCTTTACGCCAATGCCCAGCCCGGCGCTTCGGCGCTGGAGCGCCTCAAGCGTGTGCGCGAACTGATCGAAACCCCGCCGGCGACGCGCGCCGCCGCCATGGTTCTGGCCCGCGCCGCCATTGATGCCTATGATTGGCCCCTCGCGCGCAATGCCCTTGCCCCCTTCAACGGCCCCGAAGCCACCCAGGGCGTTTGCACCCTCATGGCCGAAATCGAGGAAGGCCAGAATGGCGATCAGGGCAAGGCGCGCGAATGGCTCGCCCGCGCCGTGCGCGCCCCGCGCGATCCGGTCTGGACCGCCGATGGCATCACCTCCGACGAGTGGGAGCCCATTTCCCCCGTTTCGGGCCGCCTCGACGCCTTTGAATGGAAAGTGCCCGTCACCGCCGTGCACCGCCCCACGCTCGAAACCACGCCGAGCCAATTGCCCGCCGTCGCCGCCGAACCCCTGCCCCTGGCCCAACCCGCCAGCCAGTAAGCAGCCGCCACCATCCCGCCCAGATCGGGGCTGAGGATGGCCTCCCGGCGCCGCACCGCGCCCCGACGTCAGACGGGGCTTGAGGGGCGCCGCCCCATGGGAGCATCGGGCTTATGAGTGCATCGCGGCGTCAGTTCCTTGGGGGCGCCGGCGCCCTTGCCACGCTTCCCTGGCTATTCGGCCCCGTCCGCGCAGCCGCGCCGCCCGCTCCCGCAACCCTGTCTTTCCTCGCTCTGGGGGATTGGGGCCAGCCCCGCGCCCTCGCCGATGCCACCACCGTCGCCGCCCAACTGGCGCAGGAAGCCAGAACCCGCGCCGCCGCCTTCATCATTTCCACCGGCGACAATTTCTATGATCGCGGCGTCGCCGACACCGCCGATCCGCTCTGGCAGGCGGCCTTTGAAACCATCTATGCCGATCCGGCCCTCCAGGTGCCCTGGTATGTGGTGCTGGGCAATCACGATTACGGCGGCCAGCCCGATGCCGAGCTCGCCTATGCCCTGCGCAGCGACCGCTGGACCCTGCCCGCCCGCTATTATGTCGAGCAATACCGCCTCATCGACGGCACTGGCGCCGATTTCTTTTTCCTCGACACCACGGGCCTTGTGAACCTCAACTTCGGCAATCGCTGGTTTTTCACCGGCGCCGCCGCCCGCGCCCAGCTCGATTGGCTCGATACGATGCTGGGCGCCAGCACCGCCCGCTGGAAGATCGTGGTCGGGCACCATCCCGTATTTTCCCACGGCGCCCATGGCGATAGCCCTGCCCTCGTCGAAGGCGTCCTCCCCATCCTGCAACGCCACCGCGTCCAAATCTATCTCAACGGCCACGACCACAATCTGGAACACGCCGAACGCGACGGCATCCATTTCCTCACCAGCGGCGGCGGCGCCGAACAGCGCCCCGTCACCCCCGTCGAGCCCCCAGGCTTTGCCGCCGCATCCCTCGGCTTTCTATCCGCAACCCTCGCCCCCGACCGCCTCGAGATCACCTTCATCGACCAAACCGGCACCCCCCTCCACCAAGCCACCATCCCCGCCTGATTTTTTTGGTCACTGCAACGCAACCCTCGACCCTCGCTCTTGCCTGGGGGGCCTTGCTCGAGCGGCTGTCCGGGATGGTATCCGCCCTGCCTCCGCACCATCCAAAAACTCCCTTTTCCACCAGAGCCGCAGGCGAAACCCTCCCCCTTGTGGGGAGGGATCAAGGGAGGGGGTTCCCTCAACACCCCACGAGGGCCGCCGCCTCCGCCACAGGGCCTTACTGAAGCAAAACGCGACGAAAGCCCCGATCCCCACCCTCCCCCTCGCGGGGAGGGCCGGGGAGGGGGGCCGTTTGGCCCCGAGCCATCCCCCAGTCCCACCGTCCCCTCGTGAGAGAAGCAGGAAGCAAGAAGTCCCCCCCGTCCACCCCGCCCCGCTGCTGCAACGCCGCAACACGGCCGCGCACAGATCCTGCCCGCCCCCCACGCAGCAACCCTTGCAAACCCCCGCGCCCCCTGCTATCTCCGCCTGCGTTGCCGCTTTAGCTCAGTTGGTAGAGCACATCATTCGTAATGATGGGGTCAGGTGTTCGAGTCACCTAAGCGGCACCACTTTTCCCCCCTGATGTTCTGGCTGCCGTCCATATCGGCATGCTTTGCGTGAGCGCCACGAGGCCGCCTCTCTTGCCCCGGCCACGCGCCCCCTCAGGTCACCACCACGATTTTCCCGCCCGCCCGGTTTTCCTCCATGCAGCGATGCGCTTCAGCGATCTGCTCAAGCGTAAACCGGGGTCCGAGCGGCAGCAGCAGTCGCCCGGCCGCCACGTCCTCCGCCATCTCATTGAGCGGCATTTCCAGAAATTCCTCCACCCGGCCGGCATAGGTCGACAAACCAACCAGATGGGGAACGTCGATCATCGGCTCGAAATTGGGCAGCGTCCAGGCGTCGCCCACCATGCCGGTTGAGCACACAATGCCCCCTTCGGCAGCGCAGGCCAGCGAATCGCGTAGCGTTGTCGTGCCCACCAACTCGAGCACCTTGTGCACCCCCTCAGGCCACTGGGCGCGCACGGCCGGGGCAATCTCCCCGCCGTCAATGATCACATGGTGCGCCCCGAAGCGCTCGAGCAGGTCCCGCCGCTCCTCGCGCCTTGTGGTGGCGATCACCTCCGCGCCCAACCGCGCGGCAAGGCTCGCGGCGGTGAGCCCCACCGATGTGGTGCCCCCACGGATCAACAGCCGTTCGCCTTGCTGCAGGCGCAGCCCCTTGAACAACGCGCCCCAGGCCGTTTGCCCCATTTCGGGCAGCGCCCCCAGCACTTCCCAGGGCAATTGGGCCTCGACCCGCCGCACCTGGCGGGCCGGAACAACGCAATATTGCGCATAGCCGCCATCGAACTGCCGCCCCATGCCACCCATGACGGTAGCGACGCGGTCCCCGACGCTGAAATCGCCGCCGGGAGCCTCGGCCACTTCCCCCACCGCTTCGATCCCCAAAATGCGGGGGAAGGAAACGCCCGGCGAATGGCCCTGCCTTGTGTAAAGCTCGGACCGGTTGACGCCAAAGGCGCGGACGCGGATCAAAACCTCGCCGTCCTTCGCTTGGGGGATCGGTCGCTCCTCGATCCTCAACACCTCGGCCCCGCCCGGCGCCCGCACCACCGCCGCCCGCATCACCCCTGCCGCCACTTTGCTGCTCCCCCAACGGTCCTCGCCGTCGCCGCAAGGGGAAGCCGCGCACCGCATCGGGTCAAGCACCCAGCCGCGAAAGCACCGTTCGCCGGCTGTTTACGGCCAGACGCCTACAAAAACCGATACACCGACGTCCCGATGATCACCGCTCCCACGCCCACCATCAACGGGCGCAGTGGCAGGCGTTTGACGAGGAGGGCGCCGATCGGCGCCGCCAGCACGCCGCCAATGATGAGGCCGATAGCGGCGTTGAACTGGGTCCAGCCCAGCGTCAAAACAAAGGTCAGCGAGATCGTCACCGTCACCAGAAATTCCGACAGGCTGGTGGAGCCGATGACTTTTTTGGGGTCATGCCCCCGCCCCACCAGCGACGAGGTGACGATCGGCCCCCAGCCGCCCCCGCCCATGGCGTCGAGCAGCCCGCCTCCCAGCCCGATCCCGGGCACCAGCTTGTCGCTCACCAGACGCGGCTGGAATTGACGGAACGCCTTGTAGAGAATGAAGAACCCAAAACCGATCAGATAGATCGACACCAGCGGCTCCATGAAACTGGCATCGATGCTGGACAGCAGATAGGCGCCAATCGCACCGCCGATCATGCCCGCCGGCGCCAGCCGGGCCACCAGTTTCCAGTCCACATTGCGATGATAGGCATGCGAGGCGCCCGAAGCGGCGGTGGTGAAGATTTCGGTCACATGCGTCAGCGCACTAGCCGCTGCCGGCGGCAGGCCGATGGACAGCAGAGCCGTGGTGCAGATCACGCCAAAGGCCATGCCCAGCGCCCCGTCAACAATCTGGGCGCAAAAACCTATCACGATGAAGATCAGCAGTTCCTGGCTCATGGCTGTGCCCCCTTAGCCCCCGAAACGCCTAGCGCAGGACGATCCAGGTCGGCGCATGGTCGCTCGCCTTGTCCCAGCCGCGCACGTTCCGATCGACGCCGGCGTCTTCCAGCCGGTCGGCCAGGGCTGGCGCCAGCAACAGATGGTCGAGCCGCAAGCCGGCATCGCGCTCATAGGCGTTGCGGAAATAGTCCCAGAACGTATAGATTCGCTCGCCCGGATGCATGGTGCGCAGGGCATCGGTCCAGCCCTGCTCGAGCAGGCTCTGATAGGCGGCGCGCACTTCGGGGCGAAACAGCGCGTCCTTGGTCCAGCGCTCGGGCTTGTACACATCGAGCTCGGTCGGCATCACATTATAGTCCCCCGCCAGCACGGCGGGGATATCGGCTGCGATCAGCTCGCCTGCATGTCGGGAAAAGCGCTCGAACCAGCGCAATTTATAGTCCCATTTCGGCCCCGGCGCCGGATTGCCATTGGGCAGGTACAGGCAGCCCACCAGCACGCCACTGACCGCCCCCTCGATGTAACGGCTGTGCTCATCTTCGGCATCGGCCACGAGCCCGCGCCGGGTTTCCACCGGCTCGGTGCCCCGCGCCAGCAGCGCCACCCCGTTCCAGCTTTTTTGGCCCAGCCAGATGGCGCCATAGCCTGCCTGTTCGATTTCCTTGCGGGGGAACCGCTCATCTGGCGCCTTGAGTTCTTGCAGGCACACCACATCGGGCGCCGCTTCCTCGAGCCAGCGCAGCAGCACGGCAAGCCGTCCATTGATGCCGTTGACGTTGAAGGTCGCGATCTTCACCCGCCGGCACTGTCCGGAAATGGCGAGCGCTCCGGCGGCATGGTGGGCCCAGGCTCCGCATTGTCATTGGGATTGGTTGGATCGGGCACCGGCAGGTCACCTTCTTTGGGCGCATCATCGATCGGGCGCGGAAAGATCGGCGGCACCGGCCCCGGATCAGGCGCGGTCGGGCTGGGATCGATGGGTGGAAAACTCATGACCTTGGCTCCCTGCTTGGGCGTGCTCACCCAATGGAGCCAAGCTCCACTTTGTTCCCGCGATTGACCTGTTCATAGTCCGTTCATCTTTGTGGCGGAACCGCGGCAGGAAGGTTTGCAACGCTATCGTGCTGCCGCATTTTCCTTGTTCTAAACTCGGCCATCCCAAGCGCTTGCGATATACCCCGCCCCTCTGGCATGACATTGTTAAGTATAGTGCCCACGCGCCGCGCCCCTCCGACGAGCTCCCTTTCATGCCCTTCCGCTTCGTCCACACCGCCGATATTCACCTCGATTCCCCCCTCCGCTCCCTGGCATTACGCAATGCCGATCTGGGGCAACTGGTCGGCGACGCGACCCGCCAAGCGCTTGTTTCCATTGTCGATCTTTGCCTTGCCGAAGCGGTCGACGCCCTCGTGATCGCGGGCGATCTTTATGACGGCGATCAGACCTCGATGAAGACCGCCCGCTTCATCGCCACCCAACTTGGCCGCCTGCACGAAGCCGGCATCGCCGTCTTCATCGTCCGCGGCAATCACGACGCACTGTCCAAGATCACCCAGGAACTGATCCTGCCCGACAGCGTCAAAATCTTCGGCAGCCGCGCCGAAACAATCACCCTGCGCCGCGGCGCCCTCGATATCTCATTGCATGGATTGAGCTTTTCGCGTCCGCACGCCCCCGAAAGCCTGCTGCCGAAGTTCCGCGCCCCCTCCCCCGACACCGCCCATATCGGCATCATGCATACCAGCCTTGCCGGCGCGCCGGGCCACGACAATTACGCCCCTTGCAGCCTCGCCGACCTGCAGGAATGGGGCTTTGATTACTGGGCCTTAGGCCATGTCCACGCCCGCGCCCATCACCCCGGCGACCGCCATGTCATCATGCCCGGAATGCCCCAGGGCCGCGACATCAACGAGGCCGGCCCTAAAACCGTATCGCTGGTGACCATCGCCGATGATCGCTCGGTAACCGTCGAGGAAAGGCTGACCAGCATTGCCCAGTTCGAGCGGCTCGCGGTTGATCTTTCGGGCCAGCAATCCTGGCGCGAAGTCATCGACGCGCTTGAAAGCAGCGTCGCCGCCTTACGCGCCGCCACCGCAGCGCCCCATCTGGTGCTGCGCCTCAAGCTAGCGGGTGAAACGCCCCTGAGCTGGCGCATGCGCCGCGATCGCGACTTGCTCCTCACCGAAATTGAGCAGCGCCTGGAGGGAATTGGTCAAACCTGGATCGAAAAGATTGAGCTGGCCACCACCTCCCCAAACACAGCCGAAATCCGTCCTTCGGCCGATCCGGTGCTCGAACTGGGTGACCTCATGCGCACCCAAAGCATCGGCCAGCACAGCGTGCGCGAAACCCTCCGGCAACTGGTCAAGGATGTGCGCGACAGCTTGCCGCCCGAAGCGCGGCGCTTTGCCGGCGACGACGAAGCAGGTTTCGAAGCCTTTATCGATCAGGTGCTGAGCGAAGGCAGCGAGGACGTGGTCGCCCGTTTGCGTCAAAGCGAAGCCGGGGCCGATTAATGCGCCTGCGCCGCCTCGACCTGCTTCGCTATGGCAAGTTCACGGATTTTTCGCTCGATTTCGGCGCCCATGAGCCCGGAACCCCCGACCTGCACATTATCTATGGGCTTAATGAAGCGGGGAAATCCACCTCGCTTTCGGCCTATCTCGACCTGCTGTTCGGCATCGAAGAGCGCAGCCGCTACAATTTTCTCCACCCCTATCCGTCCATGGAAATTGGCGGGGTTTTGGAGTTCAACGACGAAAACCATGCGCTGCGTCGCGTCAAGGGCCGCACCAATTCGCTGCGCGATGGACGCGGCCAGCCCGCCAATGAGGCGCTGCTGAGCACGCCACTGGCAGGCCTTACCCGCGACGCCTATCGCATGATGTTCTCGCTCGATGATCAAACCCTTGAAGATGGCGGCAATGCCATTCTGGAAAGCCGGGGCGATCTAGGAGAGCTGCTATTTTCGGCGAGCACGGGCCTTGCCGATATCGGCCGCATTCTTGAAGGCCTCAAGGCGGAAGCGGACGGGATTTACCGCAAAAGCGCCAGCTCCACCCAGATTGCCGTCCACAAGCGCCAAATTGCCGAGCTGAAAACGAAGCGGGACCAGATTGATGTGCAGGCTTCCGCCCACAATGCCCTCGTCGCCGATCTGGACCGGGCGACCAGGGCATACGAGGAGATCAGCAGAGAACTTGGGCGCGCCCGGGCTGAGCATGAAGCTCTAAGCCGCATCGCACGCGCATTCCCCCTCGCCCAGGATCACGCTCGCCTGACCGAGACGCTCGCCAAGTTGGAGGATCTTCCCCGCCCGCCCGCCCATTGGGGCCAGGAACTGCCAGGCCTGATGCACGATGAAACCCGGCTTCAAACGCGCAATGCCGAACTGGAAGGCCGCGCCAAGCGCCTTCGTGCCGAGATCGAGGCCATTGCAGTGGACGGGGCCGTGCTGGCTCTCGCCGAGCCCATCGAGGCACTTGCCGATGCCGCGGCCCGCTTTCGCACCGCCGAAGACGACTTGCCTAAGCGGCGCCAGACCTTGCTGGAGCAACAGGCCCGCATCTCCGCCATTACCCGCTCACTTGGGCGGGCGGACCAAGCCGACGCCCGCGCCCTCCTCATCCCGGCGCCGGTTGCCGGAACCCTGCGCGACCTGATCGAGCAGCGCTCCGGTATCGACGCGCTGCTCGCGACGGCCGAGCAGGAAGTCACCGCAGCTCAACTTGCCTTCGAGGCGGCCGAGCAGGAGCAACAAGCCTTGCTTGCCAAGCGGCCAAGCTTAGATCCATCGACTCTAGCCAATCTGCAAGCCGGCATCGCCGCCGCGCGCCAAAGCGACCTTAGCGCCCGTGAGCGGATCCATGCCAGAGAGCTCCCGCGGCTGCAACGGGAGTTCGATGGCGCGATGGCTGCCTTGCTGCCCTGGTCCGGCACTGCTGATGATCTGGCTGGCCTCACATTGCCAACAGTCGCGCAAATCAGCCAATGGCGGAGCGGCATCAGCGAAGCGGAGGCACGCGCAACAAGGCACCGGGAGAACCAGCGGGAACTGCTGGCGCGCCAAACTGAACAGCTTAATCGCATCAAGCATTTGCGGGCTGCCGGAGCGATCGACGATACCGAGGCTGCAAACCTGCGGGCCGAACGCGATGCCGCCTGGGGCCGCCATCTGGAGCAACTCGACCGCGACAGCGCTCTGCAATTTGCGGCTACCATGACGGCCGCCGACCAAATGACTGACGCCCGCATCGCCAACGCGCAGGCTACGGTGGAGATGCGCAGCCTTTCGGCTGAACTCACTTCCACCGAGGCGCGCCTGGCCCAGGAAGAAGCACAGCTGGAGGAAGCGGCAGCAGAACTCGAAACGCTGCGCTCGGCCCCCCGCGCCAGCCTGCCCGCTGACCTGGATCAACTCGCCGACACCGCCACACGCCAATTGCTGGACGACATCGACAATTGGCGCACGGGGGTCGAGCGCGCTCGCGCTGCGCTGGCGACGCTGGACGGCGCAACCGCCGCGCTCAGCGACACGCGCGCTGAACTTACCCGTGAACGGGACGAGCTTGCCCAAGCGCTGACCGCCACTGGCGCCGACACAAGCGCGTTGAGTGTGCCCGCGCTGCTGCAAAGCGCCGAGAACGCTTTGAACGCCGTCGCCTCCGCTCAGGCGGCAAGCGAAAGCGCGGACAAACTGCTGCGTGAGCGTGAGCGCGAACTGCTGGCGCGCCGCCGCGTTCGAGACGCAGCTTTGGGCAAGCAAACAGACTGGCAGAACCGCTGGGACCGAACGGTGGAAGAAACCTGGTTTGCCGACCAGGCCCCCAGTACCGGCGCAGTGCGGGCAATTCTGGACGCCTTGGCGGAGCTTGGTGCAGAACTGCGCCACCGAGAGGAAACCGAGCATCGTATCGCTGCCATGGAGCGCGATCAGGCTGCCTTTCGCGAGCGAGTGGCGGAACTGCACAACGAGCTGAAGGAGACGTTCGAGCCTGCACAAGCCCCGCAACTGGCTGGAGCCCTTGCCCAAAGGAGCCGCCAAGCCCGCCAGAGCCTGCAACGCCGCATGGAAAAGGCTGGCGAACTCGAAGCGCTGCAGGCCGAGTTGGGGTCCCTGGCGCAAGAGCTGCGGGTCTGCGAGGCCAAGAAAGGCGAACTGCTCGAGTTCTTTGCCGCCGAGGACCTGGCCGGGGTAGCGGCAGCCCTGGCGCAGTGCGCCGAGCGCGACCGGCTCGAACATGAGCAAGCCAAGCTTGCAGCCCGCATTGTCGGCGAGATGAACGTGTCGAGCCTTGAAACGGCATTGAACAGGCTTGCCGATATTGACCGTACGGCGCTGGACGAAACGGCGGCGGTGCTTGCCGCCAGGCTTGAGGATTTGGACGAGCGGCGGCGGATGCTGTTCGCTGAAAGATCAATGGCGCAGGAACGACTCGCCGCAGTTGGCGGCGATGACGCGGTTGCCCGGATCGAAGCGGAACGGCGCACCTTGTTGCTCCAGATCGAGGAGCTCGCCTTGCGCTTTGTGCGCCTCCGCGCGGGAGGGCTTGTGGCCGAGCACGCCTTGCATGCCTACCGCGAACAGCACCGCTCTTCCATGATGCAACGCGCGTCCCAGGCATTCCAGCTGATTACCCGCAACGAATATACGGGCCTCACCACCCGCGCTGAAAAGGACGGGGAAGCGCTCATTGGGCTCGCGCGCGGCGGCGGCTCCAAGCTCGCCACCGATATGTCCAAAGGCACCCGGTTCCAGCTCTACTTGGCCTTGCGCCTTGCAGGATATGCCGAGTTCGCTGCCGTGCGCCCTTCTGTGCCGTTCATCGCCGACGACATCATGGAAACCTTTGACGAGCCGCGCTCGGAAGAAGTGTTTCGGCTCTTTGCCCAAATGGCCATTGTGGGGCAAGTGATCTATCTGACCCACCACCGCCACCTCTGCGACATTGCCCAGCAAGTGGTTCCGGGTGTGCGCATCCACCAGATCGCTTCCTGAGGCCTCAACTGGGCGCTCGGTGCATTCCGAGTGCCCCGCCGCCCTTTTATGTAAGAAACTTACAACTATCCTCAGCTCTTTGGGCAAATTCGTCATTGCCACCGAATGAATAGGTGGCCCTTCGCGGCGGTTGCTTGACGACGAAAGTAGGTTTGTTACAGATTGCTGCATCCCGGCCGTTTCGGCCAAGCGCACCAGCGCTCTAACCTGCCATTCCTGTCGAGGTCCGCCGATGAGCTACAAAGCCATCTATACCTATGCCTGGGACCTCCAGGAGGCTGGTGTTCCCGCGGCCGTTGACGAATTCCGGCGGCTGGGGCTCGACACCGTAACAGTGGCCGGTAGTTATCATGCCGGCAAGTTCCTGCGGCCGCGTGGCACCAGGGGCAAGGTGTATTTTCCCGAGGATGGCACAGTTTATTTCCATGCCGATCCGGCACGCTATGGCACAATTCAGCCGCTGGCAAACTCCCTGCTCGCCGAGGGCGATGTTCTTGGTGAACTGACGCGCTCGGATATGGCTACCAATGTGTGGCTGGTGCTGTTGCACAATACGCGGCTGGGGATGGCCCACCCGGAAAGTGTCGTGCGCAACGCCTTTGGCGATCCCTATTTCTACAATCTCTGCCCATCAGCTCCGGACGCACGCGCCTATGCTGTTGCTCTCGCGAGCGACGTAACCGAGCGCTATCCGGTATCGGGCATTTCCCTCGAAGCACCCGGCTGGACGCCTTATGCCCATGGCTTTCACCACGAATTTGCCCTCCTGAAGTCCAATGCCTGGCTCGAAAACCTGCTCGGGCTTTGCTTTTGCGAGCATTGCCTCGCCAGTGCGGAACGAGCCGGCATCGATGCGCGCCGGCTCAAGGCTCAAATTGCCAGCGACATCGAGGCTTATCTGGAAAGCGGCATCGATTATCCCGCCGACATGGCGGAAGCCTTCTGGCGAGCCGACCTGGCGGGAGACTTTGAGCTCCAGAGCTTTCTGGATTTCCGTTGCGGCGTCGTAACGTCCTTGGTCGGTGAAATTCGGGACGCCGTCAGAGCCGATGCAACGGTTTCGGTGATCCCCTCCGTTGCCCGGCCGACCGCCGGCGCCTGGTACGAGGGCAGCGATTTGCCCGCGCTGGCGCAAACGGCTGGAATCATCGAGGCGTGCTTTTATGAAGCATCGGCCGAGCGGGTTTCCGCCGACCTTTTCGATCTCCAGCGACGCCTCAGGGGCGCGGGCAAGCTGCGCGGCATCCTGCGCCCCTCTTATCCCGACCTTGCGAGCAAAACCGAATTCCTCGGCGCTGTGCAGGCGCTCCGCAACGGCGGCGTTGAAGAAGTCGCCTTCTACAACTGGGGCTTCCTGCCCCAAGACAATTTGGCGTGGATTGGTGACGCGATGCGCGAACTTGGCTGAGCGGACCGGAACCGACCTGCGGCAAACTCCCTTTGGCCGGTTCCGACGCGTGAGGCATCGGTCAGGAACCACACGCCCCCTGGTGCGCGAGTTTAGCCCGGCTGTGTGCACCACAAGGGCCCGGTTCTCACAGCTCCCCTTCGGCTGAGCCGCCGAGTTGGGCAATGCGCCGGGCCATGCGGGCGCTGGGAGCGACCAGCTTTACCGAGCCGCTGGGCGAGCCGAACAGCGCCTGCCGCTCTTCTTCGGTGGACATGAAGAACGGGTATCGCTCCAACAGCGGCGGATAAATCACCGGCACATCGGCCACCATCAGCACCATCGGGAAGCGCAGCCCGTGATAATACCGAGCCTCGCCCCACTGCGTGGAGTTGAACACCCTTCGGTAAAAGGCGGAGTGTTCGGGCCTCACCGAGGACAGGCAATAGCGAGCGCCATAATGGCGCGCGGCCATCACCCCGATCCTCAGGGCCAGAAAGGGCAAGGCCGGATAAGCTAGAGTCGCTTCGTGATCGGCGGTGAACCGGCCGGGATCCACCATGTGCACCCCGTCCGCAATCAACGGATCGAGGAGGTCAGGAAATACCGATTGTGATGGCGAAACCGGGGTGTCTCGGCTCAGATGATGGACGCGGATGGAACTCACCAGCCGCCCGTCGATAAGCACCCCGAAACAGGAAACATTGGGCAGTTCGTCGAACTCGTCGCGCACCACCTGCTGGCTGTTGAACGGGATGAATTCCTCCCGCCGATAGGCCTCGTAACGAAGCCGATACACTGGATCAAGCTGATCCTCTACGCTCACCCGCCGGTACTCGACCCTGTCCAAGAGATCGACAAGCGCTTCCGCAAAACGGGAAGTGCCCCCAGCAACGGGTGTGACTACCGCACTCATCACATCACCCCTTACACCCGACACAAGTTAATCACTTGTTAGTCATGTTGAAAACAGGGGAACTGCGGGGTTTGGCGGCGTTTCTGGCGAGGGAAATTTTCTGCCGCCGGCAAAAACGCCGGAGGGGCGGGCGTTTACCGAGAATTAACCGTTTTGACGATTTTCGCAGGGAAGCTTTGCGCCATGCGCATGCGGCCGATCAACTCGGCAATCTCGCGCCGCGGGAGCGGCGCGCCAAACAGGAAGCCCTGGATTTGATCCACGCAAGTATGCTGGGAAACCAGCTCCAACTGGTCCTCGGTTTCCACGCCTTCGGCAGTGATCACCAGATTGTTGTCCTTGCCCAGTTGGGCCACATTGGACAGGAGCTTGAGGGCCCGCGCATCGGCGGCGATGTTCATGACGAAGCTGCGATCGATCTTAAGCTTGGTGAACGGCAGCGCCTGCAGATAGCTTAGCGACGAATAGCCGGTGCCGAAATCATCAAGCGCAATGCCGATTCCCCTGGTCGCCAATCCACTCAGGATCTTGGTGGCCGCGTCCCGCTCCTCGATCAGCGCGGTTTCGGTTACCTCGACTTCCAGCCGGTGCGGTGCCAGGCCGGAACTGCGCAGCGCCTCCTCGACCATGTCACCGACATCGGCATTGCGGAAATCGCGGGCCGAGATGTTCACCGAAACGCTGACATCTTCGGGCCAGGAGCGGCATTCGCGCGTAGCGGTCGTCAACACCCAGCGGCTGATATCGGAGATCAAGCCGGTTTCTTCGGCCATTGGGATAAAAATGGCTGGGGATATGGGTCCGAGTTCGGGATGGTGCCAGCGCGCCAGCGCTTCGCAGCTGACCACGCGCTGGGTCTTGATATCAACGATCGGCTGGAACACCAGGGACAGCGCGTCGGTATCAAGGGCATGGCGCAGATCGGTCTTGAGGCGCTGGCGATACCGGTAATCCACGTCCATTTCTTCCTGGAAGCACTGCACCTGCGACTTGCCCGAGCCCTTGGCCTTGTAGAGCGCAAGATCGGCCTTGGTCATCAGCGAATCCAGCCCCTCGGCCATGGCGTCCTCAACCACGAGGCCGACGCTGACATTGACCGCGATAACCTGGCCCATGATGTTGAATGGCGGCTTGAACACGGCAACGATGGCTTCGGCATCGCGCGCTGCCTCTGCCTGGGTGACATCGCCGCGATAAACCAGGAACTCATCCCCGCCAAAGCGGCCGACAAGGCAATCCACCCCCATCAAGGTGTCGAGGCGGTGGGACACCTCCACCAGCAGGCGGTCCCCGATCAGGTGACCCATCGTATCGTTCACATGCTTGAAGTCGTCGATGTCCACGATCATCAGCACGATCTCGCCAAAGGCGCGCGTGGTGCGGCGCTGCACCAGATCGGCTTCCACCAGTTCGGCGAAGTGCCCCCGGTTCGGCAAACCGGTAAGGCTGTCGAAATGCGCCATGAAGTTGATCCGCTCGGCCGCCTCCACGCGCGCGGTGATGTTTTCGAACAGCAGCACCTTTTGTTCGCGCCGTGAACTGACCGTAACTTCGATGAATTCACCGGTTTCGAGCTTCAGGACGGTCTTGCCACTACCCCGGGCAACGCAGTCGAGCAGATTCTGCGCATCCGGGTGCGACAGGGTATCGTGGGCTTCGGCCTGCGCGATGCTGTCGGAAAAGCACCGGCCGCCCCATTCTCCCGGCACCAGCGCCTGGAAGATCTTTTCGGCATAATCATTGGTGACCGAGATAAAGCCCCGGCTATCGAGCATGCACAGGCCATGCTGCATCGTATCGAGTGCGGTATCGAGCTCAATGGCGAGGCGGGAGGCCTCAACCCGCTGGTGAACCGCGCTAAGGAGGATCAAGCGGACATCGCGCGCCAATACGCGCATGCTGAGCAGCATGGGCAGCATCAGGACGCCAAGAACCTGGTGGTAGATATCCCCCCCGAGCAGCAACCCGGCGCACATCAGGGTGCAGGCAATAACCAGTTGCAGGGTGAGGAGCCGGTCCAGCCCGAAATTGCGCGTGACAATGCCCACCATGCAACCAGTGGTAGTGACCATGCTGATGATCTCCGCGACGGGATCATCAACAAAGACGAAGCTGAAGAAACACCAGGAGCCATAAACAAGCGCGGCGAAAGCGCCCCAGAGCGTAGCGCGCACTTCCCACTGATAGGCCGCGTCGACATCCTCTGGACCGATATCGGCCTGCTTGAACTGCGTCATGTCGATAAATCGAAAGACGGCGATCAACAGGAAAATGACGGTGATGCCCCAAAGCAGCGGAGATCCGGTTTTCAGCGCGGTCGTGGCCGCGCCGACAGCGCTGGCCAGCGTGCCGTAAATCATCGCGCGCCTGTCCTTATAGACAGACTTGACGGTCGATACGTAATCGAGCGCCGGCATTGATTTATGCGCGGGGGTGAACACACCTGTCTCCGGTTCGTGATCGGCCAATCAAACCTTATCGAGGTTAAGGAGGGCTTGAGATCGTGTCCTCAATACGTAAATTACCGAGAGCGATACCGGAAAGCCGCTTGCGAGCTTTTTCAGGAACGACCCGCCTAGTGAAAATTGCGTCCGCTGGGCAGGGCCGCATGGGCGTGGCGGCGGGCTGTATCTTCGTGGCGCAACTGGTCTCGTTCCGGTCCCCGGCTGCCCGGGGTGCCGGTGCGCCCTTCGTCCGCACGCGCCAACACGGCATCGCCCAAGGGATGACCATCGGCAATGTCCAAGAGGGTTGGTGTCAGGTCCGTCAGCTGTCGGGCAACAATATGGATCACGAGACCCTCCCGCTGCAGCTCGCCCTTGACCGCCAGCATGCGCGCACCCAGCACCACGCGCCGATTGGCTTCAAACACTTTTGGCCACACGATTATATTGGCCACGCCGGTTTCATCCTCGAGGGTAGCAAAGATCACTCCCTGCGCAGTGCCCGGCCGCTGGCGCACCAGCACCAGACCCGCCACCTCCACTTGCCGGCCGGGGGAAAGCCCCAGCAAGGCGCTGGCCTTGACCACGCCGCGCCTTTCTAGCTGCGGCCGGGCAAAATGCACCGGGTGGCCTTTTAGCGAGAAGCTGAGGTGGCGATAATCATGGATCACCTCTTCGCCGGGCGGCATCGGCGGCAGGCCCGCATCGGCTTCTCCTTCGCCGAGCGATTGCGCCCCTGGGGTGGCGGCAAACAAGGGCAGCGTTTCGGCGCCGGCAGTGGCCGTCAGCCCTTTTACCGCCCAGGCCGCATCGCGACGCGATAGCCCCAGTGAGCCAAAGGCATCCGCCTGCGCCAGGATCTCCAGGCTCGCTACCGGCAGCCCGGTGCGCAGCCACAGATCGCGCACGGAATCATAGCCCCGCCCGCGGCGGGCGACGAGACGGTTGGCGTGGTCCTCCTTAAGGCCCTTGATCGCCGACAGCCCCAGCCGGATGGCATGGGTAGAGCGGATGTCGCCCACCATTTCGGCATGCTGCACCCACAAATGCTCGGCCGCCGGGCGGCTATTGCCTTCCAGCACATGCTCGAGGTGGGAGCGGTTGATATCGACGGGCCGCACTTCCACCCCATGCTCGACCGCATCGCGGATAATCTGGGAGGGAGCATAGAAGCCCATGGGCTGGCTGTTGAGCAGCGCGCAGGCAAACACATCGGGATAATGGCATTTGAGCCAGCAGGAGGCATAAACCAGCAGCGCGAACGAAGCCGCATGGCTTTCGGGAAAGCCATATTCGGCAAAACCCTGGATTTGCGCAAAGCAGCTTTTGGCGAACTCCAGCTCATAGCCATTGGCGAGCATCCCGGCGATGAACTCCTCGCCGAATTGCGCGATCTGGCCGGTGCGTCGCCACGCGGCCATGGCCCGGCGCAACTGGTCGGCCTTCCCAGCCGAAAAGCCCGCCCCGACCACGGCGATCTGCATGGCCTGCTCCTGAAACAAGGGAATACCGAGGGTGCGCCCCAGCACGGCCTTGAGCTCGGGCTTGGGATAGGTGACCTCCTCATTGCCTAGCCGGCGCCGCAGATAGGGATGCACCATGCCGCCCTGGATTGGCCCTGGCCGCACAATGGCCACCTCGATCACAAGGTCATAAAATCTTTGCGGCCGCATCCGCGGCAGCATGGACATCTGCGCCCGGCTTTCGATCTGGAACACCCCGATCGTATCGGCGCGGTGGGTCATGGCATAAACTCGCGCCTTCTTGGATTGGTCGGGATCGGTTTCTTCAGCCAAAAGATCTACCAGCCGGATCTCCTGATTGTAGTGGCGGTGCATCAGCTCAAAACCGCGCCGCAGGCAAGACAACATGCCGAGTGCCAGAATATCGACCTTGAGAATGCCCAGCGCGTCGATATCGTCCTTGTTCCACTCGATGATGGTGCGGCTTTCCATGGCCGATTTGCTGATCGGCACCAGACTTTCCAGTGAGTCCCGGGTGATGACGAACCCACCCACATGCTGGCTCAGATGGCGTGGAAAGCCATGCAGAACCTTGGTCACCTCGAACAATTGGGCGAGCACGGGATCATCGGGATGCATGCCGATCCGCTCGACTTCGCGCAGATCGAAAGGGGCACCCCAGCCCCATTGCATCTGGTTGAGCGCAGCCACCGTATCCTCGGCCACCCCGAACACCTTGGCCGCTTCGCGCATGGCGCTCTTGGAGCGATAGGAAATCACATTGGCGGTGAGGCCCGTGCGCTTGCCCCCATATTTCTGGTAAACATATTGCATCACCTCTTCGCGCCGCTCATGCTCGAAATCGACGTCGATATCGGGCGGCTCGTCGCGTTCGGTGGAAATGAAGCGCCCGAACACCAGATTGCCGGTGACCGGATTGACCTCGGTGATCTCAAGGCAAAAGCAGACGGTGGAATTGGCCGCCGAACCGCGCCCCTGGCACAGGATCTTGCGCTCGTAGCGGGCAAACATCACGATGTCATGGACCGTCAGGAAATAGGCCGCGTAGCGCTTATAGGCGATCAGGCACAATTCGCTCCAGATCATGCGCTTGACCTCGTCGGGCACCCCATCGGGAAAGCGCCTGGCTGCGCCGGCCCAGGTCAAGCGCTCAAGGGTCTGCTGGGCGGTTTCCCCATTGCCGACCGTTTCCTCGGGATAGTTGTATTTGAGCTGGTCGAGCGAAAAGCCAATCCGGTCCATCAGCAGCTGGGTTTGCCGGAGGGCATCGGGATGTTCGGCAAAGAGCCTTGCCATTTCCCGGCCGGGCTTGAGATGGCGTTCGGCATTAGCTTCGAGCCGCCTGCCGGCGGTTTCAAGGGTCAGGTGCTGACGGATGCAGCTGACCACATCCTGCACCATCCGCCGGTTGGGCTCGTGGTATAAAACGTCATTGGTGGCGAGCATGGGCACGCCATGCCGGTGCCCCATCTCGGCAATGCGGTTGAACCGGGCCCGATCGGAGCCGGCGTAGCGGGGGGCGGCAGCAACCCACACCCGCCCCTTGGCCTGCCCGGCCAGGGTTTGCAGCGTGCGCTCGGTCAAATCCCAATCGCTTTCATCGGGCATGAGGATGAGGAGCTGCCCCGCCGCCGCTTTTTCCCCCGCTTCGTCCCTTTCCAGAAGATCGGCGAGATACAGCACCGGAGCGCCCTTTTCCCCTCGCCCATTGCCCAGCGTCAGCAGCTGGCACAGGCGGCCATAGGCCTGCCGGTCACTGGGATAGGCGATGATGTCGGGTGTGCCGTCGCTGAACACCAGCCGTACGCCCACGAGATAACGAAAGCCGGGCGCCTGCGGCCCCATGTCTCGCGCCACCATGTAGCCGCGCACCACGCCGGCAAAGCTGTTGCGATCGCATAGCCCGAGCCCGGTCATGCCATAGTGGATGGCGGCTGATACCAACTCTTCAGGGTGCGAGCCGCTGCGCAGAAACGAGAAATTGCTGGTGCTCACCAGTTCCGCAAATTGCGGCGCCGGCGGCTGCTCCCGCCCACCTCCGGACGGAGGGAATGACAGCACCCGGTTCATGAAAAGAACCCGTGCAGATACCAGGACGGTCCGGCGGTGCTGCCGTAAAAGCCCTGCCGATAAAGCCAGAACCGCCGCCCGCCATCATCCTCGGCAATAAAATAATCGCGCGTTTGCGCTTCGGGATCAAAGCGCACCAATTGGGGTAGATAGGGCTGAGCCTGCCCCGGCTTGCTCCCCTGTCCCTGCGGTGGCACCAATTGCAGGCGCTGGCCGCTGCGCCACCATTCGGCCGCTAGGCGCTCGGGCCCCGAGGTCTTGATGAACTGGTACCCCACCCGCCGCCAGATCATGCCGGCGGGAGGACCATCGGGCACCTGGGCGGCGGTGATGGTGATGGGCTCGGGCACCGGCAGGAGCCGCAGCGGCCGCGCCCGGCCGGGATCGGGCAGCGCTTCGGGATCGTCGGGGGTGCGGGCGATCACCGGCTCAAGCCGCACGGCCCGCTCGGGAATATGGGTATTGCTGAATTTGGTGCGCAGCACCGCCAGCGCCCCCAGGCGGCTAGCCATGCGGTCATAAAGCCGGTCCAGATCCTGTGCCCCGTCGGCAGCGGCAAAGGCGCCCACCTGCACGGCATCGAGCGGGGACACCGAGCTGGCAGCAAGCCGGATCGCATCAATGCCAAACCCCGCATCGTAATCTCCGCCCAGCCGCTCGGAGCGATGGGCGAAAAGACGCGCAATATGGGCAGGGTCTCGCGTGGCCCGGGCCGCATTGACCGACAGGCACATCACCTTGTGGTCCACCCGATAGAGGAACAGATGAAAGCTTTGCGCACCCAGCCCTTCGCTTTCGAGCCGCAGCCCAATCTGCACCGCCAGGTCATGGGCACACATCAGCACATCGTCCATCAAGCCGATCGGGTCGGCAAAGCGGCGCTCGGCATAGCGTTCAGCCAGGGGCAGGCGGGGCACGGGACGTTCTTCGAGTGCGCCATAGGCTTGGTCGAGCCGGGTCAGCAGCGACAAGCCGAACCGGGCCTGCAGGGCCTTGCGCTCGCGCCCGCGCACCTGCCCTACCTGCTTGAGCCCCATGGCATTGAGCCCGGCAATCTGGATCGGGCTGAGGCGAAGCGCGGCGACCGGCAGATGCGCCAGGACCCGCTCGGTATCGGCCGCAGCCACCACCTGGTTGGCGGCAAAATGGGCAACAGCCCAGGCTGCGCCCACGGTGGAGGCCACCGCGCCCTGGACCCGATAGCCCAGAACCGCCAGCCGCTTGAGCAGGGTCGCAAGCATCGCTTCCTCGCCGCCAAACAGATGCGATACTCCGGTGATATCGAGCACCAGATCGCCAAAGGGGCTCATGTCGGGCAGCACCGCGACCAGCGGGCTGGCATTGGAATGCCAATCAGCAAAATCGGCAAAGGCGGCTTCCAGGAGCGGCCGGCCGATAGGCAGCGTGTGCAGATTGGGCACCAGCGCGCGCGCATCGGCCAGGTTCTGGCCCGGGCTGAGCCCGGCCGCCGCCGCTTCCCGATCCACCGCTGCCAGCCGCATGCCCCCCTTGATGCGCTCAAACAGCGCCAGGGGTGACTGCAGCCGCCGATCAGCCCGCTTGAGATAGTCGGTCGCCCAATCGGTCAGGTAAAGTGCCAGGAAGCGGCGTGCTCCCCGTTGTTCCATCCACACCGGGGCGGGCTGCTTGCTCTGCTCGAAAGCCATTTTCTGTCCACTCCAGGATCCATTCGCCGCCATGGCTTTGTCCAAGCGCGCCCTTTTCAAGTCGGGCGCTCCAGCGGCTCGCCCCCGGCGCACGGGCGTCGAACGGGGTGGGTGAGCTCAGCAGGGGCGCCAGGTGCCAGCGCAACTGCGCGGCGCTCGATTCGCGCCAGCGCCCATAGCGCAGCAGAAACACCGATGCCCCGCCGCTTTGGGCGCGCATGCTGAGGCGCCGGCTGGCGGTGAAATCGAGAATCTTGGGCTGGCCCGCGACGTCGGCGACCACGGCCGCTACCGCCCCGCAGCCCAGCGCTTCTTCAGCCGCCCACAGCAATTCGGCGATATTGGCAGGCCGGATCAGCACCAGGTCAGCCGCATCAAAGCCAAAAAACTGCAGCCCGCTGCCATAGGGCAGGCCCATTTCCTGAGCATCGGCCGTCATCTGCAGATAAACCACTGCTTGGCGGGTACCCCCCAGCAATCCCCGCGCCTGCCCCAGCGCAAACCCCAGCACAGCGCCGCCATTGCGCCGTTCATCGGCGAACACTTCATGCACCACCCCCGGGCCAGCCAGGGGAAAGCCGCCCGCCATCGCTCCCGGTGCCGCCGTTTCGGCCAGGGCCGGGCGGCGTTCGAGATCGGCAATACGGGTGCGCAGCGCCGCAAGGCGCGTTTGGCGGTCAAGGTCGCTCATGGGGCTTTCGGTTCTTGGTTCAGAACAAAACAAGAACACTACGGACCGGGTTCCGGAGTCAAGCCGAGTCTTTTTGCGGGGTTGGGGAAAAGGTTAACCTTTGCCATCCACCGCCCTCGCAATGAAGGATGGAACGCTAACCGCGCCTTAGCGCTTTCCTCTTACGCCGAAAGGCCAGATGCCGGCAGAGGTTTTGCATGTTCGACGCCCTTACTCGCTTGTTTGCAAAACCGGAAACGGCAATGGACGAGCATGATCCGCAACTGGCGGCAGCAGCCCTCCTGGTGCATCTGGCATCGGTGGACGGGCAGATGAAGCCCGAAGAGCAGCAGGCCATCAAGACTGCGCTGATGAGCCACTACCAACTCGATGAAGCGGCTGTGGATAAACTGGTGCGGCAAGGCGCCATGCGCGATGCCGAGGCGGTGGATTTCTACCGCTTTACCTCGGCCCTGACCGCGCTGGAGCTCGAGGATCGCATCGCCATCATCCGCATGATGTGGGAAGTGGTGTTTGCCGATGGCAAGAATCACGAACTTGAGGACAACATGGTCTGGCGCATTGCCGAGTTGATCGGCGTACCTTCGCGCGAACGCACCGTGCTGCGCAACCAGATCGGCAAATCTCGATCCTCTTGAGCTACCAGGCCTTGAAGGTGCCGATGGTTTTGGCTTCATCAAGCGCACAATCGAACTCGCCAGCCTGGTCGGCGGCGGCACGCGCCAACTCGTTGGCATCGGGATTAGCCAAGGCGTCCACATAGGCGATGTGACAGGAATTGCCTTCGGCAATCTGGCTAACCACCAGGATCTCGTTGCTGTCTTCGCCCGTTTCGGCATCGGCAGTGTGGTAGCGCACGATGGTCGCGATAGGCAGCCAGCGGCCTGAGGCGTTGGACAGCCGCCATTCCAGCTTGGGGCCGAGGCGGTTGAAGGGCGGCAGGGTTTGGGCGCCGTTCTCGTTGTTGTCGCCAAAGCCATAGGCCAGGGAAAAGCGCAGGTCCCCTTCCATGACCTTGAGCGGAAAGCCTTTATAGCCGGGGCAGGCCCAGCTGGCGCCGAAATCGTCGGCGTCAAGCACGAGGCACTCGTTCAGATCCAGATCGGTATAGGCGCTGTTGAAACCCGATTGGGCCAGGGCGGGGGTCGCCAAGGCACTGGCCCCCCATGCCGCACCGAGGCAAAATAGCCCTGCCATTCTGATCGAGATCAAATTCGCCACCTTTGTGTTTCTGCTACAAAACCGTTGCAAGCCATTCCATCACAGGGAGAAACGCCGATGTTCAACAACATCCTCATCGCCACCGACGGCTCCGAACTGGGCGACAAGGCCCTCGCTGCGGCGCTCAACCTAGGCAAGGGCAGTGGCGGAAAGGTGACCGTTTTGACCGTGACGGATCCGGTGACCACCATGGTCGGGGGCACGGGTGGATTTGGCCAGATCGATGCGGGGCCGCTGATCACCCAGCTCGAGGATGGCTATCGCGAACGTGCCGGCAAGGTGCTGGCGGCGGCCCAGGAGCAGGCGCAAGCCCTTGGAATGGCTGCGGAAACGCTGCACCTGCCCGACCATCTGGCGGCTGACGGCATCATCGAAACGGCCGAGCAGCAGGGAAGTGATCTGATCGTGATGGGCTCGCATGGGCGGCGGGGACTGGGGCGATTATTGCTGGGCAGCCAGGCGGCCGAGGTGCTGGCCCGCGCCAAAGTGCCGGTTTTGGTGGTGAAATAAGCCACTACAGGCAAGAGGCTTGCTTTTGCTGGCGGTTCTGGGCAACAAGGCCGCCACCTTTTCGCCACCCAGATGAACCAAGGCTGAACGCCCAATGAACATCGACGCCATTCCAATCGGCAAGAACCCGCCCGAAGACCTCAATGTGATCATCGAAGTGCCTTTGGGCGGCGAGCCGATCAAGTACGAAATCGACAAGGCCTCGGGCGCGTTGTTCGTGGATCGGTTCCTCTACACCCCAATGCGCTATCCCGGCAATTACGGCTTTGTGCCCCATACGCTGTGTGGCGATGGCGACCCGCTCGATGTGATCGTGATGAATTCGCGCCCGCTGGTGCCCGGCGCCGTGGTGCGCTCGCGCCCGGTCGGCGTGTTGTTCATGGAAGACGATGGCGGGCAGGATGAAAAGATCATCGCGGTGCCCGTATCCAAGCTAACGCGCATGTATGACAACATCCTCGATATCGAGGATTTCCCGGAAATCCAGCTTGAGCGGGTGAAGCACTTCTTCACCCACTACAAGGATCTCGAGCCCGGCAAATGGGCCAAGATCGACCGGATCGGCAATCTGGCCGATGCGCGCAAGGTGATTCTCGATTCCATCGAGATGGCCAAGGGCGCCCAATAGGCCCTGCCCCATCTTGGCCGCAACGCGGGTGCAGCTTTCGAGCAATGCACCTGCGAGGGCCCCTGATGAACCGTCGAACTGCAACGCTGCTTACCCTGGGCCTTTGCGCCACCCCGGCGCTGGCCGAGACAGCATCATCCTCCTCGCCCGACATCGCTGCGGCTTTAGCTGACCGGCTCGATCGCGCCGGGCAAGGCAAGGGTATTGCGACGGCCCGGCTGCACAATGGCGAGGTCCAATTTGCCGCCCAGGGCGTTGTTGCCGAGGGCGGCGCGCCGGTAAGCGAAACGACGATCTTCGAGATCGGCTCGATCAGCAAGCTCTTCACCAATCTGCTGCTGGCGCAACTTGTGCTCGATGGCGCGGTGAGCCTTCCTGCACCCGTTGCCAACTACCTGCCGGCCGGCACGGCGGTACCCAGCCTTGCCGGCCGCGAGATTACCCTGTTTGATCTTGCGACGCACAGTGCGGGCCTGCCCGCCATTCCCCCCGATCTGGGCGTGGCAGATCCCGCCGATCCATATCGCGGCTACAGCGCCGAACAGCTGCTGGCGTTTCTGACGGGCTACACGCTGCTCCGGGAACCGGGCAGCCAATTTGAATATTCCAATACTGGGGCGGCGCTCCTCGGACTGGCGCTCGAGCATACCGGGGGGAAACCCTACGCCGATCTTGTGCACGAGCGCATTCTTGAGCCCTTGGGCATGACCGAGACTGGCCTTGTGCCCGTCGATCCCGGGCGGTTTGCCACCGGGCATGACCGGGCCGGCAATGCGGTACCCCATTGGGGCTTTGACGTGTTTGCCCCGGCGGGTGGTTATTGCTCCACCGCCGCCGATCTCACTCGCTTCGTCCAAGCCGCCAGCGGCGCTGTGGTGACCGATCTCGCTCCAGCCTTCGCGCTGATGCTGGCCGAGCAACGACCGGCTGGTTCGCCCAATATGCGCATTGGGCTGGGCTGGATGGTGCTTAATGGCCCAACCGGCCCACTGATCTGGCACAATGGCATCACGGGGGGCTTCAACAGCTTCATCGGCTATGCGCCCGAAAGCAAAGCGGGCGCGGTGGTGCTGGCCAATGCGGTGACGCAAACCGGGATCGAGGATTTGGGCTTTCACCTGCTCGAGGCCAGCCTGCCGCTGGCGCCACAACCAGAGCGGCGAGAGCCGGTCAGCATCGATCCAGGGCTGCTGCCGCGCTATGCCGGCACTTATCGGCTGGGGCCCGAATTCGACCTGGTGGTCACGAGCGAAGGGGGGCGGCTGTTCGTGCAGGCGAGCGGGCAAGAGCGGCTGGAAGTGCTGCCGCAAAGCGAAACCGAGTTCTTTTACACCGTGGTCGACGCCCAGATCAGCTTCGAGCTCAATGCCGAGGGGCAGGTCACCGGGCTCGTGCTGCACCAGAATGGCCAGGATATTCCCGGCAAGCGGCAATGAGCGGCCGGGTCGTCATCCTCAATGGCGCGCCGCGCTCGGGTAAATCGAGCATCGCCCGGGCCATGCAGGACAGCCTGCCCGGGCAGTGGATCAATCTAGGGGTGGATGGCCAGAACGCCACCCTGCCCGAAGTGCTGCGCCCGGGAATTGGGTTGCGGCCGGGCGGTGAGCGGCCCGATCTCGAGCCGGTGGTGGTCCGGCTTTATCACGCGCTTTACGCCTCGATCGCCGCGCATGCCCGCGAAGGCTTTGATGTGGTTGCGGATGTCGGGCACCACGACGGCTATTCGGCACCCCTCGGGATCCTGCCGCGCTCGGCGCGGCAGCTAGCGGGGCTCGATGCACTGCTTATAGGCGTGCGCTGCCCGATCGAGACGATCATGGCGCGCCGCAATGCCGATCCGCAAAACGGGTTCTATGCCGCGGGACCAGGTGTTCCCGCACCGGTGCTGCGCTGGCAGGAGGCGGTGCACCAGCCCGGCATCTATGATGGGGAAGTGGACACGGGCAGCATGAGCCCACAGGACTGCGTGGCCGTGATCGCGGAGGCGCTGACCCGGCCCAAAACGGCCCTGCCCCAGCTCGCCCGGCTCTAGCGCCCCAGCCCCATGCGGGCCAGCAAATTGTCGCGGCGGATGAACTGGTGGTAAAGCGCGGCGGCGATGTGCCCAAGCGCCAGGATCAGCAGCAGCCGTGCCACAATGGCATGCACGGTAAAGGGTGGTGCCAGGGCAAAATCGGGCAAGGCACCGCCGCCGCCAAACAGCACCAGATTACCGCCGGTTGTGATCAGGGTGCCCATGCCGCTCGCGACCATGACAAGGATCACCAGGTAAAGCCCATAGTGCACGCTGCGCGCCGCCAGGTGCTCGAGCCGCGAGGGGCTGGCGCCGTCCTCGGGCCGGCGATCGAAGAACACCCACCAGACAATGCGGAACACGGTCAGCACGGCGATGCAAACCCCGACAATGGCATGAAAGCGCAGCAAGCCCGCTTCGGTCGCCGGATCACTGGCATTGCTGGCAGACAGGCCGGTACCCAGCATGACGGCGATGGCCGCCGCGGTGATCCAATGGATGAGGATGGCGATAGTGCCATAACGACGCGGCGTACTCTTGAGCGACATGGGAGTGATCCTTGTGCCGGCTGGAGGGACCGCCTATACATATCATACTATGAAAAAAAATAGCAAGCTATGTAAATGGCACTGAGCCGTGAAACTTCGGCGGGGTACCTCGCCAACTGGGCCGCGCGGCTGTTTGCGCGCGAACTGGACCGGCAGTTGCAGCCCACCGGCATTGCGCCCGCCTATATGCCGGTGATGTTCGCCCTGGGCGACGGGGGAACGCTGACGCAAAAGGAACTGGCGCGCCGCGCGGCCGTGGAGCAACCAACAATGGCCGCAACGCTCAACCGCATGGAGCGCGACGGCTTCATCAGCCGCCGGCCCGACCCGGGGGACCGACGCAGCGCGCTCGTCGTGCTGACCCCTTCCGGGCTGGCCCTGCTGCCCGAGGTGGAGCGGGTGGTGCACACGATCAATGCTCTGGCCCTGGCGAGCCTTTCCAGCGCCGAACAGGCGGCGTTCTTTGCCGCAATCGGCAAGATCATCGCGGCACTGGAACAGCAGGATCCAGCCCTTGCCCCATCGACCGCCTAATCGGCGCGCCGGCTATAGGTCAGGATGGCATTGCCCTTGCTGGTGCGCTCCATATTCTTGAGCTCGAGGCGGGTGGTCGGATCATCGGGGCCGAACAGGTGCCGCCCCTTGCCGGCAATCACCGGGTGCATGATCAGCACCAGCTCGTCCATGAGGCCCGCGAGCAGCAACTGGCGCACCAGCGACAACCCGCCCATGGCGGCGATATCGCCACCGGGCTGGTTCTTGAGCCGGCGTACGAAATCGAGGAGGTCCCCCTCGATCAGCTCGGCATTGCTCCAGGCAAGCGGCGGGGTCAGGGTTTCGGAGGCGACATATTTGGGCACGCCATTGATGAACTCGGCAAAATCGAGGTCCTGGCTGGCATTGGGCCAATAGCTCGCCCATTGCTCAAAGCCGACGCGGCCCATCAACACCGTGTCGATGCTGCTGATGGTCTGGTCCATCAGGGCGCTCAGTTCCTCGTCAAAGCTATCGAATTGGAACTGGTCAGGCGCTTCGGCGACGCCATCCACGGAGTAAAACAGGCCGGCTATGAGTTTTCGCATGATGTTGTCCTGATCGGGATGACACTTGCTCTTGCGACGCACAGAACGGCCCGAGTTCGACAATTCTGCGGCGATTTTGTTGGGGGTCCCTCCGTTTAGCTCGAAAGGATCAGTCGGTGTTTTCCGGGGGCAAGGGGGCTTCGGGTTCCCGGCTGATGGCAAGAAGGCCCGGGAAACACCCGGGCCTTCTTCAGTTTCGGTCGAGGCGGATGCCTCACTAGCCCCAGTGCGCTAGGACGGCGAGCAGTAGCAGGGCGACGATATTGGTGATCTTGATCATCGGATTGACGGCGGGGCCCGCCGTATCCTTGTAGGGATCGCCGACGGTGTCGCCGGTGACGGAAGCCTTGTGGGCGTCGCTGCCCTTGTGGTGCACCACGCCGTGGGAGTCAGTGAAGCCGTCCTCAAAACTCTTTTTGGCATTATCCCAGGCGCCGCCGCCGGCGGTCATGGAAATAGCGACAAAGAGCCCGGTGACGATCACGCCCATCAGCATGGCACCGAGGGCGGAAAAGCCGGCCGCGGGCCCGGCGATCCAGTTGATCAGGAAGAACACCACAATGGGCGACAGCACCGGCAGGAGCGACGGCACGATCATTTCGCGAATCGCGGCTTTGGTCAGCATATCCACGGCACGGGCATAATCGGGCTTGGAAGTGCCGGCCATGATGCCGGGATCGGCCTTGAACTGGCGGCGCACTTCCACCACGACCGATTGGGCGGCGCGCCCCACCGCCGTCATCGACATGCCACCGAAGAGGAACGGCAGCAGGCCACCAAAGAGCAGGCCCACCACCACATAGGGGTCCGCGAGCGAGAAGGTGAGCGTGCCCATGCCCTGGAAGATCGCGGGGGCATCGGGCAGGGCCGAGAAGTAGATCAGGTCCTGCGTATAGGCGGCAAAGAGCACCAGCGCCCCTAGCCCCGCCGAGCCAATGGCATAGCCCTTGGTGACGGCCTTGGTGGTGTTGCCAACGGCGTCGAGCGCGTCGGTGTTGTGCCTGACTTCGGCGGGCAGGCCCGCCATTTCGGCGATACCGCCGGCATTGTCGGTGACAGGCCCGAAAGCGTCGAGCGCGACGACAATGCCCGCCAGCGCCAGCATGGTGGCGACGGCGACGGCAATGCCGAAGAGCCCCGCCAGCGAATAGGTGACGATGATGCCGGCAATGATCACCAGCGCAGGCAGCGCGGTGGATTCGAGCGACACCGCGAGGCCCTGGATCACATTGGTGCCGTGGCCGGTGACGGAGGCTTCGGCGATGGAATTGACCGGGCGCCGACCGGTGCCGGTGTAATATTCGGTGATGACGATGATGAGCCCGGTGATGGCCAGGCCCGTCACCCCGCACCAGAACAGCGACCAGGGGGTAAAGACCTTGTCGCTGGCTTCGATCAGAAGGTTCATGTCGCCAAAGATCATCCAGAGCACGGGCACGAGCACGATCAGGGACAGCACGCCGGTGGCGATGATGCCCTTGTAAAGGGCGCCCATGATGTTGTTGCTGGCCCCGAGCTTGACCGCAAACGTGCCGGCGATCGAGGTCAAAACGCAGGCGCCGCCAATGGCGAGCGGCAGCACCATGCCGGCAAGCTTGAGCGCTTCGGGCAGGATGATGGCGGCGAGCACCATGGTGGCGACGATGGTGACCACATAGGTTTCAAACAGATCGGCGGCCATGCCGGCGCAATCGCCGACATTGTCGCCCACATTGTCGGCGATGGTGGCTGGGTTGCGCGGATCATCCTCGGGGATGCCGGCCTCGACCTTGCCCACCATGTCGCCGCCCACATCGGCGCCCTTGGTGAAGATGCCGCCGCCCAGGCGCGCAAAGATCGAGATCAGGGAAGCGCCAAAGCTCAGCGCCACCAGGGCATCGATCACGGTGCGGCTGGTGGGCGCATAGCCGATGCCGGTCAGCAGCAGGAAGTAGACGGTGATGCCGAGGAGCCCCAGCCCCGCGACCAGCATGCCGGTGACGGCACCCGATTTGAAGGCCAGATCGAGCCCGCGGGCGAGCGAAGTGGTGGCGGCCTGGGCGACGCGCACATTGGCGCGCACCGAAACATTCATGCCGATAAAGCCGGCAGCGCCGGACAGCACGGCGCCCAGCAAAAAGCCGATGGCGGCATAGGTGCCCAGCAACAGCCAGGCGGCGATGAAGATCACCACGCCGACAATAGCGATGGTGGTGTATTGACGCTTGAGATAGGCCGAGGCGCCTTCACGCACGGCAGCCGAGATTTCCTGCATGCGCGCCGATCCGGGATCGGCGGCCAACAGGGTACGCGTGGTGATCACGCCATAAACAACACTCAGACCGCCACAAACGACGATCAGCCACAAAGCTAAAGTCATGCACAAGTCCCCTCAATGCCTTGAGGGATCCGCTCCCGGTGCGCCGATCCTCCAATCGGCGGAGCCGGCTCCTCCACGAACCCCCTCCGCGGCGATGATGCGGGGGAACGGGCGGCAAGGCAATCGCTAATGCGATGTTTTGTCGCGGCTCGCTGGGAGAGCGGCGGCAAGCCGGGCGGCCAGAACCGGGCCGTCGCCGGCGATGTGAAGGGTCTTGAGGCGGGCGGTGGCGCCCGAGGTGATGCGCAGAGCCGAGCGCGAGATGCCCATCGCCTGGGCGAGGACGGCAATTACCGCGTCATTGGCCTTGTTCTTGTCGGGGATGGCAGCAACGCGCAGCTTGAGGGCCGCGCGCCCATCACCCAGCACCATGATCTCGTCGAGGGCGGTGCGCCCGGCATTGGGCAGCACGCGCACCAGCAGGGTCAGCCCGGCGGCATCGATCCGCCAGGGGAGCGTTGGCTCAAACGACGTTGGGATAGCCGTAGCGCAGGATCACCTGCTGGATAAAGAAGATGATCAAGAACAGCACGATCGGGCTGATATCGAGGCCCGAGAAATTGGGCAGCATGTTGCGGATCGGGCGCAGCACCGGCTCGGTCAGCTGATTGACCATGCGCCAGACCGCCGCGACGAACTCGTTGCGGGTGTTGATGACGTTGAAGGAAATCAGCCAGCTCATGATGATCATGATCAGCACGACCCACCAGTAGAGCTGGAGGACAACCATGATGACATCGAGGACGGCGGCCATGAGCGGATGATCCTTCGCGAAATAACTAGGCGCTATCTAGGGCTTCAGCGTCGCTCCGGCAAGAGTGCCCATGCAAGGCTGGCAGCGACGATCCCCGGAACAGGGTTGCGCCCGAGACGTTGAGTGGCTCCAACAACAAACAGGAACCAAGCAATGGGTTTTTTCAGCGACATCAAGGACAAGATCTTCGGCAAGCACGAGGCGCAGCCCACAATCGTCGCGCAGGCCGCCGCGCAGGCATCCCCAAGCGCTGCCCCGGCCGCACCAGCTCCAAGCCGCCAGCCGGCCGGGGCTGCCGCGTCGCCGGCCGCAGTTCCCTCGCCGGTGCCAACAGCACCAGCCGCCCAGGGCAATGCTGCAGCGGCCCCGGCGGCGACTGGCGCCAGCAGCGGGGCGCAGGTCGACGTGGCTGCGATCCTTGATGCCGCGGTGGCCAAGAGCGGCCAAACGCTGGACTGGCGCAAATCCATTGTCGATTTGATGAAAGCTCTAGGTATCGACAGCAGCCTCGCCGCCCGCAAGGAGCTGGCCCAGGAGCTCAACTACACCGGCAGCACCGAGGACAGCGCGGCCATGAACATCTGGCTGCACAAGGCGGTAATCCAGAAGCTCGCCGACAATGGCGGCAAGGTGCCCGCTGAACTACTCTAGAACAGCCGAGCGGCGTCCGGCCGGCTGCCTGGGCGCCCATCCCTAGCCGATATCCTTGATCGGCTTCCAGGTGGCGAAGCGATAGAGATAGATCACGACCGCAAGGACGACGACGCCGGTGGAGACCGGATCGACCCAGGCCTCGACGGCTTCATAGCCTTCGTGGAGCAGATAGCCTGAGGCGGTCAGGAGCCCCGTCCAGAGCACGGTGCCGATCGCCGAAACGGTGATGAAGCGGCCAAAGGGCATGACAGCAAGACCGGCCGGCACGGAAATGAGGGTGCGGATGGCGGGGATCAAGCGCCCAACCAGTATCGCCCAGATGCCATGGCGGTCGAACCAGTGCACGGCCTTGTCGATATCGTCTTCGCTGACCGTGGCGATGCGCCCAAGGCGGTTGCAAAGCAGGGTGAAGCGATGCAGGCCCAAAAGGCGGGCCGCGAAATACCAGACCGACGTGCCCGCGAGCGACCCCAGCACGCCGGCGAGCAGCACGCCCCAGCCATTAAGCTCGCCGCTGGCGGCCACATAGCCGGCAAAGGGCATGATCAGCTCGGAGGGAATGGGTGGAAAGACGTTCTCGGCCACCATCAGGAGAAAGATCCCCAGATAGCTCCATTGGGTAATGGTGCCGATGATCCACTCGCTCATGATCCACTCCGTCTCCGATGGGGCGCACCATTACCGCAAAACGCCAAGAAAGGGTAAGGGCCCCGTTGTTTCCAACGGAGCCCCTGGTATTTTTTAGCCGGCCTTGGAGCGCAGCGCGCGCTTGCGATCATTGGGATCGAGCCAGATCTTGCGCAGGCGGATCGACTTGGGGGTCACCTCGACATATTCGTCTTCGGCGATATAGCCGAGCGACTGCTCCAGGGTGAGCTTCTTGGGCGTGGTCAGGCGAACCGCCTCATCCTTGGAGGTGGTGCGGATATTGGTCAGCTGCTTGCCCTTGAGCGCGTTCACTTCAAGGTCGTTGTCGCGGCTGTGCTCACCGATGATCATGCCTTCATAGATGTCGACGCCAGCATCGATCATGATGGGGCCGCGATCTTCGAGGTTCCACAGCGCAAAGGCGACGGACTGGCCGGTGCCATTGGAGATCAGCACGCCGGTGCGACGGCCCGGCAGTTCGCCCTTGAAGGGGGCAAAGGAGTGGAACAGGCGGTTGAAGATGGCCGTGCCGCGGGTATCGCTCAGCAATTCGGGCTGGTAGCCGATCAGCGAGCGGGTCGGCACCAGGAGACGAATACGCGTACGGCCAACGCCCGAAGCGCGCATTTCGACCAGCTCGCCCTTTCGCTCGGTCATCTTCTGGACGACCGTGCCGGTGTGCTCGTCATCGACGTCGATGATGACTTCCTCGATCGGCTCGAGCTTGACGCCGTTTTCTTCCTTCATCAGCACTTTGGGGCGGCCGATGGTCAGCTCGAAGCCCTCGCGGCGCATGTTTTCGATCAGAACGGCCAGCTGCAATTCGCCGCGGCCAGCCACGTCGAAGCTGTCATTGTCATCGCCCGGCGTCACCTTGATGGCGACATTGCCTTCGGCTTCGCGCATCAGGCGTTCACGGATCACGCGGGACTGCACCTTGTCGCCTTCGCGGCCGGCCAGTGGGCCGTCATTGATGCGGAAGGTGACCGACAGGGTCGGGGGATCGATCGGCTTGGAGGCGATCGGCTCCATATTGGTCGGCGATGAAATGGTGTCGGCAACGGTCGAGGTTTCGAGACCGGCAATGGCGACGATGTCGCCGGCTTCACCGACATCGACGGGCGTGCGCTCGAGGCCACGGAAGGCCAGCACCTTGGAAACGCGGCCCTTTTCGACGATCTTGCCTTCGCGGCTGAGCGTGTGGATGGGATCGCCGGCCTTGACCGAGCCCGAAAAGATGCGGCCGGTCAGGATGCGGCCGAGAAAGGCATTGCGCTCGATCGTGGTGACCAGCATGCGGAACGGGCCGGTTTCGACCTTGGGCTCAGGCACATGCTCGATAACCTTGTCGAGCAGCGGCGCGAGGCTTTCCTTGGGACCGGCGGGATCGGCACTCATCCAGCCCTGCTTGGCAGCGCCATAAAGGATCGGGAAGTCGAGTTGTTCGGGCGTTGCGTCGAGGGCGATGAAGAGATCAAAGATTTCTTCGAGCACTTCGAGGTGCCGCTCGTCCGACTTGTCGATCTTGTTGATCGCCACGATCGGACGCAGGCCCTGGGCCAGCGCCTTGCCAAGCACGAACTTGGTCTGGGGCATCGGGCCTTCGGCGGCATCGACGAGGATCACGACACCATCGACCATGGACAGGATACGCTCCACTTCGCCGCCGAAATCGGCGTGGCCGGGGGTGTCCACGATATTGATGCGGGTGTCTTTCCAGAGCAGCGAGGTCACCTTGGCGAGAATGGTGATGCCACGTTCGCGCTCGATGTCATTGCTGTCCATGGCGCGCTCTTCGACGCGTTCGTTTTCGCGGAACGAGCCGGACTGCTTGAGCAGCACGTCGATCAGGGTGGTCTTGCCATGGTCAACGTGAGCGATGATGGCGATATTGCGCAAGGACATTAGGGGCGGAGCCTTTGAATGCATGATTCACGCCCACAAACCGCCACGCGGCGACAACGAGTTGAACCATGAAGGAAAACAACAACGCCACCCGCTAACAGGCAGGACCGGCGCTTTTGTCGCGGCTATTACAGGTTTTAGCGCCATCGGACAATCCCTGTGACTGCAGGGCGGCAATGCACCGCGTCACATAAGGGCCAAAAGGCATCCACCAAGCGCGGTCGCGCCGACCAAAATCCAGGGCGGCACGCGACCGGCCGCGAGTAGTAAATAGATGGTTACGGCGAGGGCATAATCCAAGGGGGTACGCAGCGCCAATGTGGCTACGGGATCAAACAAGGCGGCAGCCAGCAGCGCCACCACCGCCACATTGGCGCCCGCAATCAGGTGGGCGATGGCGGGAACAGCGGCAAGGCGGCGCCACAGCGGCAAGGCGGCGCCCATCAGCAGCAAGCCAGGGGCGAAGATGGCGAGCGTTGCGCCGAGCGCACCTAGCAGGGTGTAGCCGGATGGGGCCGCGGCGGCGCCAAGGAAGGTGGCAAAGGTAAACAGCGGCCCCGGCACCGCCTGGGCGGCGGCATAGCCGGCCAGAAAGGTTGGCGGCGACACCCAGCCGGGCGCCACCACGCTGTCTTCCAGCAAGGGCATCACCACATGCCCGCCCCCGAACACCAGCGCGCCGGTGCGATAAAAGGCATCAAGGAACTGCACGGCAAAGCCGCCCACCCCCGCAGCGGCGAGCAGCGGCAGACCAAGGAGCAGCAGGGCGAAGGCGGCAAGGAGCGCGATGCCCACACGCATCGACGAGGCTCCGGCAGGCACGGAAGCGTTGGTTCCGCTGGCATTGCCCCAGCCCAGCAAAAGGCCACAAAGCGCGCCAAGGCTCATCACCAGAAGCTGCCCGGCAATACCGGGCACCAGCGCCAGCAACACCAGCGCCAGGGCAGCCACGCCAAGGCGGGAGGGCGTGGTGAGGAGCGCGCCGCGCATGCCCCAGACCGCCTGGGCCACAACAGCCACCGCCACCAATTCAAGGCCATGGAGCGCCCCGGACAGAGCTGGTCCCTGAAGGGCGAGAAGGCCGGCAAAAAAGGCCAGCATCAGGAGGGCCGATGGCAGGGTGAAGCCAACAAAAGCCGCCAGCCCGCCGAGCCAGCCGGCGCGCACCACGCCCAGGGAAAAACCGACCTGGCTCGAGGCCGGCCCCGGCAGGAGCTGCCCCAAGGCCACGAGCTGGGCATAGCCATGCTCATCCACCCAGCCGCGCCGGGCGACAAGTTCGTCACGGAAATAGCCGAGATGGGCAATGGGGCCGCCAAAGGAGGTCAGTCCCAGGGCGAAAAAGGCGGCGAAAACCTCGCCCGGCGTGCCGGCAAGCGGGGCGGTGGGGGCGTCGGCTCGGCTCATCCGCGCACCCTTAGCCTCAAGTTATGACAGCGCGATAACGCCACCGCTTGCCAGCGGCGCTCAGGAGGCCGCGCGCAGCAATCGGGTGTGCTCGACTTGCCGAATAAGCATCAGCTCGAGCACGGCCGGGGCCAGGGGCGGGGAAAACAGGAACCCCTGCACTTCCGAGCAACCCAGGGCGCGCACCAATTCGAGCTGTTCGGGGGTTTCCACCCCTTCGGCCGTGGTGGTCATCCCAAGGCTCTGCCCCAGCCCGATCACCGCGCGGATGATGGCCAGATTGTCGCTGCGGGTGGTCAGATCGCGCATGAAGGAGCGGTCGATCTTGATCTTGTCGAAGGGGAAGGAGCGCAGATAGGAAAGCGAGGAATAGCCGATGCCGAAATCGTCCATGGAAATGCGCACACCCATTGCGCGCAGCTGATGCAGCGCCCGCAAGGTGGATTCGTTGTCGGCGAGCAGCAGCGATTCGGTGATTTCGAGCTCGAGGCGGCTCGCAGGCAGGCCCGCATCAGCAAGCGCCGAGCGGATTACGCTCACCAACTCCTTGTTGCGGAACTGGACGGTTGACAGGTTCACTGCAACGCGCACCCCGTCGGGCCAGGTGGTGGCCGTACGGCAGGCCTCGCGCAGCACCCATTCGCCCAGGGGCACGATGAGGCCGGTTTCCTCGGCAATGGGGATGAACTCGGCGGGAGAAATCGAGCGCTCCGCGCAATCCCAGCGCAACAGGGCCTCGACGCAGCCGATTTTGTTTTGCTCCAGATCGAGCAAGGGCTGGAAGACAAGGCGCAGCTCGTCGCGCGCCAGGGCGGCCCGCAGGCCCGCCTCGATGCTGCGGCGCTGCTGCAACTCCTCGTCCATACCCGTTTCAAAGAAGTGGAAGGTGGAGCGGCCATCCGCCTTGGCCTTGTAGAGCGCCATATCGGCATGCTTGACCAGGGTATCGGTGTTCACCCCATCCTGGGGCGCCATGGCGATACCGACCGAGGCGCTGATATCGATCTGGTGCTCGCCGATGGTAAAGGGGGCCGCCATGGCCTTGACGATGCGGTTGGCCACCTTGGCGACATCGGCCTCGCTAGACACCGAGCGCAGCAGCAAGGCAAATTCATCGCCCCCCAGACGGGCCAGCAGGTCGTTGTCGCGCGTCGTGCGCCACAAGCGCATCCCGGCTTCCCGGATCAGCTCGTCACCCACCGCATGGCCCAGCGTGTCGTTGACGCCCTTGAAGTGGTCGAGATCGATATACAGCACCGCCGCCTGTTCGCCGCGCCCGATCGCGGCTTCCGCATTGGCCATTTCCTCGAGGAACTGCACCCGGTTGGGCAGATCGGTCAGGGCGTCATGGCGGGCGAGATAGCGGATGCGCGCCTCGATCTGGCGCTGCTCGGTGATGTCTTCGTGGCTTGACACCCAACCACCATCCTTCATCGGATGGTGCTGCATCATGATAACGCGGCCGTTGAATTCATGCACGTTCTTGCCGTATTCGCCGCGCGCGATGATGTCGCGGCGCCAGGCGATATATTGCTGCCGGGAGGTGCCCGAACTCATGCCGCTGTCGAACAGGTGGCCCAAAATTTCTTCGAGCTGCGTACCGGGACGCACCAGCGCCTCGGGCAGATTGTAGATGCGCTGATAGGGCTCGTTGCAGATCACGAGGCGCCCCTGGGCGTCGCACATGCACAGGCCCTGGGAGATATTGTTGACCGCCGCGTCGAGCCGGATGTTCTGGCGCTCGAGTTCGCGCCCGCGCTTTTGCATCACCTCGGTGCGCGCGATTTCCTCGGTCACGTCCTCATGGGTGATCACCCAGCCCAGCGCCGGATTAAACACATGGGCGGTTTCGATGATGCGCCCGCCCCGCACTGCTTCCTGGCTTTTGTGGCGCGCGCCATCGCGATTGGCCAGCAATTCGCCGGCATAGGCCGCGTAAAAGGCCTCGGGGGTTTGGTCGGGGTGATTGCCCAGGCTCGACGAGATCCCCACCACCGCCTCGAGCGTCATGCCGACCTGGAGGTGCTCGGGCTCAAAACCATAGATTTCGCAATAATGCTGGTTCCACAGCACCAGGCGAAATTGGGGGCTCCACACGCAAAATCCATAGGGCATGCTTTGGAGCGCCGCATCCAGCAGCAGCGCCCCGGACATCTCGCTCAAACTTCCAGCGTCCAATGCCCGCACGAGCCGACCCCTTCCGCGGTGCTTTGCGCACAACGGACTAACGCTAGAGGTCGGCTCTTAAGGCCCGATTAACGCGGACGGCTTATGGGCGCTCCGCCTTGCGATTGCGCGCCGCCCAAGTCTTGAGCCGCAAGCCGTTGAGGCGGATGAAGCCCTCGGCATCATGGTGGTCATAAGCGACCGCGCCTTCCTCGAAGGTGACGAGGTCCATGGAATAAAGCGAGTTGGGCGATGTGCGCGCAATCACATTGGCGCTGCCCTTGTAGAGCTTCACCGTGACTTCGCCCGACACATAGTCCTGGCTCTTGTCGATCATGGCCTGCAGCATTTCGCGCTCGGGCGAGAACCAGAAGCCGTTATAGATCAGCTCGGCATATTTGGGCATCAGCTCGTCCTTGAGGTGAGCTTCGCCGCGATCCAGCGTGATCGATTCAATGCCGCGATGGGCCACCAGCATGATGGTGCCGCCCGGCGTCTCATAAAGCCCGCGCGACTTCATGCCGACAAAGCGGTTCTCGACGAGGTCAAGTCGGCCAATGCCATGCTTGCCACCGAGCTCATTGAGCTTGGTCAGCAGCGCGGCCGGCGACAGCTTTTCGCCATTGACCGAGACCGGATCGCCCTTTTCGTAGCCGATGGTGATGATCTCGGGCTCGTTGGGGGCCTGTTCGGGATCAACCGTGCGCTGGGGCACATAATCGGGATAAGGCACGCCGGGATCTTCGAGCACCATGCCTTCCGAGGAGGTGTGCAGCAGATTGGCGTCAACCGAGAACGGGGCTTCGCCCCGCTTGTCCTTGGATACCGGGATCTGGTTGCGCTCGGCATAATCAAGCAGCTGGGTACGGCTGCGCAGGTCCCATTCGCGCCAGGGAGCGATCACCTTGATCGAAGGGTCGAGCGCATTGGCGGTCAATTCGAACCGCACCTGGTCATTGCCCTTGCCTGTGGCGCCATGGGAGATGGCATCGGCGCCGGTTTCCTGGGCGATTTCAACCAGGCGCTTGGCGATCAGCGGGCGGGCAATGGAGGTGCCCAGCAGATACTGACCCTCATACACCGCGTTGGCGCGGAACATGGGAAACACGAAGTCGCGCACGAATTCCTCGCGCAGGTCCTCAATGCGGATATCCTTGATGCCGAACATCTCGGCTTTCCGGCGCGCCGGCTCAAGCTCTTCGCCCTGCCCGAGGTCCGCGGTGAAGGTCACCACTTCGCAGTTATAGGTTTCCTGCAGCCATTTGAGGATGATGGAGGTATCCAGGCCGCCCGAATAGGCGAGCACGACCTTCTTGATGTCTTTTGCCATAACTTTGGTTCTTGCGCTTGGGGATTGGCGCCAGCTGGCGCCACAAATCGGGCGCACCCTATTCAGCCCGGGCCGGGCATGCAATTGTCCGGGCCGAATTTCTTGAGCACCTCTATGCCCGCCTTTGTTCCCGATCTTTCCGTGCTGCTGGCCTTTGCGCTGGCCGCTTTTGTTCTGGCGATCACGCCAGGCCCCGATATGGCGCTGCAAATGTCGCGCGCCATCAACTATGGGCGGGCGCATGGCTTTGCCACGGCGGCGGGGGCAATGAGCGGCATTCTCGTGCATACCTGCCTCGCGGCGTTGGGCATTTCGGTGCTGATCGTCGCAGCGCCAACCGCGTTCTTCGTGCTCAAGATCGCCGGCGCCCTTTACCTCTTGTGGCTGGCCTATGGCGCGGTGATGCATGGGGGCGGGCTGCGCCTGGCCGAACGGGCGGCCCGGACGCCAACGCTGCGCGAAAGCTATGCCACCGGGATCGGGATTAATCTGCTCAATCCCAAAGTGGTGCTGTTCTTCGTGACCTTCCTGCCCCAGTTCGTCGACCGGCACGATCCGGCCGCGCCCGGCAAGCTGTTCTTCCTTGGCGGCGAGTTCATCCTGGTTTCCATTCCGGTCGCCATCGCCATGGTGCTGGCGGCTGAGCGCATGGCCGGGCTGCTCGCCACCAACCAACTGGTGCAGCGCGCGCTCAACTGGAGCTTTGCCGCCGTGTTCACCGGTTTTGCCCTGACCATCCTCCTTGCCGAAGGGCGGCGCTAGGAACGGCTGGCCCCGTTTGTTCGTTAGCCCGGCAAAGCAAGAGGGCAAGGCATGGACGTTCTGCGCATTATCCTGTCGGTGATCATTCCACCGGTCGGCGTCTTTCTCCAGGTGGGGCTCGGGCTGCAGTTCTGGCTCAATATCCTGCTGACGCTGCTGGGCTATTTCCCCGGCCTGATCCACGCCATTTGGGTGATCTTGCGCAAATAAACTAGTCGCTCGGCTTGCGGCTCGCGCGCCGCTCCCGCGTCATGCGGGTGGGGGCGTGAAAGTCTGGTCGCTTGGTTTGCACCCACGCAATAAACTCGGCCAGTTCCCGATCGGCCCGCAGCGCCTCGACGTCGTTGAGCTTGCTCGCCAGCTCGGTTTCGGAAAACCGCGCGTGAATGGCGCTGTGGCAGATCTGGTGCAGCTGCACCGTACCCAAATGGGTACCGCCCTTGAGGCGCGGCGTCAGATGATGGCGGCTGGATTTGGCTTCGGGCGGGATGGGGCGTTCGCACAGGGGGCAGATCAAAGGCGCCCGGCTCGCCGCCAGGCGTTCGGCGGCGGCACTCGCAGCATCGATGCGCCGTTGCGAGGGTCTGGGCATCAGCCGATCTCGGCAAGGCGCAGCAGATACCCGTCCGGGTCCTGCACGCAGAACTGGCGTTGCCGCACGATGCCGCTGCCCGCCGCATAGGTCTTGGTTTCAACGGGCAGGAACAACTCCAAACCGGCAGCCGCAAGGTGCTCGAGCACGGGATCAAGGGCGCTGACGCGGATCTGTAAGTTGATGCCGCGCCCGAAGGGAGGCTCGAGCGACCCCGTCTTCCAGTCTCGAGCCAAGCCGAGTTGGTCGAGCATGAGAAGGGCCCCTTCCCGCTCCAGCATGGCAAAGCCTTCGGCGGGCCGCTCGTAGCGAACGGCAAAGCCCAGGAACTCGCAGTAAAAGCGCAGACTGCGCGAGAGATCGGCGACGGACAACTCGGGGATCAATGCCGGATCGCCGCCCATCGCTGCTCCCTTAGCCGGCGAGCGCTTCGCGATCCTTGCGGCTCAAGCGCTCGCTTTCGCTCTTGAGCTGGCCGCAGGCCGCAAAGATGTCGCGCCCGCGGGGCGTGCGCACGGGGCTGGCATAGCCGGCCTTGTTGACGATATCGGCAAAACGCTCGATCCGTGAGGAAGGCGAGGTGCCATAGTTCGAGCCGGGCCAGGGATTGAACGGGATCAGGTTGATCTTGGCAGGAATGCCCGCGAGCAGCCGCACCAGTTCACGCGCCTCGGCATCGCTGTCATTGATGCCATCGAGCATCACATATTCAAAGGTGATGCGGCGGGCATTGCTGAGGCCCGGATACTTGCGGCAGGCTTCCAGCAGCTCTTCGATCGGCCACTTCTTGTTGATGGGCACCAGCACATCACGCAGATCATTGTTGGTGGCATGCAGCGAAATGGCCAGCATCACATCGATCTCGCGCCCGGTGGGCTCGATAAAGGGCACGACGCCAGAGGTCGAAAGGGTAATGCGGCGCTTGGACAGGCTCATGCCGTCGCCCGCCGACGCGATCAGCAGGGCCTGCTTGACGTTCTCGTAATTATAAAGCGGCTCGCCCATGCCCATCATCACGATATTGGTGATGGCACGGCTCCCGTCAGCCGGAACAAGACCGCCATCATCGGGGCGGCTGCCGCCGGGGAAATCGCCCAGCCGCTCGCGGGCCATCAGCACCTGCCCGAGAATTTCCCCGGCGGTGAGATTGCGGACAAGCTTTTGCGTGCCGGTATGGCAGAACGAGCAGGTAAGCGTGCACCCGACCTGGGAGGAAACGCAAAGCGTGCCGCGGTCCTGCTCGGGGATATAAACGGTTTCCACCTCGACGGGTGGATAGAGCGGATTGGCGGGATCGCGGAAGCGGAACAGCCATTTGCGGGTGCCATCGCTCGAAACCTGCTCGGAAACGATCTCGGGGCGATCAAGGATGAACTTGTCGGCCAGCAGCTGGCGCACCGGTTTGGCGACATTGGTCATGCGCTCGAAATCGGTGACCCCGTTCACATAAAGCCAGTTCCACAACTGGCTCGCGCGCATCTTGCTTTCGCGCTCGGCAATGCCCGCGCCCACCAATGCCTCGGCGAGCTGCGGCTTGCCCAGGCCGATCAGCGAAGGCCGGCTGGCGACCGGCGAACGCACGGCAGACGAATGGTCAAGATTAAGCGCAATGCTCATGGGGGCAAAGGTCCGGAAGGTGCGGGATCAGGTGGCCAATAGCATATGGGGCGCGCCGGCGCAAAGTCACGGGCCCGGGAGGTGCTGAGGGGCTGCTATTCGCCAGGCGCGGGATGATCCTTGCCTTGGGTGGGGCGATCAAACAGCGAAGCCGTGAGAGCAACCGAGAAGGCGGCAATGATGACGACGGCAAAGTTGGCAACAACTCCCCACTCAATCATTCTTCCAGTCCTTTCAGATGGCGTCTTGCCAGCCAATGTAAGCCCAAACTGCTGATGAAACAACCAACCACGACGAAGGCTGCAGTGGGCGAGCCACTGGACGATTGCGCCAGCGCCACGATCGGCGCCAAAGCACCAATCCCCACCAGCGCCATGGCTACGCCATTCATGTAAGTGGCGGTCAGCTTGCGCTGTTCATTGCGGACGAGCTTGCTCAATCCCTCAGCATTCGGCGGCGACGGCCTGGGTGGCAGCGGTGGAGCCGGCGAGCGAGAAGGTTTGCGCCACCTTGATGCCGGCACTGGTGGTGCCTTCAACGACCAGGCTCGAGCCGGCGCGGATGGCGCTGGCGAGCGCATCGCTTTGCCCGGCATCGTCGAGCCAGGCGGCATCGTTCTGGGTGAAGAGATTGAAGGTCTGCCCATTCACCGTGACGGTCGCGCCGCTATCGGGCTGGAAGGTGAAGCCGGCAACCAGGTTGAACTCGCTGGCGACATTTTCGCCGGGCCGGCTGGTGAGGTAGAGATAGGCCTGCGTATAGCCGTCGGGCGTGGGGGTCACAGTGGTGGGCTTGGTCATGGCAAAGCAGACCGGCCCGGCCCCATCGGACGCTGCATAGCTCGACCAGTCCCGGAAATCACCGAGCAGCCGCACCGACTGGGCTGCAGCGCTGCCAACCGAAAGCAGGCTGGCCACGACCACAAGCGAAACAAAGCGCGAAACCATAAGGGGCCTCATCAAACACAGGAAGGACGAGGGCCGCGACGCGGCACCTCGCCCGGAGAGAAGGATTGCTCGAGCGGGGTCCAGCCCCGATCAGGCGCAGGCTGCGTCGATGGCGTTCATCGCCGCCGTGGCGCCCGAAAGCGAATAGGTGTCGATCGTGTTGGTGCCGCGCTGGGAGGTGCCGCGCACCTGCAGCTTCGTGCCGCCCTTGAAGGCCTGGACAAACCCGCCTTCGTCGCCGGTCGAAGCCAGCCAGGCAGCCGAGCCCTCGGTGACCATCGGATAGGACTTGCCATCAATCGAAGCGCTGGCCTTGGCGTCGCTGCTGTTGAAGGGGTAGCCGATAATGGTCTGCACCTCGTTCTTGGTGCCCATGCCCTTGCGGTGAATGATCATGAAGTGAATGGGGTCGCGATTAACACCGGCGGGCTCGCTCGATTGCGGCGCGGCCGAGATATAGCAGAGCACCCCCGAAGCATCGGTCGCCTGCCAGGCGGTCCAGGCATTGAAACTGCCGAGCTCGGTTGCCTGCTGCGCCTGCGCGACAGGGGCCAGAGCCATGACCGCGCCGACCGCGAGCCCAAACACAAGGCTACCGGTTTTCAACGTCATCGCCAAATCTTCCTCATCTTTGAAGGTACGCATCTAGTGGGATTTGCTGCTCGCAAGCTTAAGCCCCACATGGTTACTAAGGTGTCAAGCGCCGCCACGCCCCAGCGCCAGCCATCAAGTGAGCGGCAATCGTGACGCTAAAAAGGCGCGGGCAGCGGCAATGACGTGCTTTGCAGGTAAAGGGTCAAGCTCGCGTTAACACTGCCGTGAGCGGCTCACGCTTCGAGCGAATAACTTTGCTCGACCACATAGGGGCCGCCACCCACCGAGTCACGGCTGGAAAACAGCACAAAGCGCCTGGGCGTGAATTCAAGCGGCTCGAAGCGCCCGGCCTCGGCGATAAAGCGGGCCACCTCCTCGGGCGCCGAGCCGCGCAACCTGGCCAAGGTTATATGGGGCACGAATTTGCGGCCCTCGGCGGGAAGGCCGGCGCGCTGCAGCACCCGCTCCTGGGCCGCCTGCAGGCGGCTGAGCGCCTCGCTGGGCTCAACTGCGGCATAAAGCGCGCGCGGCTTGGCCCCCCCAAAGGCACCCAGATGGGTCAGCCGCACCGGAAAACTCAGAGACTGGCTCAACCGGTCGAGGCTGTCGGCGACTTCATTGGCGGTGCCATGATCCACATCACCGATGAAGCGCAGGGTGATGTGGTAATTCTCGGCATCGATCCAGCGCGCGCCGCTGAGGCCGCCGCGCTTGAGCGACAGGGCAAAGGCAATATCGCCGGGAACTTCAAGGCCAGTAAACAGCCGGGGCATGAGGCCTCCTTTGCCCGCGGGCAGGCAAGACAATCGCAGCCAGCCTAGCATAACTGCCCGAGAGGGGCAGTCGAATCGTCGCGGCTGGGCGAACAGGGTTGTAAAGGACTTCTCCCCCATCCATATTACCGATCAAGTGGCGCCCAACAACGCCCTCGGCGGGAGGAAACCGCCTTATCCGTCAGTGAAAGGATAGTGCATATGGCTGAATATGACCGTCAGACCCTGAATGCGCGGGCCGGCTCGGCCTTAGCCATCGACGAGGGCCTGCGCAGTTACATGCTGCGCGTCTACAATTACATGGGCATTGGCCTGGTGGTAACTGGCCTTGCGGCCTGGTTTGCTGCCGCCGCTGCCATCACCACCAATCCAGATGCCGCCGTGGCCCAACTGGCCAATGGCCAGTATGTGACCCAGTGGGGTTACCTGCTTTATGCCAGCCCGCTGCAGTGGGTCGTGATGCTCGCGCCCCTCGCCTTCGTGATGGTGCTGAGCTTTGGCATCAACAAGCTCTCCGTACCCGCCGCCCAGGCCACTTTCTGGGCCTTCTCGGCGATCATGGGCCTGTCGATGAGCTCGATCTTCCTGGTTTACACCGACGCTTCGATCGCCAAGGTGTTCTTCATCACCGCGGCCACCTTTGGCACGATGAGCCTTTATGGCTACACCACCAAGCGTGACCTGACGGCGATGGGCTCGTTCCTGATGATGGGCCTGATCGGCCTGATCATCGCCTCGATCGTCAACATCTTCATGCAGTCAAGCATGATGGAGTTCATCATCTCCGCTGTTGGCGTGCTGATCTTTGTGGGCCTGACCGCCTATGACACCCAGAAGATCAAGGAAAGCTATGCCGAGCACCATGGTGCCGACACGCTGGCCAAGAACGCCATCATGGGTGCGCTCTCGCTGTATCTGGACTTCATCAACCTGTTCATGATGCTGCTGCGCCTGTTCGGCAACCGCGAATAATCCCGACCCGCGGCCACCCGCCGCGGATTTCGATGGACACTGTTTGGGGACCGCAGTCATAAAGGCTGCGGTCCCTTTGCTTTGTCGAGTTGACGTATCGTGTCCGACTTCCGCCTGCGCCCGTTCGAGTGGTCCGATGTGCCCGCGATCACCCGCATCTACCGACATTATGTCGATCACACCGCCATTACCTTTGATACCGAAGCGCCCGACGAAACGGCCATCGCCGAGAAATATGCGGGCCTCTTGCGCTTGGGTCATCCGGTGATCATCGCCGAGCGCGCGGGCAAGCCCATCGGCTATGCCTATGCCAGCTTTTATCGGCCCCGCGCGGCCTATCGCTTCACCTGCGAGGATTCGCTTTACCTAGACCCTGCCGAAACCGGGCGCGGCATCGGCAAGGCAATGCTGAGCGAGCTTTTGGCGCAGTCGCGGGCCTTTGGCTTCAAGCAGATGCTGGCGGTGATCACCGCCGATACGGCCAACTCGGTCGGCATCCACGAGAGATTTGGCTTCCGCCGCGTCGGCTATTACGAAGCGGTTGGCCTCAAATTCGACCGCTGGCACGACATCGTGCACCTGCAACTGGCGCTTTGATCGAGCAGCTTGTTGAACCGATGAGCCTGAGCAACATCCGCTCAGGCGCGGGCTGCAGTCCGCCAAACCGGCAACTGGCGGTTAACCCACCACCGCCAGTTGCGGATCGAGCACGCGGAGCACCTGCGCCAGTTCGTGGCCGCGCTTGAGGATGCGGCCCTGCTGGTTGGTGACGGCATATTGCCCCTGGCGATTGCGCAGGCGGGGGGTTTTCTCGATCAGGTAAAGCGGGCGCTCGGACACGCGGGCATATACCGAAAACACTGCCCGCTCGCGCAGGAAGTCCATAGCGTAATCTCGCCACTCGCCCTGAGCGACCTTGCGGCCATAAACCGACAGGATCAGCGCCAGTTCCTTGCGGTCAAAGGCAACAATGGCGGGGACCTTGCTGGGCTGCGGACTGGGCGGCGCCTCGGCCTGATGCACCAATTCGAGCTTCACCGGCTTGCTGTTTGGAACACGCGCTTGCACGCTTGGCCTCGCACTCCTTGTTGCAGAACCGTCATGATCGCGGCATTCGACCGGCGATGCAAGCGCTTCACGGCACCGCCATCGCCCTAGGCCAAAATACCCCATTTAGGCCACACTGCTTCCCTTTGGCTGCCCCATTGCACCGCGACAGTGTCATCGTTGCCCCAAGGCTGGTGGCTGGCCGACCGAGCCCCCCGAAGAACGCCGCCACCAGTTCCTCCAAAGAGCAGTCAACTTCTCCCGTCCCTGGTTTCCAGCGGCGGGAGATTTGTTTTGAGGGTCAGCGTTCGTAGGACGCAGCGCCCAGAATGGCTCCAGGCAGCCCATTGCGGTCTTCCTGCACGATCACGGCGATGCCGTCGCCCGCTTCGGCGGCAAGTTCGGCCAATGGCAGCTTGAACCGAGCCCCCGCCTCGCCCTCCCACATGCCCAGCATGTGCCGACCGGTGACCACCTGGGTATAGCTCATCGCCTTGCCGGCGTTTTCGCCGCGCTCGATCTGCACCTGCGCCTGGCGCAGATAGGTGACGAGCCAAACCACCGCATCGGCGGTTCCGGCACGAGGGCCGATCTCGACCTCGAGCATGCCGGCATCGCTTTCGATATCCACCGGCAGGGTCAGGCTGGCCGAACGAATGGCGCTATGCACTTCGGCGCGGCGCGATCCCACCACGTCCTGCTTGCCGTTGACCACCATCTGGGGCGTGTAGATGCGCGGTGTGCCCCAGCTCTTGGCATAGGCGCGCTGGCGGTCGGAATTGGCGGGATCGCCAAACGTGTCCTTCCAGCCCACATAATCCCAATAGTCGACGTGGAAAGCGAGGGCGATGACATCGTCGTCCTTGCCCAGGCTCGACAGCAGCGCATCGGCCGGCGGGCAGGACGAGCAGCCCTGGCTGGTGAACAATTCTACCACAGCCTTGGGCCGCTCGCGCAGGCTTTCGGCCTGGCTAGAGGGGGCCATGGCCAGAAGTGCGATCATCGCCATGATTACGGCGGGGGTGCAAGGAGGAACCATCCCCAAGTTGTAAGCCACAGATTGGTTGGCCCGCCAGTCAAAACCGGGTGACAAATACCGGCTCGGTTAACCTTAGGCGGGAGCGTGGCAGACCAGCTCCAGGTTATTGCCGTCGGGATCGAGCACAAAGGCGGCATAATAATCGGGACCGTAATTGGGCCGGAGCCCCGGGCCACCATTGTCGCGGCCACCTGCGGCGAGAGCGGCGGCATGGAATGCATCCACGGTCGCGCGGTCGGGGCTGCGTAGGGCGACATGGACCGGCATCGCGCCGTCGGCTGCGGTCAGCCACAGATCGGCGGGTTCGCCCGTTCCGCCCAGCCCCGCAACCCCGGGATAGGCCGCTTGCTGGCTATAGCCGAGCGGAGCCAATGCTGCCTTGTAAAAAGCCAGCATCGGCTCGAACTGCCCGGTGACAATGCCCAGATGATCGATCATTTTTTCCACTCCATTTGCGTATGGCGGAACCCTCGCAGCCCCTTGCGACAAACCCTGTCAGCAGCAAACGAAAATGGCGGCCCCCAAGGGCCGCCATCAAGAATTATCTGGCGCGGGAATGAACCCTTATGCGGCCACGAGGCTGCGCAGCACGTAATGCAGGATGCCGCCATTCTTGTAGTAGTCGAGCTCGTTGGCGGTATCGATCCGGCAGCGGGTTTCGATGATAAAGCTTGTGCCGTCGGCGCGGGTGATCTTGACCGGCACAATAGCACGGGGAGCCAGGTTTTCCACCCCGACGATGTCGATGGTTTCGGTGCCGTCGAGCCCCAGCGTCTGCCAGCTCTCGCCGTCCTTGAACTGCAGCGGGATCACGCCCATGCCCACAAGGTTGGAGCGGTGAATACGCTCGAAGCTCTGCGCGATCACGGCCTTAACGCCCAAGAGATTGGTGCCCTTGGCCGCCCAGTCGCGCGATGAGCCCGTGCCATATTCCTTACCCGCAAAGATCACGAGCGGCGTGCCCTGGCCCTGATAGGCCATGGCCGCATCATAGATCGGCATCTGCGAGCCATCGGGACCCTTGGTGAAGCCACCTTCAACGCCCGGCAGCATCTGGTTCTTGATGCGGATATTGGCAAAAGTGCCGCGCATCATCACCTCGTGGTTGCCGCGCCGGGCGCCATAGGAGTTGAAATCGCGCGGGGCGACCTGGTGCTCCTGCAGATATTGGCCCGCCGGGGTGGAGGGCTTGAACGAGCCGGCCGGGGAGATGTGGTCGGTGGTGATCGAGTCAAGGAACAGGGCCAGCACCCGCGCGCCGTTGATATCGGTCACCGGCTTGGGGGTCATGTCCATGTCTTCGAAATAAGGCGGGTTCTGCACATAGGTCGAGGAGCTGTTCCAGCCATAGGTTTCGCCGCCTTCGATGGCGATGGCCTGCCAGTTGTCGTCGCCCTTGAACACATCCGAATAGCGCCGCTTGAACATTTCAGGCGTCACATGGGTGCGCACGATCTCGGCGATCTCGTGATTGGTGGGCCAGATATCGCGCAGATAAACCGGCTGGCCGTTCGAGCCGATGCCCAGCGGCTCAGTGGTGATGTCGACATTCATCGAGCCGGCAATGGCATAGGCCACAACGAGCGGCGGGGAAGCGAGGAAGTTCGCCTTCACATCCGAATTGACGCGGCCTTCGAAATTGCGATTACCCGACAGCACCGACGCAGCCACCACGTCGCCGGTCTGGATCGCCTTGGAGATGGCGGCCGGCAGCGGGCCCGAATTGCCGATGCAGGTGGTGCAGCCATAGCCGACAAGGTTGAACCCAAGGGCATCAAGATCGGCCTGAAGGTTCGCGGCGGTGAGGTAGTCGGTCACCACCTGCGAGCCGGGGGCCAGCGAGGTCTTGACCCAAGGCTTGGAGTTGAGGCCGAGGGCGCGTGCCTTGCGGGCAACGAGACCGGCAGCCACCAGCACCGATGGGTTGGAGGTATTGGTGCAAGAGGTGATGGCGGCGATCACCACATCACCATGCCCGATGCTGAACTCTTCGCCTTCCACGGGAACGCGGGTGTCCTCGGTCTTGCCGAATTCCTTGGGCAGCCCTTCGATAAAGGCCTGCTTGGCATTGGTCAGAACGATACGGTCTTGCGGGCGCTTGGGACCCGAGATCGAGGGCACGACGGTGGAAAGATCGAGCTCGAGGGTCGAGGTGAACACCGGATCGGGCGAATTGGTGTCGCGGAACATGCCCTGGGCCTTGCTATAGGCCTCGACCAGCGCCACGCGCTCGGGATCGCGGCCCGAAGTGGTCAGGTATTTGAGCGTATCGGAATCGACGGGGAAGTAGCCGCAGGTGGCGCCATATTCAGGGGCCATATTGGCGATCGTCGCCTGGTCTTCGAGGCTGAGGTAATCGAGACCCGGGCCATAGAACTCGACGAACTTGCCCACCACGCCCTTTTTGCGCAGCATCTCGGTGACGGTCAGCACTAGGTCGGTGGCGGTGATGCCCTCGTTGATCTTGCCGGTGAGCTTGAAGCCCACGACTTCGGGGATCATCATGGTGATGGGCTGGCCGAGCATCGCGGCCTCGGCCTCAATGCCACCTACGCCCCAGCCCAGCACGGCCATGCCATTGACCATTGTGGTGTGGGAGTCGGTGCCCACCAGCGTATCGGGATAAGCGACGATCTCGCCGTTCTCTTCGCGGGTCCAGACGGTTTGGGCGAGATATTCGAGATTGACCTGGTGGCAGATGCCGGTGCCGGGGGGCACGACGCGGAAATTGTCGAAGGCCGACTGGCCCCAGCGCAGGAACTCGTAGCGTTCGCCATTGCGTTCATATTCGAGCTCGACATTCTGCTCGAAGGCCATCGGCGTGCCAAAGCTGTCGACCATCACCGAGTGATCGATCACGAGATCGACGGGCACCAGCGGATTGATCTTTTGCGGATTGGCGCCGAGCTTGGCGGTCGCATCGCGCATCGCGGCCAGATCCACCACGGCCGGAACGCCGGTGAAGTCCTGCATCAGCACGCGCGCCGGGCGATAGGAGATTTCGTGCTCGGTGCTGCGCGTCTTGAGCCATTCGGCCACAGCCAGGATATCGGCCTTGGTGACGGTGCGGTCATCTTCGAAGCGCAGCAGGTTTTCCAGGACCACTTTCATGGAATGGGGCAGCGCGGAAACGCCCTCCAGCCCGTTCTTTTCGGCTTCGGCGATGGAATAATAGGTGTAGCGCTTGCCGCCGACCTCAAGGGTCGATTTGGCGTTGAAGCTGTTCAGTGAGGTCACGGTGTTCCGCCCTGTCATCTAGCGTTGCGGCGAACGCGGGGCGTGCGGCCAAAGGGGCCGGGCAACCGCCCAAAGACGTCGCCTTTCCTGGAATGACTCCAATCTAGAGGGCTTATATCCAACAAAGATTACCCTTGCCAGTGCCGCCTTTAGTTCAATACGAGATGGGGCCATGTCCCCTCGGCAAGTGTTTCCAGCCCTGCATCTGCGCGCCCAAGGCCTTCAATGCGGACGGGGCGGCACGCCCCTTGGCCAGCCTTTGGACCTCGCGGCCGAACCGGGCACGGCGCTGCTGCTGCGCGGACCCAATGGCGCGGGCAAGACGACGCTGCTGCTGACGCTAGCGGGTGTGGTGGCACCCCTGGCGGGCAGCCTGGCGCTCGAGGGCGTTGATCCCGATGAGGGGCCTTTTCTGCATTTTTGCGGCCACCGCAACGCCGTCAAGCCGCGGCTGAGCGTCGAAGAAAACCTGCAGTTCTGGGCCGCGCTGAACGGTGGCGATGGCCTGACGGTGCCCGAGGCGCTCGAGCAGGTTGGGTTGGGCGCCCTGGCCCGGCTCGATGCCGGCTATCTTTCTGCGGGGCAGGGGCGGCGCCTGGCGCTGGCCAGACTGCTGGTCTCGCCGCGCCCGCTGTGGCTGCTTGATGAACCCACCGCCGCGCTTGACCAGCAGGGCCAGGCACTGGTTGCCGCCCTCATCGATGCGCAACTGCAAAGCGGCGGCATTGTCGTGGCCGCCACCCATGACGAACTTGCCCTCGCCGACCCCACACGGATCACCACCTTGACGCTGGAGCCGAGCCGATGAGCGCTTTTGCGGCGGCGCTCGGGCGCGACCTGCGCCTCGCCCTGCGCGGGGGTGGCGATGTGCTGACGCTGGTGCTGTTTTTCGTGATCGTGGGCGTCGTCGTGCCCTTTGCCGTTGGCCCCGACCAGGCGCTCTTGGCCCGGCTGGCGCCGGGCATGATCTGGATCGCGGCGTTTTTGTCCATGCTGCTTGGGCTTGATCGCCTGTTCCGGCCCGACCATGAGGATGGCACCCTGCTGCTCTTGCGTCAGGCGGCGCTCCCCATGCCCGCGATCATTGCGGCCAAGCTCCTGGCGCACTGGCTGCTCGCGGCCTTGCCGCTCCTCCTTGCCAGCCCGCTGCTGGCAATCTTGTTGTCCATGGACCTTGCGAGCTTTTGGCGCACCCTGCTGTCGCTGCTGGTGGGCACGCCGGCGCTCGCCGCTTTCGGCGCTATCGGCGCCGCCATTACCGTGGGCATCGGCCGGGGCGGTTTGCTGGCCCCGATCCTCATCGCGCCCCTCTCGGTGCCGGTGCTGATCTTTGGCGTTGGCGCCATTCCGGCTGGGCCTGGACCGGATCAATCCGGCAGCGCCTTGCTGTTTCTCGCGGCGATTAGCCTCATCGCCTGCGCCACTGCGCCCTTTGCTGCGGCCCTTGCGATAAGTGCGAGCGAGGATTAGTTGAGCCCCATGACGCTTGCAACCGCACCCAAACAGCGCTGGTGGAACCGCATTGCCCATCCCGGGCAGTTCGTCGCCTGGACGCGCCCGCTGCTCTGGCCCCTGACCCTGGTCACCGCGCTCCTGTTCCTGGTTGGGCTGTGGTTCGCCTTGTTCAACTCGCCCGAGGACTACCAGATGGGCGACACCGTGCGCATCATGTATGTGCATGTGCCCACCGCATGGCTGAGCCAATTCGTTTACGCGACCATGGCCGTTTCGGCGCTGGGCACCCTGGTCTGGCGGCATCCGCTGGCCGATGTGGCGATGAAGACCGCCGCGCCCCTGGGCGCCTGCTTTACAGCGCTGGCGCTCTTTACCGGCTCGCTCTGGGGCCGCCCGACCTGGGGTACGTTCTGGGAATGGGACGGGCGCATGACCTCGACCCTGGTCCTGCTATTCATCTATCTTGGCATTATTGCGCTCTGGCGCGCCTTTGACGACCAGCTGCGCGGCGCCCGGGTGATTGCCGTTTTTACCCTCGTGGGAGCGGTCAATATCCCCATCATCAAGTTCTCGGTGGATTGGTGGTCGACGCTCCATCAACCCGCCAGCGTCTTTCGCGCCGATGGGCCGCGCATGCCGCCCTCCATCCTGACGCCGCTCTTCGTGATGTTCTTTGCCTTTACGCTGCTGTTCATCACGCTTCAGCTCAAGGCGATGCACACCGAGATCAAGCGCCGGCGCGTCGCCACGCTCGAGCGCCGGACAGCCCAGGGAGCGGCAGACGCATGATCGATCTGGGACCCCACGCACTCTTCATCGTTTGCGCCTATCTCGGTGTTGCGCTTGTCGTGGCCGCGCTAATCGGCTGGACCCTCTGGGACGCGCGCCGCACCGAGCAGCGGCTCAAGGACCTTGAAGCGCGCGGCATCCGCCGCCGCTCGGCCGAGCCCGTCGCCTGATGCGCTTTCTCCTTTTCGCCCTGCCCCTGCTGCTGCTGGCCGGTCTTGTTGCGATTTTCGCCAGCACCATGAACCGCGATCCCTCGCTGGTGCGCTCGGTGCTGATCGACAAGCCGGCGCCGGTTTTCGCGCTCGAGCCCGTGCCCGAGCTGGGCGTGCCCGGCTTTGCCACCCAGGACCTCACCGGCGGGGTGACCGTGGTCAATGTCTTTGCGTCCTGGTGCATCCCCTGCCGCGCCGAGCATCCGCTGCTCACGAACCTCAAGAACAGCGGCGAGATCCGCCTGTTTGGCATCAACCAGGCCGACGCCCCCGAAAATGCCCGTGCCTTTCTGGCCGAACTGGGCAATCCCTATGACGCCGTGGGCGCCGACCGCGACCGGCGCGTGTCCATCGACTGGGGCGTTTACGGCGTGCCCGAAACCTTTGTGGTCAATGCCCAGGGGATCATCACCTTCAAGCATGTGGGCCCGCTGACCCCCACCAGCCTCGAGCAGGAACTGTTGCCCGCCATTGCCGCGGCGCGGGGATAAAGTTCAGGGCTTTTCATCCGGCGCGAAGCGCCCTCGATAGAAGTCACCGGGCGCCCCCCTCAGAAATCGCTGGTCAAACCCTTGATCTCCCAATCCCCGTAGCGCACCGGCTCAAGGCCGCCGCGGCCGCCTTTTTCGGCTGGGCTTTGGGCGGCCAGACGATCAATCTCCGCGCGCCGGGCCTGCGCTTCGGCCAGCGCGCGTTGCGCCGCGCCAGAGAGGGGCGGGCGGGGCGCCAGCTCTTGGGCGGGGAGCGCAACTTCAGGGATTGGCTCATCATCGTTCATCGTGCTTCTCCCAAGGCTCGGGCACCGGCGCCTTGCATGCAACCGGATCGCACCCAACATAATTGGCCAGACACGCAAACCCAAGAGGCACCATGTACAACACGCTTCGCACCTTTGGCCTGCTGGCGGCGCTGACGGCGCTGTTCATGGTGGTCGGCTATTTCATTGGTGGCAGCTCGGGCATGATGATGGCCTTTGGCTTTGCGCTGCTGACCAATCTGTTCAGCTACTGGAATTCCGACAAGATGGTGCTGCGCATGCAGAACGCCGTCCCGGTGGAGCGCAGCCAGGTCCCCCAGCTCTATGAGATGGTCGATATCCTCTCGCAAAAGGCCGGCATTCCTACCCCGGCCGTTTATGTGATCCAGACCGACCAGCCCAATGCCTTTGCCACTGGGCGCAATCCGCAGAACGCGGCGGTGGCGGTGTCCACGGGCCTCCTGCAGCAACTCGAGACCCGCGAAGTCGCCGCCGTGGTCGCCCACGAGCTGGCCCATATCCGCTCGCGCGACACCCTGACCATGACCATCACCGCCACCTTTGCCGGCGCGATTTCGGCGCTGGCCCAGTTCGGGCTGTTCTTCGGCGGCGGCAATAATCGCGACAATCCGCTGGGCGGCATCGGCGCGCTGTTGATGGTGTTCCTGGCGCCCGTTGCGGCGATGATCGTGCAGATGGCAGTGAGCCGCACCCGCGAATACGAGGCCGACAAGGATGGCGCCGCCATTTCGGGCGATCCCCTGGCGCTGGCTTCGGCGCTGGCCAAGATCGCCACCCTTGCCGGGCGGCAGGTCAATGTTCAAGCCGAGCGCAACCCGGCCATGGCCCATATGTACATCATCAATCCCTTGTCCGGGCAGCGGATGGACAATCTCTTTTCCACCCACCCCGACACGGGCAACCGCATTGCCCAGCTCCAGCAGCTTGCAGCGCAGCTTCAGGTGGTTGATAAGGACCCCCGGCCGGCGCGCGGGCCCTGGTCGGCTTCGCCACGCCGTCCGGCGCCTGGCGGTGCCACCTGGCGCACGCCGTCGGCCGGCCGGGACAATCCCGGTGATCGCGGCCCCTGGGGATAGAACAAATCAAGACGCACAAACCTGAACCGGCTGGCCTCAAGCTTCGCCTCGTTGCCGCCCAGCGCCTGCGGGGCGTGCTCGCGGGCGAACATTTCGCGCCCCTGAGCCCTGCCGATCTGGCTGACGGGCGCGACCGCGCTCTCGCCAACCGGCTGATCACCACGGCGCTGCGCCGCCACGGCCAGCTTAACTTCATCCTCCATGCCCTGCTCGACAAGGGCATGCCGGGCAAGTCTGGCACCTTCGAAGCCGTGCTGCGCTTGTCGGTTGCGCAACTGATCTTCCTGCCGGACCTTGGCGCCCATAGCGCGCTGTTCCTCGCCGTTGAAGCGGTCAAGCGGGACCCAAAGGCGCGCCACCTGGCCGGGCTGATGAATGCCGTGTTGCGCACCGCGCAGGCCAATTCGGCCAAGTTCAGCATGCTGTCGGACGATCTGCTGCTGCCCGAAACCTTTGGCGACACCTGGCTGGCCGCCTATGGCGAAGACGCCATCATTGCCTTTGAAGCCGCGCTTTTGGCCGGCGCGCCGCTGGACCTGACGCTCAAAGAGGATGACCCCGAACTGCGCGACGCACTCGGCGCCGTACCGCTGATGGCCGACAGCGTGCGCATCGATGCGCGCGACAAGCCGGTGGAAGCCCTGCCAGGATATAGCGACGGGCGCTGGTGGGTGCAGGATGCTGCCGCCGCGATCCCAGCGCGCCTGCTCGACCTGCCCGCGAGTTCGCGCGTGCTCGACCTTTGCGCCGCGCCGGGCGGCAAGACCGCCCAGCTGGTCAAGGCCGGCTATGCAGTCACCGCGCTCGACGCCGATGCCAAACGCATGGAGCGCCTCGCCGGCAATCTCGAGCGCCTCGACTATAGCGCGCAAACCGTCGTGGCCGATGCCACCACCTATGCGCCCGAAGAGCCCTTTGCCGGCATCGTGCTCGATGCCCCCTGTTCGGCGACCGGCACTTTCCGGCGTCACCCCGAAGTGCTGTGGCACCGCTCGCTCAGCGACATTGCCGGGCGCGTCCGCCTGCAGCGCAATCTCCTGCGCAATGCCGCCAAGTGCCTCGCGCCCGGCGGGGTGCTGATTTATTGCGTTTGCTCGCTCGAACCGGACGAGGGCGAAGCACAGGCCGCATGGGTGCTGGCCAACCTGCCCGAACTTGAACTGCTGCCGGTTACAGCAGAGCAATTGCTTGGCTTACCCCAAGCCATCACGTCAGAAGGAACGGTGCGCACGCATCCGGGCATGGCACCAGGCGCGCAAAACGGGGGAATGGACGGTTTCTTCGTGGCGCGATTCCGCCGCCGCTCCTAGAATGGCCGCCAGAAAGTCGCGCAAATCACCTAGCGCCTTTGAGGCATGAACTCGTTGCAGCCATTAGCCGCCCCGGCGGACCCATATCGCTCCCTGCCACAAGGGAGCGCCCCGCCGTGATTCCACTGGTTCATCACGCCCGCCGCGCGGCTCTTGAGCTGGCCGACCGTGTGGTCACGCTTCCGGCTGTGCGCTGGACCTGGCGCAGCCTTGCCGACAATAGCTGGAGCGGCAACCTGCCCGAACTGCGTCCGGCCGATGCGGAAGCCGTACGCGACATGATGGCGGGGCGTTATCTGCTGGCCTCCAAGCTGGTGCAGACCGGCGGCACCTCGCCCTTTGCCGAGCCGCCCGAGCACCTCGAATGGTGGCAGAACCTGCAGAGCTTTTCCTGGCTGCGCCATTTCCGCGACCTGCGCGATCCCGGCGAGCGCTTTTTCGCCCGTACCCTGGTGCTGGACTGGATCGCGCGCGATGGCGGCTTTGCCCGCGCCAGCTGGGCGCCCACGATTTGTGCGCAGCGCGTGCTCAACTGGCTGCGCCACCTCAATATGCTGCTCGATGGCGCCACCCCCGAGCAGTCCCGCACTATCCAGCGCGCCCTTGGCGCCCAGATCCAGAGCCTCAAGGTGCGCGAAGGGCTGGCGAGCGATCCGGTTGATGCGCTGTTTGCGGGCATTGCGCTTTTGGGCGCCGCCGCCTGCGATGCCGAGGGCAGCACCGATCTGGCCGCGCGGCTGCGGCGGCTCAACGCGCTTTTGGCCGAACAGCTCGACCGGGACGGGCTGCATCGCTCGCGTAATAGTCGGCTTCAGCTGCAATTGCTGGTGGAGCTTTCAAGCGTGCGCCGCGCGCCCCTGGGCCCCAAGACCGAAGCTACGGCCGAACTGGCGGCTCAGATCGATCGCATGCATATGTGCCTTGATGCCCTCACCCTGGGCACGGGCGAGCCGGCTTATTTCCAGGGCTGCGGCCAGCTACCCCACGACATCCTGATCGCCGTGCAATCCGATGGCCCGCCGCTGCGGCGGCGTAGCATGCTGCTCGGCGGCTACGGCATTTTGCGCGCCGGCGACGCGGTTCTGGTGGCCGATACCGGTCCCGCGCCTGCACCGGACTTTGCCGCCCAGGCGCATCGCAGCCCGCTGGCCTTCGAGTTCTCGACTGGCAACGCGCTGCTGGTGGGCAATTGCGGCCCAGCCCCTGCCGATCTGCCCGGCAGCGAAGCTTCGTTCCGGCAAGCCGTTGCCCATTCCGGCCCAACCATCGATGGCCAGGATCCCGAACCAGCCGGTGCAGCCGGCCGTCGCGGGCCCCTTCCCAAGCCAAAGCTGGAACTGGCGGAAAACGCGCTCACCCTCACCACGGCCGGTTATCGCCGCCGCTTCGGGGTCGACATCGAACGCCAGATCACCTTGATTGGGGATGGCGAAACCCTGGTCGGCCAGGATCGCCTGATTGCGCAGGGCACGCCCAGTGGCGTGCTCTGCCTGCGCTTTCATCTCGGGCCCGGCACGGTGGTGCACCGGGTTTCGGAAGAAAGCGTTGCGCGGCTTGTTCTCCCCAATGGCGAAGTGTGGAGCTTTTTGTGGGAAGGCGCGAGCCTTTACGAAGACGATTCCGTGCGCCAGTCTGCCTCCTTGGGCTTGGTGCGTACACGCCAACTCGTGCTCGAGGCACAGGCCGCTGCTGGCACGGAGATCGCCTGGATCTTCACCCGCCAGAACTGACAGGCGGTTGGCGCATGCGGGCGCTTCATGCTAGCGAGCACCCGGCAAACACCAGATATAGGGGCAAAACCGATGGACGCGGGCAACACACATAAGATCGGCCGGGCGCTGCTATCGGTGTTCGACAAATCCGGCATGGTCGAGTTTGCCTCGGGCCTTGCCGAAGCGGGGGTGGAACTGGTGTCCACTGGCGGCACCCAGCGCCTGATCGCCGAAGCCGGCCTGCCGGTGCGTGAGATTGCCGACCTCACCGGCTTTCCCGAAATGATGGATGGGCGCGTCAAGACCCTTCACCCCAAGGTGCATGGCGGCCTTTTGGCCGTGCGCGACAATCCCGAACATGCCGCCTCGATGAGCGAGCACGCCATCGGGCCCATCGACCTCGTCGCCGTCAATCTCTACCCTTTCGAGCAGACCGTGGCCTCTGGCGCGAGCTATGACGCGATCATCGAGAACATCGATATTGGCGGCCCCGCCATGGTGCGCTCGGCGGCCAAGAACCATGCATTCGTAACTGTGGTGGTCGACCCGGCCGATTACCCCGCCATTCTCGAAGCGGTGCGCGCTACTGGCGGCGTGCCCTTTAGCCTCCGCCAGAAGCTCGCCGCCAAGGCCTATGCCCGCACCGCCGCCTATGACAGCGCCATTTCCGCCTGGTTTGCCCAGGCGCTCGATTATCCCGAAATCCCCTATCGCGCCTTTGCCGGCACCTTGCGCGAAGTGATGCGCTACGGCGAAAACCCGCACCAATGGGCGGCCTTCTACACCACGGGCGAAAACCGCCCCGGCGTTGCCACCGCCCGCCAGGTGCAGGGCAAGACCCTGAGCTACAACAACATCAACGACACCGATGCCGCCTTTGAACTCGTGAGCGAGTTCGACCCCGCCGAGACCGCGGCCGTCGCCATCATCAAGCATGCCAATCCTTGCGGCGTTGCCGTTGGCCCCGATCTGCTCTCGGCTTATCGCGCGGCGCTGCGCACCGACCCGGTCAGCGCCTTTGGCGGCATTGTCGCCACCAACCAGCCGCTCGATGCGGCGGCCGCCGAGGAAATCGTCAAGACCTTCACCGAAGTGATCGTCGCCCCTTCTGCCTCGCCCGAAGCGGAAGCCATCATTGCCGCCAAAAAGAACCTGCGCCTGCTGCTGACCGGCGGCGTTGCCGATCCCAAGGCCGATGGGCTAACCGTCCGCTCGGTCGCCGGTGGCCTGCTCGTGCAGGGGCGTGACAATCGCAACGTCAACGACTGCGAGCTTCAGGTCGTCACCCAGCGCGCGCCCACCGAGGCCGAAATGCGCGACCTCAAGCTTGCCGCCGTAGTCGCCAAGCACGTCAAGTCCAACGCCATTGTCTACGTCAAGGATGCCGCCACTGTCGGCATTGGCGCGGGCCAGATGAGCCGGGTGGATTCCGCCCGCGTTGCCCATCGCAAATCGATCGACGCAGCCCAGGCCGCCGGGATCGAGGGAGCGCTGACGCAAGGCTCCGTCGTGGCCTCCGATGCCTTCTTCCCCTTCGCCGACGGGCTCGAAGCGCTGGTTGCTGCTGGCGCCACTGCGGTGATCCAGCCCGGCGGCTCGATGCGCGACAATGAGGTCATCGCTGCGGCCGATGCCGCGGGTATCGCCATGGTGCTCACCGGCATGCGCCATTTCCGTCACTGAACAGTAACCGTACTCTCGGGTACGGTTCTGCTTGACCGGTGCGGGGGCTTGGGCTTAGAACGGCTCCAAAGTACAGCCCCTATCCGGAACGCTCGCCCATGGCACCCCGCACGCTCTACGACAAGATCTGGGACGACCACCTGGTCCAGAACAATGCTGACGGCACTTCGCTGATCTATATCGATCGGCATCTCGTGCACGAAGTGACGAGCCCGCAGGCCTTTGAGGGGCTGCGCATGAACGGGCGCAAGGTGCGCCATCCCGAGCGCACCCTGGCGGTGGTGGACCACAATGTCCCCACCACCGACCGTTCGCTGCCTAATCCCGACCCGGAAAGCGCCATCCAGATCGCCGCGCTGGCCGAGAACACCCGCGATTTCGGCATCGAATATTTCGACCCCTTCGATAAGCGCCAGGGCATCGTGCACATCGTGGGCCCCGAACAGGGTTTCACCCTGCCCGGCATGACCATTGTGTGCGGCGACAGCCATACCTCGACCCACGGCGCCTTTGGCGCCTTGGCCCACGGGATTGGCACCTCAGAAGTCGAGCATGTGCTGGCGACCCAGACCCTGATCCAGCAAAAAGCCAAGAACATGCTGGTGCGCGTGGATGGCAAGCTGCCGCCCCATGTCACCGCCAAGGACATCATCCTGGCGATCATCGGCGAGATCGGCACCGCTGGCGGCAATGGCCATGTCATTGAATTTGCCGGCGAAGCCATCCAGGCTCTCTCGATGGAAGGCCGCATGACGGTCTGCAACATGACGATCGAGGGCGGCGCCCGCGCCGGCCTGATCGCGCCTGACCAGACCACCTTTGATTATGTTCAGGGCCGCAACCGCGCGCCCAAGGGCCAGGCCTGGGACATGGCGCTCGACTATTGGAAGACGCTTTACACCGACGAAGGCGCCCATTTCGACAAAGTCGTGGTGCTCAACGCCGCCGACCTGCCCCCGATAGTTTCCTGGGGCTCCTCGCCCGAGGACGTGATCTCGGTCACCGGCGTCGTCCCCAATCCCGACGACATCGCCGACGAAAACAAGCGCGCCTCCAAGTGGCGGGCGCTCGACTATATGGGCCTCAAGCCCGGTACCAAGATCACCGATATTCCGGTGGAGCGCGTCTTTGTGGGTTCGTGCACCAATGGCCGCATCGAGGATCTGCGCGCTGCCGCCGCCGTAATCGGCGACCGCAAGGTTGCGCCCGGTGTTTCGGCCATGGTCGTACCCGGCTCTGGCCTCGTCAAGGATCAGGCCGAAGCCGAAGGGCTGGACCAGATCTTCAAGGCTGCTGGCTTTGAATGGCGCGAACCGGGCTGCTCCATGTGCCTCGCTATGAACCCCGATAAGCTCAAGCCGCAGGAGCGCTGCGCTTCGACCTCCAACCGCAATTTCGAAGGCCGCCAGGGCTTCAAGGGCCGCACCCATCTGGTGTCGCCCGCCATGGCTGCCGCTGCCGCGATCGCCGGCCATTTCGTTGATATCCGCGAGTGGCAGTAAATCCCTGGGGAGAGCGCCTGGCGCCCTCCCTCGATGATTTCGAAGCTTTGGCCCGCGAAGCCCTTGCGGGCCTTCCCGAGCCGTTCAAGACCCTGGCGGCCGATGTCACCTGTTCGGTGGCCGAATGGGCCGAGGACGATGTGCTCGAGGGCTTTGGCATGGAAAGCCCCTATGAGTTGATGGGGCTGTTCCAGGGCATTGGCCTCACCGAAGACGGCGCCGTGCCCCAAACCGGGCAAATGCCCAATACCGTCACGCTTTACCGTCGGGCCATTCTCGATTTCTGGGCCGAAAACGACACCGACACGCTGGGCGAGATCATCACCCACGTGCTGGTGCACGAGATCGGCCACCATTTCGGCTTTTCCGACGACGACCTGGACGCCATCGACAACGCCAGCGATTAGGGACTAGGACGCCCGGTCATCCGGATTGGGCGACTGCACCGTGATCGCGGCCGGCTTGCGGGCGGCGTCGGTGGTCTGGTCTTCCTCACTGCCCTCGCGCGGCACGAATTCATAATCATTGCTGAGCGTGCCGGGCTCGTCGTCATTGACGCGCAGCGAGAGGCGCTGCTTATCCAACTGCGCGAACCAGTCATCCCAATCCACCAGTTCCCAGCCGCCATAAGGGTTCACGTCCGGCCCCTCATTGCGCTCGGCATTGAGCGCATGCTGGCCAAAGGTCAGCTGCAGCAAATAGCGGCTTTCGCGCACATCGGGCGTTTCCATCATGATGGGGTTGCCGGCTCGCGCCTGCGTCCATTGCCGGATTTCTTCCCGACCGCTCAGAACTTTCGCCATTGCTGGGCTCCTTTCAACTGTGTGTGCACAATTGCCGGACGCCCCCTTGGTTCCCGCTCCTTTCGCAGGCAATTCCCAAGCGTCGTGCCGCCTGCTATGGGGAGCCATCCCCAGCGAGGTAAGCCATGACCCCAACCAATAACCGCCTGCTGCTTGGCAAGATCGGGGCCGCACACGGCATCAAGGGCGAGGTGCGCATCGCCACCTTTACCGCCGAACCCCAGTCCATTGCCCAGTATGGCGCCCTCGAAACCGATCGCCCCGGCCTCACCATCACCATCGAGGCCCTGCGCCTGCAGAACAATGTTGCCATCGCGCGCCTCAAGGGCATTGCCGACCGCAATGCCGCCGAGGCGCTCAATGGCGTGTCGCTGTTTATCGACCGGGCTCGCCTGCCCGAGCACGATGATGAGGACGAGTTCTACCACGCCGACCTGCTGGGCCTGGAAGCGCGGCTAGAAAATGGCACCGTGCTCGGCACCGTCGTGGCGCTGCCCAATTTTGGCGCCGGCGATCTGATCGAAATCCGCGATCCCGTTTCCGGCGACACTTTTCTTTACCCCTTCACCAAGGCCGTCGTGCCCGATGTCCGACTGGGCGACGGCTATCTGACCATCGTGGTTCCCCTCGATGCACCCGAGGGCGAGGAAGAGCCCGATTGAGCTTTTCCGCTGATATCATCACCCTGTTTCCGGACCTGTTTCCCGGACCCCTGGGTGCTTCGGTGCTGGGGCGGGGCCTGGGGGAAGGCTTGTGGTCGCTGCGCACGACGCAATTGCGCGATTTCGCCACCGACCGGCACCGCACCGTGGACGACACTCCGGCGGGGGGCGGCGCCGGCATGGTGCTCAAACCCGACATCGTGGCGCGCGCCATTGATGCCGTGGCGCCCTCTGGGGATCCGCGCCCGCGTATCCTGATGAGCCCGCGCGGCGCGCCGCTGACGCAAAAGCGGGCGCGCGAACTGGCGCTGGGCCCGGGCGCCGTGATCCTTTGCGGTCGCTTCGAGGGGATCGACCAACGCGTGATCGAGCATCGTCAGCTCGAGGAAATCTCCATCGGCGATTATGTTCTCGCGGGCGGGGAAGTTGCGGCCATGGTGCTGCTCGAAGCCGTGGTGCGCCTGATCCCAGGCGTGCTCGGCGGGGCGGACAGCCATGCCGAGGAAAGCTTTGAAAACGGGCTCCTCGAATATCCCCAATATACCCGCCCGCAGAGCTGGGAAGGATCCGAAATCCCATCCGTTCTGCTGTCGGGCGACCACAAGCGCATTCGCGAATGGCGGCACGCGCAAAGCCTGGAGCTGACCCGGGCGCGACGCCCGGACCTGCTGGATTGAACGGGGTGCCGGATGTGCCCGGGATGGCTGGACTTTGCGGCAAAAATCCCCTATAGCGCCGCCACGACTGGACGGTGGGCTATCGGACCCGCTGCCGACGACAACAAGAAGACCAAACTCTCCGTTGTAACCAAGACCGGGCATCGATCCGCAAGGCTCGAACAACTGCCCCAGTGAAAAGATCAGGACGGATCATGAATATCATCCAGCAGCTCAATGCTGAGCATGTTGAGCAGCTCGCCGCCAAGCGCACTCTTCCCGAATTCACCCATGGCGATACCGTCAAGGTGTGGGTCAAGATCCGCGAAGGCGAAAAAGAGCGTCTGCAGGCCTACGAAGGCGTGGTTATCGCCCTCAACGGTGGCGGCCTGACCGCCAGCTTCACCGTGCGCAAGATTTCCTATGGTGAAGGCGTGGAACGCGTGTTCCCGCTTTATTCGCCCAATATCGCTTCGGTTGAAGTGCTCAAGCGCGGCAAGGTGCGTCGCGCCAAGCTTTATTACCTGCGCGATCGTCGCGGCAAGTCGGCCCGTATTTTCGAATCGACCAACGCCCGCACCAAGAAGATCGAGGCTGAAGAGCGTACGGCGGCCCAGGCTGCTCGCGATGCGCGTGACGCCGAAAAGGTCGCCGCTGCCGAGGCTTTTGCCGCCGAGCAGGCTGCCAAGGACGCGGAAGCTGCAGCCGCTGCTGCTGCTGCCGAGCAGGAAGCCGCTGCTGCCGGGACCAAGAGCGAATAAGCTCACGACCTCCTCCCCATTTCTGCAAAGGCCCGGCCACCAGCCGGGCCTTTGTGTTGCCGGGTGCGCCTCCCATCCCCCGCCCCCTTGCCGCTTGGGCGGCGAACGGCTAGCAACAAACCCATGTACGATTTTGCCGCCGACATTGCCGATTGTGCGCTTGCCGTGGAAACCGCGCTGGATCGGGCGCTCGGTGCGACCCGCCTTTCGGGCCCCGGCCCGGCTCCCGAGCGCTTGATCGCTGCCATGCGCCACGGCAGCCTCGCCGGCGGCAAGCGGCTGCGGCCCCTGCTCGTGCGCCAGGCCTCGGCGGTGTTCAATGTGCCACCTGCCCAATCGCTGATGGCGGGCCTCGCGGTGGAACTGGTGCATTGCTATTCCCTGGTGCATGACGATCTTCCAGCCATGGATGACGATGATCTGCGCCGCGGCCGCCCCACCGTGCACAAGGCCTATGACGACGCCACCGCGATCCTTGCGGGAGATGCGCTCCTCACCCATGCTTTTGGGCTCCTTTCCAGCCCCGAATGCCATCCCGATCCTGCGGTGCGCATTGCCCTGGTTGGGGAGCTCGTTGCCGGGAGCGGCGCTGGGGGCATGGTTGGGGGGCAAATGCGCGACATTGCCGGCGAAGACGCCGATCTCTCGCCGGCCGAAATTGCCACCATGCAGGCGATGAAAACCGGCGCCCTGATCCGCGCCAGCGTGCGGATCGGAGCCCTGCTCGGCACGACCGATGGCCGCGCCCTTTCGGCCCTCACCGCTTATGCCGAAGCGGCCGGTCGCGCCTTCCAGCTCGCCGACGATATTCTCGATGTCACTGCCTCGCCCGAAACCATGGGCAAGGCCACCGGCAAGGATGCCGAGGCGGGCAAGCAGACCCTCGTGGCCTCGCTTGGCCTTGATGGGGCTCGCACGGCCCTGTCGCGCACCGTCAACGAGGCTTTGCTGGCCCTGCGTACCTTCGGCCCCAAGGCCGACGGCTTGCGCGCCACGGCCCGCTATTTCGCCAGCCGGGAGCATTAGCGGGTGCACGAACTGCTTGCCGTCTGCTGCGGAACGCCCCAGCCGATCCCGGGCAAGAAGGCCAAGACCGGCATCTTCAAGACCGCGGTGGAGGGCCCGGTTGCCATCGACACGCTTGGCCTTGCCGGCGATGCGGTGATGGACCGCAAGCACCATGGCGGCGTCGATCAGGCGGTGTACCTCTACTTCGCCGATGATTACCGCTGGTGGGCCGGCCAGTTGGGCAGCACGCCCCTGCCCGGTACCTTCGGCGAAAACCTGCTGCTCGAGGGCTTCGATGGGCGCGCCATCGCCGTTGGCGATCGCTTCGGCATCGGGGCGGTGGAGCTCGAAGTCACCTCCCACCGCACGCCCTGCCTGACCTTCAGCGCCCGCATGGGCGATCCGCGCTGGGCCAAGCGCTTTCACCGCGCCAACCGCCCCGGCGCTTATTGCCGCGTGCTGGCGACTGGCGAAGTCGCCGCGGGAATGGCGGTTACCTACACCCCCTTTGCCGGGACCCGCATCACCGTCGCCGAACTGATGGCGCTGGACGGGGTGCGCGATCCCGATCCATCCATCCTGCGCCGCGCGCTTGAAGCGCCCCTGCACCACAAGCTGCGCGACGATTTCGCCTCGCGGCTCGCCCGCCTGTTCTGAGGATTTTCATGACCCTGCAATCTGTCCGCGCCGACCTGGCGCTGCGTGCCCCCGACCTGCCCATCATCGAAACCGCGGAGGCGACCTCGACAGTCGATCTGGCGGCGGCGGTGCATGGCTGCGCGCCCGGACAGATCGCCAAGACGCTGTGCATCCGGGTCAAGGGGGAAGTGCTGCTACTCGTGACGCGTGGCGATGCGCGGCTCGACAACACCAAGGCCAAAACAGCGCTCGGCGGCCGCCCCCGCATGCTGGGAGCCGAGGAGGTGGAGCAGCTCACGAGCCACAAGGTGGGCGGCGTTTGCCCCTTCGGCCTGCCCCAGCCGCTGCCGATTTTCCTCGATCAATCGCTCAAGATCTATAACGCAGTCATCCCGGCCGGCGGGGACACCCATTCCTCGGTGCGCCTGAGCCTCGAGCGGCTGGCCGAACTCTGCGGCAACCAATGGGTGGATGCCTGCCTTGTCCCCGAGGCGGTCACGCCCTAGTCCAGCACCCCCAGCGCCTTGAGCACCAGCAGGGCCACGATCAAGGCACCGATATAGATCCAGCGCCGCTTGTTGCCATAAAGCAGCTGCAGGGCGCTGCGGCGCCCTTGCCGCTCCTCAGACTCTTCAGTCATTCCGCCGCCGTTTGCTGGCCGGCACCGAATTTGCGCTCGATATAATCGGCCACCATCACCTTGAACTGGTCGGCCACATCGGCCCCGCGCAGCGTCGCAACCTTCTGGCCATCGACGAAGACGGGCGCCGCAGGGGTTTCCCCGGTGCCGGGCAGGGAAATGCCGATATTGGCGTGCTTGGATTCACCCGGGCCATTGACGATGCAGCCCATCACCGCGACCGAAAGGGTTTCAACGCCGGGATAGCGCTCCTTCCACTCCGGCATGGAGGCGGACAGGTGATCCTGGATGTCCTTGGCCAGCGTTTGGAACGTGGTGGAGGTGGTGCGCCCGCAGCCCGGGCACGCAGCCACCACCGGCAGAAACTGGCGGAAGCCCATGGTCTGCAGCAGCTCCTGGGCTACCTTGACCTCGGTGGTGCGGTCCCCACCCGGCTCGGGGGTCAGCGAAATGCGGATCGTGTCGCCAATCCCCTGCTGCAGCAAAATGCCAAGCGCGGCCGAGGAGGCCACAATGCCCTTGGAGCCCATGCCCGCTTCGGTCAGCCCGAGATGGAGCGCATAATCGCAGCGCGCCGCCAGATCCTGGTAGACGGCGATCAGGTGCTGCACATCGCTGACCTTGGTGGAGAGGATGATCTTGTCGCGCCCGAGCCCAATTTCCTCGGCCCGGCGCGCCGACAGCAGGGCCGACTGGATGATCGCCTCGCGCTGCACGGCGGCGGCCGAGATGGGGGCCGCGGACACCGCGTTTTCGTCCATCAGCCGGGTGAGCAGCTCTTCATCGAGCGAGCCCCAATTGACCCCGATGCGCACCGGCTTGTTGTAGCGGATGGCGAGTTCGATCAGCGTCGAGAACTGCGTGTCGCGCTTGGCCTTGAAGCCCACATTCCCCGGATTGATGCGGTATTTCGCCAGCGCCTCGGCGCAGGCCGGGTGATCCGTCAGCAGCTTGTGGCCGATATAATGGAAGTCACCCACCAGCGGCACGTCATAGCCCATGAAGGCCAGCCGGTCGCGGATATGGGGTACGGCAGCCGCCGACTCGTCGCGGTCCACGGTGATCCGCACGATCTCCGAGCCCGCTCGCGCCAGCTGCATCACCTGCCGCACGGTCGCATCGATGTCGGCGGTATCGGTATTGGTCATGGATTGCACCACGACCGGTGCGCCCCCGCCGACCAGGACCCCGCCAACATTGACTCCAACCGATTGCCTGCGCAGTGCCGGGCCCGACATGAAACACCTCTTTGCTGAGCCACAAATAAGGCGAGCAGCCTACAAGCGCAATCCGACGCTTACGTGAACGGGGAGGTCTTGAACTAAAGCGAGCCAGGGCCATTTAAGAGCTATGATGAAAAACCTCTTCTCGCCCCTCAATTTGCTCGGTCGCTTCACCGTGGGCCGGTTCTTTATCTTCCGCAAGGAACTGCTGCTGCTTTGGCGCGGCTTCCGGCACGCGGAAACGCCGCTGGCGCTCAAATTCGCCATGCTGCTGGTGCCGCTGTACCTGATCAGTCCGGTCGACCTGATCCCCGACGTGCTGCCCTTCCTTGGCATCGTCGATGACATGGTCATCGTGCCCCTGCTGGTAAGCTGGATCGTCGGTATGCTGCCGCTCGAAGTGCGCGGCGAAAAGGCCCGGGCCGGTGCCCGCGCCGCTCGTCCTACTCAGGGCAATGTCATCGACGGCAAGGCCCGCCGGCTTTGACCCACTGGCCCGGTTCAAGCCGGGACAGCGGCAGAAGTAGCTCCATCGAGCCGCGGGATCGCTTCCGCGGCTACTCCATGCGCACCAGCAGGTCCTTGGCGTCGATCTGATCTCCCGGCTTGACCAGCACTTCGGCGACGACGCCATCGGCTTCGGCATGAATGGCGGTTTCCATCTTCATGGCTTCGATGGAACACAGCACATCCCCGGCAAACACCGTTTGCCCTTCCTTGGCCGCCAGGGTCGAGATCACCCCCGGCATGGGCGCACCGACCTGCTTGCTATCCCCCAGCGCCGCCTTGGCGCGCAGCTTGACCTCGCCGGCCTTGAGGCGATCGGGCACGGTGATGGTGCGCGGCTGACCATTGAGGTCAAAGAACACCCGCACTTCGCCCTTCTCGTTGGTTTCCGCGCGGCCGAGATAGTTGACCACCAGCGTCTTTCCCTTTTCGATGTCGACGAGCAGTTCCTGGCCCTCAACCAGCCCATAGAAGTACACCGGGGTGGGCAGCACTGCGGTGGGACCGTAGCGGTCCTGGGTCTTGGCGAAGTCGGCAAAGACTTTCGGATACATCAGCGCTGACGCCAGGCGATAATCATCGACCTCGTGCCCCACTTCCTCGGCAATGCGGGTCCGCTCGGCTTCCAAGTCCACCGGCGGCAAATAGGAGCCCGGCCGTTCGGTCAGCGGCTCGCGGCCCTTCAGCACCTTTTTCTGCAAGGCAGGCGGAAAGCCGCCGGGCGGCTGGCCGAGATCGCCGGCAAAGAACCCCACCACCGAATCGGGGAAGGCGATGTCGCGCCTGGGGTCTTCCACCTCGGCGCGCGTGAGGCCGGCCGAGACCATGGCAAGAGCCATGTCGCCCACGACCTTGGAGCTGGGCGTGACCTTGACGATATCGCCGAACATCTGGTTGACGTCGGCATAGGTCTGGGCGACCTCGTGCCAGCGGGTTTCGAGGCCAAGTGAGCGGGCCTGTTCCTTGAGATTGGTGAACTGCCCGCCCGGCATTTCATGCAGATAGACTTCCGAAGCCCCCGCGCGCAGATCGCTTTCAAAGGCACGATACTGCGTGCGCACGGCTTCCCAGTAAAACGAGATCTGCCGGATGGCCTTGGCGTCGAGCTCGCTGTCGCGCTCGCCGTCCGCCAGCGCTGCCGCGAGCGAGCCGAGTGTGGGCTGCGAGGTCGTGCCACTCAGGGCATCCATCGCCGCATCCACCGCATCAACGCCTGCTTCCACCGCCGCCAGCACCGTCGCGGCGGCTGCACCGGAGGTGTCGTGGGTGTGGAGGTGAATGGGCAGACCCACTTCGTCCTTCAGAGTTGCCACAAGCTTGCGCGCCGCGGCGGGCTTGAGCACGCCAGCCATGTCCTTGATGCCCAGAACATGGCTGCCGGCCGCTTCCAATTCCTTGGCCAGCGCCACATAGTATTTGAGGTCATATTTGGACCGGTCGGGGTCCAGCATGTCCCCGGTATAGCAGAGCACGCCTTCGCAGACCTTGTCGGCCTCGAGCACCGCGTCCATGGCGACGCGCATATTGTCGACCCAGTTGAGGCAATCAAAGACGCGGAACACATCCACGCCCCCCCTGGCGGCCTGCTGCACAAAGAAGCGCACCACATTGTCGGGGTAGTTGGTGTAGCCGACGCCATTGGAGCCGCGCAGCAGCATCTGCGTCAGGATATTGGGGGCGCCGTCGCGCACTTGCGCCAGCCGCTCCCAGGGATCTTCATTGAGGAAGCGCATGGCGACGTCAAATGTGGCGCCACCCCAGCATTCCAGCGAAAACAGGTTCGGCAAGCCATGGGCATAGGCCTGCGCCACTCGCGTGATGTCAAAGCTGCGCATCCGCGTGGCGAGCAGGCTTTGATGCGCATCGCGCATCGTGGTGTCGGTGAAGAGGACGCGTTTCTGCGCCTTCATCCACTCGGCCAGACCCTTTGGCCCTTGGCGCTCCAGCACCTGGCGGCTGCCTTCGGCTGCGGCGGGCGGGAACTGGGGCACCACGGGGGCGGCTGCCTCGGCCGGGGGGCGCGGGCGGTCGCGCACTTCGGGATGCCCGTTGATCGTCACATCGGCGATGTAGCTGAGCAGCTTGGTCGCCCGGTCCTTGCGGCGGGCAATGTCGAACAGCGCCGGCGTCGTGTCGATGAAGCGCGTCGTATAGCGGTTCTCGACGAAATCTGGGTGGGTGATGATGTTTTCGAGGAACGCCAGGTTAGTGGACACGCCCCGAATGCGGAACTCGCGCAAGGCGCGATGCATGCGGGCAATGGCTTCCTCGGGCGTCGGGGCCCAGCAGGTGACCTTCTCCAGCAGCGGGTCGTAATAGCGGGTGATCACCGCCCCCGCATAAGCCGTGCCGCCATCGAGGCGCACGCCAAAGCCGGTGGCGCCGCGATAAGCGGTAATGCGGCCATAATCGGGAATGAAGTTTTGCTCGGGATCTTCCGTCGTCACCCGGCACTGGATGGCATTGCCATGCAGCTTGATATCGGCCTGGAGCGGCACACCGGACTCCGGAGTGCCAATCACCGCGCCATCGAGCAGCTTGATTTGCGCCTTGACGATGTCGATCCCCGTCACTTCCTCAGTGACCGTATGCTCCACCTGGATGCGCGGATTGACCTCGATGAAATAAAATTCGTTCGTGTCGGCGTCCATCAGAAATTCGACCGTCCCCGCGCCGCGGTAACGGGCGGCATTACCGAGCCGCAGCGCTGCGTCGGTCAGCTTGGTGCGCACTTCTTCCGACAGGTATGGGGCGGGCGCGCGCTCCACCACTTTCTGGTTGCGCCGCTGCACCGAGCAATCGCGCTCGAAAAGGTGCACCAGATTGCCGTGATCATCCCCCACGAGTTGCACCTCGACATGGCGGGCCCGTTCGACGAGCTTTTCGAGATACATCTCGTCCTTGCCAAAGGCCGCCTTGGCTTCGCGCTTGCCTTCCGAGACCTCGGCCAGCAGCGTTGATTCATCCATGATCCGGCGCATGCCGCGCCCGCCCCCGCCCCAGCTGGCTTTCAGCATCAGCGGATAGCCGATCTCGGCCGCCATGGCCTTGACCGCATCGAGATCGTCGGGCAGCGCATCCGTGGCGGGCACCACCGGCACGCCGGCGGCGATCGCCATGTTGCGGGCGGCAACCTTGTTGCCGAGATCACGCATGGTTTGCGCCTTGGGGCCGATGAAAACGATCCCGGCCGCCTCGCAGGCATCGGCGAATTCCGGGCTTTCCGAGAGGAGCCCATAGCCGGGGTGGATGGCATCGGCGCCCGACAGGCGCGCCACCCGGATATATTCGTCGATCTGCAGATAGGCCTCGACGGGCCCCTTGCCCACCCCGATCAGATAGGCCTCGTCGGCCTTGAAGCGATGCAGCGCCAGTTTGTCTTCTTCGGCAAACACCGCAACGGTCTTGAGCCCGAGTTCATTGGCGGCCCGGAACACGCGAATGGCGATCTCGCTGCGATTGGCAACAAGGATTTTCTTGATTGGCATCGATTTAAATTCCCGGCCAGAGGGGATTGGGGCGCAACAACGCGGCTTGGAAATGCAAAGGGGCCCCGGTTGAACCGGGACCCAATGCGCAATCACTTGCTGTTCAGATGTCCGGCGAGGTGGGACATGTCATAGCCCGCTTCCCCGGCCTGGCGGATGATCTCGCCCGCATCCTGTTGACCGGCTTGGGACAGCGCCCACAGCGTCGTCGAACGCGTGCCCGAGCGGCAAAAGGCGAAAACGGGACCGGGGCTGGCGGCAATCGCGGCCTGGGTCTGTTCCACCATGTCGGGCGACACGCCTTCGCGCCCGAGGGGAATGGCGTGATAGACGAGGCCGGCAGCCTCGGCGGCGGCGGCGATGGCGGCGCCTTCCGGCTGGTCGGGCGATTCCCCATCCGGGCGGTTATTGATGATGGTGGTGAACCCCGCGGCCTTGAGCGCTGCTACATCTTCGGGATTGATCTGGCCCGATACGGTAATGCGATCGTTGATCCGCTTCAAATCCAAGGCTCTGCTCCTGCTAGCGCCCGACTAGGGGCATGGGCGGACTATATCCACCCCGGCAAGCCATGCAACCAAGACGGAAGGATAAGGGCCATGCACCGAGCTAGGGGGTAGCTGAGCCCAGCGCCACGACGCGGGCGGGCCAGCGCTAGGACTCCGTCGAGCCCAGCGCTAGGGCGCGGGCGGCGTGCCAACCCAATCGCGCCACAGCTCGCCTCGCTCGGCCACAAACCGATCGGCCACCGCTTCCACCGTGGCGCCGGGTTCGTTGATCTGGGCGAGGAGAGTGTTCATCTCCGACACCGGCATGCTGGCCCGACTGAAATAGGCGGCAATCTGGGGTGCTTCGGTGAACACCCATTCGGCCAGAGCTCCCACCACGACGTCAGGCACGAAGGCCGACGGCTTGGGTTCGGGGCACTGGAGTCGCGCCAGGCATTGCGCCGCCGCCTCGTCATAGGCGCCCATGTCGAGCCCGGCGAAGTCAAACTGCGCCAAAACGGCATTGGGCTGCCAATAATAGAATACGAAGGGCTCCTTGGCGCTCACCGCCGAGGCGATCAGGGTATCCATTTCGAACCGGTTGGCCGGCTCGACCACTTCGAGCAGGTCCTCGAGGCCCAGCGCCCGGATCAAATTGCGGTTGATCAGGGCACAGGCCCAGTCGGCTGGACAGGAGATAAACTTGACCGGACCATCGCCCCCCAAGGCAGGCAGCGCTTCGGCGAGGCCCGCCGCACTTTCCAGCTCAGGACGGCTCGCAGCCACGTAATCTGGGATGAACCAACCCTCGAATGCTTCCTCCCCATAGGTGTCGCCGGCGGCGCGCAGCTTTTGCGCCTCTAATCCGGTGTTCCACACTTCGGCGATGCGCGTGACCCACATCTCGGGCGCAATGGCCGGCTGCCCGGTTGAACCCATGGACGAGCCCACATTGGCCATGTCGCCGGGCAGCACCTGAGTTTGGCAGCCAAAGGCGTCGCGCAACACCCGCGCATGGATTTCGGCCAGCAGCGCCGCCGAAGGCCAGCTCATGCGGGCAATGGTCATGGGCTGGCTGCCGCAGGTTGATGGCGCTGGTGCCTGGGCGGATGCGGTCCCGCCTGGGGTCTCAAGCGTTGTGACCTGCGCCAATGCGGGATCGGTGCCCAACACCACCGTCGCTGCCAGGAGCGCACTCGTCCACCACTGTTTCATGCTGCTCTTTCTCCTGCGGCGCCCGCTTTTCTATGCGCAAGGGCCGCGCGTTAAGCAACACTTCGCAGGGGCTTGCCGCTTCACCAATTGCGGATGACTCGGGGCGGGCAGATGTGCAACAGTCGCGCCCGAGGGGCATGCTTTGTGCCCCCGATTGTCGTTGTTCCACCACAAAAAGCCGCCACCAAGGCTGCTGGGCGGCGCAACCCAAGCAGAGGGATCACAATGCAGAATTTCAAGAAGACCCTGACCCTGGCCGTGGCCGCTTCGACGCTCCTCGTTGCAGCGCCCGCCATTGCTCAGGAAACCGGCGCCAAGATCGGTTTCGTCGGCGGGTTCACGGGACCCATCGAAAGCCTGACCCCGCCAATTTTTGCCGGCGCCGAACTCGTGGTCAAGCAGGTCAACGAACAAGGCGGCATCCTGGACGGTGAACTGTCCCTCGTTTCGGCGGACGGCGCTTGCGACGCCACGGCTGCTGCCGGCGCGGCCGACCGCCTGATCAACACGGAAAACGTCGTTGGTGTCGTGGGCGCGTTGTGCACCGGCGAAACCATCGGCGCCTTCAATGGCTCGGGCCTGTCGGGCAATGTCGTGTTTATCTCGCCCGCGTCTTCCGCGCCGGCGCTGACCACGCTCGAGGACAACGACCTCGTGTTCCGCACCACCCCGTCGGACGCCATGCAGGGCGTCAAGATGGCCGACCTGCTGATCAGCAAGGGCATCAACGACATCGCCATCACCTATGTGAACAACGACTACGGCAAGGGCCTGGCCGACGCGCTTGCAGCCGCCTATACCGCCGCCGGCGGCACCGTTGCCGCCAACCTCGCCCATGAAGAAGGCAAGGCCGATTACCGCGCCGAGCTGGGCAATCTCGTCGCCTCGCAGAACCTGGTCGTGTTGGCCTATGCCAATGCCTCGGGCAACACCATCCTGCGCCAGGCCGTGGAATCGGGCAACTTCACCCTCTTCGTGGGCGGCGACGGCATGGTTGGCGACGACCTGCTGACCGGCATAGATGCCGGCTCGGTCGAGGGCATGATCGCCACCCGCGCCGGTGCTCCGGCTGGCGAAGCCACCACGACCTATGTGGACCTGGCGACCGCGGCGGGCCTCGAAGCCAACGCCACCTATGCTCCCCAGGCCTATGATGCCGCCTTCCTTTTGGCGCTCGCCATCGAAAAGAACGGCTCCACCGACCGCGAAGGCCTTGTTGGCGCGCTGCGCGAGGTGGCCTCGGCTCCCGGCGAGAAGATCCTCCCCGGCGAATGGGAAAAGGCCAAGGCGCTGATCGCTGAAGGCAAGGACATCGATTACGAGGGCGCCGGCGGCGCGCTCGACTTTGATGAAGCTGGCGACGTGGACGGCATCATCGTGGAACTGGCCGTGGAAAACGGCGCTTTCGTTGAAAAGGGCGAGATCGAGTAAGCTCGCTTTCACCAATCCTCAAGGAGGCCCGGGATCGCATCCCGGGCCTTTTTTGTTGGGGTGAGCAGGCGACGCGCCGCCGATCCCCGCTCCTGAAGCTTTGTTCGGGAACTTGCCCGCGGGCCGCGGTTTCCTGTTGGCGAGACTGGCGCGCCCTTGCCGCCCGACCACGGAGCCCCATCATGCAGATCAGCAGTGAAGCCGATATTCCCAGCCAAACCGGCAAGGTCGCCCTTGTCACCGGCGCCACGGGCGGTCTGGGGCTCGAAACCGCACGCATGCTGGCCGGTGCCGGCGCGACGGTGATCATCGCGGGCCGCAACGGCGAAAAAGGCGCCGCGGCCATCCGCACCATCGCCGCCACCTCACCCCGCGGCAAACTCGATTTCGAGCAGCTGGACCTGGCGGACCTTGCCAGCGTTGCCGCCTGCGCGGCACGGGTGCTAGCCCAATATGCCCGGCTCGATATTCTCATCAACAATGCCGGGGTGATGATGCCGCCCGAGCGGCAGACCACGGTGGACGGATTCGAACTGCAGTTCGGCACCAATCACCTCGGCCATTTCGCGCTGACCGGTCACCTGCTGCCGCTGTTGCTGAAAACCGATGGTGCGCGGGTGGTGGCAGTGTCCAGCAATGCCGCCCGGCACGCCAAGATGAACTTCGATGACCTGCAAAGCGACCAGAACTACCAGCCCATGGCTGCTTACGGGCAATCCAAGTTGGCCAACCTCCTGTGGGCGCGCCATCTGCAAAAGCTGAGCGATAGCGAGAGCTGGAACTTGCACGTTACGGTGGCCCATCCTGGCTTTGCCAATACCGGCCTCTTCGCCAATGTCACCGGCAAGCGCGGCATCGGCCGGGTCACGGGCCTTTTTACTGGCATCTTGAGCCAATCGGCAGCCGCCGGTGCGCTCCCCAGCGTGGCCGCCGCGGTGGAAGACGATCTACCGCGCTTGGCCTTTGTGGGCCCGGCGGGGCTGGGCGGCTGGCGCGGCAAGCCTGCGCTGGTGCAATGGCCCAAGCTTGCTGAAGACGAAGACGCGGCCGAGCGCCTATGGGCTGAATCGCAGAATGCCACCAATGTGGTCTATGGCTCGGGCACGCTCTAGGCGCCAGCGCCGCTAGCTGTTGAGCAGCAACAGCAGCAGCCCAACGACCAGCACCGCCATGCCCAGGAGGTCGCGCCGCTCGGGCACGGCCCGGCTGGTGACCCAGGCAAAAGCCTGCGCAAACAGGATCTCGACCAGCGCCAGGGTGCGCACATTGGCGGCGCTCGTGAGCGCAAAGCCGATAAACCAGAATTGGGAAGCGGCGGCACCGGCAAAACCGGCCGGCAGCGACTGGCGCCAGGCACCCGCGACCTTGCGCAGGGTAGCGCGATCCAACAGCAGCATCCAGCCCACCAGCAGCGCCGATTGCAGCCCTAGGCCCAGCACCAGCACGACGCTCGAGCGCAGCACCGGCGAGCCTGATGGCAGCTCGAGGATCGCGGCGCGGAACCCTACGGCGGAAAGCGCAAAGAACGCAGCGGCCAAAATCCCGGTCAGCACCGATTTGGGTCCCGCCGCTTGCGCCCCACCCAGCCGCGACAACAGCAGCACGCCGAGGGTCGCAACGACAATCCCAAGTAGTGCTAGGGGCGGCAGCACTTCGCCCAAGAGCAGCAGGCCCGCCAGCGCCACCAGCACTGGCTCGGTCTTGATGATGGCGGTGGTAACGGCAAAGGAGCGACTTTTCATCGTCCACAGCATCAGCGCCGTGGCCAGAATCTGCGACAGCCCCGCGCCCAGGGCAAACAGCACGGCCCAGCCGCCGATGGTCGGCAGCGGCTCGCCTGTCCCCAGCGCCACGAGCAGCAGGAACAGGATGGCAAAGGGCAGGCCATAAAGGAAGCGCACATAGGTGGCTCCCATCGTGCCCAGCGTGCCGGTCAGGCCCCGCTGCACGCCATTGCGCACGGTCTGCAGGGCCGCAGCCGTCAGCGTCGCTGCAATCCAGAACACGCCGCTTCTCCCCTCGTCGCCGCCCGCCTAGGCGTCGCGGCGCACGGTTTCGGGGATCAGGCCCTTGGGCGCAAAGCGCAGGGCAACGGTGATCACGAGGCCAAGCACGAAGACGCGCATCTGCGCTGAACGCGACTCGATATCGGGAATGGCGCCCCAGCCGACCGAGCTCGACCAATAGCTGACAATGTCGAACACGGCGCGCGCCAGGGGTTCGCTCACCACCCAGATCAGCCAGATCAGCACGGCGCCAAACAGCGCCCCCCAGTTGTTGCCGGCGCCACCCACGATCACCATCACCCAGATGAGGAAGGTGTGGTTGATGGGCTGGTAGGAGGAGGGATCAAAGATCTGCACGAAGGAAACGAGCATGGCCCCGCCAATGCCCATCAGCACCGAGCCCAGGATGAAGATCTCGAGCTGCCGCCCGGTGACATCCTTGCCCATGGAGGCGGCGGCAATATAGTTGTCGCGGATGGCGCGCATCATCCGGCCCCAGGGCCCGGCATAGGCGCGCGACACCAGCCACATGACGACTGCGAGCACAAGGATCGCCAGCAGCAGGAAGCCGCCGCGCGCCAGCAGCAGCGCCGACGTGCCGTCCCAGCCCTCAGCCTGGTAATATTGCGGCAGCGGCACCGGCCATGGAATGGGCGAGACGGTCAGGGTGCCGCGCGTCAGCCAGTCCATGTTCTTGATCAGCGCGCGGATGATCTCGGAAATGCCGATGGTGGCGATGGCCAGGTAATCCGAGCGCAGGCCAAGGCAGATTTTGCCGATGACAAAGGCCACGCCCGCCGCCAGCACGCCACCAAAGGCCCAGCCGAGCACGGGATGGAGCCCCAGCCCGCCGACAAAGCCATTGCCGGTCGCCTCGATATAGGCGGCGGCCGGATCGATCTGGCTGCGGTAAACGCAATAGGCCACAAACCAGGCCAGAACGATCAGCACCGTCTTGGCGCGACCGCGCACGCCCAGATGATGGGACTGCTGCGCCCCGATCACCAGCAGCGCGCCCGCGGCAAAGGCGAGGAGCGCGCGCCCCAGCAGCATCGGCCCTTCGGAGGCCCAGAACGCCGGGTCATGGGGATAGGAGATAAAGGTGACGGCCGCGCCCCCCAGCATCAAAAAGCCCATGATGCCGAAGTTAAAGAGCCCGCCATAGCCCCACTGGATATTGAGCCCCAGCGCGATCAGCGCATAGGCGGCCGCTTCCACGAGGCGGCTCGAGGTAAAGGGCGCACCCAGCACCCAGCCGACCAGCAGGATGAGGACAAAGAGCCCGCCAAACAGCGCAGCCGAACGCGCGATCATGAGGAAGCTCCCTTGAAGATACCGGTGGGGCGCACCAGCAGCGTCACCACGAGGATCACGAAGGCCACGGTCAGCTTGTATTCGGTTGGCACCAGCGCCAGCGTGGCGGGCAGCTGCAGCCACTCGGGCAGAATGGCATTGAGCGGGCGCAGCACCATGGTCCAGTTGAAAACGGCGAGCGTTTCGGCAAAGCCGATCAGGAGGCCCCCGGCAATGGCGCCATAAGCCTGGCCCAGCCCGCCAACAATGGCGGCGGCAAAGATGGGCAGGATGATGTTGAAGGCGAGGTCGGGCTTCAGCGTCACATCGAGCGCCAGCATGGTGCCGGCCATGGTCGCCAGCGCCCCCGCAATCACCCAGGTCACCCGCACAACGAGCGCGGTGTTGATGCCCGAGACCTGCGCGAGATCAGCATTGTCGGCCATGGCGCGCATCGCCTTGCCGAGGCGCGAGCGGGTGAGGAACAGGTGCAGCGCAATCACTGAAATGGCAGTGACGACAATCATCAGCGCCTGCGGCTCGGTGATCACCAGCGGCCGCGTCGAGCCCAAACCCGACATGTCGATGCGGAACACTTCCTTGGTTTCGGTTTCGAAAAAGGAATAGGAGCCGGCGCCGAAAAACAGCCGGATCAGGCCCTGCACCATCAGCGTCACACCGATGGAAGCGATCAGCAGCGTCACCGGCCGGGCCCCGCGCTTGCGCAACGGCGCATAGAACCCCTTGTCGATCCCCAGCGCGAAGAGCGCCCCCAGCACCATGGCGATGGGCAGCACCACAAAGCCGGTGGGGATGGGCGTGACGATCCCCCAGGCGGCAAAGGCCCCCGCGAGCAAAAAGGCGATAAAGGCCCCCGAGGTCATCAGCTCGGAATGGGCGAAATGGGCAAAGCGCAAAATGCCAAAGATCAGCGTGATGCCGATCGCCCCCAGCGCATAGATCGAGCCCAGCACCGCGCCGGCGATCACCACCTGGTTGATAAAGAAAACAAGTTCGGTCATGCGGGCTGCCAGCACTCGATGAAGGGGTGGATGGTGGAGCGATGATCGGCGAAGGAGAGGTCCATCTCAGCCCCCAAGGAAGCTCTTGGCGACTTCGGGATCGGCGATGAGTTCGGGGCCGGTGCCGCTGAATCGGTTCTGCCCGCCCGCCAACACAAAGCCTCTGGTGGCAAAGGCCAGCGCCTGGCGCGCATTCTGCTCCACCATCAGGATGCCAACGCCTTCCTTGTTGACGCGCACGATGGTCTCGAAAATCTCGATCACATAGCGCGGCGACAATCCCGCTGAGGGCTCATCGAGCATCAAGAGCTTGGGCTGGCTCATCAGCGCCCGGCCCATGGCCACCATCTGGCGCTGCCCGCCCGAAAGTTCGCCCGTCGGCTGGCGCCGCTTTTCGGCCAGCACCGGGAACATCCCGTAAACCCAGTCCATGGTGGAGCGGAAATCATCGCGCCGGGTAAACGCCCCCATTTCGAGATTTTCCTCGACACTCATCGAGGTAAAGACGTTCTTTTCCTGGGGCACGAAGCTGAGCCCCTTGGGCACGAGCTTGTCGGGCAGGGAATTGGCGATATTCTCGCCGCCAAACTCGATGCTGCCGCCCGTGACCTTCAACAGGCCAAAAATGGCCTTGAGGGTCGTCGATTTGCCCGCCCCGTTGGGCCCGACAATGACGCCGATATCATGGGGCTCGATGCTCAGATCCACCCCGTTGAGGATCGGTGCGCCGCCATAGCCGCCCACCACATGCTTGAGTTCGATCAATGCCATAGCCGGCTCTCCCCGCGGGCTTGCAGCCGGGTATTCACACGCAAAAGCTCCATTCAAACCGCCTCCACCGGCGTGCCGAAATAGGCTTCCACAATCGCGGGATTAGCCCGGATCTGCGCCATCGGGCCTTCGGCGATCTTTTCGCCCTGCGCCATCACGATCACCGGATCGCACAGCCGCCCGATCAGATCCATGTCGTGCTCGATCACAAAGAAAGTGTAGTCGAGCTCGCGGTTCATCCGCTCGATATTGGCGGCCAGATCATTGAGCAGCGTCTTGTTGACGCCCGCCGCCACTTCGTCGAGCAACACCACTTCGGCATCCACCATCATGGTGCGCCCGAGCTCGAGCAGCTTTTTCTGTCCACCCGAAAGATTGCCCGCCAGCTCGTTGCGCACATGCCCAAGCTTGAGGAAGTCGATCACATCGAGCGCCTTTTGGCGCACCTCCTGCTCGCGCGAGCGCACAAGGCCGGGCCGGAACCAGCTGTTAAAGAGGCTCTCCCCCGGCTGGTCGCCCGGCACCATCATCAGGTTCTCGAGCGCCGTCATCTGCCCAAATTCATGGGCGATCTGGAAGGTGCGCAACATGCCGGTGCGAAACAGCTGGTGCGGCTTGAGGCCCGTCACATCTTTGCCATCAAAGATCACCGAACCACTATCGGGGACAATATTGCCCGCCACGATATTGAACAGGGTCGACTTGCCCGCGCCATTGGGCCCGATCAGGCCCGTGATGGAGCCTCGCTCCACCTGGAGCGAGCAGTTTCTCACGGCCTGAAGACCGCCAAAGCTTTTGGAGACGTTACGAACGTCAATCACTGCGTCAACGGACACGCGGTTCTGACCCTTGATCACTGGATAGCCAATTGCCCCGCGAACCGGGGCCATTTGGCCGCATCTGCGCACAAGCTTGGAGACCGGTCAACCACGCCGGGGGGCGCTAAAGCGCCGCCAGAACCGCGTCTGCGGTAGATTTATTGGGCGCAAAGGGAACATCGTAAAGCGTCGCCAACCGCGTCAGCGCCTTCACGTCAACGTCATGCGGCTGGGCCGAGAGCGGATCGATGAAAAAGATCAGCACATCGAGCTGGCCTTCGGCAATCATCGCGCCCAGTTGCTGATCGCCACCCAAGGGCCCGCTTTTGAGCAGCGTCACCGGCAAGCCGGTTTCCCGCATCACCCTTCCGCCCGTCGTGCCCGTACCCCAGAGCTCGTGCTGGCTGAGCTTGGCGCGGTGGGCATTGGCCCAGGCGGCCATCTCGTCCTTTTTGTCGTCATGGGCCACCAAACCGATCCGCGCCATCGCCTTTGCCTCCAATTGCCGGCCCACAGAGCATGATGCCGCCCTGCCAGCAAGCGCACGCGCTTCCGCACCCCGACGGGTCACCGCTGTTTCAAACTGCTCCTGCCGATGCTAGGGGAGATCAACACTCTTTGGACCCGAACCCATGACCGCTTCCATCACCCTCACCGGCATTGCTCGTGACCTGCAGGCGCGAGCCGAAACCGGCAAGCCCATTCGTGTCGGGGTGATCGGTTCGGGCGAAATGGGGACCGATCTCGTCACGCAAATGTCGCTGATGCAGGGCATCGAGATGGCGGCCATCGCCACCCGCCGCCCCCATACCGCGCTTGCCGCCATGCAGATTGCCTATGGCGACGACAGCAAGGGGCGCACCGCCGACAGTCCCGCCCAGGCCACCGCCGCCATCGAAGCGGGCAAGATCGCCATCACCTCGGCCGAAACCCTCGTCACCACGCCCAATATCGATGTGGTGATCGACGCCACCGGCAAGCCGGGCGTGGCCGCCGATTATGACCTCTTGGCCATGGAGCATGGCAAGCATCTGGTGATGATGAATGTGGAAGCCGATGTCACCATTGGCCCCTATCTCAAGGCGCAGGCCGACCGGCTCGGCGTCGTTTATTCGGTTGGCGCGGGAGACGAGCCGTCCTCCTGCATGGAGCTGATCGAATTCGTTTCCGCGCTCGGCCTGCCCATCGTCGCCGCCGGCAAGGGCAAGAACAACCCCCTCCGCCACGATGCCATCCCCGACGAATACCGGGAAGAAGCGGAGCGCCGCAACATGAACCCCCGCATGCTCGTCGAGTTTGTCGATGGCTCCAAGACCATGGTGGAAATGTGCGCCATCGCCAATGCCACGGGCCTTGTGCCCGATGTGCCGGGCATGCACGGCCCCAAGGCCGATCGCGACGACATGGCCAAGGTGCTGATCCCGCGCGAAGACGGGGGGATCCTCAACAAGATGGGCGTTGTTGATTTCACCGTCGGCAAGGGCGTGGCGCCAGGGGTCTTCGTGATCGTCAAGGCCGAGCATCCCCGCATCATCGAGCGCATGGATGACCTCCATATCGGCCACGGGCCTTATTACAGCTTCTTCCGGCCCTATCACCTGACAAGCCTTGAAGTGCCGCTGACCTGCGCGCGCATCATGCTGCATGGCAAGCCCGACATGGTGCCCCTGCCCCAGCCCGTGGCCGAGGTTTGCGCCGTGGCGAAGCGCGACCTCGCCGTGGGCGAAACCTTCGATGCCATCGGGGAAACCTGCTACCGCTCCTTTACCATGACCATCACCGATAGCCGCGCCAAAGGGGCCGTGCCGGTGGGGCTGCTCGAAGGCGGCAAGGTGACTGCGCCGGTCAAGAAGGGCGAGCTGCTGACCTCAGCCAACAGCCAGCCCGACACCTCCACCCGCCTGTTCGCACTGCGCCGCGAGCAGGACCGGATGCTGGGCCTCGTTTAAGGCCGCAGCACCACCTTGCCCTTGCGCCCGGGCTCCCCGCTGGCCTTGACCGCCGCGGCGATCTCCTCAAGCGGATAAACCCCATCTACCGGCAGGGTGAGCTTGCCATTGGCGGCATCGGCGACCAGCTCGCCGATCATCCGCGCGATCTCGGTCGCCGGCGTCTTGGGCTTGGCCGCCCAAAAACCCTTGACCGTCATCTGCCGGAACAGCAGCAGCGCCGGAGTAATGCGTAGCGGCCGGCCGGTCATGGCGCCAAAATTGGTGATGGTGCCGCCATCGGCCATCACTTCGGCCAGCTGGGCCGGCCCATCGCCACCCAGCGAATCGATGCCGTGCAGCGCCTTGCCATCCCCGATCAACGCCTTGGCTTGCTCCTGCCAGCCTTCGCTCGCGGTTGAAACCGCGTGCTCGATGCCCAGCGCCTTGAGCTCGGCCACCGCTTCGTCGCGCCTGACCAGGCTGATGACTCCGATCCCTTGCTCCGCCCCGAACCGCGCCACGAGCTTGCCCACCGCACCATTGGCGGCATTCTGCACCAGCCAATCGCCCCGCTGCAGCCCCAGCTCAAAAAGGATCATCTTTGCCGAAAGCGGCATGGAAACGAGCTGGCAGGCCGTTTCGTCGTCCACGCTATCAGGGACCGGCACGAGCCGGGCCGCGTCCCCGAGATAGAACTCGGCCCAGGTCGCCTGCCCGCCCCCGGTGACCCGCTGCCCCACCTCTAGATTGGTGACGCCCTCCCCCAAGGCATCCACAACCCCAAGCGCCTCCGTGCCGCCTGTCGCGGGCAGTTCCGGCTTGAAGCCATAGCTCCCGGCTGCGGTCATCAGGTCGTGATTGTGGATGGGCGACAGCACCATGCGCAACCGCACCTGCCCGGGGCCCGGCTCGGGCTTGGGGCGATCGCCCAGTTGGAGCACCTGCTCGGGCACGCCAAAGCTTTCGTAGATGATGCTGCGCATGATGTTTCTCCTGCATCTGGGGGGTGATCGAGACCACGTCTCCCCATCAGAACGGCGCAAGGCTTGCCCAGGGTTCCCGAGCGGAGTAAATCCTGACCGAACTATTCAGGAATGACTGCGATGTCCGACACTGCCCCCACCAGCGATCCCCGCGCCCCAATTCGTGTTCGCCACGAGACCCGGATGCGCCTGCTCGATGTGGTTGGGGTTACCGACATCACCCCGCGCATGCGCCGGATTTCGCTGCGCGGGGACCTGACCGGCTTTGCTTCGCTTGGCCATGCCGATCACATCAAGGCGTTCTTTTTCCCTGAGGGGGTCGAGCCCTATACCGCTCCGATCGGCGAGCGGGGTGCTGAGTTCCTCCCGGGCAAGCGCCCCGAAATGCGCGACTATACCCCACGCTATTTCGACGTCGCAGCAGGCACGCTGCAGCTCGACTTCGTACTCCATGGTGACGGCCCCGCCTCGAGCTGGGCCGCCAAGGTGAAGCTGGGTGACAAACTCGTGATCGGCGGGCCGCGCGGCTCGCTGGTCGTACCCGACACCTTTGACTGGTACTTGCTGGTGGGCGATGAAACCGCCCTGCCCGCCCTTGGCCGCCGCATCGAAGAACTCCCTGCCGGCACCAGGGTGATCGCCGTGATTGAAGTGGCCGACGCCGCCGAAGAGCAGCGCTTCACCACCCAGGCGGACCTGACCCTTCACTACGTGCATCGCAACGGCCAGCCCGCCGGCACGACGAGCCTGCTGCTCGATGCCGTGGCGGCGCTCGAATTCCCAGCCGGCGAGGCTTACGCCTATATCGCGGGCGAAACCAGCATGAGCAAAGCCGTCCGCGCGCACCTCACCGACGAGCGTGGCTGGAACCCCGAATACATCAAGGCCGCCGGCTATTGGCTCCTCGGCACCGCGGACGCCAAGGAGCCCCACTGAGCCGCTGCCGGGCCACGCAATCCTCTTGCCCTTCGTGCCGATCTTGGTGCATATCAACCCGGTCGGAACGGGGCTGTAGCTCAGTTGGGAGAGCGCGTCGTTCGCAATGACGAGGTCAGCGGTTCGATCCCGCTCAGCTCCACCATTTTCCGGCGACCCCTGAAAGTCCTGCTATTTCAAGAGTTTAGCGGGTACGCAAAATCAGTCGCGTACCCCAATACGTACCCCATTTGCGTACCCCATAGAATAAGCACGAAATTCCTTCGGCAAAGTACAAGGGCCGCGCTGTGCGAACGCACTGGTGCCCGGAAGGATTTCGGAGTCGGATTAACACGGGACAGTTTATCCTTTTCCGGCTGAAATGCCGGTCGCGGTCTCAGATCACCTGCTTGCATGCGGACGGCTCCGCTGCGCTTCTTTTTGTAGACCTACCCGGTCAGCAATGGCGCGACCGTCAGTTTGGCTTCGTTCGGCGTTCGCCGCCTGCAGTTTCATAGCCGAAAAAACAAGCCCCCGAGCGCGCTTCCCTCGACAAGCAGATGCGCCCGCAGTCTAGGCCGCCCTAACTGATGCTCCAGCGGGAAGCGACATGGGTACGTCCCGCCGTGACCAACTTGATCAAAGAGGCGGCCGTTCTTGCGGCGATTGCAACCCTGGTAATGCCAATGTCCAGGTTGCCCACCACTCTGGCGGCTTCAAGAAATCGGGCGTGCGTCGAACGATAGCGTTGACCGACGCTGATGGTGGTCCGCGTGTAGACACTCGATCCCGGGTGCAGGACGATTGAACCGTCCCGCACTGTGGCGAGGGCGGCGATCTTGCCGTCCGCGTACCGCAGTCTTGATCCGACCTCGAAGCGGCGGTAACTGGCGGGATCCCGGGCGAGGTCGATCAACAGGGCGGGGCCGACCACTTCATCGGCAGGCCCCGGAACTGAGGTGGGTGCCATCGGCCACTCTTTCGCGTCCGCCGACAACGGGCGGAAATGCGCGTCGCCGTCCAATACCCTCTCACCCAAAAAGACCAGATCGAGGATAGTGTGAATGATCCCAGTCAGCTCCGCGCGCCGTGCAAGGTCAAACCGCAAGTGACTTTGGTGATCGAACGTGGTGCTCGACAGCACGTTGCCCTCGGCGATCCAAGCGTGCGCGAAGGTCGTCTCAAGGAATTTCCGCTCCTCCACAGTCCACTCGCCGTCGGCACTGAACGCGGCAACTATCCGTGCTGGAAGGACGACGGGCGCTGCTCGATGACGACGAAGGCGGTCGATGACCTTTCCTTCCCCGATGCGGGCGACATTTCCGCTGGGGTCCTCAACCCGGTATATCCCATGCAGTGACAACCATGGCGCGAGCCTCGGATCTTCGATTGCACAGGCCGGGGCAATCAATACCGCTGCTGCGCGATCCGCAGACACGAGTGTAATTCCATGTGCCGGAATGCGGTACGGCACGTGCAGGAATACACCTTCTGCATCGACGAGATGGGTCGCGGTCAGTCCCAGTTGATCGACAACCACAATGAGCTCCTGTCTCCGTTGATGATCCCGGCCGACGGGCGACATCGTTGGCGATGGAACATGGATAGTTGGCTTTGGCCGGGGCAAACACGGGAAGGTTTGTCCTCTTTCGCCTGGAATGCCGGGCGGCCGCAATAGTCGCTCCCCAGCGGAGTTCTCGAACCTTCCGACCTCCCGCCCACCTCTTGCGGTCGTGGCGCACAAGTGTGCATGCCGCGGTGAACAAACGAGTGCAGACAGAAAGTCATGCAGCACGCGGCAGTCCTTGCGCTCTTGCCGCAATCCTTGCGGCAAGACGGATTCACCCGGCTGGGCACACGATGGTCTTCATCCTAATCCAGCGGGGCGAACCGAAACGAGGCGGAGCGATCACATGGCGGAGCACGAAGACGACACGGCCGCAGCGCTTAACGTCCTGCTCGAAGACACGCCGGAATTCACCGATCCGCGCCTGGCGATCTGCCTGGCCTGCCTAAAGAGAACTATTCCGGCATCCGTCTTCAACAAGCTGCTCGCGGGCAGCTTCAACATCCTTCTCATCGAAGTGCCCGGGGCTGATTGGGTCAATTGGGTCGCCGCCGCCGCTCGAGAGGTTCTCCGAGGCTCCCCCCTTTTCATCCGAACGGCTTCTCGCGCCGGCAAGAAGCCCAGCGCAGAGTTCGAACGGCTCGTCGAGGTCGTCACGAAACAGGGTGGCGTTATAGCCATCGTCGAGAGTGGCGACCTGCCTGAAGAAGCCAGCAAGGTTGCCGATTACCGATATAAGCTCAGATTGCCAGACCGGTCTGCACTGCGAGAAGTTGCCAGGCGCACGCTGGTCGGCGACCACACAAGGATCAAGGCGGGGCTCGATCGATTTTGTGAGTTGAGCCTGCTTGGGGCCTGCTTCCCTCCCGGCGGTACAGTGAGCGCGACGGTGGCCCGGCTGCAGCGTTTAACAGGGTCATCTCAAAATACAGCAGCCGAGATGCCGCCACTGGCTTCACTCCAAGGCCTAGACGCGGCTAAGGAATGGGGGATCGACCTCAAAGCCGACCTTACGGCATATCGGTCAGGTGACATTCCCTTCTCTGCCATCGAAGCTGGTGCCGTCCTCGCCGGCCCACCGGGAACCGGAAAGACCATGGTAGCAGGTATCATTGCTAGGGAATGCGGTCTCCACTTCGTGCAGACCTCCATCGGTACCCTGTTTGCTACATCCGACGGTCACCTGGACGGCGTGATCAAAAAGTTTCGCAGCATCTTCGACGAGGCTAGGCAACTAGCTCCCTCCCTTCTGTTCATCGACGAATTAGATGCGCTGCCGTCCCGGGAGACACTCGACGCGAAGAACAAAGATTGGTGGACCCCGGTCATCACCGACTTCTTGGTCCAGTTGGACTCTTCGTTGAACGACCGGGACGGGGTTGTCGTTTTGGGCGCCACCAACCGGTATCAGGACCTCGATCCCGCCTTGGTCAGACCTGGCCGGTTATCCCGTATGCTGCAGATCGACCCGCCGTCGCCGCAAGCCTTGGCAGGCATCCTGCGGCACTTTCTCGGCGGCGATCTTGGGGATGATGATCTGCTGTCCCTGGCTATGCTGACGAAAGGGGCGACGGGAGCCGCCGCAGCAGAATGGGTGAGCAGCGCCAGAAGGACGGCCAGAAATGCCGGGCGCGCTCTCCGGCATGAAGACCTGTGGAATGCCGCAATCGGGCGCGACTACCGGACATCAACCGAGTTGTGGCGCATTGCGATCCACGAGGCCGGACATTGTATATCGGGGCACGTTTTGGGTCGAATTCCGACTTTTGTCACCATTCGCCAAGTTGGCAGCGCGGCTGGGCATACTCGCTTTGATGAAGTAACCGGCTTCACGCGGCGCGATTTCGAACGGGCAGCGATCGTCATGCTGGGGGGCCAGGCTGCCGAACGCGTGATCCTCGGCGGGGAGGTCACGATGGGCGCCGGTGGGAATCGTGGCTCCGATCTGCACGTGGCAACCGAAGTGGTCGCCCAGGGATATGCCAGTTTCGGGTGGGGAGACGCTTTGGTCTGGCGCACCGAACCGAAGAACGCCGTTTCGCTTCTGTCTAAAGACAGCCGCTTGTTGGAGGCAGTCGCAGCTGATCTGGGGCGCTATGCGAAAGTCGCCGAGAACCTCATCCAGCAGCACGCGGATACCTGCCGCGATCTAGCGACCATTCTCATGGCCAAATTGTCGCTATCCGCTGAGGAACTCGAGACCTTCCTCCGCACGATACCCCCGTCCGCAAGCTCTGACGGCTGACAAATATTCCGCCGGCGGACGAATTGCTCGGCCAACGACGAACTTGGACCTGCCTTTCAATTCTCCCGGACAGATCAGGAGTTTATGAAGTCCTTAAGCAATCTGGCGGTTTCCTGTTTACGTCGATTGCGGGCCTTCGCAGTCGCGAAGCGGAAAGGCTGCCGTTGGCGCGGCACCTTCCGATGGAAGAGAACTTTGGAGATCAAAAATGGAATTCATCCTCGTCTACACCCACACTCCTCCCCCGAGACCGCTGCGCTCGTCCGGATTGATGGGCATGTCCTTGCCATAGGGAGCATGAGGCGGAGCGGCCGCCTTGGCGTAACGGCTCTCGTCTCTACGGCAGGACCAGCCCAACACATCCGGCACCGCCACGCTCGTCTCGCGTGGCCCGCCGCGGCAAAGCGTACGACAATGCTGCGCCGCGAACACGTGTCTGTTGTCCGGGAGTATGCTTTCATGAATAGCGACTACGAACTGAGCTCCGACGTGATTTGGGGCGCCGAGGCCATTGGCCAGTTCTTGGGAATGACCCGCCGGCAGGTCTATCATGCCTGCTACCAGGAACATCTGCCCATATTCAGGGTCGGGAGTACTTTGGCGTGCCGAAGGTCCACGCTGTTGGCCTTCATTACTGAGCGGGAAGAAAAGAACGCCTCGTATAGGCGGGGCCTTATGAAGGTCTGAGGAGCCAAAATTGGTGCGGACGAGCGCTTTATCGCCCGTCCGCATCAATTTTCCTTGCCCCCACCTAATCCTTGACGGCGTCGCTCGTGACTGAAGTAATCCTTGGAGCCCACCCCCTGGGTGATCTCCACTCGGGGCGGGTTAGGCCGCTCCGCAACGCCAATTGCTGGGCGGCCGACCAACAATTGTGCGGCAGCCAATCAAGGATAAAGACGTTTGCTCGTTCACACTTCAGTTGGCTGCGTCCTGTACCAGTCCAAGATCTCAGATCCTGTCATGAGCGCAACACCTTCATGGCCCAAAATGTAGTCGTAGAGCATCTCCAGATACTTGATGCGATGCGGTGCTCCAGTGAGATAGGGATGGATGGAGATGGCCATGACCCGCGGCTGATCGGCGCCCTCTAGGTAGAGGCGGTCGAACTGGTCCACACCACGGTGGTAAATCTCGTCCGAGCGGTGGCCCTGCACCGCCGTCATCACCACGTCATTGATCTCGACCGTGTAAGGCACAGACACAATCGATCCAGCCTGCGTGCGCAGTGTGACTGGCTGGTCATCCAGGCACCAGTCGCATACATACTCGATGCCCTCTGCCGCGAGATGGTCAAGCGTCTCAAGCGTTTCCGTTAGACCCGGGCTTTCCCAGCCACGTGGAGCAGAACCCGTCAGTTGCTTGATTGCCGTGATGGTGTCTCGGATCGCAGCTTGCTGGTCCTCGACGCGGTGCATGGGCTTCTGCACGAAGCCGTGGCCGATAAAGTCCCAGCCCGCCTCGTGCGCGGCACGGCACGCGGCCTCGTAGACAGTACAGGCAGAGCCATTCACGGCAAAACTCGCGCGCAGCCCGCGTTTGGTCAGCACATCGAGAAAGCGCCAGAAGCCTACCCGCATGCCATATTCGTGCCAGGCCCAGTTCGGAATGTCCGGCAGCAGCGGTTGACCCATTGGGGGTGGCAGTACGGCGCGAGGCATGGCACCCGCCGGAGACCAGTTCTCAACATTGACGATCGTCCAGACCGCCACACGCTCGCCCTTTGGCAGACGCAACTTTGGACGCTGGCTGATCGGGACATAATCCAACCGCCCCCGGATCACGGAGGGGTCGATAGGCTGTTCGCTCAAAGTGTTTTCCTTTACCGATAAAGCCGGAATCTTTCGGCGATCTTCATGGGTTCGCCGCCCTGGCCGATAAGGGCGGCAAGCAGCAGGCGTGCCTTGGGCGGCGACAGGGTGCCGCCAGCAACGAGGCCGTGCCCAAGAAGGTCGCGCTCCGATCCTGGAAAGCCATAAGTCTGCTGAAAGATCGCCCCGCCCGGCACCCGGGAAGCCAGCACGACGGGCATCCTTCCGGCGGCTTGCGCCAGCGCGGGCACGGCAGCGCCCGGCACATGACCCGCCCCCATGGCCTCGACGACAATGCCGGCGTAACCAAGATCGGAGGCTGCTCGCACCAAGTCTCCATCATCACCCAGCGCCAGTTTGACGATTGCAACACGCGCGAGTTGAGGGATGCCGTTCAAATGCGGTAATCGCGCGGGACGGAAGGCAATGTGAACTTCACCTTCCGCTACCAGGCCGACCGCCGCAGCTGAAGGGCTGATGAATGCGGACGGCAGGGCTTTATGGCCCTTTTCAACAAAGCGAGCAGCGTGGATCTCATCATTAAGCACCACAAGCGCTCCCAAACCCCGCGCCGCTTCTGATGCTGCTACAAGGACCGCAGCAAGCAGGTTGGCTGGCCCGTCGGCACCCGGAGCATCCGCCCCGCGCATCGCGCCGGTCACAACGACTGGCGCCTGGCCCTCATGGGCAAGGTCAAGCAGGAACGCCGTCTCGTCGATTGTGTCGGTGCCCTGGGCAATAACGACGCCAATGGCGCCCGCTGCCAGAGCTGCTTCTGCCCGCCTCACGACTTCGAGGAGGTTGTCGAAGGTCAGCGATGCCCCGGGCACCAGAAAGGGCGTCTCGACCGAAACCTCCGCCACCCGGTCAAGGCCCGGCACCGCGCGGATCAGATCGGCCCCTTCGAGGGCGGGAACTATCCCCCCCTCCGGGCGGGGCATCATCGTAATGGTGCCACCCAGCACGATGACATGGACGCGCGGCTTGAATGTAATCGGCATCATTTGTTTTCTTCAGAGCGCCAGAAGATCAGCTTCTTGTCCAGCCATTCCAGCAGGAAGTAGCCGCCTGCACCAATTGCCGCGAGCACCACGACCACCGCAAAGACGCGGTCGATGCGCAGCTGGTTGTTGTAGAGATCGACGAGGTAGCCAAGACCTTCGGAGGCGCCTACGAACTCACCCACGATTGCGCCGATCACGGCGAAGGTAAGCGCCGCCTTTACGCCCGCGAAGATCATCGGCAGGGCATGAGGCAGCGACACCTTAAGAAAGCTTTGCATGGGGGTCGCACGTATAGAGCGCATCAAGCGCATCGCGTCGGACGGTACGCTTTCCAGTCCCACCATCGTGTTGATCAACACCGGAAAGAAAGCAATCACCACCGCCATCACTACCTTGGAGGTCTCCCCGAAACCGAACCAGGCAATGAACAAAGGAGCAAAGACGATCTTCGGAATAGCTTGGAAGCCAACCACAAACGGGTAGGCTACCCGTTTCACCGTCGGCCAGATTGCCAGCGCCACGCCGATCGCGAACCCGATCGCCGTACCCAGAACGAAGCCGATCAGGATCTCACGCAACGTCACAATGAAGTGGCCAAGGAAAAAGTCGGTCAGCATCAAGGAGTAAAGGGCCGCGGCGACGCTGGAAAAGGGCGGGAGGATAATGGCCGAGACGAGCCCGAGCCGAGGCAACATTTCCCAAAGGCCGATCAACAGCAGCAAGACACCCCAAGTGATCAAAGTGAACCTGAGGTCACCTTGGACAGGTTTGACATTCAGGCGGACAGAACCGGCTTCAGTGAGTGCCACGCTTGCCTCCAAGAATATGACGGACTTCAAAAAGAATCTCGGTGAAGCGTGGGAGCTGCATGGTCTCGATCTCGCGCGGGCGCGGCAGATCCACCGGTACGATGCCGGATACCTTACCGGGGCGAGGCGTCATGACGACCACGCGGTCGGACATGAACACGGCCTCGGTAATATTGTGCGTGACAAACAGCACCGTGATGCCAGCCTGCCGGGTGATGCGCATCAGTTCCAAATTCATGGCCTCACGGGTGAACTCGTCCAGTGCCCCGAACGGCTCATCCATCAACAAAACACTTGGCTCATAGGTCAGCACCCGAGCTAAAGCGACGCGTTGCTGCATGCCCCCGGACAATTGGCGCGGATAAGCCTTTACGAACCCACCAAGACCGACAGCCTCGAGAACCGCGTGCGCCTTCTCACGCAACGCACCATCCTTGCGACCAAACACTTCGCCAGGCATCAGTACGTTTTGCTCCACCGTACGCCACGGCAGCAGCACGGGCGTCTGGAACATGAACCCGACCTCCCGCGACGGCTCTCGAACCTCGACGCCATCCACCAGAGCTTGGCCGCTGGTCGCCGGCAGCAGGCCGGCGACCATGTTCAGCAAGGTCGACTTGCCGCAGCCGCTGGGACCCACAAAGGAGATGAACTCACCGCGTTCGATCGCAAGGTCCACGCCCTGTAAAGCGACGAACTCGTTACCCGATATGGCGAAGCTCTTTGCCAGGGACCGCGTTTCGATCAACGGATGGCTAGATGCGGGAGACGGCATGCCGGCTCCCCTTGTGCTCATCATGTCCAAGCTCACTTGCCAGCCACCGCGGCCCTGTCGAACTCGTTGGCGCTTTCCAGCAAGGAAGAATCCAGCACCAGCTCAAGATCCACATCGGCTGCCAGTCCGCCTTCCTCCTCGGTACCCTGGCGCAGGAAGTCATGATAAGCTTGGAAGCCGGGGAGATAGTGCGATCCGAGCGGCTGGTCTATGAGCGATTCCGGCGGGGTCTTAAGAGTACGCGCGGCCGTCCAGTTCTCGGCGGCCAGCGCTTCGAGCTCGAACTCCTCAGGCCGGATTTGCTTGGCCATATCGAAGGCTCGTTCATCATTTGCCGCAGCGTAGGCTACGCCTTTGGCCACCGCACGCAGGAACCCCGCGAGCTTTTCCGGCTCGGCTTCGAGGAAGTCAGCGGTGACCACGATTCCATTGGCAGGAAAATCCTGTGCTTCCTGGGGCAGGATGGTAACCATGTCGATGCCTGCCGAGCGGATTGCGGCCAGATCGAACAGGCTCGAGGAATAGGCATCCACCTGCCCGCTTTGCAGCGCATCGACCGTCAGGGCAGAACCGTCACCTACCGGAACCAGGCGCACGTCACTGCCTTCTCCAAGACCGGCTTCGGTCAAAACCGCACGGACCAGCGGCACTTCACCCCCCGAAAGGTCTGAAACGCCGACCCGCTTACCGGCCAGGTCACTCAGTTGCGTAATGCCAGACTCTGCCGTTGCCGCCAGAGTGAAGATGTTGGCGTATTGGTAAGAGTAGATCCAGCGCAGCTCGTGCCCCTGAGCGACGGCGTTGAGAAACGCGCTTGGCGCCGGCAAGCCAGCCTCCGCATTGCCGGCAAGCACTTGTTGGATCGCAGAACTCGACCCGCCGGCATCCTCGAACTCGACCTCGAGTCCCTCTTCGGCAAAAAAGCCGAGTTCATCGGCAATATAGAAGGGGTGGTATTGGTTGACGCTTTCTACCGGGAACATGAACCGGAATGTTTCCAAGTCCTGAGCGCTTGTGGCTCCAGTAGTAAGGATCGTCAGAAGGCTGATGCCTGCGGCTAGGCGCCGTACGTGCAGTTTGGTCACTCGAACCTCTCGGAAACAGTTTCACATACCAGCTGCACCCAGGCTGCCGTCCCACCTCGGCAGTCGAGATCATGCTTGCCTGAATATGCCTAATATATTAGATCATGGATATCAAGCGTGGGTTTACGAACCTTCGCTCAAAATTGAGTCAGGTGACGGCGATTGATTAATTTTACAGCGGACGAGCAGAAGTTGTTGGCGGCAGTGAGCCGCAAGGATACCGTCCTTCAACTCATTCGCGCAGCCATTGTGGATGGACGGCTCCCGGCCGGCACACGTCTGGACCAAAACGAACTAGCAGCCCAACTTGGCGTGAGCCGCATGCCGGTACGCGAGGCGCTGAAACAGCTCGAAACCGAACGCCTCGTTGTGGTCTATCCCTACCGTGGCGTTGAGGTTTCTCGGCTGGAGCCCAAGGAAATCTTCGAGATGTTCGAGATCCGCATTGCACTGGAGCGGCTTGCAGTCAGCCGTGCCGCCACCGTGATGACCCCTTCGCATTTCTCACGGCTTCGGGCGGTGCTCTCAGAAATGGACCAACATCTAGTACCCGTAGCCGACGGAGATCCTTGGATGGACCTTAACCAGTCCTTCCACGGCATCATGAACGATGCCACGGGCTGGCCGCACCTCGTGGAAACCATCAATCAGTATCGCTCCAACGTTGAGCGTTACGTGCGCTACTACTTCGCACTGCGGGGTCGCGAACAATCCCAGAAGGAACACTGGGACCTGCTGGCCGCCTGCGAGCGCCGCGATATCGTGGCGGCGCAACTGACTATTGAGCAGCACTTACGCAACACCGCGACTACCTTGGTCGAGGCGGTGGAGGCGGATGGCGGCGACCACAAGAGACAGCCTGCCTAATCAGATTATCTACATTCGGGACAGCAGCGTGACCAATTCCATTCGGGCTCTACGCATTGACGTGCACGCCCATTACTACTCTGACCGCTTCATCGATCTTATCGAGTCCAGGGGTTGCGATTGCGGCGCCTGCGTGCGCAGAGATGCTCGAGGGCCGATCATTGATGCCGGCCCGCTGCACGCTGGGCCGCTGGCGTCGCGCTTCATCGACCTGGACCAGCGCATTGCCGACATGGACGCACAAGGCGTTGACGTACAGGCGCTGTCGCTCACCCAGCCCATGGTGTACTGGGCCGAGGAAAATCTCGCACGCGAACTGTCCGCGACCTTCAACGATGACTTGGTCGCCGCTCACGAGCGCTTCCCAGACCGCCTGGTCGGGCTCGCCATGCTGCCGATGCACCACCCCAAATCGGCCTTGGATGAACTAGCGCGCGTCAAGGCGGCGCCTGGAATCCGGGGCATCTATATGGGCACAGCCATTGGCGACATGGACCTGTCGCACGAAAGTCTGCTGCCCGTGTTTGAGGCAATCGAGGAGGCCGGGTTGCCCGTGCTGCTGCACCCACTCAAGGTGCTGGGCATGACGGATCGGCTCAAACCCTATTTTCTGGCCAATTTGCTCGGCAATCCCTTCGACACCGCTGTCGCGGCAGCCCATCTTATATTTGGGGGCGTGCTGGACCGTTTCCCCAAGCTGGATGTCGTGCTGCCCCATGCCGGTGGCGCTTTGCCCTTCCTAGTGGGGCGGCTACAGCATGGCTGGAGCGTTCGCCCCGAGCTGAAGCACATGGAGCGTGGCCCAGAGGAATATCTTGCCCGCTTCTATTTCGATACGATCGCCCATTCGCAGTCGAGCCTCCAATACCTGATAGCACAGGTGGGGGCAGATCGGGTGATGCTGGGAAGTGATTACTGCTTTGACATGGGATTGGAGCGTCCTATCGAGGTAGTTGAGGCTCAAGAACAGCTTAGCGACACCCTTCGCGATCAGATTCTCGGCGGTACGGCAAGATCGTTGCTTAAACTCTAGAGGGACGGGCGCCCGCGGGCGGAGAACCCCTAATCCTTGCTGAGCCAACCCAACAATGACCATGGTCGGTGATGACTGGTAGTTCCGGAAGGGGGCCGGCAACAGCCTGTCGCTTTGGTTGCCGCGTCACGGAAAGCGGCCATTGGGTGCGCGGACGTGCCAATGGCTTATTTGGGGCCGAGTGCGGACTGTCCGGTTTTGGCTGCAACCTGCGATAAGCTGTCATTCTGCAGCCGACCCCTATTCGAGCGTCCGATGCCAAGGGCGAACTATCAATAGCTGCCATAACTACTTCTCGTCTCGACTTGGTTGCCTGGTACGCGACCATACAATGTGACAATCAAGCCGTCCGTTCGTCGAAAAATGGGCGCGCAGCGGTACGTTGAACCGTGCACCCGGCGCACGCGGAAGCAGCACACAACCAGTATGTTTCGCTCTTCGTACAACGATCTGCAGAACGCTGTTGTCGGAAAATCCGACATGAGCTATATATCTGTTGGATTTTTAGACATGAGGTCATCGATGGCTGTGTCGACCATCGCAATAGAAGACGTTATCCGCGATGAGATACGGAGCGCGCAAGCTGATCGACCAACCCCAAAGGCAGGGTGGGAGCCCCAAGTCGACTCCCTGGTCATGATATCGATCGCTCTCCGCATCGAAGAGGAATTCAACGTCAAGCTACCTGAGGCGGCAATGCCGCCAGGTGGCTTCGACGATGAGGATACATGCGTCGCTGTCTTTACCCAGCGCGTTGTGGAGTTGCTGGAAGAGCAGCAAGCGCAAGAGCAGCCGGAAGGAGAGCAAGTGTCATGACCGCTGAACGGATCGGCTTCGCCGTTGCCGAAGATGAGAGCCTAGTTCTCGGCGCCAAGCTGCGCGAGGCGAGGGAATATGTCGGGCTTAAGCAGGACCAGGTCGCACAACACATGGAGTTGCCCCGTACGGCGGTGTCGGAAATCGAAAATGGACGCCGTGGCGTCAGCGCCATCGAGTTGAAGAAGCTTGCCCGCCTCTATCAGCGTCCAGTGACTTGGTTCACCGGCGAAGAAACAGAACCGGCAGTTCCCGCGGATGTTGCGTTCCTAGCGCGTACTGCAAGCGATCTATCGGACAACGATCGTCAGGAACTCCAGAGATTTGCAGAGTTCCTGCGTTCCAGGTCGAAGGTTTCTGGTGATGGTCGGTCGTAGCGAGCGCGAATCCATTCTCCGCGGCATCCGCGGCGCCAAGCGGCTCCAGCGTGATCTCCGGCTCGACATTGGCGCGTCTCGCGCACAGCGCGTCGATGTCTTTGGGTGCATTGCACGAATGGGCGCGATGCTGATGTTCCAGCCGCTCGAGCCGCTCCTCGGGGCGTTCATTCGCGAAGATGGCGCTGCGGGGATAATCCTGAGTACGCGGCGCCCGCTCGGTATGCAGCGGTTTACTGCGGCTCACGAGCTCGGCCACCTGTTTCTCGGCCATGATCCGCATGCTGATGACGAGCGCATTCTGCGTCGTGCGCCCTGGGCCAATGACGCTGCGAGAGTGCCGGCTATCCCTCCCGAGGAGCGGGAAGCGGATGCATTCGCCTCGTATTTCCTGCTCCCTCCCTATCTCATCAAGGAACAGATGGAGCTCCGCGGCTGGGAGCCCCGGGACTTTGAGCAGCCCGAAACCATCTACCAGGCGTCTCTCCGGTTCGGCACGAGCTACCGCGCCACGGTCTTCGCGCTCGAACGGGAACACGTCATCGGTCGCAGCCTGGGCCAACAGCTCCGAAACGCACAGCCCCGCGACCTGAAACGACAGCTCCTGGGCGACTTCACGTTGAAAAACGCGCAGCGCGTCGACGTGTGGCACCTGACGGAGCGAGACCAAGGCGCCGTGATCGAAGCGAGCCGCGACGACCTCTTCCTGCTTCGACTGAAAGAGGACAGCGGAAGCGGTTACGTCTGGACATTCGACGAATTGCACGACGCCGGCTTTGTCATTCTTAGAGACGGACGGGAACCCGTTCCCTCGGGCCAGATCGGCACGCCCACCGTGCGCCGCGTTCTCGCCCATGCGGAGCGGCCTCTGGCTGGAATGCTGACCTTGCGCGAGGTGAGGTCGTGGGCGCCTGATGATGATCCGCAGCTCCTGACACTCTACTGCAAGACCGCAACGAGTGACGAGGCTGGTTTATTCGAGCCGCAGCGTGAGGAGCTTTTGGCTACCTCATGACGCTTGATGTGCTACAAGACCTGCGGCCGGTTCTTGGACCTGTGCGCGATCAGGGCCGCCGCCCGACATGCTTGTCGTTTGCCGCCTCGGCAGCCCACGAGAAGGCGCGCGGTGACGTGGATCCACTGTGCGTAGAGTGGTTATTCTACCATGCCGCACAGCGGGCCGGCACCGGGCCTGGCGAGGGCACCACTTTGCCGGACACCCGTCAAGCCTTGCAAGACATCGGCCAACCCCTCGAGGCGTCCTGGCCCTATGATGGTCGGCCCTATTCGGGCGCTGCATGGCGCCCTCCGGCCGTGGTGTCCCCGCTTTTTCGGTGCGGCTCGGACGGCTGCGGAACAAACCTCACGCAAATTCGGCAAGCGCTCGATGGCGGCAAGCCTGTGGTCCTTGCTCTTTTTGTTTCGGCCGCCTTCACCGCTGCGACAACTTGGCTCCGAACGGGCAACGAGATCGTCCTCCCCGATGACAGCGAGCCGATAGACCCACAACGCGGGCACGCTGTGGTCGCCGTCGGTTATGGGCGCATCGGCAGCGAGGACCTCATCCTGGTGCGCAATTCGTGGGGTCCCGCGTGGGGCGCCAGTGGGCATGCCTGGGTACGAGAAACGTATCTGACTCGCCGTATGTTCGGCGGTTTCAGCATCAGCGAAGGAGATGGCGATGTTCTACAATCCGATGCCGGCGGCATCCACGCCCGCGCGCGCGTGGGTTGAAGCTGCGGCCCGCCTCCGGGCCCAGCCAAACCTCACCTTGGGCGGCCTTATGCTTCACATCGAGCAACCCCTTGGCATCGATGCCGACGACGAGGCTGTAATCATGACGATAGACAGCTTTCTTAGGCAGCAAGGTGCACACCCCATCTCGACCGTGGCCAACACAATCTTTCCTACCGCGCTAGACCGGGGCGACGGCATTGATGCGCTGCGCGAGCGCTATATGCAGGTCTATAAGCGCCGTATGTGCACTCCAGGCGAGTGGGGTCGTTACTTCGAGCGCATGGTCAATTGGCAAGACCGCAAGGGAGGTCGTATCGACCAGCTCGCCGAGAACATCCGGATGTTAAAAGACGCCCGCGAGGGACGCTTCTATGAGAACCGTTATGAGATCATCATATCGGACCCGGCGAGAGATTTGCGCAAAGCGCTCAATCGGCAATGCTTGAGCATGATCGAGTTGAAGCCAGAGCGGAACGGCTCACTTCACATGATTGCACTGTATCGGAACCACTATTATATCCAGAAGACCTTAGGAAACTTATTGGGCTTGGGTCGCCTTTTGGAATTTATCGCCCGTGAAAGCGGCTTTGAGGTCGGCACCTTGACCGTGAACTCCACATCTGCCCGCCTCGATACTGAAGGCTGGGGCAAAGCCGACGTCGTCTCTTTGGTCGATGAGTGTGCAGCGCGGCTCGTCAGGGCGGCGGCTTAAAGGGCAGCTGGGTTCGCTCTCAGCCGCACCACAGTATACGCGCGGATCGTTGATAGTGGGTGCCACTAGGCGAAGAGCGGGAGGGTCTCGTGCTTGTTCGCGAGCCCCAAGCCGTAGTGTGTGCTCACACCCTCCATGAATTCGGCTTGTCCACCGTAACTGGGATGCCTAACCTTCTCTGCAGTGACGCCCAGATCCTCAAGCGCCAGCTGAGCATCGCGGCCGATCGCGAGGACGCGTTGCGGTGATAGAAGGTGGATGAGCCCAACCATCACGTGCCTACTGGCTAGTCGTTCGCTGCGCGTGTGGCAGCGATTGGACATAGGTTCTCCGGGGGCATGCGGATGGAGCGGAAACACGTTCCAAAGAAAGACGGGCTGCCTGATAGCAATCAACATCTGCCAAATCACGGTCGCAGTGCGCTCGGCAACCTCGGGGCCATTGGTAGAACGCATTAGAGGGGGTGTGCCCAACAGGTCGGCGTGAGCGGTTAGATGTGCTTCATCGGTCAGGGCCAAACCGGTCCGGCGTCCGCCGCGGTAACCGAGATCGCGGGCCACCCAGATAGATTCAACACCTCGGTCGATCGCTGCGTCCAGAACCATCACGAGATTATGACGCCGAATCTGAGCGGCGTCGGGACGGTCGAAGTCCGAGCACAGGTCCGAGTATGGATTGAAGGCGTCTTCGAACTTCAGGGCGGCGACGAGCTCTACGAACTCTGCAGCGTTCTGTGGGTTGTTAGTCATGGCAGCTCTTCAAAATCGACCGTCCGCTTGGTGAGGTCAATGATAACCGCGCCATTGCGATGCTTCTTTAGTTCCCGAAACACCCGGAACCCTTCGAGGATCGCTCGCTCCCATTGCCAGAGCGGGCGCATCTCGACTTCGTAGCCCCGTACCAGCTCATGGACAGCCTTGAGCATGCCGTAGTCGAGAGACGTAGCGTTCCGAAACTCGGCCTGCCGTAGACCATGATTGAAGATCCACGTCGAGATGCCTTCTTCGATGATGATGGCCCGCGCGCCATCCTCGTTCTCATCGACCTCCGGCCGGCTCTTGCGTTTCAGGCGCAGCAGCGCCCGCATTGTCGGCGACCAGCCAAGGATGCCGGCAAAGGCCAGGTGAAAGACGTCGTGGTACCGGTAGTCGTCCTTTTCGTGGCGGTTGTCAGTTAACGGGCTGCCGAGATTGACGCCATTCCATCGCTGAACGACAAATGTCCGACCATTCACCGTTCTCTCGATAAACTCGACCCGCATCTGCCGTGGCAATTGTTCATATTCGGGGAAGCCTTCGTCAAACAGAGGGCCCCAATGCTGCTGGTCCGGCCAGCGACCGAGGGTCTTGGCCACATTATTGCGGGCCGCTTGTTCAAGGCTCACATGAGCGTCGTCGGCGGCCATGAGCAACGCGCGGAAAATCTCAACCAGATCGGCCGACAGCCGATCGCGGTTCTCCTTGATCTGCCCTTCGCTCCAATCGGCCAGGAGCACGCCAACCTTGCCTGCCAAAGCGAGCAAACGGTGTTCTACCTCCTCGCCCGCCAGGACTTCCGCGAAGGGCACTTCGGACTGCTGCAGGTCCTCGAATGTTGAGGCGCCTGATCGCCCATTGTAGTCCCAATCCTCGAGTTTTGCGGGAACGCTTCGAGCGATCTGGCTTAGCGGCAGCTCCGCGCGAAGCGCGGCGTTCGCGAAGTACCAGAGAGCGTCGCCCAGTTCTTCGATGACCTCGTCGTGATAGGCCGCGAAGGCATCCTTGTCGCGCTGCTTTTTCTTGAGAGCACTAAGAAGGCTTCCTACCTCCCCGAACAAGCCGAGGAGCACAAAGCCCAGGCCGTCGACGCCCGACTTGTCGTTGCGGTCGGTGCGGGTGGTAAAGGTCTGGAACTCATCGAGCCCGATGGGCCGGTCGCTGTCACCGAAGAGCGAGCCTTGGTTTCTGAACAGCGCACGACCGTCTGCAGCCATATTGATTCCCCCTCCAAGAATCTTGCCGCAGCCCAACCATTGACGCAAGTGAATCGGGGGGTGAATTCTCCAACATGGGAAGTGGCTAAGCATAGTCTGCGACCGCGATTGGCTGCACGAGGAGATTTGATGGATTCGACTTCAGCGACGTTCCTGCACGTTACGGATGCTCACATCGCTTATGCGGGGACGGTATTGGAGCGGGATGACCGCAAGAACCCGGTCGTCGGTCTTCCGACACAAACAAGGGAGGCTGCTCTTCGGCAGGTCTTCGAGCGCCTAGCAGAGCGTTTGAAGCAAGGAGATCGCACACTCGATGGAGTGATCTTCTCGGGGGACGCACAGGACCGCGGAAGGCAGGGCGGCCATGAACTGCTGCTCGATCTGCTGCTCAACTATTTCGGCCCCTTCGGCATAACGGAAGAGCGCATCGTCGCTACCCCAGGCAATCATGATGTCGATCGCGCCTATGATCCGGGAGTGGCAGAGCGTTACAAGGATTTCTGTGCAACTTGGCGCGATCGTGGATGTGTCGTGCCCTGGATCGATGGTGTCGATGAGGCCGGTCCCCCCGCACGCCATTCGCTTGTCGATGCCGACGGCCGCTGGGCGATTTTCCCGATCAACTCGAGCAACTGGTGCCATGCCGCTGCAGTTCTTCCTGAACCACTCGCAACCGTGTGGTCGCAGTTGCCTTACCTCGCCGCCGGGGGGAACAAGCAGATCGAGACCGACCTGCAAAAACAACTCGACGCGCTTGCCCGCTACGACATGGCGAGGATCTCGGAACCGCAGCTGGAGCAGGTGAGAAAGCTCGTTGAGGCAACGCCAGGGCCGGAGCATGGGCAGCAGCTCCGTATCGCGGTGCTACACCACCATTTGCGGGCGCCGAGTCTTAGAGAGGAGATCAAGGCGTTTGCAGACATCTCCAATCTTGAGCAGGTCAGAGGGTTTCTTCGGGACCGCGCCTTCGACGTCGTCGTTCACGGCCACAAGCATGAACATGCAGCCCAATTCGATCACATGTACGATCATGGCGGCGACAATGCCCGACGGGTATTGGTCGTTTCTGGCGCCACCTTCGAGGCCGACCGCGAAAGCGACGCCGTGCGTCTGCTGACTTTCGAAGGATTGCCCTATACCCCGTCAATTCGCATAGAGCCAATTCCGCTGCAGCGCGGCGGAGTCGATGTACCGGCCAAGCCGGCCATCACGAAGCGCCTCTGGGCGTCGGAAACCCTCACCGACGGACCAACAACCGTTCAAGGCACCGACATCGACGAAGTCTATGAGCGCGTGGTGGAGGTGGCGCGTCTGGAGGCCGAGGGCAATACGCTGGTCGTTCATCTCGATCTGCCATCCCATGAGACGGATAGCTTGCCTTTGCCCAGCAGCTATCCGATGGCTGAGCCGCTCGAGCCTGGCGCTCGCCAAGAATGGCTACGCGAACTCGTCGGCTGGTGGCAACTCAGCCGGTCCAAACTGGAACAGCGTATGCCCTTTGTCCACGGCACCCGGCTACGCCGCTATGGCGGCAAGATCGATCAGATCGAGCGCATCAAGAAACTTCTCAGGCAAAAGGCCAGCACGCGCGCGCTCGCGGTACTAGTGGATCCGTTTCGCGACTTTACAGCCGACGGAAGCGGCGAAGAGTTTGCCTCGTTCAGTCTCGTCGAGTTCAAGCGGAGAAATCTTGGAAACGGGCGGAGCTCGGTGGAGGTAATCGCGTTCTACAGAGCACAAGAGTTTGCGCGATGGTGGCCTATAAACGTCGCTGAGCTGAGATCGCTGCAGGTCGAGGTATGCCGCCATCTCAATTTCGATGCAGGCAGAATCACTACTATTGCTGCCGATGCCCGAACGCATTCCCGTAGTCCCACACAGGTTGCTATGCCCATCGTGGATCGTTGGCTCGACCAGGCGCCCGAGCGTTTGCATGCCCTTGCCAATGCGCTCGTTCAGAGGGGCGCTCGAAACGACAAAGAGCGCGCAGCGCTTGAGGGATGGGGTCGCTGCCTTTCTGAGCTTGAGGATGTGGCAAAGAACTATAATCCGGATGGCGTGCCTGTCGCCGTAGAGGGTCTTGAGGTTCTGGCTTCGTACGTGCAGACTAGCGTCGAGGGTGACCCCGCTCTCACTAAACTGGTGCGCGAACTGACCAGACTCGCCGAGGACAATCGGGGTTTCGAGCACGGTGTACGGGATCGATCAGCCTTCGACACCTGGTCCAAGCGAACGCTGATATCCATCACGGACCTTCGCGAAATCACGGCTCAGCGCATCTCGTCAAGCACCGAGTAGGCGAGTTGCGGAGGCCGTATGATTTCGAACGGCAGCTTTCGGGTTGCGACCGTATAAAGGCAAAATAACCTGATGGGGCGCGTAACCGAACACATTCTTATGGCGACTTAGACGCTAAGTCTCGTCTAACCCAGTCTGCAGCCGCTAGCAGATTGAAGGCTTGTTGTTTATTGTCGTGTAATAATCGTGGAGTTGGTCGTTTCAGCCGGAGTAAAAATTGCGTCGCGCATATATCGGATTCTCAACGCCAATTGGCTATGACTACAAACATCTAGTCAGAAAAGCTAAGAGCGACAAGGCAGACTCTCCCAACCCAGTCCTTGTCGGCTCGATGGGCCTGTTCTTGTTGTTTGATGAGATTTGGTTTCCCTGCGCCAGCGTCTGCCCCGACAACATGCGCGACTTGCCGTACGTCCGCTACTTGGAGGACCTGAGTCCAAGCATTCCGCTCTTCCCTAACGAGATTTTGGACCGCTGGCCTCCTCCGAACGATGGCGTGTCAATCTTTGATGTGCATCCTGGAGGCTATGGGGAACTTACGGGACTTTACTATGGTCGAGCTGAGGGCGTTGATAACCATACTCACGGCTTGTCCTGTTTCGGAGCGGACTTCCACGGAAATCCGACACCTAGCAACTTGATATTAGACCTGTATCTAGTTGACACCTTCCATGAATTGGAACTGACGCTAGTTCTCAATGAGGCAACTGCTAGTTATGCTTTTCCGAGTGGCTTGGACTATCTTCGTGGAAGAGATGTAGGGAAGGCATTGATGCTCGCTGAGCGAGCTTTGCAGATTGTCAGCATTTACGACATCACAGGGATCAATGGTCCCTACCACCCCTTGGTACAGGAGCTTCGTGAGCACCAATACCTTTCAGCTTTCCGGAAGTGGGCAAACTGCGAGGCTACTCGCCTGGACAATCGAACCGTCGAAGATATCGTTGAAGAGCTAGATGCGACCGTCGCGGAGTTCGCTGATCGCGCGCTCCGAAAGGCGGTTGGGGATGGGGGACTCAAACATGTCACCCTGGACGTGGCAAAAGGAATAGCCTTGGATTTGGTGCCCGGAGCGCACACCGTGTCAAATAGCCTCTCGGTAATTCGCTCGCGCACAACTGGACAAGCCCGAAAACTCAACGCGTTCATTGCCAAAACGCGGGGCCAACTTTGGAGCCAGTACTACAGCGCCCGGCGAGCACAACAAACGTCCAAGTAGTAGGCGGGAAAGCCTCTGCCTAGCACAAGCGTCCCAATATTGCAGATTATCGGACCGCCTTAGCATCGGAAGCAAGAATGGCAGAACTTCGCATCTACGCCATGCCTACTTACCTCTACAGGTACCGCCCTTTACGAGACAATCTACAACGGGAGGTTCAGTCGATTGATGAGAATTATGTGTATTGCCCGACGTTTAGTTCGATGAACGACCCGATGGAGGGTAGTCATCGACTGTCACTGCGTATGCTGAGCAGTGCGACCAGCGGTAACGCACAGCAAGCGGTACTCGAGGCGCAACAGCGGTTGGGGGTAGCTTCATTCTCGGAAGTCTTCGATCATGAGCCAATGTGGGCACATTATGCGGGGCAATTCACCGGCATGTGCGTACAGTATCATACAAGGCGACTGTTACAGGGTTTGCTGTCGGATGTAGATCTCGCTCGCATGATGTACTCGGAACGGGAGCCAACCATTCTTGAGGATCGACGTACATCAGACGACCGGGCAAAGATGACGCTCTCTAACAAGACGGCGAGATGGGCAAGCGAGCGGGAGTGGCGCATCTTCCGACCGGAAGTCGGTCGAGCTTCCTACAGCGAGAAGAAGACTGTCACCAAAATATATCTGGGTGCACGGGTATCGCCGGCCGACGAGGAACTTGTGCGTGATCTCGGCAGGCGGCATAGCATCCAAGTCACAATCATGAAGATCGACGCCTACGCCATGGAGTTCTCCAGTACTCGTCGTCTTTCGCAAAAAGCAAGAGCGGCGCTCAATCGCGCGGCGGGCACCGCCGGAAAACAATAAAGCCGACTTTCGCTGCGATCGCGAAACGATTTGGCGTTTGTTCCACAACTAGATCGACCAGACTTATCTTCGTTTTTCTTGGCGAGACGAACGTCTGCTTTCGGGCAGCGCTGGAAGCTGCTCGAACGACCGCAGTGGGGCGCTTCGCCGACGACTAGATGAATGCCGGCGAAGCCGCTTGGTCAAATTTCAGTGGCCTCGGACGACGACAGAGCGTCGTCAACGTCTACGCTCAAGTATCGAACCCAAAGTACTTCAGTGACGCAGATATCTGCGGCGGCGGACAGCTCTCCATAGGTGAGTGGCTTCGATACGCAGAAACCCGGTCGCAGATCTATTCAAGCGTGACGGGACGTTCAAACCACGCCTGGTGATGACATCACAGCGACTGGACTGTCCGTCGTCAGATCATTTGGCTCAGGTTCGGTCTAGGATTAGCGGAGTGTCTTACTCGTCATTGGGTTGATGTTAAGCGGCGAGTTTGCGGTGCTGCAAGCGCCGATGCTGGATGGTCTGGCGTTTGATCCTTTCACGCTGTTTGATGATGGCTGCGGCCCTGCCGAAGTAGGCGTCGGCCGGGGTCACGTTGGCGAGGCTCTCGTGGTAGCGCCGGTGATTATAGTGCTCGATGAAGGCGCCGATTTGGGCCTCCAGATCGCCGGGCAGGAAGTAGTTCTCGAGCAGGATGCGGTTCTTCATGGTGCTGGTGCCAGCGCTCGATCTTGCCCTGGGTCTGGGGATGCATTGGAGCACCCCGGACATGGCTCATGGCATTGGCTTGGATATAATCCGCAAGTTCTCCAGCGATGTAGCACGGGCCATTGTCGCTGAGCAGCCGGGGCTTGTGCTGCACATGGACCCGATCGCTGCCTGAGGCAGCGAGGGCCATGTCCAGCGTGTCTGTGACGTCCTGGGCTCGCATGGTGCTACACAGCTTCCAGGCGATGATGTAGCGCGAGTAATCATCGAGCACGGTGGACAGGTACATCCAGCCCCAGCCGATGATCTTGAAGTAGGTGAAGTCGGTCTGCCACATTTCGTTGGGCCGCACCGTCTTGGTGTGGAATGCATCGGCGGCCTTGATCACCACATAGGCCGGGCTGGTGATCAGGTCGTGGGCCTTGAGAAGCCTGTAAACGCTGGCTTCTGAGACGAAGTAGCGCTTCTGGTCAGTGAACTGCACAGCCAGCTCGCGCGGTGATAGCTCGGACTCTTCCAGCGCCATCTCGATAATCTGGTCATGGATGGCCGTCGGGATCCGGTTCCACACCCGGCTGGGCGCAGATGGTCGATCTTCCAGTGCCTCAGGGCCGCCACCGAGGTAGCGGTCATACCAGCGATAAAAGGTCCGGCGCGGGATGCCCAGCCGGTCCAGAGTGCGCGTTGCCGGCAGGTGCGACTGCTCGACCAGATTGATGATCTCGAGCTTTTCGGATGCGGGATATCTCATTCTTGGTCGTCCCCATCCGCGATCATACTTTTTTTGAGCAGACGGTTTTCTAGCGTCAGGTCGGCCACGCATTCCTTGAGCGCACCGGCCTCGCGGCGCAGATCCTTGACCTCGTCGCTGGTCGCAGCACGGGAAGTATCGCCCGCCAGGCGACGCTTGCCGGCTTCCATGAACTCCTTCGACCAGGTGTAAAACAGGCTTTGCGCTATGCCTTCCTTGCGGCACAGCTCGGCTATGCTGTCTTCTCCACGCAGGCCCTCGAGAACGATCCGGATTTTGTCTTCGGCTGAAAAGTGCCGGCGCGTCGCCAGGCGAATGTCCTTCACCACCTGCTCGGCAGGCTTCTTGGTGTTCGAGGATTTGGCAGTCATCTTGGTTCCTTCGTCATCCGACGAGACCAAAACACTCCTTAAAGCTCAACCCTAAATCTGGGACATATGTGCTGACGGCAGACAGACTGGACCACGTACCGGCAATCACAGACACCGGCACTCTTCGACTTCGAACCCCAGCGAGCAGACATCGTCCTGCGCGCTCAGTAGCCCGAGGGAAGACCCAGGTTACTGAGCATCCGGGAGATCATGCAACTGACTGGTTGCGGACTCGCGCACGAGCAGGTCCCAGCGGAAGAGCGCAACCGACGCCGGTGTGGCTGGCGCTGGGAAGACGTCTCGCGCCTTTGTTCCTGATGCCGAGAGCGTAAGCAGAGTCGTCAGCAGGGGGTTGGGCGGCGGATCGCCAGCTTTAGCTCTTGGCAGCCCCAGTTGTCTGAGATCCGAAAGGTCGAGTGGACGCTGGTGCGCAACTGCATCGGCACTGATGACCATAAGCATCTCAGGGCCGTAGACCGACCTGAAGCCTCCATCCGTGAGGGGGCATTCCGAACAGAACATCGGATCCGGTTCCCACATCGTCACTCTCGCGTCCGGGGGGTTAAGACGCCTGTAGAAGACCTTGATCCCAAAGTTTGCATCCACGTAGATGACGTTGACATCCTTTGCGACGGTCAGGCCTGTGGCCACCACCCTGACTTGAAGCCTGTCGCACTGCTTGAGGGTTGAGCGAACCGCCAGCGGCACTGGATCTAGGTAACGCGCCTCCGCGCACTCCTGCTGTGGCTTGTATGAGTTTCCTGCACCGGCAATTGCTTCAGCCGTCCAAAGACTCGCGGGGTCCGATGGGCGCAAAATTATGTCGAGTGCCAACTGCGGACCGCCTCCACCCTGCTGTTCATAGAGAGCATTGGCAATCTTGATGAGATTCTGGGCTTTTGCCGCGCGATGCAGAATACCCGCGAGCTCCAGTGCATCTTCCCTATCGTCTCCGGAAGGGCGCCATCCGATATTGGACGGTTGCTCCGTGTCTCTCCGAAAGCCTTCGCTCCCGGCGAACCAGATCCTTCCGTTTGACAGGCCAACCATTAGGTCGGGGGAGCCAGAATCAAGTCCAATGGGCGTACTCAGGTTGCTTGAAGCAAACGTCGCCGCAGCGGTGAGCACGGCGGTCAGGGCTTCAGGTGAGCTCCCATCGAGAGGGATAGGTGCCGACAGTCGCAGGACGGTATCTAGCGACGGGGCAACGATGCGCGCGTACCGCGAACGTGCAGTGAAGCCGGCTGCGTCGCCGATGAGCACTGCACAGGTATCATCGCCGGTGACACATGTGGCCGAGACCGGCTCGAAGGTCGATGTGACCGCATCGGCCACCCGCACGCGGACGTGTCCGAGAGACTGGTCGTTGAATGCACCTGGGTCATCGAAGACGGCGAGGATTGACCCCGGCGCGAGCCCTTGCACCAGGCCGGCGGACAGGACTCCATCGACGATCGGAAACTGCCGCACGCCCCCCGGTAGCTCCGCTTCATCAACCAGACCGGCGGTTTCGATGTAGGGTGTCTGGATCGTCCCGTCGCCCACGATGCCGGAATCGGCCATGTCCATCAGCACGCCCTCATAGAGCTGCTGATAGCTGACGCCGGCGCTCCCGTGCTTCAGCCTGTCGACGAGCTTGGTTGTGAATATGCCGTGCCAGACGGGTGCCCCGTCGGGGCCGGGTCCGAAATTGTACTCCCAGGCCCGTTCGTAAGCCTGTGCCGCATAAAAGGCGACGAGGTACCCAGCATCCTCCCCAAGCTCCGATGTGCTGGTCGTCTCCGTCATGCTCACCCTGGCTGGTTCACCCGCAGGGGGCACGTCCTTGCCGCGAAGCCGCGGGTCCGGAGCGCGCGCTCCGGATGCCGAAAAGCAGCTGTCCATGATGAGCCACACATCAACACCACGGCTTCGGATGGCGTCCAGAAAGGTCCCGATGTCGTCATCGAGCAGCGCATTCGCTATCCCCCCACGGTTGTTGTAGTGAGCATCGATGGGGAGAAATGTTTCGTCGAAACCGTCGCCCTCGTCAGCGTTCTCGTCGGAGACGCGAGTGCCGTGTCCGCTCATGTAGATCATGACGGAGTCGCCCGGCTTGATCGCGGTCAGGGTCACTTCGAACACGTTCTCGATATTCTCGAGTGATGGCCGTCGGGCACCATCGATAGGAGCGTCCGTCAGAACCTGAACGTTCGAATACTGGAGGTGAGGGAGGACGGAGAGCATCAGTTCGACGTCGTTCCCCGGACCGTTCAGGTCATCCATCGCTTCGTAGTCGGCCACGCCGATGAGGACGGCGTACCGCTCCGCAAGGGCAGGAGAGGTTAGAGCGGCAAGGACTATCGCCAGAAGAACCCTGAAGATCATCATCGAGAGCACCTCTCTTGCAGATAAATGCAACTTTACTCGAGCGCCTGATATCTTGAACAGAGGTAGAATCCTGCGCCCAGCACTGAATAGTTTTGGCGATGGACCTTGCCCGTTCGCTCTGTCGGGGCGTATCGTATTGACGATCAATGGGGCGGAAGATGCGGGTCCGGTTCTTCGTACTATTGGCGATGTTTTGTGGCGCGGCCCAGCTCGTTTCGCCGGCCGCTGCACAATCGGTGACTGAGCAGTTGGTTGGACCGGCCGACGTGCTCGCGGAGCTTCCCGAGCATGAACTCGTCGTGGTTCAGCAGGCTCTTGCCGCCGCCGGCTTTGATGTCGGATCGGTCGACGGGATACTTGGTCCCAAGACGAGGGCTGCGGTACGGAGCTATCAGAGCAGCAAGGGCATCCAGGCAACCGGCTTGCTCTCCATCGGCGAGGCGTTCTCGCTGGTGCAGGCCTGGGGGGGACCCGATGGAGTCCGGGCCATCGAGATGGGGACATTCGGAGACAGGCTTGTAGAGGCATATTTTTCGGGAGAGCCATTTGACGATCAGGAGACAATCCTTGACGTCTTGCGTAACAACGACGTGTGGCACTACCTCCTTAAAAGCGTTGGTGACGGTTCCCGCGCCCGGGCAACGGTTCTGGCCACGTCCGAGCGCTATCTGGAATTTTCCGACCTTCTCGACCTCGATTCCGAAGCCGCCCAGGATGTCCTATCGGCACTGGTCTGGACGTATCAGCAGCTGGACGAGAAGGCCCAGGCGCGCTGGGAGGCGCTTACCGGGGGACAGTTCGACCTCCTTCATGGGGCGATCGCGGAGGCGAACGGGGATCCAGACGCGAGAGGCTGGTATGAGCGTGCGGCGGCCAGTTCGTTCGCGCGACAGCGCATTACCGAGATCGACAGCGGAGACTCCTCAGGTCTCGAGCAGCCTGACTGCGCCGTAATGTCACCGGCTCCCAAACACGCTGACGTCGACCTGCTTGCACAGAGCGGCGAGGTGTTTCGTGCGGGTGAGCCCGTTAAGCTCGTTTGGATGGTTCCCAATCTTGAGCAGGCATGCGTTGCCCCGTCCTATCTGGTTGTCGCTATGCCGAGTGCCGTCAGGTTTGAAGGAGGGGGATTCTACGTCCTCGCCCCACATGAACCTGCGCCTTTCGGAATCTCGTTCGCGAACGAGAGCATGCGAGTAGTTGTGCCGCTCCACCTTATGAGGTCTGCGGTCAGCGAAGCGACCTTGCGGATTTTCCAGCTCGGCACTTTCGACGTTCGCTGGACCGTCGTAGAGGCCGGAGAGATAGAGGCGGCGTTCGCAAGTGACAACACCTCGATTGTGGTGACTCATGGTAGCCCGAGCGTCGTCATCCAAGATCCCTTCCCCGCTGAAACGCCGATAGACTCGAGGGTGTCCCCGGATGGGGAATTCGAGCTGAGGCAGTTTCGGCGGCATTACGACATCATTTCGCGTTCCAGCGGTTCGCTGGTTTATACAGGGGACGGCTACGATGCGCGGTTTTCCCCGACAGGGCGCTTCGTTCATTCTTTTCGTAACGATGACAGTCAGTTTCAGGTGGTCGACGTTTCGGCAGCCGAACTGGTGTTCGAACTCAATCGTGGGGTCGGCGCGAGCCGCGGAGAATACGTCCAGGCGGTGGGTTGGTCCGCTGGCGATAGTTTCTTGGTTCTGGGCTTCGAAGCGGCGGGCGGAATTGGCTTCCTGCAGACGTTCCTGAATAGGCCGCTGCTCTACAGCTCCGAGGGGTGCGGCGCGTGTGACTCGTGGAGCTCGTCGACTGTAGTTCTGGACCTCGAGAATTCTCTCGTGTCGATGACAGGCTGGGCTGGCGGATGGACGCCCCACAGCCTCGCGTTCGACCTGGACTTGTCCTCCTCGTCGAGAGACTTGTCGCTCGTCCTGCGCCACCTCGTCGACCCAAAGTCGCTGCCCGTCTTCGGTGACGTTGAGAATTGGAACATGAGCGGGCGCCCGCGGTACACCTACAACGCTTTCACCGACCCCAATCCGCGCCCAATGCGGTCTTCGCGGGGGAGCGACCAGGCGGCTCTCGCCGACGAGCTCGAGCCGGAGGCAGACCTCCTTGTCGCGGACGTCCCCGAGGGGCTGCTTCGCGGCGTCTTTGAAATGGATCTGTCGGACGGGGTCAACAGAAGCAGTCGGTTGGAGAAACGCCTTGCAGATTTTGGGATCACAGTGTTGCCGGCCGGCGAAGTCGAGGTCGACGTGGTGGACTTCGAACCGTCCGCATACACTCTCTCAACCGCGGCGCCCGCGGTTCGCGCCGGCCTCATCGATGCGTCTGAGGGCGAAGCGCTAAATGCAGCAGCGGAGGCTTGGCACAGCACCACCAAAATGTGTCTTGTGATGCGCGCCTCAAGCGCGACAGTGTGGAGTTGGAGGGCGGGCGACGAATTCTATCAAGTCGTTCAGTACATTTGCTATGAGAGCACGGGCTACATCGCCAATGGGCGAGCCGCTCTGCTCTACTTGCGAGACGATGCGTTTCATGCATTTGCGCTCGGGGACACCGACGGTGACAGCGACTTCGTAGACCCCGACGAAGGTCTTGATTCCGCCGTTGACGACAACCCTGAGGCGGTCGTTGAAAAGATTCGTCCACTGGCCACCAACGAACGGCTACGGATCTTCCGCCCCTGCGACGACCTGCTCGCCTTCGTCAGTCTCAACAGGCGGCTGGTGTTGTTCGATGCCGTCGAAAGAGCGGTTCGGTTCGATGTGCCAGTCGTTGGGGCCGACCTAGTCTCAGAAGTTCGCTGCCTCGACGGGCGCAACCAGCTTCTCCAGGTCAACAGCGACGGTCAGCTCTTCGTGCGCGATATCGCCGACGGCCAGCTCGTCGTCCGCGGCTACTACGTCGACGACGAGCTTGCCTGGTACGACGACAGTCTCGCGTTTGACTCGACCTTCGAGGGTGCCCGGTACGTCAATCTGAAATTTCCCGGCGACAACAACCTCTATCGCCTCGATCAGTTTGCGCGCGAGCTGCGACGCCCCGGCTTGCTCGATGGCCTATCGGGGGGCGAGACGGTGGGCACCGCACTAAGCGTGACGGCTCCGCCGGTCGTCAGCGTCGGTGCCCTGGCAAGCTCCGCGGAGGTGGCCACACTGACCGTCGAGGGAAACTCCGGCGCCGAGACGGTCGAGGTCTTCCGGGACGGAATGCCAGTGCTTTCACGGGCGCTTGGAGCCGACCCGCGCGCCGCGTTCGAAGTTCCTCTGCTCCCGGAGACTCGGTGGATCACCGTGCGCGCGCAGGCCGCGAATGGGCTCTACAGTGCCGCCGTCTCAACGCCTGTTGCCGGGAGCGACGCGGCGAAGGCAGGCCGGCTTTTCTACGTTGGACTCGGCACCGACACCTACTCGGATCAGAGGCTGGAAGACCTCGACTTTGCAGTTTCGGACGCTTCGAGCCTGCAGCTTACGCTTGAGACTGCGGGTTCGACCTACTACCGCACCATAACGGGCAAGACGTTCGTTAATGTCGAAAGCTTCTCCGAGCCTCTACAGCGGGAGTTTGACATCATCGCGCACGCCGCAACTGCGGAGGACACGCTTGTTCTCTATGTCTCCGGCCATGGAGTGCTCGGTTCAAATGGTGAGCTGCGCCTGGCGTCGGGCGCGACCGACCTCGACGACATCGAGGAGACGAGCCTCAGTGTGTCCGACCTCGCCACGATGCTCGATGGCATTCCCTCACGCGTCTTCATTTTCCTCGACGTATGCCACGCCGGTGCAATCGAGGGCGTAACCAACGACAACGCCGTCGAGCAGCTTCTGCAGGGCACGGTGAAACCGGTTGTCATCATGTCGGCATCGAAGGGCCGTCAGTTCAGCAGGGAAGGGGTGGCCTTCGGCGGTGGTGCCTTCACCTCGGCACTGAAAGCCATCCTGACGGATCTCAGCGGAACCGACTTTAGCGGCAACGGCACCCTCGAGCTCAGCGAGATCTACCCGCTTCTTAAGTCACAGGTCATCCGCCAGACAGCTGGCCAACAAACGCCATGGATCGCGCGATCGGACATGCCGGGGGAGATCCCCGTCTTCTGATCGCTCAACAGCCGACGACATCAAATCGGATCAAAGGAGGAAGGCATGCGTAGATACTTTTTCGCACTGCTGGCCAGCACGCTGCTGGGCACCGCCTCGTTCGCCCAAGATACTGAGCAGGTGCTTTACGACGCCAGCGCCTATCCTCAGCATGAGGTTCTATTCGACATGTTCGGAACCGTCGAGAAAATCACCTATTCCGAAGTTGCCGACGACGCGATCGTTGACGGCGACGCGAGCCTGGGTCTGCACAGCACAGTTCAGCAGCAGAACGCGCTGATGATCTTGAAGCTGCTCGAAGGTGTCGACAGCGATGCGATCACCGACACTGCGCTCCGAACGACGATAGACAACCTCAAGACGGCACTCGAGGAAGAACCGGGAGATAGGGCAGCGATTGCGCCCAACACTAGGGCGTGGCCGACCAACACGATCGCGTACCAATTCGATGCCAGCATCACCAGTGCCGACCTGAAGAACACCTTCGAAGTAGCCGTTGCCGAGTGGAATGCCGTCGCTGCGGTGAAGTTTGTCCCGCGAGATAGGCAGGGCGTCTACCTGCGTGTCCGCGATGCTGACGGCGACGATTGGAAGTGCTCCGCCCAGGTCGGCTACAAGCCCGATTATGGCGGTCACATGAACCTCAACCCGCCATGCACGCTGGGCACGATCCTCCACGAGATGCTCCACGTCGCCGGTATCATGCACGAACACCAGCGCAGCGACCGCGACCTCTACCTGAAAATGATCCCCGGCGCGACCGAGGGAAACAATTTTGGAATCCGGAGTATTGGCTGGTCAACGCCGTACGACATGTGTTCGATCATGCTGTATGCACCGAACGTGCTCGTCGCAGGCCTCTCCCCGCCGATTTACCAGATGACGGAGGCAGGGGAGGACCAGCTGCGGGATTGCCGGCCGGCACTCCGGTCCAGTTGCCGCGCTGGAACTCCGGGACAGCGATGCCAACTGAGCGCCAACGACGTGCTTGCGCTCAAGCACCTGTACGAGTGAGATAGCGTTCATAGCGACACGAAATGTGGTGCGGCGCGGAGATGGTCACTCAGCACAAGTGTCGTTTCCGAAGCCCCCCCAATTCGAGGGAGCGGGTTGTTAGGTCTTGGTGTCATCCGAAGTCCGAACGAAAATCGCACGGTCGCTCTGGCTCGGTGTCACTGCTTGTCGCGTTCCTTACTCCATTGGTTGGCTGACAAACGTAGAGCATTGCGGTCCTGAACGATATATGCCGAGGGGTGTGTTATGTCGTTGCCGCCCGGCCCGTGACGAGTGGCTAAAAAGACAATCAGCATGCCCATTGTTTGACAAAGTACATTATCGCGCCGTCGGAGCGTAAAATTGGGGGGCAAGGAGGATACCAGATCTTCCGGTACTAGAAACGAGTCGGTTGAGACCGTGCCCTGTCAATCTCCCCCTTCTGACGCGAAGCAGTCGTAAGCGTTTTCAAAGCCGCCAGTCTCCTTCCCACCCCGATTGAGCCGTTGGGGACGCCGAACCAAAACGGCGGCTTTTAGGAACTCGCGTGAGCCTGTTTAACGGCCGAAATGGGGCGCTAATCCGACCAGAATCTATCCAGGAACAGGACCGCTCGTTGCGCCTGATCGGGGTTTTGGCTGCCCTCGAAATTTCTCGGACGGCGGCCGCGCGCTTCCGGAGCAGACCGGAAATCTCACGCAGCCCAAAAAGTCGCCGAAGCGCCCCGACCGCGGCACCAGCCAGCCATCATTGCAGCCCGGGGCAGGACAGTCTTGAAACACGGCCCCGCATTTGCATTTTACCTCAGGTGAGCCTGATAAGCGGCGTGGCAGACCCGTGCCGCAAACGGAGCAGGCAGGCAAAAAGTTGTCGCAAAGTCCTTCGTGTTCGCAGCGATACCAAACACGACCGTCCTTGCCGCGGACGTCCATCAAGCGTCCGCCGCATTCCCCGCATTCGTGTACTGGTGGATCGAGTTGTCCTGCTTGAGCAAGGATGTGCCTTTGACCTTCTTTGATCTCATTTGCGAAGGACGATGGTCGAGCTTTTGACGCCATAATTGTCAGGCTCTGACGCGCCCTCGTCATCGCGACGTACATCACTCGCCTTTCTTCGGCGTTCTCGAACACCTCCTGTTCCGGCGAAACCAGTGTCAGCAGCGGATCGTCCACAATCTCGGAGGGAAAACCCATCCGTCCGCTATCGGCGTTCAGAAGGACGACATGGTCCGCCTCAAGGCCTTTGGATCCGTGGATGGTTTTGAAGCTTATGCGCAGGCCGGGAAAGCGACGCCTCAACGGGGGCATTTCTGGCTCAACAAAACGATAGCGGGCCAGAAGCAGCACTGATGCGGGCTCTCCGCCCGCCTTTGTCGAGATGCCGGCCAAGATCTCCACGAGCTTTTCTTGCTTGTCGTTCGGGGAGGTGGACACGATGCCGATTGCGGGCTCGGTTGCAGTACCCGCGGGAACGATGCGTTTAGGCAGTTGTGCAGGATTGCGCAGGATGAAGTCCTTCGCCGCATAGGCAATTTGGTCGATCGACCGAAAAGTGCGGCCAAGATCTACAATCCGGTGAACAGCGATCTCTTCATCGAAACGCCCGCCGAACTCCTCACCGAAATGGCGCATGAGATGAATATCGGAGCCCGCGAACCTGAAGATGGACTGCCAGTCGTCCCCTACGGCGAAGATCCGTGTGCCCGGATTTTGCGCTTTGAGCGCCTTCACCAGGCGCGCGCGACCCTGAGATATGTCTTGGAACTCGTCGACTAAGATGCGGCTAAACTGACTAATATAGCGACCGGTCTCTACGTATTGGGCAGCACGCAGGACCATGTCTTCGAAGTCGATCCGGCCGCTCAGCCGTGCCTGATACTCGACTAAGACCGGCTCAAAAACTGCGAGGAACGCATGCGCTCGTTCGCCTATTTTCAAGCTACGTGCTTTGGTGCTGCAGTCTAGCAGGCTGTACCCGCCGCCCTTGAATTTGCGGAGGAACGTGCCGAGTAATTGCGAAAAGCTGTCCATCTGGTGGTGCATCTCCACGATGCGGTCAAACACAGAGTTAGCAGAGAGGGGTCTAAGGACCACGTGCGGCGCCAGCTTGGCCGCTAACGCGGACAGCAAGCGCCCTTCCTGTCGCTCATAGCTATAAGTCTCGATCAACGTCGTGCCATGCTCAGCATGGACCTTCCGCTTCCACTCCATCCCGGCAAGATATGCCTCGCGTTTAACGAAAGGCGCGGTGACAAGCCGCTCAGTGCCGTCGTTATTGCGCTCTCGCCGAACACCGAAGTGCTCGATGTAGATCCCGCTCTCGGTCAAGCGGAAGTCGGGGCAGTAATTCCGCTTGCCGGTGTCGGCGATGGCATGTTCGTAATCCGGCTCGTACTCGTACCCAATGCCATTCTCATACAGCCAGTTGGCGATCTGCAGCTCTTCATGACTTTTAACCTTCTCACCCTGCAAAGTGCGGAGGTCCTGCTTCTCCAAATGACAGTAGAACTCATGCTTGGTCTTGAAGTCCCACTCCGATTTTGCCTCGACCAAGAAGTGCGCGAACCATCGAATGATCGCCCGAGAAACCTCGGAATTTTCACCAACGAGGTCGTTGATGATCTGTTTGATCAGTTGCGAGAACGCAAAGTCGTCGGTCGCATGTGGCGCAAGTGCAGGCTTAGAGCCCTCGACCTGACCGATAATGCCGTAGGCCAGTCCGTGGAAGGTTCGGGCCAAGATGGGTACACCGGAACGCTTTTTCACGCGTTCCGACATTTCATCTGCAGCATTCTTAGCGAACGCGAGGAGCAGGATGTCCTCTGGGCGGCAGATCCCCGCCTTCACAAGATAAGCTGCCTTGGCGGTAATGACACTGGTCTTCCCAGAACCGGCGCCGGCGAGCACCAACGTCGCATCTTCGTCCACCACCACGGAAAGCCTCTGTTCGGGGCTTAGCGGCTTGCTCTCGACGGTATCGAAGAAGTCCTTGTACCGCTCGAGCTCGGCGGAGACGAACGCCTCCGTGGCAGAGGTCCGCATCGGACCGGGGGCCTCCGCGAACTGTCTGAGCGGCGCAATGCGTGCCGTCGCGTCAGCACCTATGGCCCTCGGCTGAAGCTTGGAAAGCAGCGAGGCATCTAAGGCCCGAACGTCAGTAAGCAAAGCCGTGGCCGCACAGGCGGCGGGGTAACGCGAAGGACGACGCATCATCTCGTCGACCTGCTCCCACAAACGGTCAACCAGGGGCCCCTGTCGTTCCAGAGCGGATAGATTGAACTCCACCCAGCTGCTTTCGAGCTGGTCGGCGAACCTTCGGGCGTCGCGGAAAGACGCGCCGCGAAGAGAGAGACTTGCTGGTCCGGCGATGGGAATGATGAGCGTTGTGCCGAGCAGTCCCTTTCGAACCATCGGCGCGGCGGAAACTTCGTCAAGTGGCACTGACGACACGCTTCGATTTCGGACCAAGTGCAGGAGATTTCCGTCGACGGCTATCGAGCGGAAGGTCAAGCCGAATGGGTTGACCAGAAAACCCCAGAGTGGGCGCTCAAACAGCTCAGACAATGTCACGGACCCAATAATCGAGGCGACACCTCAGAGGCTTGTCGACCCCGACATCATGCGCCTGGGAACGAAAGGTCAAGTTCGAAGATAGTGAGAAACTGGCGTACTCCACCACGGATCTCGTTTTCATTGGCTGGTTGCCGCTGGTGTCGCGCGCCACGTTTGAGGGTCGAGTCGCAATGCGGATTCTAAAGGTGCCTTGACGGTGAATATTTTGGGTGTTTGCGCGAACAGATGGACTCGATAGAGCTGCCAATGGGTGGAGCGCTCCTGCGCCACGGCCAGTTCATTTCGCGTGATAAAGAATGGTGTCTGGGCCGCACCGTTCGTGGTCTTCACCTCGATAAGGCGCTCTTGCCCAGTATGGTCAAATGACAGGATGTCGAAACCGGCACCATCACCATCCTCCATCGCCACCCATCGAATTTTGTTGGCGAGGTCCTTCCGATCCTCAGCAATCAACCGCAGACGTTCGACACCAACAACGAATTCCTCGCCTGCCCTACCAAGCTGGCGGTTGCGGAAATCGCGCTCCACTGGATCGAACTTGCTCACCAGCCGCTCGAGTGCCGGTCGATACGCACGCGAAGCACTCACCGGCATTTCAGTGAAGACATGCTCGGGCGGTGCTCCTGGGATGGGGGGCCCTGTAGGTTGCTGCTCTACCATTTCGCGATTGCCCGTCAGATAACGGTCGGTCGCAGAGAAAAGTGCCTCTTGATAGTTGGGTGCCGGCTTGTAACCCCAAATCCAAAGGAAGCCCTAACTCCTGCAGCACGGCAGATATGTTCCGATGCTTGAACTCAACCGATGCTGCCGAGCGGCCGGTGAGCTGCATTAGGGTCGCTCGATGATGGGCCTTCACATATGGTCGTTGCGCAAGTTCGTGACCCAGCATAGCGAAATAGTCGGCAATGATGGCGTCGAGTTCGTTATCGCTCCACTCCTCGCCCTGTTTGGTCTGTTCGGCCATAGTCCCCCCCACAACCAGGATGCCTGAATTCGGTGCGGACGAGAAGCTATTGCATAGGGGGTGGACCCAAATCCATGACGGTGATCTTGAGGGCGACGCGGTTCCGGAACGACCACTTTTAAGAACGAATAAACGCATCCCACACGGCTGAGATGGGGCGTATTCCTGCGGGGATAGCGGTCAGACGGAGGTCTGATCCGAACGGCAGCCTTTAGCATCTTAATCTGGTATTTTGAGCGACGCGACGCGCGCAATTATTGCCCAACCGCACGTGACAGCATTGGGCAGGCTTCTAACTGTTCAATGTTCGCGCAACATACGATCCGCGCGCTTGCGCAAACGGGATAGGTCAAGGCGAACGCCCGTGCGCGACCCAAGTTGTTAGGCGGGCTGGCATCTGTCCCTCATTGATAGAAACGACTCTCCCGCATGGCCAAGTCGGCCTTGAACGCTCAAGATCGAAAGGCTTTAGGCGCGGACTTCCCGCCCTGAAGTATTGGTGTCGACTAACGTACATGCAGTCAGCGTAATAGATGTGCAAACATATCTTTGGCTGCTAGCAGAAACGAAGCGGTGTAGCGCTTCATATCTATCCCGTTAAATTTGGCACAATCTTTGCAGGGATCCTGATGAAAGGTGTGAAGGGAACTAAAATCATGATCACTGCAACTACCCGCCGCAGACTGCTCGCCGGCATCACAGGTCTGGCGACTGCGCTGATGATGAGCAATCAAGGGAGCCTGGCCCAGCCTGTCACCACCCCCAAGACGATCTCAGCGGGGAAGCTGACTATGTCAATCAACCCCACCTTGCCGCCGCTACAGTTCGTTGATGAACAGGGCCAGTTGCAGGGCATGCGCGTGGAGCTCGGCAATGCGATTGCTGAAAAGCTTGGGTTAACGCCCGAATACGTAAGGATCGAATTTGCTGCCATGGTCCCCGGCTTGGCCGCGCGCCGGTGGGACATGATCAACACCGGCATATATTGGACCGAGGAGCGGTCAGAGCTGATGTATATGGTTCCTTACGAGCTGGCTGCTGTCAGCTTCATGGCACCGCGCGGCAATCCGCTCGGGATCTCAACCTGGCAGGATCTAGCCGGGCTTTCGGTCGGAGTTGAACTCGGCGGGATTGAGGAGACCCGCACCCGCGAAGTCAACCAAATGCTGATCGCAGAAGGACTTGAGGGGATCACCATCCGCACCTTCAACAATTTTTCGGAAGCCTTCCAAGCGCTTCGGGCGGGGCAGGTGGAAGCAGCCACCGCCATTGATGCTACCGCCATGTACTGGCAAGAACGAGGCACCTTCACCCGAGCAGTATCGGGCCTGTTCCCACAAGTTGCGACCTTCGCCTTCGCGGATCGCGACCTCGCCGAGAGTGTCGCCCAAGCGCTCAATGAGTTGCGCGAGGATGGCTATTACGACGATCTATTTGAGCGGTACGGCGTGCTCCCAATCGAAGAAGACGAGTTCGCGATCCGCGGCCCTGGTCCGGCTTGATCGCCAGCTCTTTCGAAGTGGTTGCTAAACTCTCCGCCATAAGCAACAGCGAACCGGACCAGTCCGCGAGCGTCTACGGGGCTCAAGCTTTGCGCCATCCGCGCGCAGGGCTTGCTCTTCTGTCCCCAACTCCAAACAAGCTGAAGGTCTGTGAGAACGAGTGCGTTGCCGGCCTCGTAAGAAACCGTTGAGCCGTTGAGTAATAGCCCAGCAACGGTGATGCCTTTGCTGTCCCGGAGACCTGCGGCCAGAACGGCCTAAAAATTCAGGTCCTGGGCGCCAGAACGCGATACGTACTCCGCGTAAATCGTGCCCCCCGTATGGAGCTGGAGGGCAAAGCTGGGCGTACCAGCGCTGTCGTTACAGTGATGTTTTCGCCGACAGTAGCCGTGAACTGCAGGACATCATTGACCTTGTAGGTTCCGTCAGCGGGAACCGAGACCTCAGTCACAAAGGGGTTGGCGGTATAGATGGTGAAGGTCTGAGTGACGGGGGTGGAGCTATTGCCGGCCACATCCGTTGCCGTAACGCTGATGGAGTTTGAACCATTCACATTGAGGCTCAGGGTGCCGCTTTCCGGCGCGACGGTAGCCAGATCGATGCTCCATTCCCGGTCGGCCGCCGTGGTCGTGTAGGTTGCCCCACCGATTGTCAGCTTGATACCAGCGCCATCCTCCACCGTTCCGCGAATTGCCGGGGTGGGATTGCTGGCATGGGTTGACGAGGTGATTGTTGGCGCAGTTGGTGCTGACGTGTCGATGGTGACGAAAGTCGATGAGGAAAGCGCGAATTCGTTGCCGGCCGCGTCCCGGGCCGCTGCAGTGATCTCGTGCGTGCCCTCCTGGAGTTGCCCAGCCTCGAAAGACCAGTTTCCGGCGCCGTTGGCGTCTACGCTGCCGATTTCCAGGCCATTTGAGTAGACGATGATCTTCGCGTTGGCTTCTGCGTTCCCGGAAAAATACCGGCTCAGCGACATTGTTGAACCCGTCATTCGGGGTGCCGCTGTCGGAGTTTTCGTCGAGCACGATGCTCGCAGCGGCGGGCGGGATGTCATCGAGAACGGTAATCGTGAAGGGGGACTCACTCACCGCCTCCGCTGAACTTCTGGAATGGGGCTCGCAGCGGTCCGGCCGGTACCGACCCCATGCACGAACCCGCTTCGCGGGAGGGGTGCACGCGGGTCGTAGCGGGTGATATTTTGGGCCTTTGAGCGGAGGCGGTTGCGATCTGAGCCTGGAGTTTCTTTCAACGAGAGGAACTTTCCATGGCGATCTTATCGACCGACGCTCCCGCCACGCCGCTTCGCCAACGCATGCAGCAGGACATGCTGATGCGCGGTCTGGGCGTCCACACGCAGCACGATTATGTGCGTCACGTCCGGCGCTTTGCCGTCTTTCTGGGGCACAGCCCTGATGTGGCCACGCCCGATGATATCCGCCGTTACCAGCTGCACCAGCATGAGAGCGGCGTCAGCCCCTCCACGATCAATGGTGCGGTCTCGGCGTTGCGCTTCCTGTTCGATGTGACGCTGAAGCGGCAGGATCTGTCGCGGGCTTTGGTGATCACCCGCTATCAACGCCAGCTGCCTGACGTGCTCAGCATCGAGGAAGCGGCCCGGTTGCTCCAGGCGACACCAGGTATCAAGTACAAGGCCGCGCTTGGGGTTGCCTATGGCGCCGGGCTGCGCGTGTCCGAGGTTGCCCACCTCAAGTCGACGATATCGACAGCGCCCGCATGTTGATCCGGGTAGAACAGGGAAAAGGGCGCAAGGATCGCAACGCCATGCTCTCGCCCCAGCTGCTGGAGCTTTTGCGATTATGGTGGCGCGAGGGCAAGCGGCGGGGCGTGATGCTGCCTCATGGCTGGCTGTTCCCGGGGCGCTCCTGCATCGATCCGATCTCGTCGCGGCAATTGCATCGTGCGGTGCAGGAGGCGACCGAGCTCGCCGGCATCCGCAAACGCGTCAGCCCGCATACCTTGCGGCACAGCTTTGCCACCCACCTGCTGGAGCAGGATGTCGATATCCGCGTCATCCAGGTGCTGCTCGGCCATAGCAAGCTCGAGACAACAGCGCTCTACACCAAGGTCTCGACCCGCACGATCCAGGCGGTCGCCAGCCCGCTCGACCGGCTGATGGCCCTGATGGAGGACAAGCCTCCACCCGCCTGATCCAGTGCGCGCCACCATCGAGGTCGCCGATATCTTCCGGGTTGCTGGTCCTGCCTATCGCTCGGCCCATGCCGGGCATCTGAGCCTGGACCAGCTCAAGATCATGTCGGCGATTGAGACTTGCCGCACCGCCGCGCTTGGCGGCCATGTCGAAGCCTGTTTTGACTGCGGCCATCAGCGGATCGCCTACAACTCCTGTCGCAACCGCCACTGTCCCCGGTGCCAGGGCGCCGCGGCCCGCGCCTGGCTCGAAGCGCAAAAGGCCAATCTTCTGCCGGTCGGTTACTTCCATGTCGTCTTCACGCTGCCAGCTGAGATCGCCGACATCGCCTTCCACAACAAGGCGCTGATCTATGACCTGCTGTTCAGGGCGGCGTCCGAGACCATGCTGACGATCGCGGCCGACCCAAAACACCTGGGCGCCCGCATCGGCATCACCGCCGTGCTCCACACCTGGGGTTCGGCCATGACCCACCATCCACACATCCACATGATCGTTCCCGGCGGCGGCATTGCCCCGGATGGTCGGTGGATCTCCTCGCGACCGGCCTTCCTGCTGCCGGTGCGGGTGCTCGGCGCGCTATTCCGGCGATTGTTCCTCACCCGGCTGCTCGAACTCCATGGTGCCGGACGGCTCGCGTTCTTCGGCAAGCTGGCCGGGCTCAGCGCCCATCGCGCCTTCGTTCGTCACCTCGCGCCAGTCCGGAAGAAACGCTGGGTGGTCTATGCCAAGCCGCCCTTTGCCGGGCCAGAGGCGGTGCTCGCCTATCTCTCGCGCTACACCCATCGCGTGGCGATCTCGAATAGCCGTCTCCTCGGGTTCGACGGAGCCGAAGTGACCTTGTGCTACAAGGATTATCGCCGCAGCGGCACCGACCGGCAGCAGGTCATGACCCTGGCCGCCGACGAGTTCATCCGCCGCTTCCTGCTGCACGTTCTGCCGCGCGGGTTCCACCGCATCCGGCACTACGGCCTGCTCGCCAGTTCCTCTCGCAAGGACTGCCTCGCCCAGATCCGCGCACTGCTTAAGGTGGCACCAGCACCAGAAGAACCAGCGGTCGCCGAGGCCTCAAACCAGCGCCCGCCTTGTCCCTGTTGCGGCGGCACCATGGTCATCATCGAGACCTTCGCTGCATGGTGCCAGCCGCGGGCTCCGCCAACCGCGGGACCACCAACCCGGGAGACCGTTAATGACCCGGCATGACCCGCTTGTTCAAACAGCCGCGCCACATCACTGGCCGACGGGATGGTTCGTGCCAAGCGCCACGGCGACCATCGTCATGCACACCAACCTCTTCAACACCCTCGTCGCTGATGCTCGAATGCAGTCCGAACAACATCCACCCGGCTGGCGATCAACGCCATATACCGCCGTTCGCGGCGGGAACTCGACCTCGCCTAAACCAAAAACCCCATAGCGCAGCGCATGCGGACCGCGGGTTCCTGCATGGGTGGCTTTGTGACGCCAAACGGCATCCCAAACCCTTCACCATGGCAGACGTCTGCCGCGGAGCTGCGATTGCCCAGAAGCAGCCGCAGTCCACAGGATCCTTGCAGCGTTAAAGGCAATCGGTTCGGCCAGCGTACAGCTATCATCGTGATCAGCTCAGGTTTGGTCCAAACAAACCTGCTTCCCGGCGGTTGGAGCTTATAATGACACTCAAGCTATTCATTAACTGCATCGGTCATGGTGCTAGGCCTTACCGCACCCGTATTTTCATATCCCCTGGGCATTAATGACGCCGACACAAGCGTCATTCAGGCCGAAGACGGTTTCCTCTCGGGCGAGTCGCGGGCGGGCCGTACCCTGCCGGTGCGCACCAGGCCGAACCCCGTCGCACCCCCGGAAGTCAAACCAGTACGCAAACGGAGCGATCGCGAACGCCTCGGTGAAGTCTGGGCCCCCGAAACGGTGTTCCGGGGCGGCCAATATGAAGCGCCCTTCGCCCGCGGGGTCCGCAGTGACCATCGCATGTATGTCAGCCGATCGGCCGACCCATCGCTGGGTACAGCGATGCAGTCGAGATCGCGCTCCCGGAGGATAGATGGTCGATTGACGGCCTGCCGTTCACCTATAGGCGGCCAATAATTACGTCTGGTCGGGCCGGCCAGGTGACACCGATGTGCAGCAAGACACCTTTCTGGCGCCGATGGCTAAACGCGGCCAAGTGCAATCCCCTTGAGCAAGGATCCGCTTACCGTTGAGCTGATAAAATACTCACTGTGCTCAAAGTTTGTACCTGCACTTGATCGCGTGCAAACTGTATGCGATATGCGTCAGACCATCGGAGACTGCTACCGTGCAAAATATCACAGCCGCGGCGCCAAAGCTCAGTGACGATGCTTTGTCCGACCGAGTCCATGCGGCAGTATCTGAGCTCATAAAATCGCAAAAGCTGCACGGTGGAGACATCATCGTGGAATCGCGGTTGGCAGAAATGCTGGGGGTATCTCGTACGCCCTTACGCGAAGCGCTGCAGAAACTGGAAGGCGAGGGCCTTGTGGTCAAGAACGGCCGCTCCTTTGTGGTGCGCGCCGTCGGGCTCGCCGAATATCTGCAAAGCCTCAAGGTACGCGAAGTGCTGGAAGGGGAAGCCGCCGCCCTCAGTGCCGGCCGGGTCCCACCCGCTGCCATCAAGCGCGTGCGTGAAAACATCGATGCGCTGCTCGCCGCCCCCGTGTACCTGCCCGAAGCCCACTGGCAATCCGATGACGAGGTTCATTCCCTCGTGTGCGACTATGCCGGCAATCCGGTACTGGCCGAAATGATCCGCCATCTGCGCATGGTCACCCGGCTTTACGAGACCCTCAATCTGGCCGATCGTCTCATTCCCGATGCCACCGAGCATCTCGAGATCATCGAGGCGCTCGAAAGCGGCGAAGCGAAGCTGGCTCGGCAAAAGGCGCAGGCCCATATGCGCTCGCTCTACAAGGCCTCGATCTGATCACCCAGGCGACAGAGTCAGCAAGCGCAGCGGATTGTGCCGCAACAGCTGTTCGACCCGATCTGGCGTAAGGCCCGCCCGACGCATGAGGGTGGGACCGTTGCGCAGCAGGTGCCCATAGCCGTGCCCTCCCAGATGCGTCATCCGGGTGCAGGTGCAGATGTCGTGGCTGACTACGATCCGCTCGCCCCAGCCCTCATCGAACAGGGCCTTGATCAGGTGCAGCCGACCCAGGTCGGTAGGCAGTTCCGCCTCGCCCATCCAGTAATGGGACTGCTCGATGCCAAAAAAGTCCCATTCCACGCAGACGCCGGTTTCCAGCAGCGCACGCACGCCTTCGCCGTCGGGATAGGTGCGATCCATGTGGCAGATCACGCAGCGCGACAGATCCGCGCCCGCTGCCTCCAGAATCCGCACGATCTCGAATGGCGCCTGCACATGGCGGCCGGGATGTACGCTGATCGTCGCCCCGGTCCGGCGGCTCGCCTGAGCCGCGGCCACCAGCGCCCGTTGCTCGAACGGGTGAATGGGCCAGGAGCAGCCGATCTCTCCGATCAGGCCGGCGCACACCGCAGTGCCATCAAGCCCGGTTTCCACTTCCGCAACAAAGCGCTCGGTCAGCGCCGCCACGTCGAGCACCAGGGTTTCGGCATCGAGGTAATCGGCCACATAGGTGCCGGCAGCAGCAACCACATGCACGCCCGCCGCCACGGACGCCCGCCGCTGCCCTTCCGGATTGCGGCCGATGCCGAAGGTGCTCTGGTCGACCAGCAGCGCTCCGCCATCAGCCGCAAACGCCGCCAGCTCCCCCGCCGCCACCTCCGGATCAAGCTGGCGCGCATTGCGGGGGTTTTCGTTGGAGCGGTAGTCGACCTGCCAGCGATTGGCCATGGTAATGGGCGGGCTCCCGATGCCGTTGCGCTGCCCGGGGCGAACGAGATCGAACAGCAGATGTTCGTGAAGAACGATGCGCCCGATTGCCTCTGCATCCACATCGCCGCACACCGTGCGAACCACACCCGCCATCTGTCGCCTCCCCGCTAGATCGCCACCCGTGCCTGCCGCCGGCGCAGCAGACGCAACACGCTGAACGTGGTGTAGTCGATCGGATCCTCGTCCACGGGCGCATCGCGCCCCCCGATCCGCAGGCTCACCGGGCCAGCATCGGCAAGGCTCGTCACCTCAAACACCGCCTGGGTGATGCCGGGATCGGCAACCAGCTCCAGCTCGGTATGATCCAGTCCCAACCCCGCCAGTGCCACGGCTACCGACACATTGAGATGCCCGGGGAACCTGCTCACGACGTCCCGCACCGTTCCGCGCAAAAACGAGGTGGGCTGGCGCACCGCGTCCAAATCGATGAAGCGCCCGGCCCCCATGCCCGCCCAGCGCTGCACGGGATAGCTCACCCGCAACACCACTTCGCGCAGGCCGCACTCACGTCCGGCCGCAATGAAACCCAGCGACCCCAACGCGCCTGCCGGGATCTCCAGTCGCCCCGGCCCGCCCTTGGCAGCCGCCCGCAACGCTTGTTCGTTTGCCGGATCGGCAAAGGCACCCAGCGACAACGGCATAAGATCGATACCGGCCCTCAGCAATTCCGGGCCATGCTGCACCAGCGCCGTGGCCGAGGCACTTTCAACCGCCACGACCGGTCGGCGCGCGATGAACGCCCTCAGATCGGTGCACACAACCGCGGCGCCGAACGCCTCCGTGGCCGCCTCCCGGCTGCGTTCGCGCACCAACAGGGCCACGAGTTCGGGCGCCCCCGCTTGATCGCGGAGCCGGCAGGCGATGCGCCGCGCGATAGGGCCGAAACCGATGATCCCGAAGCTTGCGCCCGCCGTCACGAGACGCTCGTGGCCATCGCCCTGGGCTGGACGGTTTCCCGCACGCCGCACCAGCGCGCGATGATACCGGCTGCCACCTGAACGCAGCGGACATAATCGTCGATATCGATCCACTCGTCATGGCTGTGGTTCTGCGTCAGGTCCCCGCCAAGCGAACCCAGTCCGACAGTTAGGATGCCCTTTTGCACCATCGGATTGCGGATATCACTCGAGGTGTGCATCACATTGATATGGGGCGCTTCCCCGATCGTAGCTTCGATCACCTCGGCTACCGTGCGGTAAAGCGGGTGGCTCACCGGCACTTCAGCGCCGGTAACACCAGCATCCCAGATGATCTGGGGTGGATGGAGACGCAGCCAATCGTCTTCGTCGACTACATGGCGCACCACCGCTTCGATCTGCGCCTGCACATCTTCGAGTGCTTCCCCCGGCGGCAGCGAAACCGCTCCGCCCAGCGTGCAGCTGCTGGCCATCCGCGACAACCGATCGGGTTCGCCCGCCGCGATATGGGACAGCATCAGATTGGTGGAGCGACCCACCGCAGCCTGCAGCGAGGGATGCAGCACGCGCTCGCCGCGTTCGGCATCGAGGTCACTCAAGGCCCGGAAAATCAGCATGGCTTTTTCGATCGGGTTGACCCCGCGATGAGCGAAGCCGGTCTGGTGCGGTTCGGTGGTTTGGGGTGGCTGGCCGGCCACCACGATGCGAAAATCCAGCTGCCCCGAAGCAAAGGCTTTCACTTCACGCAAGCCTTCTCCGGATTCCGCGGGGTGGAAATACACCGCCGCATCGGCGCTGACCCCGCTATGGAGCAATGCGGAAACCCCGCGCGCATGGCGCTTGCTGGGTGTGCTGGCCAGATAAACATCTCCGGCCGGCTTGAGCCCGGCCGCCTTGAGCACGGCCACCGCCTGCACCATGGCGGCAATTCCGGCCAGATCGTCTGCCAGGCCCCAGCCATAAAGGCGGCCGTTTTCGGTTTCCCCGGCAAAGGGGTCGTGGCTCCAGCCATGCGGCTCGACAAAGGGTTCGCTGTCAGGATGGGCGAAGAAGATGACGCTGCGCCCCTCGCCCGAACCAGGCAGATGGGCCAGCACGCTTGCCCGTTCGCCGGTGTCGATTGCCCGCTCTCCGGCAAATTCGGCCACCATCGGAATATCGGCCGGGCGATAGCGCTGCGTTGTCACCGTGCAGCCCAAGGCCTCACTTTGCGCTGCGAGCCAGGCCTGCACCGCTTCCTCGCCATTGCGCGACTGGCTCAGCAACTGGCGCAGGAAGTCGACAATGGTGTCCCGGCCGGCGGCAACTGCCGCATCGATCTTGTTCAGGCTCTCGCTCATGCTTTGTGCTTCCTGCCCTGCGCTAATGCTGCAGGATCTTGCTGAGAAAGGCGTCGGCCCGCGGACTGCGGACATTGCCGAAAAATTCCGAGGTGGGCCGGTCATCGGCGATCTCGCCGTGATCCATGAAGATCACGCGGCCCGCGACCTTGCGCGCAAAGCCCATTTCATGGGTGACGCACATCATCGTCATGCCTTCGCGCGCCAGCTCGGTCATCACGTCAAGCACTTCGGACACCATTTCGGGGTCGAGCGCGGAAGTCGGCTCGTCGAACAGCATGGCGATCGGGTCCATGGCCAGCGCCCGGGCAATCGCCACGCGCTGCTGCTGGCCACCAGAAAGCTGCAGCGGATATTTGTTGGCATGGGCGCTCAAGCCGACGCGGGCCAGCAGTTCCCTGGCCTTGTCGGCAGCCTCGTTCTGCTTGCGCCCCAGCACCTTGGCCTGGGCGATGGTCAGGTTGTCGAGGATCGTCAGGTGCGGAAACAGCTCAAAGCTCTGGAACACCATGCCGACGCGCGCGCGCAGCTTGGGCAGGTCGGTGGTCTTGGCACCCACGGAGGTGCCATCCACAGTGATGGTGCCCTGCTGGAAGGTTTCCAGCGCATTGACGCATTTGATCAGCGTGGACTTGCCCGAGCCGGAGGGGCCGCAAACGACCACGACCTCGCCCTTTTGGACCGTTGTGGTGCAGTCCGTAAGGACCTGGAAGTCGCCATACCATTTGCTGACTTTGTCCAGAACAATCATGCCTTGAACTCCTGACTATCTGGGGAAACGGGAAATCGCGAACGGGCTGACGTCCCGGTCGGTAGTACCGGTGGTGACGAGGTCGGCGGTGATGCGCCCTACCAATGGGGCCAGCGTATAGCCGTTGGAGGTCACCGCATTGAAAAAGCCGGGTAGCGCCGGGTGCTCGCCGAGAATGGGCGCGCCATCGATATCGATATTCATCGCTGCCCAAGTGCGGATCACATTGAGCTTGCGCAGTGCTGGAACAACGCGTTGCGCCACCCAAAGATTGCCCTCGATGCTTTCGCGCGTCGGGCGGGGATGCTTGTGGATGGTGTCGAGTCCCGCAGTCCAGCCGCCTCCGATGAGGAAACTGCCATTGCTGGTTTGCTTGAGCGTCAGGTGCCGGTCGGCATGCGCCACAAGCCGCGAGATCAGCGGCTTGACCGGCTCGGTGACGCACATCTGCAAGGGCGCACCGAATACCGGCACCTGCAGCCCTGCAATGCGGCCGATTTCGCCAGCGAAGGCCCCCGCCGCATTGACGACCTGTCCGGCCTGAATCGTGCCGCGCACCGTGCGTACGGCAAAGCCGACACCGGCCTTGTCGATCCCCGTCACCGCCGCATTGGAATAAACCCGCACGCCCAGCTTCAACGCTGCATCCAGCACGGCCTGGGTCGCGACCAGCGGATTGATCTTGCCTTCCTGCGGGCAGAAGGCCGCCCCGATAAAGAGTTCATCGAGTGCCGGCTCAAGGCTGCGCAGGGTTGCGGCATCGATGATGTCGCAGTCGATCCCAAAGGAGCGCTCGACCCGGGCTTTTTCCGCCAGGAAGCCGAGATCGCGTTCGTTCTCGGCGACCATCAACCCGCCAGTGATCTTGATGTCGAGATCGAGGTCGGTTTCGCTCTGGATCGCCTTCCACAGCTCGATGCTATCGCGCTGGAGCGGAAGGGTCTGGGCGGCCAGCGAGCTGCCGCCCGTTTTGGCTCCGTGGTCAAAGGACAGCAGCTGCGCATGCAGGCTCCCCGCATTGCCGCCTGAAGCGCGCGCATTGGGGTAGCCGCGATCCACCACCGCCACTTCGCGGCCGGCCCGTGCCAAAAACATTGCGGTCGAAAGCCCCACAATGCCCGCGCCGATCACCACCACTTGCGCCTGCCGGCGATCGAGCCGGTCCTGGCGTTCCGTGGCATCGAGCGGGGGCAGCATGGCGCGGCGATGGCCGCCCCATTCCGGCTTTTCCACCGCCAGGGCAGCCAGCGGGACTGGGCGCAAGGGGATCTGGGGGGCATTGAACTGCGCTTCCGAGCGCGGCCGGTCGATCAGGGTCGCAATACGCGAGCCGCAGTAGCGGCCCTGGCAGCGGCCCATCCCGGCCCGGGTCAGGCGCTTGATGCTGGCCAGGTCGACGGCCCCCCGGCTCATGATTGCGTTTTTAATCTCGCCCAGTTCCACCGCCTCGCAGCGGCATACAATGGTGTTGTCTTCGGCCCGGCTAAGGCCCGGATCGTCGGCGGCAAAGACCTGCCAAAGTGCGTTCTGAAACTTGCGATGCCGCGCCAGGTGGCGCCGCGCCACCGCGTCGTCAGCAACGTTGCGCCCCATCCGCCTTGCCGCTTCGAGGCCAGCCAGCCGGCCCTGTGCCATGGCGATATGCGCGCCGCCAAAGCCTCCGGCCTCACCCACGACGAAAACATCCGCAAGGGAGGTCGCACCCGCATCGTCGCGCACGGCTTCGAGCCGGGCAAAACTGTTGGCAGGCGCGGCATGTTTCGCACCCAGCAAGCGCAGCAATTCATTGGCCGGGGCAAAACCTTCCCCCACGCAGACCGCATCGACATCGAAGCGCTGCTGCTTGCCCGCCTTGTCTTCCAGCACCGCCACCCGGGCGCGTCCGTTGCCGTCCACCCGAACGATCCGCGTTTCCCAATAGACGGGCGTATCGAGGCGGTTCAGTGCCGCCAGCTGCCGCATGCCTGCAAGGGTGAGCTTGGGTTGCGCCGCCGCCATGGCCATCGCAGCAGCGGGGCGTTGCCATGGTGCGGGTGCCGCTTCGGCCACCGCAACCACGCGGACGCCGCTGCGCGCCAGTTCAAACGCCACCTGCAGGTTGAGCGGTCCATTGCCCGCCACGAGCACCCGCTGCCCCGCCGCCACGCCATAGCTGCGCAGCAGGGTTTGCGCAGCGCCGGTGGTCATCACACCCGGCAGCGTCCAGCCGGGGAACACGCCGGGCTGCTCGCTGGCGCCGGTCGCAATAATCATCATACCGGGCGTGAAATAGCCCGCCTTGCCGTCGCGCAGATAGCCCAGGCGCAGCTTGTCGCCGTCGCGAAAGGCGCCCCAGATCAGAACGCCGCTGCGGATCTCGATGCCGGCGCCCTGCACCTTGCCGATCAGCTCGGCCCCCGACCGCATCTGCGCATCGGCGCCCGTCATGGTATGTGCGCCCAGATGGGCGGCCTGCTTGTAGAACTGCCCGCCGGGAGCCGGCCGTTCATCGACGACCAGCACCGAGGCGCCAGTCTCGCGCGCCGCTGCTGCCGCCACGAGCCCGCCGGGACCTGCGCCGATCACGAGGATCTCGACCGCTTCCACCGGCAGGTCGCCCTGGGGCAACTCGGCAAGATCGGCTTCGCCATCGCCCAGTGCCGGCCGCGGCTCCTGGGGCTGCACCATCATGCCAGGTTCGACCTTGGTCATGCAGGAGCGGACATTGTTGCGCCCGTCAACGGTCACCAGGCAATCATGGCACACGCCCATGCCGCAAAACAGGCCGCGCGGCTGCTCGGCGCCCGTGCTCGACTTGAGGTTGCGGGTCTGGGCCATGATGCCATGGGCCAGCAGCGTAGCCGCCACCGTGTCGCCTGCCACCGCTTTGAGGGGGCGGCCATCAAAGCTGATGGTAACGCCCGGCCCGCCGGTCCGGTTCTGATGCGGCACGCCACTCACCTGCCGGCATATCCCAGGAGGCGTTCAATGAAATCGAGGTGGATGGCGGCGCTTTCATCCAATTCGCTCGCCAGCACGAACTCGTCGGCCGCATGCCCTTCCGAGCCGCCTCCGGGCCCAAAATTGATGATCTCGATCCCATCATCGGCAAACCAGCGGCCATCGCTGGCGCCCACCGCATCGAGAAACCGCGGTTCGGCTCCCGTCACTGCGGTTACCGCCGCCGACAGGGCCTGCACCACTGCCCCATCGCGGGGCGAGCTGAAGCCGTTGGTGCCGCGCATCAGCTCGGCCTGCCAGCTGCCTTCCGGCTCGCCGCTTCTTTCCAGCGCCGCTACGATCTCGGCAAAGGCGCCGTTCACGGTTTCGGACGGTACGAGGCGGCGGTCGATCTCGAGCCGGCACCGGCTGGGCACGACATTGGTGTTGTGCCCGCCATGGAACTTGCCCACATTGTAGGTCGAGCGCAGCGCCCCTTCCGAACGCGCCGCAATCCTGGGGAACAGCTCGCGCTCCAGCACCGCCGCCAGCCGCAGCATGCGCTCGATGGCGTTGTCGCCCGTTTCAGGCGCCCCGGCATGGGCTGCCTTGCCGAAGGTTTCGATGCCCACCCACATCACCCCGCGTTCCGAAGTGATGAGGGCATTGGAGGTCGGCGCGCCCAGGAACAGGTAATCGGGCTTCACCGCGCCGCTTTCGCGCAGGAACCGCATGCCGTGCGGCCCAAGACTTTCCTCGTCGGTCACGAAGGTGAAGCTGATCGAGCCCTTAGCGGGCCCGCCGCGCCGGGCGATCTCCTCGGCCAGCCAAAGCTGCACCGCCATGGAGCCCTTGCAGTTGGATGAGCCCAGGCCATAAAGCCGGTCGCCCTTGGCAGTCAGAGCAAACGGATCGGTCTGCCAGCTCGAAGCCTCGCCAACCCCCACCGTATCGGCATGGGCGTTGAAGACGAGATGGGGCGCGGCCGTGCCAATAGTAGCGACGAGATTGTCGAGCCCGGGCACTTCGGCGTGCACCGCCACCCGATAGCCCAGCGCCTCGAAACGCGGCACCAGCAAGGCGCAGAGCGCCGTGGTTTCCCCCGGCGGATAGGCGGTAGGCACCGCCACAAGCTCTCCGAGAATTTCGGTCAACCGCTCCCTGGTGCTCATGGCTCGACGCTCCCGGCGGCGTAGCTCAAACCCAGTTCGCGCACGAGTTGGCCCATCTTGCGATCGAGCTCGTCGGGAATGGGCAGGCGTGGCGGACGCGGATGGCCGGCGTCAAAGCCCATATGCTTGAGCAGGGACTTGGTGGCCCCAACATAGCGCTGCCCGCCCACCGCATCGATCAGCGGCACCCAGGCATGGTAAAGGTCGCGCGCAGCGTCGATGTCCTTTTCGTCCGCCACCAGCTCATAAAGCCGCGCCATTTCTTTGGGGGCTACATTGGAGGCCACGGCCACCCAGCCGCGGGCACCCTCCACAAAGGACTCAAAGCCCAAAATGCCGCCGAAGACGGTCATCTTGTCACCGCACAGGCGGATGATGTCGCGCACGCGGGTCACTTCAAGGGTCGATTCCTTGATGTAGTCGCAGCCATCGATGTGGGCCAGCCGCGCCACGAGTTCGGGCTTGAGATCGACATTGGCAGTGGCGGGGTTGTTGTAGACCATGATCGGAATGTTGATCCCGGCCGCGATGGTCTCGTAGTGCCGCACCAGTTCGTCGTCGGTGGGCGTCGAATAGAATGGCGGGATAATCATCACGCCGTCAGCGCCCAGCTTTTCGGCGGACTGGCTCAGATGCAGCGCCCGGCGGGTATCTTCGGCCCCCGTGCCCACCAGAACTGGCACGCGCCCATCGGCGGTATCGATCACGGTGCGGGCGACATCGGCAAATTCCTCGTCACTGAGCGACAGGAACTCGCCCGTTGAGCCCAGCGGGATCAGCCCATGTATGCCCTGCTCGATCTGCCAGTTGGTGAACTCGGCAAGGGCGGCAAGGTCGACCCTGCCTGCTCCGTCAAAAGGCGTGATCATCACGGTGAAGGTACCGCTGAAGGTGTTATGCATAGTTCTCGAACCAGTCCGCAGAATAAAGTGTGGTATTGAAGGATTGGGCTCAGCGCTGCTCGGCCGGCGCGCCGATCTTGGGCAATTTGGAACTCTTGCTGGTGCTGACCTGCTGGTAGGCCTTGGCGTAGCGCTTCTCGATGCTGCGCTGCACGAAGTCCCACAGCGTGGTCAGGACCAGGTAGTAGATGGCGGCCACGGCAAAGAGCTCGAGCACCATGAACTTTTCCTGGATCAGCACCTGGGTGCGGCGCAGCAGCTCTTCCATGGAGATCACGGAGGTGACCGAGGTGGTCTTAAGCAGTCCATTCACCGAGTTGCCGAGGGGGGGAATGATGATGCGCAGTGCCTGGGGCATGATGATGTAGCGCATGATCTGCGGCTCGCGCATGCCCACCGCTCGGGCGGCATTGACCTGGCCGGCCGGCACGGCGCCAACGCCAGCGCGCACGATCTCGGCCAGGTAGGCCGCCTCGTTCAGGATCAGCCCGATCAGCGCCGATTCCAGCACGCTGAGGCGGATACCGAATTGCGGCAAGCCGGTATAGATGACGATGAGCTGCACCAGCAGCGGGGTGCCGCGAAAGAGCCAGATGTAAGCTGAAGCTGGCGCCGACAAGAGCGGGTTCTTCGAGATCTTCATCATGGCGAGGATGAAGCCGAGGATCAGACCACCCACGATTGCGGCCAGTGTCAGCCACAAGGTGGTTATGGCCCCTCCGATAATAAAGGGATTGGTCAGGTACTCGAAAAAGCCGGTCCAGCTCCAGACTTGCATGTCAGCTCCTTGCGGTTGCTTGCTTATTCGCCGGCGACGATGACGAAGTCCTCCGTCACCGAAGCGACGCCATATTGCTCGAACAGGGCGTCATAGGAGCCGTCCGCCTTCATCTCCGCCAGCACCGAAACCACGGCCTTGGCCAGTTCGGGGTTCTGCATGGCGAGCGCGACTGGGGTGGGGAACAGGCCCGAGATGGCTCGGCGGAAGTCGCCGCGGGCGTCATATTCCTCGGCCACGCCATCGATCGACACCACCGCCTCTACCTGCCCGGCACGCAGCGCCTGATAGGCCAGTGCAAAATTGTCGAAGGTGCGGATTTCCATGGGCTCGAGCCCGCGCGCCTCGAGGTCGGCACTCAGCTCCTTGGTCTTGTTTTCTTCAAAGCCGCCGATCTCGACGCCTACGACCTTGCCCGCCAGGTCATCGGCTTCGGTGACGTCCTCGACGCCGACCGGCACCGAAACGCTGATGGCCTGCAGCTCATAGGCGATCATGTTCATCATCGCCGCCCGCTCCGGCGTCACGAAGATGCCGGTGTTGATCATGTCCCAACGCCCGGCCTGCAGGCCCGGGATCATGGCGGAGAACTCGATGCGCACATATTCGGGCGTCAGGCACAGCCGCTTGGCGATTTCCTCGCCCAGTTCGACGCGCATTCCCTTGAGCTCGCCGCTCGAATTGATGAACTGCAGCGGCGGCAGGGTGGGGTTGGTGGACATCACCAGGGTGCCGGACTTGACTAGCGCCGAATCCGGAACGGTCTGCGTGCAGTCCGCAGCCGTGGCCACTCCCATCGACATGATCAACGCGACTGCACTTGTAAAGCCTAGTTTGATGCTGTTCGGCATGTTCGATACCCCTCAGGTGAAGCCCAGCTGGAGGGCCAGCAATGCGATGACCCTGGCCGTGAAAAAGGCACAAGTCAAATGCATTTGCAATATGATTTGTATACACTAGGGCCGACAGAGCGGTTGCGCCGCTTTCTTCGAGCAGCCGCTTTTGGTCGGTTTGAGGCAGGAGCTTGCGGGGCTGAGCGCACGCGCAAAAAGCTCCCTCAATCGTTGACTGGACGCACGATCGTGTTAGCGTAGAATGTAATGTGTATACATATGGAATCCAGGCGGATGCTGTGCCGCCATTCGGGCCTTTGTTTCTGCGTTCGCCTTATCGTTGCCGTCCTTGAGCCGCCGCTGCCATGGCGCAGCCGACAGGGGTTCTTGTGATAGCAGGGCCCAACACCAAGGGAGAAGACAATGACTGAGCCTCAGGACTATGCGCTGACCCGCGGCAAGATCGTCGACGTGATCGGCGGCAAGATCATCGATGACAAAGCCATACTGATCAGGGGCGGCAAGATCAGTGGCATCATGGCCGAAGCCGAGTTGCCGGCCGGAACGCGGACCATCTCGGTCGGCGGACGCTATCTTTCGCCCGGCCTCATCGATTGCCACGCCCATGTGTTCATCGGCCAGTTCAACGATGGCGGCCATATTCTGCCATCCGAGATGTCGGCCCGCGCCGGTGAGCACCTCGAGGGCATCCTCAAGCGCGGCTTCACAACCATCCGCGATGCCGGCGGTGCCGACCAGGGCCACAAGGCTGCGGTCGAAAAGGGAATCTGGACTGGGCCGCGTATGTTCGTGGCCGGCAAGATCCTGTCCCAAACCGGCGGTCATGGCGACCATCGCGGCCGGGCCGACACCTGCTCTTGTTCGTCTCAGCTTGGCGGTACGGCCATCATTGCCGATGGCGTTGACCAGGTGCGATGGGCCGTGCGCGAGAATGTCCGCCAAGGGGTCGACCAGATCAAGATCATGGCCGGCGGTGGTGTCAGCTCCCCGGGGGATAAGCTGATCCACCCGCAATATTCTCTGCAGGAGATCGAAACTATCACCGAGGAAGCCGACCGCGTCGGGCGCTATGTCATGGCCCATGTCTATGCCGATATTGGCATTCGTCGCGCGGTGGAAGCGGGCGTGCGCACCATTGAGCACGGCAATTTCCTCACCGCTGCCACGGCACGCGTGATGAAGGAACGTGACGCCCATCTCGTGCCGACCTTGATCACCTATGAGGCAGACGGCAAGTACGGCATGAGTTTCGGCTGGGCGCCGGAAAATGCCGAGAAGAACGCCGAAGTGCTCGCCAGTGGCCTGAAATCGCTCGAAGTCGCACTCGCTGAGGGCGTTAATGTCGGCTACGGCACCGATCTGTGCTGGTCGCCAAAGACCTACCAGGGGGATGGCCTCCTGATCCACCAGAAGGTGTGCGGGCCGGCGGAAGCTCTCCGTCACGCCACCGTCAACAACGCCAGAATCGTTCGCATGGAAGGTCAGATTGGCGAACTCAGCGCCGGTGCCTTGGCCGATATCCTTGTGGTCGACGCCAACCCTTATGATGGGCTGGAATGTTTTGCCCAACACGAAAACAAGGTTGTGGGCGTCATTCAGTCCGGGCGCATTATTCGCGACGATCTGCAGCTTTTGCACTGACCCTCGAGGGATGGGCCGTCCTTGCTAACAGTGCGGCCCACCCACCTTGCAGTGTACAAGGGTTGCATACATAATCGATCCATCGGATCAGGAGAGGGGTGTTGCCCTATGGAGCAACAGAACGCGATAAGACGCGCCTGGTACGCATTGCCCAGCCTCATTCGCTTTGTTGTGAGGCGATTGGCCGTTGGCGTGCTGCTCTGCGTTGGCGTCACTCTGGTCTCCTTCACCCTCACCCAAGTCGTACCCGGTGATCCGGTCGCCGCCAGCCTTGGCGAACATGCTGCCGCCGATCCGGATACCGTGGCTGCCTTCCGCCAGCGCTTCGGCCTCGATAAGCCTCTGCCAGAGCAATACCTCATCTATGTGCGCAATCTCGTGCAGGGCAATTTCGGAGAATCCCTCCAAACCCGCCGCCCTGTCGCGGAAGATCTTGCCAAATATATGAGCGCAACCATCGAGCTCTCGGTGGTGGCGATGACCATCGCCATGGTGGTCGGGATCTCGCTGGGGATCCTCGCCGCCGTCCATCGCGACCATTGGCCCGACCAACTCATCCGCATCATTTCCCTCGCAGGCGTTTCCGTGCCCACCTTCTGGCTCTCCCTAGTCTGTTTGTACGTGTTCTTTTTCCAGCTCGGCTGGTCGCCTGGAGTTGGACGCCTGCCTCCAGGGGCGAGTTCGTCTGTCAGCATCACCGGGCTCAACACCATCGACGCCCTGTTCACCGCCAATTGGAAGCTCTTGGGTCAGGCATTGAGCCATCTGGCACTACCTGCCCTGGTGCTGGCGGTTTACACCCTCGGTGCTATCACCCGCTTCACCCGCGCTGCGGTGATAGATGCCCTGCAGCAGGACTTTGTCCGCTCGGCTCGAGCTAAAGGCCTTCCCGAGCGCATTGTGGTGATGCGCCACGTTCTGCGCCCGGCACTAGCTGCCATCATCACTGTGTCCGGCATGGCGTTCGGACGCATGCTGGGCGGCGCCGTTCTGGTGGAGTCGGTCTTTTCCTGGCCTGGCTTAGGCGAATACGCCTATCGCAGTGCCGTTGCGCTTGATCTGCGGGCCATCATGGGCGTTAGCCTGGTCATCGCCGCCATCTACATCCTCGTCAATCTCCTGGTCGATGTCCTTTATGCGGTGGTGGACCCCCGCATTCGCTTGGGTTGATCCTCATGACCATTGCTCCCACTAGCCAAGACATCCATCGCGACGGCACGAAGCATCGCTCTGTCTGGTTTCAGCCCCTCGGCCTGCTCGGGGCGGGGCTGCTGCTGATGATGATCCTCGCGGCCGTCCTCGCACCGTGGCTGGTGCCAAACGATCCCAACGCCCAGTCCTTTGGCCGCTTTCTGCCGCCCAACCCCGAAAACTGGTTCGGCACCGATCAGCTCGGGCGCGACATCTTCGCACGTGTTGTCCACGCAGCACGCGTCTCCATGCCCTATGCGCTGCAGCTGGTGGTGATGTCGGCGGTGATCGGCACCATCGCTGGTGCGATTGCTGGCTATTTCGGTGGCTGGGTAGATGGCGTGATCATGCGAGCGGCCGATCTCGTCATGTCCTTTCCCGACATCATCCTTGCCATGGCGGTGGTTGCCGCGCTCGGTCCCAACCTCTTCAACGCCGTTCTGGCCGTTGTTATTGTCAGCTGGCCCATCTATGCGCGCGTCGTGCGCTCGATGATCCTCACACTGCGTGATGAACCTTATGTTCAATCGAGCCGGCTGCTCGGAGCATCCTCCGGCCGCACGCTCTGGAAGGATATCAGGCCAAATGTCGCCGGCCCGGTGGCCGTGCTTGCCGCGCTCGAATACGGCCATGCCGTACTCATCCTTTCGGGCCTTTCTTTCCTTGGTCTGGGCGCCCAGCCGCCCACTGCCGAATGGGGCAGCATGGTTTCGGAAGGCGCCAAGTATTTCGACAAGTGGTGGATGAGCGTCTTCCCCGGATTGGCCATCCTGACCGTGGTTCTCGCCGCCAACTTCCTCGGCGACACCCTGCGCGATGCTTTTGATCCCAAGTCCGCCAAGGCTTTCCGATGACCGGCACCCCGCTCGTCAGAATTGAGAAACTGACCATCAGTCTGCCGGCCAGCAGTGGCAGCCGCCTCTTTCCCGTGCGCGATGTCAGTCTTGCCATAGACGCCGGTGAGATCGTTGGGCTCGCCGGTGAAAGTGGCAGCGGCAAGACCATCACTGCATTGAGCCTTTTGGGGCTGCTGCCGCCCGGCGGGCGCATGAGCGGCCGCATCCTGTTTGACGGCCAGGACATTGTTGAGATGGCACCCAGGCAGCTGGCAAGCTTGCGGGGCCGTGACATCGCCATGGTGTTCCAGGACCCCATGACCGCGCTTCACCCCATGCTCTCCATCGAAAAGCAGATGACCGAGCACCTGCGTCATCATCGAGGTTTGGACGCTGCAGCGGCCCGCACTCGAGCCATCGAGCTTCTGGACATGGTCCGGATCCCGGACGCGAAACGGTCTCTCAAGCGTTTCCCGCACCAGTTCTCGGGCGGCATGCGTCAACGCATCGCCATCGCCATTGCCTTGTGCTGCGCGCCCCGGTTGCTTATCGCCGACGAGCCGACCACCGCCCTCGACGTAACGGTGCAGGCAGGCATCCTTCGCCTGTTGCAGGACTTGCGCGCCGATCTTGACCTATCGGTGCTACTCATCACCCACGACATGGGCGTCATGTCGGCCCTCACGGACCGGGTAGCCGTCATGTATGCGGGCCGGATCGTTGAGCAAGGCAGGCGCGCGAGCGTGCTGGCTCACCCTCGCCACCCCTATACCCATGGCCTGCTAGCCGCTCTGCCCCATGCTGACGCTGCTGGCATAAGCCTTACCCCGCTGCAGGGCACGCCGCCGGCAATCGGCGCCCTGCCCCCAGGCTGCCCGTTCCATCCGCGCTGCGCCTGGGCCGAGCCGCGCTGTCAGGCAGTCGAGCCTGACCTGGCCGGTGTTGAGGCCGACCGCACCATTGCTTGCTGCGTCGATCCGCTCGCCCGGGAGTTTGCATGAGCCTGCTCGAAATTCGTGATCTCGAAGTAACTTATGCCGGGCACGCCGGCACGCGCGTCAGGGCCGTTGCCGGCGTCGATCTGGATGTGGAGGCCGGCCAGGTCGTCGCGCTGGTCGGCGAGTCGGGTTGCGGCAAGTCCTCGCTTGGCAAGGCGGCAGTGGGCCTGGTGGCGCCCTCGGCGGGGTCGGTGCGCTTCGACGGACAGCCGCTCGAGCCGTTGCGCCGCGGTGCCCGGCCCAAAGCGCAGCGTAAGCTGCAGATGGTATTTCAGGATCCGTTCTCCTCCCTTAACCCAAGGCGCCGCATCGGCGATCTCATCGCCGATGGTGGCCGGGCAGCGAGCGAGGGCGGGGAGATCCCCATGAGCGCGGGCGAGTGCCTTGAACGGGTTGGGCTTTCGGCCGGTTTTGCCGACCGCTTCCCGCATCAATTCTCGGGCGGCCAGCGCCAGCGTATCGCCATCGCCCGCGCACTGGCGGCACGGCCGCGCTGCATCGTTGCCGACGAACCAATTTCCGCCCTTGATGCTTCGGCCCAGGCTGCCATCGCCAATCTCCTCGTGACCCTGGTGCGAGAACTCGACATGGGCTTGCTATTCATCTCCCACGACTTGGCCATCGTGCGAACCATCGCCGACGTCACCACGGTGATGTATCTGGGCAAGATCATCGAGACCGGGCCCAGCGCAGCAGTCTGGCAGGATCCGTTCCACCCCTATGCTCGTAGCCTCATAGCTGCCATTCCCCGCCCGGACGGCAGCGGCACGGTGCCGCGCGGCCTGCCGGGTGATGTCCCCGACCCTGCCCGGCCGCCGGCCGGTTGCCGGTTCCATCCGCGCTGTGCCCTGGCGCTGCCCCTTTGCCGCGAGGCCGAACCGGTCCGCGAGCACTTCGGAATGGCGCGTTCGGCCGCCTGCTTCGTCGCGTCAGCGGCCTTGAGGAGCCCGACAGCATAGCCCCCACCGATGTATTGCTAGAGGTATGCATCTGTGTTGTACTCTAATTGTATGCGATGGTGATGCCGCAGGTCGGGATGTCCCCGCCCCGGCACCGTCTTCAAGGGGGTAAGGATCGTGAAAAACATTCTCGGCGCCACGCTGATTGCGGCCTTGGGCAGCATGTCGGCAACCAGCTGGGCACAGGCCCAGGAAACGCTCATCGTTGACACAGTCTTCCAGCTCAAGACGGCCGATCCAGCGCGCTCCTTCGAGCCCACGGCCGCCCTGTGGCTGCACGCCGTTTACGAGAACCTCGTTACCTTCACCGACGGCGATACCACCACCGTCAAGCCAGGCCTTGCCGATGCCCCCGTTGTCTCGGATGACGCCAAGACCTTCACCTTCACCTTGCGGGAAGGCGCCACCTTCAGCGATGGCTCGCCGGTGACTATTGAGGACGTGGTTTTTTCTCTCAACCGGGCCATCAACGTGAAGGGAAACGCTGCCTATATCCTAGCCGGCCTCACCATCAAAGCCGGGTCTGAACCCAACACTGTTGTGGTGACCACGGAAAATCCCGATCCCGCGCTGCCTGCGCGCCTGACCTATCCTGCCTTCGCCATCGTCAACGCGGATGTTGCTCAGGAAAACGGCGCGGCGGCGAATGCTGAGGCCGCCCAAACGGACACAGCCGACGTCTACTTGGCCACGGCATCGCTGGGCTCAGGCCCCTACATCCTGAGCAAGTTCGACATGGCCTCCGAGGTCGTCCTGACCCGCAACGACAACTATTGGGGCGACCCCGCGGCCTTTGACCAGATCGTCATCCGCAACACCGCCAATGCGGCCCAGCAGATGAACATCATGCGCAATGTCAGCCAGATCGCCATCGACCTGCGCCCTGACCAGGTTAGCTCGCTTGGTGATGGCGCAAATGTCATTTCCCAGCCAGGCTCTGACATGGGCTGGCTGTTCCTCAACGCCAATCCCGAGATTTCGGCCACCTCGTCCAATCCCAAGATCTGGGAAGCGGTACGTTATGGTCTCGATTACGAGGGCATCCGCTCGATCGCTGGCGAAAGCGCCGGACGCCCCGGTGGGATCATTCCCTCGATCATCCTCGGCTCCCTGCCGACTCAGGATGCTCCAGTGCGTGACGTCGAGCGTGCCAAGGCTGCTGTTGCGGCCAGCGGCATCGAAAATCCGACCCTCGACATGGCCTATGCGTCTGACATTGCCAAACACGGCATTTCCTTCGGGGATATTGGTGCCAAGGTGCAGGCCGATCTCGCCGAAATCGGCATCACGGTCAATCTAGTCCCGCAGCCGGTCACGACCAACCTTGATGCATATCGCGCCGGACAATTGCAGTTCAGCGTCCAGTGGTGGGGCTCCTCCTTCCCCGATCCGGTCGGCTATCTGCCCTTCACACCTGGCCTGCTTGTCGGCACGCGTGCAGGCTGGCCGGCAGGGTCTGATCCGACGGTCGAAGAAATCTCGGCCCGCGCCGCCGTTGTTGTGGATGCGGCAGAGCGCGCCGCCGTATATGAGGAGTTCCAAAAGGCGCTCAACGCCTCCAGCCCCTTCATTCCCTTGTTCCAGCCGCCAACGACGCTCGTCAGCGCCACTGCGGTTGACAATGTCACCTACAATCCGACCTGGACCGTAGACCTGACCGAGGTAGTGCCAGCCGCGGAATGAGCCTCTATGGAGTGGCGGTCGCTTCTATCCGCCACTCTTACTTACCGGCAGTCCGGCTATGCACTCATGGTGTCTCGACCGGCATCGCACTCGGGTCACCGTCTTGACGCGGGTCTGCATGGTCGGAACAATTGCAATGGCCATGGAACGCCGTCGGGACGTGAGTCACTCGGCGGCGCAATCGCCACCGCCGCTCCGCGCCTTTGCAGTCACGCCCGAACCACCTGTTTGCGGATAACGGGAACGCCCGCGGATTCCAACAAGCGGCAAACGGAACCGAAACTAAATCTACCGAAAGACAGGTAGTGCCTTAGCGGGTCGGTCTCATCCTCCGGCGGTCTGGGATAATGACGAAGCGTCAGATACCGCGCCGCCCGCCAGGTGAGTCTTTCCTCTGGGCCCACTGTCAAAACGGTGACGAGCGGGTCCGTTGCAATCAACCGCAATCCGTCTGCCATCAGGGCAGCCAAGTTTGCGGTCAGTAAAATGGGCTGAAGCGGCTCAGATGTGTCGGACACTCCGATCCAAGCTTCTGGTCCCCCCGAAACGCGATCGAGTGCACCTATCACGTCGACAATGTGCGCCTCCGAGGTCAGGCGACGTCGATAACCAGACAGCACGAAATCGCTGGACGCTGGGCCTATCCGATCGATGGTACCATCTCGACCCGACCGACTTTTGATAAACCTTTGGAGTACAAGGTCTATTACGCAACCATAACGGGCGATCACGCATACTCTGTCCGCACAGATCAGAGCGAGTTCGGGATTTAATGCAATTGGTCCCGTCCCTGGCTCACACACGATTTGGACCGGATAACCTTCGACGCCGAGCAGGAGAGCACGCGCCAGGCCGATGGCGGCACCAGTCTCCCCCGGCACCCCCTGGTACTCGATTATTTTGGTAATAGAGGCGCCTTTCATCATAATAGAATTTCTTTCTTCAAGCTGAGGGAAATGCGCCAAAAGGTCCCACCGCGCGGCTGACACGTTTCTTCGAAATCCGGGGCGCCTTCGTGGGCGGGCTGAGCTTTGTCCGCACCGGCAGCGACCGCTCACGATAGAAAAAGGATGCTTCCCCGCATGGGCCGATTACAGGTGGTGGTTTGCGCTCACACACCGTTCGCGGGTCATAGAAATAAACCCCGTAACTGGTTGCCTCAGTCGCATGACCCATGCGTGTCCGGATCTCTCCCGCCGCGCTACCCTCGATGACCCAGATGGAGGCGCCTAAGCGGCGGAGCATGCGTACCGAACACTTCGGCACCGTCTTGCGCCGGCTGCGACAATCAGGATCAGAGATCACCCGGGTAACGCCGGCTTGCATGCAGAGCGCCTGGAAACGCTTGTTAAGTTCATCTTTAGGAAAGCTCGATTCTGAGCCTCCAACGATGAACGAACCGTCCGGCGTCTCGCGAGAGACAAAGTAGTTGTAGAGCGTTGCTCCAAAATCTATGGCGCGACGAGCATTCGGGGTCTTGCCACTGGCGGTGACTTTGCCATCGCTGTTAATGACAGCCTCTACAACAAACTGCCCGCACTTGTTATGGTGGTCCAGACATATTGCGGAAGCACCGGCTCCACGGATTTCCTGCGATCGAAGCGCCAGACCTATCGCCAAGACAATCAGATCGAGATCGTCATCCGTTGCAGCGGAAAGGATTGCCTCCAGATCAGCGATGGAAAGCGCCTGCTCTCGCGTCTTTAATTGACGCTCGCGTTTGGCAGAATTCTTGCGTTGCAGCCTTGGAAATTTGAAGTCCGGCACGTTTTGCAGCCACAACTTAATCCTCGCAAATCGCAGTAGTCCCTTCCAGAGGGATGTGACCCTCCTGGCAATTCTGGGCGACACTTCTGCGAGCTCGCAGCGATACCGAAGCAAGAACGCATAGTCGATATCGCCCAAGCGCAGATGCCCGTATGGCGCAACAATGTAGGTCCGTATTGCGTTGGCTCGCCCACGAGCACTCCTGGAGCCCTGGTTGTTGGTGAGGAAGGACTCTATGTAAGCGGTCGCTGCGACATCGACGGAATTGTTGCCCCCAGGCGATACGAAGACTGGCACTGCTCCACCGTGCCCCGGATTCTTATACATCGTGCGAGAACTTCCCGATGCGCCGACGAATGGCCGTGGCCTCTCCCGGAAGAGCCGGCTTCCCAGGAGAAGGCGGCATATAGGGACCAAAAAGCCGCTTAACCGTCCTGATATCGCTGTACCCGACAGCCTTGGCCACCTCATGCAGGCGATGGTTGCTTGCCGCAACCCGGCGCCCCGCTGCGAGGCGGAAGTCACGATAGGCGAAGCGTCCGACATATGTTGTCGGAGTGACCTTCGACTCCGCCCTCCCCCGAGTCTTCACAAGGTGCTTAAATTGCAGACTGCAAAGGGCACCTATGATGCCGTGATCTGTCCTCCAGAGGGCGAATATGCGTTCGTCTCCAAGTCGATCGCGCTTGATGCGGTCCAGGCGCCCACGTAATAGACCGAGTAGTTCCCGTTCCCTCAAGTGCGCCCACCGCCCGAAGCAATCTTCCTCAGTTTCTTCGGTCGAGGGCTGCAAATAGATGCGCCCACGAACGGGATCGAAATCGCGCCACCGCACGTCAAGGATCTGCGCTTCGGACGCACCCTGCCCGGCGCTCAGGTCAAAAACAATGGTTTGATTGATGTCGGCGGCGTCCCTGAGCGATTCAAACACCTCGGGATCGTTGACAGCAGAGGCCGGTTTACTGGCGCGCGGCCGAACCACCTGAGCTCCCATCGGGTAAACATCGGTAAAGTGCTGGGCAACGGCATAGGCGGCCAGCTCGGCCAGGGCCAGCATCCGGTGGTATACCGTCGCAGGCGACAGGGGGCGTTTACACCCGGCGGGTTTGACCCGACCGTGTTTGATTGCCTCCGCGGCTCTCTGGATATCGGGCTCCCTGATGGTGCTCATCATGCGCTCGCCAAACAGACGGACGAATACTTCGCAGGCGGCAATGAGCCGCGTGACCCCGTCCGGGTAGGACGCCAGGGTATGGTTGAGGAATTCCTGCACCACCCGCCGCACCCTTACTGCCTTACGGGCCGCATAAGTCCCTTCTGCAATGACCAGACTTTCGATTTCGTGTCGCGACATTACCTTCCGCCGAGTCCATGGTCCCGGCGAAGCGGGGTCTCCATCCAGACGCTGGGCGAATCTGAAAAGACGGGCCTCATCCCAACTGTCCGGCTCACCCCGTACAGGGTAGAGGGGTGCCGCGTTGTCTTCCGCCGTCTTCGGTCTTCCCGGTCTTTTGGGTGAATTGAGTTGCTTTCTCGCTTTCATGCTTGCGCCTCCGTTTGCTCGGTTGCGCATGAACCAAGCTAAGGCTGGGAGAACTGTCACCCCATTTATTTTCTAGGCGCGAACTGCGAACACCACAGAGCGTCGAGTGACAAATAAGGATTCGCGGAGCGGCTGAAGGATTCAGGTAACGCGTTGTAATCTATGGACTTTCCTGCACGTCGGCGGAATGAACCTCTGCAGCTTGACCAAAACCGCCAGACCGGCAAAATAGCTTGCGAAATCCGAAACTTAACGCAAGTCAAGCACGGAAATTAACCTCACCACCGGACAATCAGGTGCAGCAATGCATCATCGATCCCGAGGGCGATTTCACCAGCGCCCGCAGGAGGTTGGGCCCCTCAGGTGGCCTTGGAAAGACAAATTGCCAAAAGTCACTGCTTCCGTTCGACCGTTCGCAAGGACTACCGGAATTTTCCTTATCCAACCGAACGGACGGCATCTTGCACGAGGGACAATTCCTTTGGCTCCAAGATCGTCTATCCGGTGCTTGAAAAATTCGCGCCTCGCCGACAGGCAGCAAAGCCGTCGGTTTCCGGCTGTTTTGCCTTGTTCAGGAATTCGCATCGTTCCTGTTTCGCGCCGCCAAGGATTTCAGCTCCGGTGCTTGTCAAGTGTGGACCCACGAAAAGCGCCCTAGCCGCAGCCGCAGTGCGTCGTTTTGACGCACATAGACGCGTATGCTCATGGTTCTGCAGCCCGGCATCATCGGCTTGTGGGAAGAGAGATCTGCCCCGGAACCATCCCACCGCTTGATCGATCGCCATCGGATAATGCATCCCGCATGACGCGGAACAGCTCCAAACTACCGGGCAGCGGAACCAGCAGCGTAAGACCACCAGGACCCAAAAAGACCGACGGCGGCCAGTCAGATCGCGCTGGCTCCGAACGAGTTCGGATGCCTGTGCCAGCTTGCGGTGGAGCGGCCCACGACACGACCCCGGATTTGCTGTCACAAGCCGAAGCCTAGGCATCTACGGGACTGACCGGCATCTCCGCCTCCTGTTTGGAGGTACAGTACCGCTGGTTCCAGAAGCGGGGATAAGGCAGTAGCTGGTTTCTGAAGCATCCTTACGCGCGCTACTGGCGCATCATCAGCTAGCAGATCAACCTTCCGTCCTAAAGCCTCAAGCCCGGCTCAACCGACCTTCCAGCAGGCTTGGTAGATCGACAAGCAGGTCATTCTCGCTGTCGAAATCTTTGGGCCTATACGCCTCGCCCGACTACATCGCTCAGCATGGGGAACCGGCGAACCTCGACGATCTAGCACAGCATAGTATTGTCGGTCCCGATCGCAGCCGCAGCGACCTCGCCTTGGCCGAGGCACGCGGGGCGATGTTTTCGCGTCACCGCTACGTCCTTCGCTCCGACAGCCACCCCGCTCAACTGGCTGCAGTCCGTGCCGGCATCGGCATTGGAGTCACCCAGGTGCCTTTGGGCGACAGCGATCCCCGGCTCTTCCGCGTGCTGCCGGATTTCACGATGGCCTCGCTGGAAACCTGGATTGTCACGCACGAGAACCTCTCGCGCGTGCCCCGCGTGCGCGCCCTGTTCGATGCATTAGTGCACGAGTTTACAGCCATGGCTCACCAGAGCGCGGTTTGAGGAGAGAGCGCTCAATTGTGGTAGCAGCAAGCTGAGGCGCGGTGCCCGAACTTTCAACGAGATGGCAGCCCAGCTATCCGCCGATTATTATGTCCGCTTACCGGCTAGGGGCCAAAGTGCTTCAATGACCGAATTGGGGTCGGGAATGGAATAGCAGCATTCGTCGGTGTGCCTGCGATAGCGGACATTCCGCGCACGCGGTGCCATGTGGTCATAATGGCGTCGGAGGCTATCAGTCCGGGTCGGAGAGAAGTAAGTGAAGCAGACGCTGTCGACAAAAGCGCACAGGTTTGCCCAGTCGCGCTCGTTGAGGCAGGCGATATATTCGTTGTAGATGAGGGGCAGTCTGGCTTGGTCGAATGGGCTATCCTCAGCACGGCAATTTGCAGTCGAAATGCTCAACCTCAAAAGCCGCCGTTAAGTACGGCCTGGCGGGGTCGCATCGTCGGGCCGGCCGCCCATACCCATCCCCATGCCTCCGCCACCTCCGCCGCCTCCGCCAACACCACCGGCACCGCCTCCGCCATCTTCGCGGCCACCGCTGCCCTGCTGACCACCACCCCTGCCTCGTCCGCCAGTGCTGGCCGGTCGGGTAGGGCCCTGCATGGGGATCTGCAGGTCAGCCGGAATTGCAGACAGGTCGAGCGCCTGGCGAATGAAATTGCGTAGCGACACCACGAGCTCATCGGTATGGATCTGATTGCCGGCCACGAGGTCACGCGCCGCCTTCTCGGCCAGCCGAACATGCTCGTCAGTGCCCAGCAGGATTATGTCGGACAGCGCCGCTTCCACCGCGTCACGCATCTGGCGAACGCGTTCGAACATCTCGTCGCTCATGGTGCGCGGCACGACCGCCTCCCCGCCCTGCTCGGCCGCTAGCTTTTCAGCCGCTCGGATGTCGCGCAGGTGGCGCGGCTCGACCGAGAGCCTTCCGGTAAACGAGCCGCCCAGCACCTTGTACGCAGCCATCAAGGTCTTGAGGCGCTCGTTGATCTGTCGGTTTTGGCGCTGCTGGCGCTGCTGGATCGTGGTCATCATCACCAGCCGAATCCCGATGCCTACCAGCGCGAACAGCGCGATGCCGACCAGGGTGGTTAAGACACTCTCCCAAGAACTGAAATCGAAACTGCGCAAACTATTCTCCTGCAGCTGGCGCCAGAGTGCCATGCTAGGTGGATTGGTGCAAAGCGAGATCGGGATCGTCTTCTCGCGAGGTTATTACCCTTGCGGTTGCTAGCCAATGTCCCCTGGAACCAAAAACCGGGCATCCTGGGGAAGGGGATGCCATTTCACTTCAATCCGCCCCGCTTTGGTGGAAAGTGCTCCGTACTTTGTTGCGTTCGTCGGCCATTCTCCCAGGGACTACCCGGCATGATGTAGGCGGTCTTGGCGCCAACGGCAGCGATCCAGTCCCGGACAGCCTTGGCGATGAACTCGGGGCCATTGTCTGAACGAATATGCCCAGGCGCTCCGCGCAGGATGAACAGGTCGGTGAGCACATCAACGACGTCGACCGCCTTGAGCCTGCGACTGATCCTGATGGCCAGGCATTCCCTGGTAAACTCGTCGATGAGGTTGAGCATGCGGAACTTCCGGCCATTGTGGGTTCTGTCCTCGACAAAGTCATAGGACCAGACGTGATTGGAGTGCTCGGGCCGCAGCCGGATGCAGGCTCCCTCATTGAGCCAGAGCCGCCCGCGTTTGGGTTGCTTTGGTGGAACCTTGAGCCCCTCTCGCCGCCAGATCCGCTCCACCCGCTTGTGGTTCACCACCCATCCAGCGCGATGCAGCATCGCCGTGATCCGACGATAGCCATACCGGCCATACTGGGTGGCAAGCTCGATGATGTCGGCCGTTAGAGCCGCTTCATCGTCGCGGGTTTGGGGAGCCGTGCGCTGGGTGGATCGATGCTGGCCCAGAACCCGGCAGGCTCGCCGCTGCGAGATGCCAAACCGGGCAACAACATGATCCACACAAGCACGGCGGCGAGCGGGGCTTAGAAGTTTCCCCGGGCGGCCTCCGCCAGCACCATCTTGTCCAGGGTCAGGTCCGATACGGCCCGGCGCAACCGCGCATTCTCGGCCTCGAGCTCTTTAAGCCGCTTCACCTGGTCGCCCTTGAGGCCACCATACTCCTTGCGCCAGCGATAATACGAAACTTCCGTAACCGCTATCGCCCGGACAGCTTCCGCCACCGTCTTCCCCTGCGAAGTCAGCACGTCAACCTGACGAAGCTTGGCGACAATCTCTTCAGCCGTAGGCCGTATCCTGGGCATCTGCGTATCCTTTCAAAATGGGAGCTTCCCATACTTCAAAAAGGACCACTTCTGTGGGGGCAGACCAACATGGAAGCGGACGTTCCAGCTCCGCTCCAAGCCAAGGCATTTTGCCTGCTGCCGGCAGTTTTAAATGATCATACCGGTCGATGTGGAGGCTCTCGCCGGCCCGTAACCTTAACGGGCGAAGGTCAGGTGAATGGTGCCGCTTTCGGCGGTCTCGGATGTGACCGATGGCAGGCGGGCTTCGAGACAGCGCTGGTTGTCCCACAGGCGAACGCCGCTGCCGAGGACAATGGGCGCGATAGCGACATGGAGGTAATCGACCAGATCGGCCTCAAGGTAGGCGCGCACGGTGGTGGGACCACCGCCGATGCGGACATCCTTGCCGGCGGCGGCGGCGGTAGCGCGTGCGAGTGCGTCCTCAATGCTGGTGTCGATAAAGTGGAAGGTGGTGTCTGACACCGTGAGCGTGGGACGCGAAGTATGAGTGAGGACGAAGACAGGGCAGTGGAACGGCGGCTCATCGCCCCACCAGCCATTCCAGTTCGGATCGTCGGGGAAGTTATGGAGGCCAAATTTGCCGGCACCCATGATTTCAGCACCCGTGTTCTCAAAATAGGCGCGGGCGTAGGCGTCATCTACACCAGTGGTGCCGGCACCTGAGTTGTCGTGAAAGACACGCTCACGGAAGGTGCGCGTGGCGACGTAGGAAGCGGTCAAGCGCCCCCAATCTTCACCGAAGGGCTTTTCGGGAGTAGTATCTGTAGTGGTGGCGAAGCCATCGAGCGAAATCATTAAGTCGACACGTACAGCCATAGCGAACTCCAGGTGTGCAATGTCAGTAAGGCAGGTACCTTCTTATTAAGACTCTGACAGTAAGGCAAGTGCCTCTTTAAGATTGACCAGATGGAAGGTCCACGCTAGGCCTTGGACATGCCTTATCACTCGACCCCACTGGACCTGGCCTTCCATGCTCTGAGCGACCCAACACGGCGCGCTGTGGTGTCGCGATTGCGCGAGGGAGAAATGCCGGTCAGTGCGCTGGCCGCGCCGTTCGACATGGCGTTGCCCTCGTTTTCGCAGCACCTCAAAGTGCTGGAAGAGTGCGGCCTGATCATCAGTGAGAAGCGTGGACGCAGCCGCTGGTGCCGGCTTGTGCCGGAGCGGTTCGACGAGGCGGCAGACTGGATGGAAATAGAGCGCCATCGTGCGGCCGAGCGGCTAGATCGGCTTGAACGCTATCTCGACCGGACGTGAAGGGAACCCCGATGACGATGCTGTTCGAGAACCTGCTCGATACCTGGTCTATGGACCGCGAGATCGTCTTGGTGAAAGTGCTGAAGCACCCGCGCCCCAAGGTGTTTGCGGCGTGGATGGACCCGACGGCGCTTAGTCAATGGTACGGCCCGGACGGGCTAAGCATCGAGAGCCATGAGGCCGATATGCGCGAGGGCGGGTTCTGGCGCTTCGACATGGTGGGGGTATTCGAGGGCAAGCAGCAGCGCTTTCCCAACCTGATGCGGTTCATCCAGATCGTCCCTAATGAACGGATTGTCATCGACTATGGCGCGGAGAACAGCGACCCAAACGGCTTCCACATGGTGGTCACGTTCGACGAGCAGGCCGACGGTAAGACCGTGCTGACGATGCGTCAGCTGCATCCTAGTCGCGAGCGGCGGCAGGCGGTGGTGGCCTTCGGTGCAGTCGAATATGGGCTGCAGACGTTGGGTGCGCTGGAGCGATGGCTGGGCTAAGGAAGACCCCCGGCCTATTTGCGCCCTGCACCGGAAACGTTCATCGCGGGGCAGCGCGATAAAGGCCGATGGGGGGGGGTGGTTTTCAGACCGGCAGCTTTTGAGCTTCAAGGTTGTGCAAGCGGACATTTGGTGCGTCAGTGCATGCAATGTGACGATGGGAAACGCACGACGTGACGTTTGCCCCTGTAGCCGTTGTCGTTCATCCCCCTTAATCAGCGCGGCATGGCTAGAGAAGGTACGGGCACCAGCACGTGTGTTTTTCCGCGTCGGTTAGTTGATGAAAAAGTGCGATCGTTTTGCTACACACTCTGTAGCACCCGCGTGCCCCGCTTCCTATATACGGCAAATGGAAAGCCCGAACCGAGGCCTTGTGGAAGCCCGCCCGCATTATCCCAGCGTTCAGGCGCGCGCCGCGGATCTGTTTGTACATTTGCTGGGTCTCGGCCTGGCCCTCCTTGGCGGCGCCATCCTGCTTTGGATGGGCATCCAGGATCCAGCCCCTGGCAGGCTTGCGGTCATCGCGATCTACTCGCTTGGCGCGGTATGCATGTTCGGGTTCTCCACCGCGTACAACTTCGCGCCGGCTGAATGGAAGCCCGTGCTGCGCCGGCTCGACCATGTCGGCATCTTCCTGATGATCGCAGCCACTTATACGCCGTTCACCGCGTATCTGCTGTCCGGGGCCTGGGCCTGGTCGCTGACGACCAGCCTGTGGGTGCTGGCCGGCTTGGGAATTGCCGGCAAGATCTTCCTGCCGCCGATCAGCCAGAGGGTCTGGGTGCCTATCTACCTGGGCCTGGCGTGGATCGGCGCCATCGCAGCAGTCCCCCTTGCCGAGATAACCTCCGCGGTGGTGCTGTGGCTCCTGGCATTTGGCGGGCTACTCTATTCAGCTGGTGTTTTTTTCTACACCAACAAGCGCCTGCAGTTCGCCAAAGCCATCTGGCACGGCCATGTCGTGGCAGCGGCCGCGACGCACTGGGCAGCCGTGCTGGTGGGGCTGTTTGTGGTCCGCTCCTGATCGCCGCTCCCCCAATCCGCCTGGCGCAGCGTTGAGGAAGGGATGCTGGGCTTTGGCAGTTTTCTAGGAGCAGCAGGTCCGTTCCGCTGCGGTGCGGATGTTGATAACGGGCGGGAAGACCGTGCACGTAATCGCCCGCACGCCCGATGCGCATGCAGCAGCGCTAAGCCGTCGCTATGGGGTGCATGGCGCAAAATGACGTCCAGATAATCCTTGAGGCTCTGGGGATCCAAAGCCCCCGCCGATAATACAGATTTTCACCTGACCCTCCCTGTTGGCCCTGCAGTCGGAAGTGACCGGCAGCAGAGTTGATCGTGTAGCGGCACGTGCAAGACCCAAATGCACCGTGTGAGTCGAGGTTACCCTTTCGGCTCACAAGTTAGTTGTTCATCGCTCTCGAGGCCGTTGGTCTGGCGCTCAAGGGCCCTCTGACCCAAAGGCGCGTTCCACTCGAGCGGTAACGTTCGATATCCTCCACCTCAAGTTAGCATGATTGACATGGGTCGCCTGGATTCCGCCCGCTGTCGCGTGAAAACAAGGGATGGCTTTCTGGAGACCGCGAAGCCTCAGCACGTCCGGAGAGGTTCCGGGTGCACCGCTGAACTACCGGTGCCCTTGAAGACGAAGGCTCCCGCGGCTGGCCCGGCGCAGCGCCATGTTCAGGCAGGAAGTCGAGGAGCGTGCTCCCATCCTGGGCAAAGCGCCCGCTACCGCCTCGCGCTGGAATATCAGCAGCCACAGCGCGCTCACACGGCCGTTCAAGCGTACGGTAGAAGACCAAAATCCAGACGCAGGTTTATCGGGGTTAACTAAGCCGGTTCACTGAGGAGATCACCAATGACGGCCACGGCTGGACTGATGATTGTTGAAGATCAGCCCTTGATTGCAATGATGATCGAGGAAATGGCGGCCGACCTCGGCTGGGTTGTGGACGGGATCCTCTATTCCGAAGCTGACGCGCTGACCTTTCTCGACGCTAACCGACCACACCTTGCGCTTCTCGATATCAATCTTGGTTTGACGACCAGCCTCCAGGTCGCGGCCGCCTGCCAAGAACGAAAGATTCCGGTGGTTTTCACCACGGGCTACAACGCTGCCGACGTATTGGCGCAATGCGGTAATGCGCCGGTGTTGGCCAAACCGTTCTCTACCGATGGCACCAGTTGCACCATCATCACGGCGCCGGCGGTCGAGCATATCGCCGATATCCATGGCCGCATGCCGGTCATCCTCGAGGAGAGCGCCTACGATGCCTCGTTGTCGGGCGATGCCAAGGGAGACGATGCCAAGGCGATCCTGCTCGACAACCATCTTGACAGCCAGCTTGAGTTCTTCCGGGTCGGCCGCGAGGTGAACAATAGCCGGCACGAGGGGGCGGATACCAAGAAGCCTCTTTTGAACGCGCTCTAGGAACCGAATTCGGGGTCGCTCATTATCAGGCCAAACGGCGCGCGATACCCCTCCAGCGCGGTTTAAGAAAGCCGCAGGCGGTGTGTCCCCACCGCGGGCGGCTTTCTCTTTCACCCTCGCGTTCAGCTTTCGCGCTTCGCGGCCTTCTTGAGCTGCTCCGGCATGATGTCGTCCGGCATAATCTCCTGGAGATGGTCGTAGACGACATCTGCCGAGAAGGGCTTCCCGATGAAGACGGCGCCGTCCGGCATGTCCCCGGGCTGCGGTTTTAGATGACCTGACGAAACCACGATGGCGATATCCGGCCAATTCTTCGCGCAGGTGCGGGCGAGGTCGAAACCGTTAAGTTCACCCGGCGGCATCTCCACATCGGTGAACAGCAACTGGATGCTGGCGTGGGACTCCTCGAGGATCGCCAGGGCCTCCCCAACTTCCCCCGCCTCGTACACCCGGAAGCCGGCGTCTTCGAGAATTCGCGCCGCATCCATACGGATGAGCACGTTGTCATCCGAAACCAAGGCAAATGGCGTGTAGTCGTCTGACATAACGTGCTCCAGCAAGGCGTTTTAGGACAATGCATGGATTAAGGAAGCGATGCTTAACTACACTCCGCCATCTCGTTCCACCTGTCAGTGAACGGTGTCTTTCAGCCCTGGAAAGTCGATCCAGAACTTGGCACCGGCTCCGTCTTCCCGAGTTCCGAACTGAAGAGTCCCGCCTAGTTGACGGGCCAATGCCACGACGACCTTCATGCCCAGCCCACTCGTATTCGCCGGATTGAAGTCCGCGGACAGGCGGTCACCCGAGTTGGCAACCGAAAGCCTATGCCTTCCGGGTGACGGCTCTTTGAAGCTTACCTTGATCTGACCGCCCCCGTGTTTGGTCGCATTGATGACCAGCTCGTTCAGGACCAGGCCCAGAGGTACGAGCAGGTCCGCCGCCAATGAGGCAGGCTGTACATCGACCAGAATGGGCACATCCGCGTTCAACGTACCTTGCAGCTCTGCCATGAGATTTTCAATGTAACCCTTCGCATTCACCGAACCGGCACTCTGGTTCTTGAAGATATGCTGGTGTACCCGGGCCACCGACGCAACTCTCAGAGCCGCCACACGAAGCTGTTCGGCGGCATGCGAGCCCTCCACCTGCCTTGCCTGGAGCTGCAGCATGGATGAAACCAGCTGCAGGCTGTTCATCACGCGATGGTCGATTTCCTGCCCGAGCATGCGAGCTGTCTCGAGTGCGTCGGAAAGCTCTGCAACCGCTTTTCGTGCAGCCAGGCGCAGTTCCATCTGGTCCATGACAACCGAAGCAAGATGACGAAGCTGCTTGATCTGTTCTTCGGTGACCGGGCGTGGCTCGCGATCGATTACGCAGAGCGTGCCAAGTTTGAATCCATCTGCCGTGGTTAGCGGAACGCCTGCGTAGAACCTCAGACCGAACTCTCCGGCGACCAGTGGATTGGCCAGGGAACGAACGTCTGTCGCCGCGTTCTCGAGAACCCAGACCTGATCCTGTACGATCGCCGATGCGCATAGTCCCGGCTCTTTGCCGATCTGCTTGACACCATCAAGCCCGTGATGGGACTTGAACCAGACCCGATCCGTATCGACTAGGCTGATGATCGAGATCGGCACGTTAAACAGGCTAGCTGCAAGCGCGGTGATCCTGTCGAACGAGCCGTCCGGCGGCGTGTCGAGTATGTCGTAGCGCCTCACGGCGGCCAAGCGCGCTGCCTCGGCTTCGGCATCCGTCAAATTCGATTCTGTCGACGACATCGTTCTTCCCGTAGAGGCTAAGAGCATGGTGTAACTCTCAGTCATCCGCGCCCTTGTTCAGTGGCCATTGATATTCACAGCCTACAGCATTTCCGCTTCATCGATAGCATGCCGCTGCTGAGATATCGCTTACGTTATCCCCCCGTCAGCGATCTTGACGGTCAAATTGCCGAGCGGCAGTTTTTGGGATTTAGCGATGTCATATCGAAGGTCTGAATGGGGTCGTTGGCAGCGCCCTACCCCACTTCGTATTGGGGGTGGTAAGCCGAATGGCAGCTTTTCGGCCAGAAGGACTGACAAGCTGCCGCTCGATTATGCTCCTCATGCCTGGTTCACCAACGGGAAGAAGAAGGCCCTCTTAGATGATATCGGATGCAACAGCGCGTCCCGATCGCAAGAGGGGCGCGGTCCCAAGTGCACGGCATGTATGGACGCATTGGCGCCGAGGGGAATACCGCGTCATTGAGCGTTGTCGTAGCTGGCCCGGCTGTCGCGAATGAATTCCCGATGTTCAATGGCCCAAACAGCAAGCTGCCGTGCGGTTTGAGTCAGGGACATTCCCGCCTCGCTTAGTGAATATTGCACCTGTGGCGGCGTGGTGTTGCGGACTGCCCGATGAACCAGTCCGTCACGTTCCAAGGCCTTTAGCGTCCGGGTTAGCATCTGCTGCGAAATTCCCGGCACCTGCCGCTTGATGCTGTTGAAGCGTTCCGGCCTGCGGCTTAGCAGCACCACAATCTGAACTGTCCACTTGTCACCAATCCGTGCGAGCACGTCCCCAACGCCGGCGCAGTTCGGAAGTTCGTCGAGCACATCAGTCATAGCTGTAAGACCTGTCACAAGAAAATGCGTTCTCGGAGCAGCATAAGAAGTCACATATCCTTAGCAAGTCTAGAAATTAGACCTGACGCTCACGGATTGCAGGTCGAGGTAAAAGGAAGTTTGGATGATTGGCATTTCGACCCCCCGTGAAGCCAACATGGATGCGCCAATGCCTGTAGCGTCGGTCCGGGCACTGCGGTTGCAGTCTCCCGGCCGAGGTGAGGACCTGCAGTTGCGTGTGTCTGCACCGGTTGTCGGTAGTGACTTGCCTGTGATCCTGTTTTCACATGGCTTTGGGTCGTCCATGGACGCCTATGGGCCTCTGGCGCACTATTGGGCGGCACATGGCTTTGTCGTAATTCAGCCGACCTACCTCGATTCACGACGGCTCGGCCTGGCACTTGATGATGAACGGCGGCACTCGATCTGGCGCATCCGTGTGCAAGACGCGAAGCGCATCCTCGACCATCTCGACCAGATCGAGCGAGGGTTGCCCGGCCTTGCCGGAAGGGTCAACCGCGACAATGTTGCGGCTGCAGGCCATTCTTTTGGTGGCCAGACAACGAGCATGCTGCTTGGCGCCCGCATGTTGGCGGGCGGTCTCGACGAGGCCATGTTTGATCCCCGGATCAAGGCGGGCGTCCTGTTGGCATCAGCAGGCAAGGGCGGAGATGATCTAAGCGAAATTGGGCGAGCCATCACGCCTTACCTCCACACCAGCTTTGACCACATGATCACGCCAACGCTCGTCGTCGCAGGTGATGCGGATCATTCCCCATTGACAACCCGGGGGCCTGATTGGTTCTACGAACCTTATCAGCTTGCCCCGGGGAGTAAGACACTTCTCAACGTTTTCGGCGGCGAGCATATGCTGGGCGGCATCTCCGGCTACGCGGTTACCGAAACTACTGACGAATGCCCGGAACGCGTGGCCTTCATCCAGAAGGTCACCCTGGCCTATCTGCGCCAGCAATTGCTGGGCGACGAGGAGGCGTGGTCCAGCGTCCGCGCAGCTCTTAGTTACGACCCCGTACCCAAAGGCAGTCTTACGACCAAGTTGAGTTGATGAGCAACTAAGCGGAGCGCGGTACGTCCCCATGCCTCCACAAAGGTGCTCTCCTCAGCAATGCGGCAGCTTGTGGCCGAGCGTGCGGCCACAAGCTGAGTGCCGCTAGCCAAATGGTCGGCAGCCGTCCATGAGCTCCGCAGCGGACAGGCCTCCGCCGGTAGCACATTGTCAAGACGGCCGGGCAGGACGTCGCACATTTTGCATCAGCACACCCAGCATTTCACCTAGCCAGCATGCAGGGAGGGATGTCCCCCGCATGCTGACGTAGCCGGACCTAATGAGAGATGCTCGCCGGAGCACTGTTCCGGGTCCCCACGGCCGCCGGAGGACTGAGAGGCTGAAGTGTATCCTTGTCGAGTAGGAGGAAAGAGCCCTGTCCATCGGCGCCGCGCAGGTCAACCCGGATGGCTTCGCCCCATTGCTCCACCGCGTCAGCATCAATGCCTCGCTGAGCAAGGCTCGTGATAACGCTGGACGCAGAGCGTCCATGGACTTCCTGCTCCTCTTCCGTCAACGACTGCGCGGCAAATGCACTCACAGGTAGCAGGGCCACTGCAGCTGCAAGGAGAGCTGTCATCACCATGACTACGCCTCCTTCCTTGACCGCCGCGGCCCTCCGCGCGCGGGATTGCGCATAGGCTACGGAGGCGCTCAAGGCGACGCACTCGATTGCCGAAATCTCTGGATCATTCGTACCAAGTCTAAGCTTTTGCATGACAATTCCTTCTGTCTTGAAGGCTTCATACCTAGGACTTTGGTGTCATCGGTGCGTGCCGAAAACTCCTGGATGCCTGCCTATTCCTCTTGATGCGATGCGCAGACCCGGCCACAGGAATCGAGCTGGGAATGCTGGGATGAGAGCTCTCGGTAAGGTGAGCACGGCTCTAACGAACGCCGTTGACCGCATGGTCCGCCTTATAAGGTCACATGATCTACGCCCTGCCGCGCCAGCACGCTGCGCTCGATCAGGCATACAACCGAGCAATTGGTTTGAGCTAACAGAGAGTGGGCAGTTCCGGTACCAACCGTTCTGGGAGCATCCGATTGGCTGCGGCAACACAGTGCCGCTGAGTGCAGGCGTCAAGGAGCGGTTCAGCTTCGGATCGGCTCCTTCGGCTTACCAACGAGATGGCACTTATTGAGTTTGGGACCGCTCGCGCTCCGAGAGCGTCCGGATCGTTCGTCCATTCCTCGTCATCTCTTGGCGGCACATCTGCTCGGAGGCGAACATGTGATCGCCCCCAAATCCGCGGTCGCTTGCAGTGTTCGGGATCCGCTTGATGGATTAAACCATTCGCGAGGCAGGAGCCCCAAACTGCTCGTTTAACGCCCTGACATCGTATTGAACCCACTCTTCGGCGAGCCGGCCATTATCTTCGAATCTGAAGTGATTCATGACCTCCCAACGAATTTCTCGGCCGTTGGGCTTCAAGGGGCCGCCCGGAGCTGCTGTGAAAACAAAATCGAACTTGCCGGAGAAAACAGTGCGAGCAGCGAGATAATTGCCTTCGGCAATGATTGCTGCTCGTTCCACCTTCATCCCCGACAAAGCGGCACGAAGCGAGGCGAAATAGGCTTTCAGCTCGGGGTAAGTGAGATCGCCGCCCGGTCCGTGGAAAATGAAGTCTGGGCTGAAATATGCATCGAGAGCAGCATTGTTTTCTCGGGCGATCGCCTTCTCGCCAATACGGATCAGTGGCTCTGCGAGCGGGTTGGTGGACATCGGCACAGGCATAAAGGTCTCCTAATCTGCTGATGGGCTTCTCATGATCGCACTGATCAATCGTGGTGGCTGGGCACTGCTGCGGTATGACGAGACAGCGACCGAGAAAGCCGCTGTTCCGCTGCAAACACTTTGAGCTTACAGCCCCGAATGGGCGCTGAAATGAGCAAGCGCCCATGGGCACCAGGCGCGTCACGCTTGTAGACATTCGGAAATAGGTGGCTAAGCCGACGCGGATTGCTCTGCGGGATCGATTGGCATCCCTTTGGTGATCAAGCCACCAAAAGGACGAGTCTTCATTTCCACTCGGGGATCATGCTGGGCATCGCGTAGCGGGCGCCGGCTGCGCCCTCGGGCAGAATTGCCGTGATCCCAGCCAGATCTTCTGCCGTCAGCTGGACCGCAGCCGAGCCGATATTCTCCGCTAGGCGTTCCTTGCGGCGCGTGCCCGGGATGGGAACGATGTCGTGCCCTTGCGCCAGCAGCCAGGCGAGAGCCAGTTGCGGCACGGTAACGCCCTTTGACTTGGCCAGCGCCGTGAGCTGCTCGACCGCAGCCTTGTTCTTCTCGAAATTGCCAGGCTGCCAACGCGGATCGCTGCGTCGCAGGTCGTTCTCGGCATAATCTGCAGCCGGCTTGACCTCGCCCGTGAGGAAACCGCGACCAAGGGGAGAATAGGGCACAAAGCCGATGCCCAGTTCGCGCAAGGTGGGGAACAACGCCTCAACCTCCCGTTCGAACACCGAATATTCGGTCTGCAGCACGGCCACCGGCTGCACGGCATGGGCGCGACGGATGGTTTCGGGCCCGGCTTCGCTCAGGCCGAAATACTTCACCTTGCCGGCAATGATCAGGTCTTTGACCACGCCGGCTACATCTTCGATCGGCACATTGGGATCGACCCGGTGCTGGTAAAGGATATCGATGTGGTCCACACCCAAATTGCGCAGGCTCCTGTCGGTGAGCTCGCGGATGAACTCCGGCCGGCTGTCGATACCCCAATCCTCGGTGAAGCCGAACTTGGAGGCGATCACGATCTCGTCGCGAAATCCTTTGACGGCGCGGCCGAGGATCTTTTCATTCTCGCCCCAACCGTACACGGCGGCCGTATCGAAAAAGGTGACGCCCTGGTCAAAAGCATAGCCGATTGTCTCGATGCCCTGGGCTTCATCGCTGTCCCCATAGGCAATGGAGACGCCCATGGCTCCATAGCCGATTGCCGAAACTTCCGGACCATTCAGACCGAGTTGACGCTTTTCCATGACAATTCCTTCCATCCTGCAGGCCTCATAGCTAGGGCCTTGGCCTCACCACTGCGTGCCGAAAACTACTGAATTCTTGCCCATTCCTCCTGATGCGTTGCGGAGGGCCGCTTGCCGGGACTAGTATCGCGAGATGAGCACCACCACAGACTTGAAGCGCCTGATCCGGCCATATGCCTTGCAGCCAAAGACGGTGACGTCGTTCACGCGGCTCGAGATCATGCGGCTGGATCATCCGACGGCGCTGCAGCCGGTGATTTACGAGCCGGCTGTTTGTCTCGTGCTGCAGGGTGCCAAACGCGCCGTCATCGGCGAAAAAGTCTTGGCTTATGGCGAAGGCGATTACTTCATCGCCGCGGCCGAGGTAGCAGCGCTTGGCCGGATTTCAGCAGCGACCAAGGATGAGCCTTATCTGGCTCTCACCCTGCTGCTTGAGCCCCAGGTGATCGCCGGCGTGCTGCTGAACTTGCCGAAAGGGATCGAGCCCCCGGTCTCGTCCGGGTTCTACACCAGTACGGCAGACAGCAAGCTGCTCGATGCCTGGCTGCGGCTGGTGAGTGTGCTCGAGCGACCCGACGAGGCCGCAGTGCTGGCCCCCATGATCGAGCGGGAAATCCTGTTCCGGCTGCTGCAGGGCCCGAGTGGCGTCCTGCTGCGCCAGATTGCCGGGAGCGACAACCGGCTATCCAGCATCCGCAAGGCCATGGCCTGGCTGCGCGAACACTACGCTGAGCCGGTCAGGGTCGAGCGACTGGCCGCCATTGCCGGAATGAGCCCGTCCGTCTTCCACAAGCATTTCAAGGATGTGACGGCGCTGTCCCCCATTCAGTACCAAAAGCAGATTCGGCTGCACGAGGCGCGGCGGCGACTGTCGCAGGCACCGGTGGACGCAGCCGGTGTGGCCTTCTCCATTGGCTATGAAAGCGCCTCCCAGTTCAGCCGAGAATACAAACGCTTGTTCGGTGCCTCACCGGTGCAAGATGCCAAACAATTGCAGAGTCTAATCGGTTAGGAAGTCGTTGGTTCGCCATCAAATCCTCTAGTCAGCCCGTTAATACCCTCCAATTACCGGCCATCAGAGGGGTCAGAGGTCTTGTCGCCGCGCGATCCGGCAAAGAAAGTCAGGGCGGCCGCGAGCGCAAGCAAACTCCCCGCAATAAAGGCGCTGTTGATACCGTTGCCATCTACAAGAACGCCGCCAGTGAATGCGCCTAGGGCCAGAGCAACTTGGAACACAGTAACCATCATCGCCGAGCCAATCTCGAAACGCTCTGGCGCGGCCGCATAGAGCCAAAGTTGCACGCCTAATGGTACACCGCCAAATGCGAGACCCCACAGCGTTACAAATGCGATGGCGGCCAAACTGTGGCCGCCAAAAAGCATAGCCAGGAACAGGGCGACAGACAGCAACAGCATGACGCCCGCAAACCCCACGCGCAAACTCTGATCCAGCGCCTTTTCAGCTGCGAAAGTGCCCAGCAGTCCGGCCACACCATATGCCGCAAGGACGCCGCTGAGCATTGACGGGCTCAGGGCTACAACCTGCTTCAAGAACGGCTCAAGGTAGGTGTAGGCTGCAAAATGTCCGGTAACGATCAAGGCCGTCGCCAGCAACCCGATGCGCGCCTGGCGCACCGCAAACAGGGCGAAGATGTCACCTACCCTCACCACCCGGGTTGCTGGAAGCTTGGGCAGGAGCAAGGCCTGGCCGATTAGGGCGGCAACCGATAATACCGCCGTCGCCAGGAACGCCGAGCGCCACCCCGCCCATTCACCAATCAGCGCGCCGGCGGGAACACCGGCCACTGTCGCGACCGAGATGGAGGCAATGATAATTGCCGTCGCACGTCCGCCGGCGGACTCCGTGACAAGCCGCCTCCCGATCGCCGCTGAAAAGGTCCAAAACCCTCCAATACATAGCCCCAACAACACGCGGCCCAGCAGCATGACACCGAAAGACGGCGCTAAGACTGCCACCACGTTGCTCAGAACAATCAGCGCGGTCAGCACCACAACAAAGATCCGGCGATCGATTGATCCTGCGGCAACTGTTAACACCGGGGCGGCAATTGCCGCCGCGATGCCGGGAACGGTCACCATCAAACCGGCAGATCCCTCGGAAACCCCCATGTCCGCCGCGATGGCGCTCAACAGGCCAATAGGCAGGAACTCCGTCGTCACCATAGCAAATGCGCCGATAGCGATAGAGGCAACAGCAAGCCAGGGGCGAATTGATGGGTGATGCCCCATCGTGCTCGAGCTTGTCATCGGATCAATGCCCCCCAGAAACGTTGTGCTTGGAAGTCAGCAGCACCGTGCCGAGCTTGCCCGAGCGTTCAGCTTCGCTGACAGCTAAGCCCACCTGGGCGAGATCATACTCAGCTGCGACTCTGAACAAGCCGGGGGCGCTCCGCGCCAATTCCAGTGCGATGGCCAGGTCGGAAGCGCGCACTTCGTCGGGCAAATTGCTCCATCGTCCAACGGAAACGCCGGTGATTGTTATGCCCCCTGCGGAGAAGGCAAGCGCAGGCACACGGATCGGCTCCCCGGAAAGGTCGCCATAGGAAATGACCGTGCCGCCATCCATGCCCGAAATGACTGTGCTCAAAACGTCTCCGCCGACAGGATCAAGTACCATGCGGATGGGCCGGCGATCAGCGATTGTGCGCAGCTCTTCCTGCCATTCTGGATTTTCGGTGCTCGCCATTGGCATACCAGCGAAGTCGCCTTCGACCGCTGCCATGCTGATGTGGGAGCGGACCAAGCCGACAGGAAAGTAGCCCTTGTTCAGCAAAAGAGAGGCGGTAAGCTTTGCGACTTGAGATCTGGCGGCTGTCAGAACAACTGCGTCGCCTTGCTTAAGGCCAGTTTCCTCGGCAGCGCGCACGATCATGGCTGCAGTCAGCGGATTAACATGCAGCTGGGCGGCCGTCTCCGCAGCGATGTCGTCTGGGACCAGCGTAACAAAGCGGGCGGGAACCAAGACCTTCTCGCTCCAGGCGCCGCGCGCCGGAAAAAAGGCGACTCGCGCACCTGGCACAAGGCCGCTGGACGGGCTCACCTCCGGACCAATCGCCTCGATGGTTCCGGTCCCCTCAAAGCCAATCTGCGCGCCGTCCGGTCCAACCGGCGTTATGTTGCCGCGTGACCGGTACAGCCCCCGAACGCCAATTAGATCTCCCGGACGAACGGGACGATGCGTAGCTCGAACCAGGACTTCTCCATTTCCTGGTTCACGTAATTCTGGCCTTTCCGTTAGTTGCAGCACGTCGGCCGGATCGCCATAGCGGTAGTAGATGATGCTTTGCATGATATGCCTCAGCGCAATGATGGAATGCCAGTAAGAAGCTTGGTGACAAAGGTGGGGGTTGGTCGGGCGCCGCGAAGTGTCTGCCTCGACGACTTCGTTCCAGTAGATCAGCCTGGAATAGGTACGATTGCCCCCAGAGCCTGAGCGGCTGGTACACTTTTCTAGGACAGACGCTGAGTGCCGCCGGAAGGTCCAGCATCTGCCTGCAAGGGCGCCGGCAATGCCGGGGTCAATTGTTGGCGGGAGCGGCGGGTTCTTTCGTTCTGCGGACGGTGTCGCCCCAATGGAACCTCGCCCGGTCACTGCTGGTGAAGTCCGGGTCTACGTAGACATGGACGCGCTTGATAAGCAGGTCATCGAACACGAACACGTTGCAGAAGCGGCCTTCTGAGCGCTCCGGGTTCGGCCAAACCTTCCCATCCTTCGTTGTGCCTCCCTCGTAACCTTCCACAACGACGTAATCGCCACTGGTGATGAAGTTCAGGCGATCGAAGTCATGTTTGATAGTCGCAATCTCGGTCATGAGACCCGCGGCACTTTCCGCGACAGCAGCCTTGCCGTAGCCCACGCCAAACTTGGGAAAATAGAGCTGAACGTCGTCGCTCATCAGGTCGAGAACTGCGGGATCGCCGGCGTCCACCCTCCGGAAGTACTCAGTTGCTACTTCGATGCGTTGGGCGGTCAGTGCATCAGGCTGGTTCATTGTGGTTCCCATGCTTTTGCGAGTTAGCTGCGGCCACTTCGGCCCATCAGAAGAATACAGTTCGGTATGGTATCGATCAGTACTGAAACTGCATTTACGTGTCAATGCCGCTCATCCGCTCTCTTCTCGCGGCAGTCCCGAAGCACAGCTTTCAGTTTTGCGTACGACAGCCGATAAACCTCCGGGTCCCTTGTCACGGCTGGCGTAACCCCATTCTGGTCCGATGCAGGACAGCTGCTTTGTCTGGCCGATCATTGACCATCACGAGGGTCCGGTGTCCCGGTCCGTTATGCCTCCAAGTTCAACAACATCGATGCGGTGCATGAGCGGTCTTGCGAGGCATGAAGGCCGTTCCACGCCAGTCTTCGCCACATTGCTGATCGAAGGCTCCCTCTTATGAGAAACCATCTCGACTGCCCGGACGGTTAGATGCTTTGCCCGTCGAGCGCATCTCTCTCGCCGGTGGTTCGCTTCTTGGTCGGTTGCCAAGGCATCTTCAGGAGCAGAAGTCCAATCCCCTACGTCGGCAGGCATAAAATGGACGAGGCCGTGGATCGGCTTTCACCCGCCACCCACGGCCTCGAGAGCTGCATCGTTCCGGAGCGTGCTCGAAGTGACTCGCTGAAAATCCCGGTTCCAGAGCTTCAAATTGGCAGGCTTGCTCAGGCTTTGGTCGGCCAAGTTGTCAGCACGTGGTCGATAACCAGATCGAGAGCACTTCTTTCAACCCCAGCCTTCGCCTGCACGGCCATGCCTTGGGTGACAATCATCACGAAGCGTGCCAGCGCAGCACAGTCAGCCGATGCCGGCAAATCGCCTTCCGCCCTTGCTCGCTCCAGTCGCTTACACAGAGCTGCCTCGTTGGCCGAGCGCCGGCGGATCAGTTCTTGCCGTACGGGTTCGCTCTGGTCCGAGCAGGCAAGAGCGCCATTAACCCCGAGGCAGCCTGGATGCACTTCATACCGGGTCTGCTGCTCGGCTGAACCACGCAGAATGCGTTCCACCACCTTAAAGGAACTCGGCTCTGATAGCGCCTCGGTGATGAAAGACAGATATTCAGCTTCGTAGCGGTCGAGCGCCTGAAGGAACAGCGCTTGCTTGTTTCCGAATGCCGCGTAGAGACCGGGGCGGGCCACCCCGGTTGCGGCAGTCAGGTCTTCAAAAGAGGTGCCTTCGTAGCCCTTTTGCCAGAAAACACCCAACGCGGCTTCGAGCGCGTCGTTTACGTCGTACTGCTTGTGCCGGCCCATGGTCCGTCCCCTTCTTGCTCAGCTACGGCCATCATCTGCAGTTGACGACCGCTGCCCACATACGATACCGATCGTTATCGTACCTCTTGATATTGAAATTGGCTAGCACCTTGATGCAAGGCCAACTGCGGGAGGCACTAGCGCAAGGATGAGGAAATCATGAACGATAGCCCGCTCGGCATGTATGAGGCCTCCGTGCCGCTGTTCCTTGGCGGCTTCCGAACCCTTTCCGGCCTGCTCACGAATGCCAACGAGTTCGTCGCATCCGGCCGCATTGCAGAGCACGATCTCATCGAAGCCCGGCTTGCGCCGGACATGGACCCGTTGCGTAGCCAAATCCAACGCGCGAGCGACACCGCCAAGGGATGCGCCATGCGGCTTGCCGGCCGGGACGTGCCGAGCATCCCAGACGATGAGACGACGTTGCAGGACCTTCAGGATCGCGTGGCAAAAACGCAGGCGCTGCTGCTTTCCCTGTCCCCGGGCGATTTCGCCGACAGCCATGCCCGCTCGATCAAGATCAACATGCGCCGCCGTTGGGTCACGTTCGATGGCCGGGACTACCTGCTGGAATTCGCGCTGCCAAACTTCTTCTTCCACGTCACAGCCGCCTACGCGATCTTGCGTCACAACGGGCTAAAGATCGGCAAGCTCGATTACCTTGCGGATGTCCGCGAGCGCTGGGACAGCCAGCGAAGCTCGGGCGCGTAACCTTCCCGCGCGTGCTTGGGCGCATTGGCAACCAGGTTCCACCGCAATCCCTTTGGGTCCGGGGAGCCGGTCTAAATGCGGACCGTCTCGGCCGCACGCCTACCCCTGCCCGGCGCGCCGGCCAATGCCCGCGTTGGATCGCGGCCCAAGATACAGGAAGGGGTGGTAAGCGGTCGGCTGGCTCTGGGCCAGAGGCCACCGGAAAGCAGCCGCCGGACGCTAACTTGCGGACAATGAGACACCAGAGATCGAGCGCGCTGGGTGCTTGCAACGGCCTGTGATGCGCGGATACGCTCGGCGTCAGCTTGTATTAGGTAACACCGCGCTTTGAAGCTGATAACCAAAGGGTCGTCGAAGCCTTCCCGAGTACACTGTGGCGACGCTTAGATGCACGCTTGATGATACGAGTCGTGGGAGATTGTCAGTCCGACGGCGGTCAATGCTTATGACTTCCTGTGATCGCTCCACTACCGCACTGCGCTAGTGTAGCAATGGTGTTGGTAATGGCGGTTTAGTTGGCGAGCTCAAGAAGAGGATAGTCGGTGTAACCGCGGGCGCCCTCGCCGAAGAAAGTCGTCGGGTCGGAAGTATTGAAGGGCGCTCCAACGCGTAGGCGCTCCACCAGGTCGGGATTGGCGAGGAAAGGCACTCCGAACGCAACAAGGTCCGCATGTCCGGCGGACAGGACTGCATCGCCCTTCGCTCGGTCAAAGCCGCCATTGACGACCAGCGTGCCCCGGAACACAGGACGGAATGTCTCAGCAACATTCCCAATCTCAACGGGCCCCGTGTCATAGGCGGCCTCGTTTGGCTCGGTGAGATGAAGATATCCAACCCCCAGGCGATCGAGTTCGCGCACGGCATAGCTAAAAGTCTCGCGCTTATTGCTGTCGTGCATGCCGTAGAGCACGGAAGAGGGAGACAGCCGAACGCCCACTCGTTCCGCCGACCAGGCCGCTATCATAGCCTCGGCCGTTTCCAGTAGGAGCCGGGCACGACCAGCGATGGACGCACCCCAGCTGTCGGTCCGGTGGTTAGATCCGTCCTGCAAAAACTGGTCCTGCAGGTAGCCATTGGCCCCATGCAGCTCGACACCGTCAAAGCCAGCCTCGCGAGCGTTGCGTGTGGCCTGCGCGAAATCCTCGATGATGGCGGGTAATTCAGCCGCGTGCAGTTCGCGTGGCTGGGGGAAATCTACCCTTCCGCGCGGCAGGAAGAAATTGCCAGACGCGGCGACCGGCGAAGGCCCGACAGGTAGTTCGCCTCCGCGGATTTCCGGGTGGGAGACACGGCCAGCATGCCAGATCTGGTTGTAGATCCGACCTCCCGCAGCGTGAACCGCATCGGTGACTTTACGCCAGCCGGCAATCTGGTCATCGCGATGGATGCCAGGGGCCCGAATGATCCCATGTGCTTGATCGGAGACCTGCGTGCATTCGGTGATGTTCAGTCCGGCACTGGCGCGCTGAACATAATAGTCGATCATCAACTCACTGGGGACGCCGTTTTCCATTGCTCGGGTCCGAGTCATGGGGGCCATGACAATGCGGTTGGGCAGGTGCAGCCCGTTGAAGTCGTAGGGCGTGAATAGACTTGTCATTGTCTGTAGTCCTTGGTTCAGGTCAAGCATGGCGTTGCCGCCGTCCGCGACGATGGCGTGGCCGGTGAAGAAATCGCTTTGGGAGAGGCGAGGAAGAAGACGATGCTGACGAGGTCCTGGGGGACCTCGTCGGACTTCAATCCTCAACGAATGATCCTGAACGCCTTGCGAAGTTCATCCGTGAATAGGGCCGGCTGCTCGAAAGCCGCGAAGTGGCCACCATGTTCTACCTCATTCCAATAAAACAGGTTCGGCCACATCTGCTCCGCCCAGGATCTTGGCGCGCGCCAGATTTCACGTGGGAACACGGTTGCGGCCATTGGCAGCTCGATTCTGCCGAAATTGAAATCCGGTCCCGTGGGGGCATTCTCCCAATACGTGCGTCCAGAGGAGGCCGCTGTATTCGTGAACCAGTATAACGAAATGTCATTCAGCATCTCGTCGAGGGTGAGCGCGTCTTCCGGGTTTCCTCGATTGTCGGTCCAGGCATGGAATTTTTCATAGATCCACATCGCTTGGCCGACCGGACTGTCAGCCAGGGCATAAGCGACCGTCTGTGGCCTCGTGCCTTCAAGGTGGAAATAGCCCGAACCATCACCCTTGAAGGCTGCAATGGCGTCCAGAGCGGTTTTCTCGACAGGCGTAGGATTGGCCCGGGGCATGTTATCATGGACAAATTGCCAATTCACATGTGCGGCCACCAAGCCTTGCGGTCTCAGGTTGGCAAGAAAATGCGTTACTGCGGCACCCCAGTCACCACCCTGCGCCACCCAACGGTCATACCCTAACCGTTGCATCAGAGTTGCCCAAGCACCTGCGGTGCGCGGGATGTTCCAGCCTGTTTCGCTTGGTTTATCCGAGAAGCCATAGCCAGGCTGTGAGGGGATGACGAGATGGAAGGCGTCCTCTGCTCTGCCGCCATGAGCCGTAGGATTGGTCAGCGGATCAATGACTTTGAGGAATTCGATGAACGACCCTGGCCAACCATGCGTCATGACCATAGGAAGGGCGCTTGCGTGCTTTGAACGCACGTGCAGGAAATGAATGCCAAGGCCGTCGATATTTGTCCTAAACTGGGGAAGCTCGTTGATTTTCCGCTCGAACCTTCGCCAGTCATAACCGCTGGCCCAGTATTCGACGAGTTCGCGTGCTTTAATTAATGGCACACCTTGGGACCAATCTGCCACCGTCTCCTTGTCGGGGAACCGTGTCCGAGCGAGCCGTGCCCTAAGATCAGAGATGCTAGACTCCGGCACATCGACCTTAAATGGTGTTACGGCCTCCGTAGCGGGGGGTAGCGCCATCTCAGCACGCGCTTCCCATGCCAGCGCCGCTCCCAGTGCAATAGCTGCCGGCGCCGCTGCCGCGTGCCTGAGAAAATTCCTGCGTGATGATCGAATAGCGTCGTTCGGAATATCGTTTCTCATAGTCTTATCCAAGGTTGGCATTAAGGGCAGGTAGATTGTCACACCCATGCTAGATCTGGGCGCTGCCACCGTCGGCGAAGAGCTCAGCGCCGGTTACGTAGCTGGAATCGTCTGACGCCAGGAACAGGGCGGCAGCCGCGATTTCGTCGGCTTCGCCGACCCGACCCATCGGAATGGTCGTGGCGAGGTAATCGAGAAGGCCCTGCTGCTGCACGGCATCGGGACCAGCAAGGTCGACGAGCCCGGGGGTGCGGGTAGCGCCTGGGCTGATCGTGTTGATGCGAATGCCACGATCCTTGAGATCCAGGATCCAACTGCGGGAGAGGTTGCGAACGGCGGCCTTGGATGCGCTGTACACACTGAAGGCGGCAGTCCCCTTGCTACCGGTGCTCGAACCGGTCAGGATCACCGAAGCACGCTCGCTCAATAGCGGAAGGGCCTTCTGAACCGTGAACAGAACGCCCTTCACGTTCCGTTCGAACGTCGCGTCAAATTCGGCCTCCGTGATAGCGCCGAGCGGCTGCATTCCGCCGCCGCCAGCATTGGCGAACAGCACGTCGAGCCGGCCCTTCTCGTCCGAGATCACCCGGAAGAGGCGATCGAGATCGTCGAGTTTTGTGGAATCCGCGTTGATGCCACCGGCATTCGTACCGATCGCCGCCACGGCATCGTCCAGCGCCTGCTGCTGGCGTCCGGTGACGAACACGTAGGCGCCTTCCGCCGCGAAGCGCTTCGCTGTCGCTAGCCCAATGCCCCTTGTGCCGCCCGTAACCAGGGCGACCTTCCCTTCAAGTCTTCCAGTCATTTCAGTTCTCCTTGGTTGGATGGCAATGAGATATGGACGTGCGCGTGCATTCGAAATAGAAACGAATGCAAAGCATCGTTTCAGGAATGGTGATGTCGAAGCTGCCCGATCTCGAAGGCTTGGCGATCTTCGCTAAGGTCGCAGAGGAGCGTTCCTTCGCCCGCGCAGCGCGACTCCTGGGACTATCGGTGGCCACGGTTTCCCGTTCCGTCGGCCGCCTGGAAGACCGGCTGGGAACCCGATTGTTCAACCGAACCTCGCGCCAGCTAGCCCTGACCGATATGGGAGCGAGCCTCGCGGCCCGGGCTAGCGCGATCTACGCCGACGCGGAGGCAGCCGAGAACCTTGTACTCGAACAGTCGAGCCAGCCTCGCGGTCTGGTCCGGCTGGCGATCCCCATGTCGTTCGGTTTGCGCTGGGTGACACCGCTGCTGCCTGCATTCTTTCGTCAGTATCCCGACGTCTCGATCGATCTCCATTTAAGCGACGCGGTGGTGGACATCGTTGGCGAAGGGTTCGACGCGGCATTGCGGATCGCCGTCCTGCCCGATTCCTCATTGGTCGCCCGGCATCTGGCCGATATCGGCGGGGCGGTAGTTGCCGCCCCCGCCTATCTCGAAACGCGTCGGCTGCCAGAGCGACCGGCCGACCTGGAGCCGGCGGACTGCCTCGGCTATGCGTATCGCCCTCGACAGGACGTGTGGCGTTTCCGCAGCCAGGCAGGCGAGGAGGAGTCGGTCACGCCGGCCGGCAAGCTGCGGGTCACAAACGTGGATGCGCTCCTCCCCATGGTGCTTGACGGTCAAGGCATCGCGGAACTGCCCGCCTTCATCGCCGATCCATACTTGGCGGAAGGGCGCCTCGTGGCCCTGGTACCCGGGTGGACATTGCCCCGGGGGGCGCTGTATTTCGTCACCCCTTCGGCCCGCGCTCGACCGGCTAAGGTCAGCGCTTTGCTGGAGTTTCTCGCCGCTCAGCTGTCACGACCGGTTTGGTCGTAGCTGCAGCAGGCTAATGCGCTCGCGCGCAGCCAGAACGAGACAAGGAAGCGCAGTTCTGGCGGGGCCTTCATCAAGAAGGCGACGGAGCCCGCCCGATATTCCCGCGTGGTGGCTTGGTACCAGCCGCTGCGCGCCAATCTCAATAGGGCCGGCATTGGCGGGTCTGCTGCTGGACGAAAGCGGAGGCCCGCTGATCGCTTGCCTCGCCTTTCTCCAGGCCAAGGTAGCGGAGAAGACCTGGCAATGGCAGCTTTCCGGATAGCCGCACGCCACTACGAACGGCAGAAACGGGGTCGTTAGCGGCCGGCATATAGCTGGTTTTCGGGTTCGGCGGCTTCTGCGTCGCTGCTTCCCTACGGAATCTCGGACGGAACGAGCATTTTCCGGATCAGCGACCCGAGCGGTCCGTCGGACGAGCTTCTTTCGGAGTTCGTAAAGTTCATGACCGCGGCGTGATCGCCTCCGGCTGGATGACTGGTGAACCATCAAGTGGCGGCAGCTTGATCCTCTCCACCGCCTCCCGTGCCGCGATCATCTCCGGTCCTTCGGAATAGTGGCCGAGTGTCATCCCCTTGCGGGTATGGCCCACGATCGCCGCGATCAGTGGCTCGGGCGATCCGCTACGCTCGGCCTTGGTGATGAACCAGCGACGGAACGAGTGAAAGTTGACGCGGGAGCGACGCTTGCCGGCAACCATATCATCAACGCCCAGTGAGCGCCTGTACGTGGTGAAGTGCTTGCTGGCCCGAAAGCTGCGCTCAACCTTGGGCTTGTCCGGATCGCGGGGGTATTCCGGGAACAGGTCGTCTTCGGGCTTCTTGCCCTGTAGGCGGCGCCCGACGATCTCCATCAGGTCGGAATGGATGGGTACGAACCGCTCGCCCTTCTCGCGCTTCTGGGGTTTGAAGCGGAACGCCTTGTTGTCGATGACGTCCCCCGCTTTGAGGTCGACAACGGCATCGAGGCGCGCGCCGGTGAGCGCACCCATCATCATCACGTCGCGCAATGCCTGCTTGCATTTGCCCGTCAGCAGCGTGACGACCTCCTGCTCGGTGAACGGGCGCTCCAACTCGCTGTTCTTGGCGGTCGGCATATAGACCACCGCCTCCTTCCAAGGATTGGCGGTGATCTGCCGCAGGGATTTCAGGTAGTCGAAATAGAGTTTGAGCCGGGACACGTACTTCTTGATCGTACGCGCCGCCATGCCATGTTCGTTCTCGAGGTGCGCTACGAAATCGGCTACCACGTACTCGTCGACCTTGGTCGCGTCGTCGCCCAATCCCTGGCAAATGCAGAAGGCCCCCAGCATCCGTAGTGCCCGGTCATGGTCGTCTTCGGTGCGCGGGGAAACCCTGAGGCGCTTCTCCTTGTAGGCGGCGTCGGCATTGGCGATGGGAAGGCCGCCGTTCATGGCCACGTTGACGAAATCGTCCGCCAGGCGCTCACGGTTCGGATCGTAGACCGGAATGCGCGTTCCGGCATCGCCGGCCTCGCCCGTACGAGCCATCCATGGCGAGACCTCCCGATAGCCCACAGGCTTGCCCAGGATGCCTTGGACCGTGTCCTCGACGATAGCGCGCGCGAGGCCGCCGCGTTCTTCGGGACCGTAGTCGGACAGGGTCTTCGCCAATTCCGAAGCCTGCTGCAGGACGGCTTGCCGGTCGGCACGACCCGCTCCGAAGGTCTGGCGCTCGAAAGCGAGGATTTCCTCCTTGAGGTCTTTGACGACCGCCCACTTCGTCTCGTTTGCGACAGCCAGGCTGTCGGTGCCGAGCTGGCGCTTGAGCTTGGTCGTTCCCATGGCCTTACGCAGGACCTTGGGTACCGTCATGACGACGCGGTACTTGCCGTGATGGAGTTCCAGAAATCGCTTGTCGCCTGCGGCGGTGCGGGCCATGATAATGCCTCTCGCGTACCCCTCTACGTACCCCAATAGGGTACCCGGCAGCGTCCGGAAAACGGGCATCTAGTTAAAGAACAACTAGGAAAATCCTTGCGTCGAGCGCGCCCGCTCAGCTCCACCATTTTCCGGCGACGCATGAAAGCCCTGCAACTTCAGGGAGTAGCAGGCCCGCAAAATCAGTCGCGTACCCCAACACGTACCCCATTTGCGTACCCCGTAGAATTAGCCCCAGTATCCATTTTCAGCACCAGGGACTGTGGCCCTTCCGGGTCGCTCATTTCCTGCGCTGATCGGCCGGCGCAAGATGCCTCTCGACCGAAATGTCGGGCAGTCGCCGGGAGCTCGCGCTAGGCCGCAATCCTTGCCCTGCGGTAAGCATGCCCGGCTCGGGGAGCGCTTCATGCATCAGTTCAGGGTCGAGAGCAGGTGGGGAGACATGCTTCTGCTCCTTGGCTGACCCCAAAACAGCAAATTGGTCCGGTGCCACCTATGGGATCAGGCGATCAGCGCGCAACTGGGTGAACAGGTCATAAAAGGCCTGATCGGTTGGCTGATAGCGGGTAAAGCCCAAACTGCGGCTCTTGCCCATGTCGGTGACGACCTCGATCGGGCGCCCCAAATCAGCGTCGGTATGCCAGGGTGAAGCCAGGCGCGAAAGCTCCGGCTCGACCAAGCCGTGGCGCTCGGCAAGCTGCTTCCAGATGGGGGCGTCGCCTTGCATCTGCTGCTCCAGCGTCAACACTGTGCCGTCGAACGGCGCGGGCTCCAGGCCGAACCACTCAGCAATCCGAGCCCACATCCAGCTCCACCGGAACACGTCACCATTGACAATGTTGAACGCCTGATTGGCGGCGGCCGGGGTGGTTGCGGCCCACAGCAGCTGGTGCGCGAGCTGGCGCGCATCCGTCATGTCCGTCAGTCCGTTCCATTGCGCCGCTGATCCCGGGAAGCGGAAAGGACGTCCGAGTTCGCGGCAGAGCGAGGCGTAAACAGCCAGGGTCGTTCCCATGTTCATGGCATTACCGACAGCTTTGCCGATGACGGTATGCGGGCGATGAACGCTCCAGGTGAAGCCGTCGCGCGCGGCGGCGGCAAACACTTCATCTTCCTGTGCATAATAAAAATTAGCGACGTCGAGCCTGCCTTGATCTTCCCGGAACGGGGTTTGTGGCAGCACACCTTTGCCATACGACTCAAAGGGGCCAAGATAGTGCTTGAGCCCGGTTACGAGCGCCACATGGCGGGTACTGTTGCTTGACCGCAATCCGTCCAGCAGATTGCGCACCATGGCTGAATTGACGCGGATATTCTCCGCCTCGCTGTCTTGGCGCAGCCACGTGGTGATGAAAACCGCATCCACTTTGAGGTCTTTCAAGGCTGCCGCCGTCCCTCCGGCGTCCTGCAGATCCGCAGTAACGGGTGTAACCCCCGCCTGTGCAAGGGGACGCCGGGCCAGCCCGTAGACTGTCCAACCCTCCGAAACCAGCAGAGCGGTTGTCGCGCTTCCCACGATACCGCTTGCGCCAACCACCAATGCCGTTTTGGCCATAATCTTCTCCATCATGAAAGGTCGAATTCAGGTCGGGTGCAACTCCCCAGCACAAGCAATGGCGGTGCGAAGTGACCTTCGCACCCCTCTTTCTTCAAGCTGCGCCAGCGGATTGGTCGGTTAAGCCGTTGCTGTCCCAAGGAGCGGAACAAGGAACGCGATCAGCCAGGCGACCGAAATGCTGCGCTGTTAACTGCTGGTATCGCCGGTGCTTGTCCAAACCCACACGGCAAGGTTGGGGTTCCGAACTTCCCACGCTGTCCCAAAGGTGGTGGACCGCATTCTGCGCCGTTCGGCCGAGCAGCAGACCCGGCATGAAGTCCATCCAGGCTGGCTCAGCTTTAGCCATCGATTAGGCTCCACAAACCGCCTTGGATACCCAGTTAGGCCGACGCGTTCCGCCGGCGTGATCGCCTGCGGCACCGTGGTTATGCAAGTACGGGGGCAAACTCTGGTTGGCACAAGCCTGCCCAGCGCTATATGCACCAGAGCTGGACATAGCCGCAGGAATGCCGAACTAAGAATTAGGGCGTGGTGCCAACGAAGTTTTCCTGCCGGCTCGATGCAAAGCAAGCCTTGGCTCGACTCTGAGGTGCCGAGTCGCCAATCTACGCCCTGATTACCAGGATACCCCGTGAACCTTCATCTACACCCCATTCCCGCTCCAACGGCGACTGACAACGCACCGCCCCTTATCGCGCTGCGGGACGTCGAAAAGACCTATCCGGCGCGCTCCGGCGGGGGCGCCGTCAGTGCCTTGGAAGCCATTACGCTTGATGTTCCCAAAGGCTCCATCTTGGGCGTTATCGGGCGCTCGGGGGCCGGCAAATCGACATTGATCCGGCTGGTCAATGGGCTCGAACGGCCAAGCAGTGGCCGGGTCGTGGTGGATGGTGTCGAGATTTCCGCCCTGCCCGAACATGCCCTGCGCGAGCAGCGCCGCTCCATCGGCATGATCTTCCAGCATTTCAACCTGCTGGCGCGCCGCACCGCCTATGACAATATTGCGCTGCCCCTCGAGATTGCTGGCCTCCCCTCATCCCAGATCAAGGCGCGGATCACCCCCCTGCTCGAGCTTGTGGGTTTGGCCGACAAGGCGCGGCGCTATCCCGCCGAACTGTCGGGCGGCCAAAAGCAGCGCGTCGGCATTGCCCGTGCCCTCGCGACCAATCCCAAGGTGCTGCTGTCGGACGAAGCGACCTCGGCGCTTGACCCGGAAACCACCGAACAAATCCTGGCGCTGCTGCGCCGCGTCAATGCCGAACTGTCCCTGACCGTGCTGCTGATCACCCATGAAATGTCCGTCATCAAGTCGGTGGCCGATCGGGTGGCGGTGATCGATGGCGGCCGGATTGTGGAGGAAAGGTCGACCTTTGACCTCTTTACCCGGCCAAGGCACCCAACAACGCGCAACTTTGTCGCCAGCCTCACGGGCACCGAACTGCCGGCCCATCTCGCTAGCAAGCTTGCCTCAGATCCCGCAGGCGCGTCGCAGGCGCTGGTGCGCCTGACCTTTACCGGTGGCGACGCGGCCCAGCCCTTTCTGTCCGTATTGACCCGGCAACTCGATCTGGATCTGGGGATTATCCAGGCCAAGGTCGATCACATCGCCGGGCAACCCTTTGGCACCCTGATCGTGGGAGTCCCCGCCGTGCCCACCCAGGTTGCGGCGCTGAGCGAAGCGGCGCAAAAGCTGGGTTTGGATGTTGAGGTGCTTGGCTATGTGGCCTGAAGTTTTTTCCCCCCAGATCCTCAAGCTGCTGGTCTCATCGGTTGGCCAAACCCTCTATATGGTGGGCGTGGCCGGGTTGATCGGCACCCTGATCGGCCTGCCGCTCGGGGTGTTTCTCGCCACCAGCCGGCGCGGCGAACTCTTTGCCGCCCCCGCGATCAACAACGCGATCGGCCTTGTGGTCAACGCTGCCCGTTCCACCCCGTTCATCATTCTTGTGGTTGCCATCGTTCCCCTGACGCGGCTGATTGCCGGCACCTCCATCGGCACCAGCGCCGCCATCGTGCCGCTGACCATTGCTGCGGCGCCCTTCATTGCCCGCGTCATCGAAGCGGCGATTCGCGGGGTTGATCAGGGCTTGATCGAGGCGGCCCGCGCCATGGGCGCCACGCCGCTCCAGATCGTTCAAAAAGTGCTGTTGCCCGAGGCGTTGCCGGCCATCGTCTCGGCCCTCACGCTCACCGTCGTCAGCCTGATCGGCTACTCGGCCATGGTCGGGGCTGTGGGGGGTGGCGGCCTCGGGGATCTCGGCATTCGCTTTGGCTACCAGCGCTTCATGCCCGACGTCATGCTCGTCGTGGTGCTGGTGCTGATCGTTCTCGTCCAGGGCGTGCAAAGCCTTGGCGACTTCCTCGCGCGCCGGCTCGACAAGCGCGCCCGCTTCTGACTTTCAACAAGGATGCCTCTATGACCAAGACCTTCCTGCCTGCCCTGGCGCTTGCCGTCACGCTCTCAGCTGCGCCAGCCTTTGCCGAAACCTACAAGATCGGCGTCACGCCGGGGCCGCACGCCCAGATCCTCGAAGCAGTTCAGGAAGTGCTGGCACCTAAAGGCATCGAACTCGAGATCACCGAGTTCTCCGACTATGTCGTGCCCAACGAAGCGCTCGCTTCGGGTGAACTGGATGCCAATTCGTTCCAGCACCAGCCCTATCTGGACAACCAGATCAAGGACCGCGGCTACGACATCGTTTCGGTCGCCACCACCGTGAACTTCCCCATCGGCATCTATTCCGAAAAGATCGACTCCATTGAGGATCTCCCCGAAGGCGGCTCGATCGCCATTCCCAATGATCCCACCAATGGCGGCCGCGTGCTGCTGCTGCTGCAGGAAAATGGGGTAATCAAGCTCAAGGACGGCGTGGGCACGGCCGCGAGCGTCGCCGACATCGTCGACAATCCCAAGAACCTGCAGATCCTCGAGATCGACGCCGCCCAATTGCCCCGCACCCTGCCCGATGTCGATGCGGCCGGCATCAACACCAATTATGCCGAACAGGCCGGGCTTGATCCGGTGAACGGCGCCATCCTGCGCGAAGGCCCCGAGGGCCCTTACGTCAACATCATCGCTGTCCGCTCCGAGGACAAGGACGCCGAATGGGTCAAGGCGCTGGTTGAAGCCTACCACTCCGATGAGATCAAGCAGTTCGTCGACACCACCTTCAACGGCGCCGTCCTGGCGAGCTGGTAAGCCGAACAAAGGGCCGTCGCCGGGCTTGCTCGGCGACGGCACCCTCCCCTTGCGGCCAAGCCGGCGTCCATGGCAGGGGTGCTCGGCGTCCCCCTCAACAGCCGCCGCACCCGGCATCCGGATCCCGTTCATGAACGAAGTCTTTTCCCAACTCGGCGTCTCCATTTTCGAGACCATGTCGCGCCTCGCGGCCGAGCATGACGCGATCAATATCGGGCAAGGCTTTCCCGAAGACCTGGAGCCGCGCGAAGTGGTCGAGGTCGCCGCCGAGGCTATGCTGGCCGGCCCGCACCAATACCCGCCCATGCGGGGGCTCCCGGCCCTTCGCAAGGCCGTGGCCGAGAACGCTCAGCGCCACTTCGGGCTCGAGATCGATTGGCAGACCGAGGTGATCGTCACTTCAGGCGCCACCGAGGCCCTGGCCGCCGCCTTTCTCGCATTGCTCAACCCCGGCGACGAAGTCATCCTGCTCGAGCCCGCCTACGACTCCTACCGCCCACTGGTGCAGCGCGCCGGCGCCAGTGTGGTGCCGGTCACCCTCGAAGCGCCGCACTGGACCTTGCCGCGCGAGGCGCTTGAGGCGGCCGTAACCGCCAAAACCCGCGCCATTGTGCTCAACACGCCGATGAACCCGACCGGCCACCTCATGGGGGTCGATGACCTTCAATTCATCAGCGAGCTGATCAACCGGCACGATCTGGTTGCCATCTGTGACGAGGTTTACGAACACCTGACCTTTGATGGCCGGCAGCACATTCCCCTGATGAGTCTGCCCGAGGCGCGTGCGCGTTGTGTGCGCATCGGCTCAGCCGGCAAGTCGTTTTCCGTCACCGGCTGGAAGGTCGGCTATGTCACCGCCGATGCTCGCCTGCTCGGCCCCATTGCCAATGCCCACCAATACCTGACCTTCACCACTCCGCCCGCTTTGCAAACAGCCGTCGCTTACGGCCTGCGACTGGACGCTGATTATTTCGAGGGACTGCGCAGCAAGCTGCAGCAGCGGCGTGACCTGATGGCCGGATCGCTCCGGCAAGCCGGGTTCACCGTGCTGGATGCCCAGGGCACCTATTTCCTCAACATCGACATTTCAGCCTATGATCCAGCTGGGGACGATGTCGCATTCGCGCAACGGCTGGTGCGAGAAGCCGGCGTCGCCGCCATCCCCTTATCGGCCTTCCACAGCGACGGCCGCTCCAGCGGCCTCTTGCGCCTGTGCTTTGCCAAAACGCCGCAAACCATCCTCGCCGGCGTCGATCGCCTGCGTGATTGGCGCGCAAACAAGAACTGAGGGCCATCCCGGGCTGGCTAGTCCAAGCAAACCAGTCCGACTGCGTGTTTGGGGCCGTTGCGGTCCAGGCCTGAAACCCCCGGCAGATCGAGACAGACTCGCCTGCCGGGGGTCGGTGCCGAAGCTGAACCAGGCGTCCTGGGGTCTAGTGAGCGCCCACAGCCGCTTCTACTTCTGCCAGACTGTGTCCGGTCAGGTCCTTGTCGAGCTCGCCGAGCAGGATGGCTGACAGGGACTTGTGGTATCGCTTACGGAACTCGCCCAGGGAACGGGGAGCGGCAACAATAACCATGTTTTTGGCGGCGCCACTCAGCGCCATGCCGTTGAGCACGTCGACAACGCCAGCGGAAAATCCGTCTTCTGCTTGCTGACCATTGTCTGGGTTGGACGAGCTGCTTTGATGTCCACCCGAACCGGAGCCGCTTGCATCCACGGACGCCTTTGGCTCGGCGGCCAGCTGCAGGCGGCCTTCATCTCCTGTGTTCCGGAACAGGTTCAGTTTTTCGCCGTCAGCAACGGCAACAATCGTGCCATGGGGCAACTGCATATTATTCTCCTTGGGGTCCCACACTAACAGGTGAAACTGCATCCCGTTCCTTGCCCGTAGTAACTGGCCGGCCTCGTTCGTCATGGATTGCATGAGCAGACCATCGCGGACGGCACAGTCACATCCGTGTTCAGATGGCTTTGCTAAGGCCGTCACCGAAAGGAGGAACATGCCATGAAAGTCGTTGCCAACATTGATTTCGACGGGAATTGCCGAGAAGCCTTCACCGCCTATGCGAGCATCCTTGGCGGCGAGATCCGGGCCATGATCAGTCACCGCGACATGCCCGGACTTGCGCCGGGCATCTCCGAGGACCGTCTTGACCGGATCGTGCATGCATGGATCGATATCGGCGATCAGGCTCTGATGGGCCAGGACATGCAGGATTTTTCAGGCCGCAGCGGCTACAGCGTCACCATTGCCGCCGATTCCGTCGAGCAAGCCCGCCGCATCTTTATGGCGCTGTCCGAGGGAGGAACGTCGCTCATGCCCTTCGAGCCGCAGCCATGGTCACCGGGCTTTGGCATGACGATGGATCGCTTTGGTGTCACCTGGGTCATCGACTCGCCGGCCGCAGACTGATCAGGCGCCCTGTACCCAGCCCCCTCGCAAGGGGCTAGGGAAGGCCAGCGAACTGAAACGGTTCGGCGGGCTGGAATTGATTGTTGGCCCTGTCCGAATAGATGTTCATCTCGTTGGGGCCCAGATCAAGCTTCATCACCTTGCCACTGGCTGAAAGATCGAGCTTGGCTATATCAACCCAGAAGATATTGGGCGTCATTGCCGATTCAAAGAAGTAGCGCTTGCGCTTGTGGTCCGAAACCGTGCGCCAGCGCGTCGAGGAAATATTGGGCTGATCGGGCGTGCTGATGCCAAAAGGAACCGAGACATTGCGGATCACGCTGAAGGCAGCCGCGATGGTTTGCACCGGGTCGTCGGTCTTGGGAATGGCCTGCACGTAAAAGGAAGCGCGCGCGAAGCGGTCCGACGCCCGGTTCGTGCCGGGCAGAAACACGGTGCCGCCGATCTGCTCCCAATATTCCTCCATCGCCAGCTGCTTTTCGAAGATCGGTGAATTGGTCATCACCTGATAATCGCGGCTGTGGTGGATGACCTGCTTGCCACCGACATATTCGATGATCGCGCTGTCCCCACTGGCATCCGACAAGGCCAGGTGCAGGGTGGCCATCCTGTCGTCGCCCGGCACTTTGTCCGTGACGATGACAAAGGGCTCTTGCGCCAGCGCCTCGACCGCTTCCTGCACCGACGCAAAATTGTCGAGCACATACTGCGTCCAGGCGGCGATAGTCAGGCCTGGCCGCGTGCCGTCATAATCGGGATAGGTGGATTCGGCCAGCCACAGCAGATTGGCAACGAGGCCCGCCTCGTTCATCCCGTCCGTAGTCGAGTTGTCATGGGCCGAAGCGACAACGCTGCCATAGCGGGAGGTCCACTGGATCGAATTGGGCCCTGCCTGGCCCGAGCGCTGCATTGCCTGCGGGAACGCCCAAAGATCGGTGGCGATATCGGTTTTCCAGTCCATGGAGCGTCCGGTCACGACCTGATCGTCTCCCCCCAGATAAACAAACCGCGTGCACATGCTGGCCTCCACACAGATGGAGCCGGTTCATTACGCCCGTGCCGTTTGACCACTCATAATCGCCGGCAAGCAAATCTACTCGATTGCCGGATACTTGCTTCCTTGATAGGCCCAAGCCGTCCGGCGGCTTCCCGGCATGGTTCCCTGTTGCGGACATCAGCACCTGTATCAGCAGTGTTGGTCCTGAATTGTTCACGTGAAACAGCAACAAGGTGACACGGGCAATCAACAAAATTACCGATAATATGTACGTTTTGTTCGTACATGGAGCCTACTGGGACAGCAGTCTCCGATTGGAAACGGCACCTCCCCTATAGGCGATGACCATGTCGACTGAGTTGAACGCTGAGCTGTCCGAAATTGCCGAAGCACAAAGGATGGCCAAGCTGGGCTTTTGGTCCTGGGAGCCTCACACCGGCAAGTTCTCCTGCTCGGAGGAGGTTTTTCACCTGCTGGGACGTGACCCCGCCACGTTCCAGGTCACGCTGCAAAGCAGTTTAGAGTGCATCCATCCCGATGACCGGGAGGCCGTCCGGGAGAACCTGCGGGCAACAATCGACCAACGGCAGCCGCACAGCACCCAGGCACGGGTTGTTCTGGGTGACGGTCAGTTCCTGCACTTGTGGTCCAGGACCCAACCTGTCCTGGGCACCAACGGAGAGGTCATCGAGGTCAAGGGGATCTGCCAGGACGTCACTGCCCGGGTGCTCGCCGAGGCTGCCCTGCGCGAAAGCGAGGACCATTACCGCCATGCGATTGAACTGAGCCCGCAAATCCCCTGGACCGCCGACGTTGACGGCAACCTGCTGGAAATCGGCCCCCGCTGGCCCAGACTCATTGGCATGACCCGCGAAGAAACGCTGGGGAAAGGCTGGTCCAGGGCACTTCACCCGGACGACGTGGACGCAGCGGTGGCATCCTGGCAGTCCGCAGTAACCTCAGGGCAACCGCTCGACATCGAGTATCGCGTCCGCCGCCGCGATGGCAACCACACCTGGATCCGCGTCCGGGCTGCCGCTCGGCGCGACTCGGAAGGTCGCGTGGTGCGTTGGTATGGTACCGCCGAAGATGTCCAGGCCTACAAGGCGGCGGCCAGCGCACTCAAGGAGAGCGAAGCGCGTCTCGCAGCATTGCTTGAAAGTACCGGCAACTGTGTGGTCGTTGTCGACGGGAACTGGCGTGTGACCTATCGCAACCAGCGGGCGCTCAATGCCACGGGTAAACCGGGAAACTTGCGGCTCGGCCAAACCCTGTGGAAGGCGCTGACGCTTGATCCTGACAGCGAGTTTCGCCAGCGCCTGCAAGCGGTAGCCGAGATCAGGCAGCCGGCGGAATTCGAGACCTTCGTTCCAGGGCTCAATGTCTGGTTCGAGGTCTATGTCAGCCCCTATGGGGACGGGCTGTCGATATTCTTCCGGGACATCACCGAGGTAAGGACAGCGAGGGACAGGATCGCCCATCTCGCCCACCACGACGCCCTCACTGGATTGTCGAACCGGGCGCATTTCCTGCAGCGCCTCGACCGCGACCTTGATGCTGCTGTCCGCAACGGCGGAAGCGTGGCTGTAGTTTATCTTGATCTCGACGACTTCAAGGACATCAACGACACCCTTGGGCATGCCGCGGGCGACGCTCTGCTCACGACCGTCGCCAAACGGCTTGAAGCCGTTGTTCCGGGATGCGTGGCTCGTATCGGTGGGGACGAATTTGCCGTTCTGCAAACCGCCGATGTCAGCGAGACTACCCTGGCTGAGTTGACCTTGAGGATGCGGGACGTGCTGGCAGAGCCCGTTTCCTACCTGGGGGCCGAACTGTCATGCAAAGCCAGCTTCGGCATTGCAATGTATCCCCAGAGCGACCCGCAGCCGGCCGAGCTGATGAAGAACGCCGACATGGCTTTGTATGACGCGAAAAATTCCGGCGGCAACCGCCTGGCTTTTTTCAACCCAGCCGCCAGGCACCGGCTCCAACGGCGTGTGTCGGCGCTGTCATGCGCCCGAGACGCGCTTGAGCGCGACGCAGTCTTCCCTTTTTATCAACCCAAGGTGTCGCTGAGTACCGGCGAGTTGTGCGGGTTTGAAGCCCTGCTGCGCTGGAGTTCGCCCCGCCACGGCGTCCAGCCACCGGGCCTGATCAAGGAAGCCTTCGACGATCCGCTGCTTTCGGTCGCCTTGGGCAAGCGCATGCTGCACCGGGTCGTTGCCGATATGAAGCTTTGGCGGGATCAAGGCATTGATTTTGGCAGCGTCGCCATCAATGTTTCGGCCCAGCAATTCTTCCGGATGGACCTGGCGACCACCATTCTGAAATCGCTCCAGACAGCTGGACTTCCGGCGAGTTGCTTTGAAATCGAAGTGACCGAAACGGTGTTCCTCGAGGACGACTCAGGGACAGTCGCTCGTTCCCTGCAGCGTTTGCAGGAAGGCGGCGTGAGCATTTCTCTGGACGATTTCGGCACCGGATACGCGTCTCTGACCCATCTGAACAAGTTCCCGGTGAGCTGGCTCAAGATCGACCAGTCCTTTGTCAAAAATCTCGGCGTGGATCCCAACGCAACGGCCATCGTCAAGGCAGTCATCGGCTTGGCCCATGCGCTTGGCATCAAGGTCGTTGCCGAAGGCGTGGAAACGACTGAGCACTGGGACATCCTGCGCACCAACAGCTGTGATGTTGCTCAGGGATATTTGTTGGCAAGGCCGATGGCCGCGGAGCGCGTGCCCTATTACGTCAGGCACTTAGCAAGCTCGATGGAACTCGAAGCAACCTACGACCGCTCGAGTGCAAGTTCCGCCTGACCCTGCGCGAGTTGCACATGGGGTGTGGCCTATCGAGGAGGCAACGGGGTAACCCCGGTTTTACCGGGCCCCGACCCTGCCGCCCTTGTCCCGGTGCAACGCAAAAAACAGCGGCTCAAAGCCCCGGCAATCCATCATGCCGAGCAGGAGGTCAGGGGTGACCCTCCGGAAGGAGTCAATAATGGGCTGCCGGTCATAGATCATCGACATGGTAGGCACACCACGGCAGGTGAGCGTCCGCAAGCGCGCAGTGGGTTTATCCGTCGCCAAGGCGCGATAGCCCAGCCGGAACAGCAACCGGACGGGGCCCAGCCGTTGCAGGCGGGCTGTAGCATTGTTAAGCGGCAAAAAGCGCGGATTGAGCGTGACAGGCGAGCTGTTGCCAAACAGCAGCGGAAACACCCGTTCTTCATCCATAAACGCCTTGCCGTACCACTGAAAGGCTTCCAGCATGCCATCGAGAACATGGCCGGTTGGTATTGAAACGCCCCTCCACCTGCCGATGATCTCCGCCAGGTTTGGCGATGGCAGGCGGTCAAACTGGTCGAGCGCAGCCTCTAGCGAGCTTCCCTCTTGCTGCGCGCTCGCGATCCAAAGTTCCGTGTCCAGCATAGCATCACCATCCCAATCCTAAGCAGGGCCGCCACTTCCTGCTCGTCGCGGCAATTCTAAGGGGGCGCGGGCCGCACGAAAAACCGTTGCTCAACACCAGCGCAAAATAGACGACTGAGTTCCTAGGGATTGTTGAGACAAAGCCCCGATCGGCGCAGGCTAGAGACATGGGGGATCCTTGTGGAGCCCGTGTTGAGAAGGAAGCCAACGTGTCTCTTCAACCTTTAGCACTGTTGCAGCGTCCCCTTGGGTGGGGACTTGTGGCCCTGTTGCTGGGCAGCGTTTCGACCGGTGCTGCCCTCGCGCAAGACGCGCCCGTGCAGGGCGGAACGCTGGTCTATCTGGAACAACAGGCGCACACCAATCTCTACCCGCCCGCCGGCGGTTTTTATCCCAATAGCGGCATCCTCAACCAGATCACCGACAAGCTGACCTGGCAGAACCCGGCAACGCTCGAGATCGAACCCTGGCTGGCCGAAAGTTGGGAGATCAACGCGGACGCCACCGAATATGTCTTCAAGCTGCGCCCGGGCGTGACCTTCTCGGACGGCACGGCACTTGATGCGGCCGCCGTCGCCAAGAACTTTGACACCTTCGGCCTCGGCAACAAGGACCTGGGCTATCCGGTGGCGGAAGCCATCAACAATTATCAGGGCAGCGAGGCCATCGACCCGCTGACCGTCAAGTTCACCTTCAAGGCCCCCGCACCAGGCTTCCTGCAGGCGACATCGGTGATCGGCTCGGGCATCGTCGCCCCTTCCGTTCTCGAACAACCCTATGATGAGCTCGGTGACGCCACCAAGATCATCGGCTCGGGTCCATTCGTGGTGGAAAGCGAGGTGCTGGGCCAAAGCCTCAACCTCAAGGTGCGCGAGGATTACGCCTGGGGCCCACCCAATATCGGGCATACCGGCCGCGCCTATCTCGATGCAATTCAGCTCATCGTCACCCCCGAGGATAGCGTGCGTATCGGCGCGCTGCTGTCCGGGCAAGCTGATTTCATTCGCCAGATCCAGGCCTATGATGAAGCCCAGGTGGAAGCCCAGGGCTATTTGATCCACTCCGCCCCAACGCGCGGCGTCAACAACAACGTCACTTTCCGTCCCGAGAACCCGATCGTGGCCGACATCAAGGTGCGTCAGGCGCTGACCGCCGCCACCAATGCCGGGGAGATCGTTTCCACCCTGTTTTCCGCCCATTACCCGCAGGCCACCTCCGTAATTGCCTCAACTGCCGCGGGCTATGTGGACCTCTCCGAGAAACTCGCCTTTGACCCGGAAAAGGCCAAGGCTTTGCTCGATGAGGCCGGCTGGGTTGTGGGTGCCGATGGCATTCGCGAAAAGGACGGGGTCAAGCTCGAACTCAGCGCCTATGAGTCGCTGCCCCAGCCGCAGAACCGCGCGACCCTTCAGCTCCTCAGCCAGCAATGGGCCACCGTGGGTGCCAAGCTCAATGTTCTGGCGGGTGACTCCGGCAGCGCGACCCAGGACAATCTTGATCCCCTTAAGACCCCGCTCCGTCCCGCTATGGTGGGTCGTGCCGATCCGGACGTCATCAAGTCCAACTTTTACCCCACCAACCGCGACTCCCTGCTGCAAAAGGGCGGCACCAACCCCAATGCCACTTGGGAAGATCCCGCGCTTAACGAGTTGCTGCTCGCCATTGCGGCCGAGCCGGACACGAAAAGGCGGCTGGACCTGACTGCCGATGTCCAGGCCTATCTGCTCGACCAGGCCTATGTGATCCCGATCTTTGAAGAGCCGCAGGTCTTTGCCGGAGCGCCCTATGTCCGGGGCATTGGCTTTGACGCAGTCGCCCGCCCCAGCTTTTACAATGTCTGGCTGGCGCCTCGTTGATCCCCCTCGCTGCCCCGGTTGTTCCCTGGCCGGGGCGGCGTTTTTCATCAGCCCGGAGGTCCCCATGACCACCACGATTGCAACGCGCTTCGGCCAGGCCGTTCTGGTTCTCCTGCTTGCCTTCACCGCCTCGTTCCTGCTGCTGCAGGCGCTGCCGGGCGATGCGATCCTGATCAAGTACCAGAACCCCGAAATGGGGCTGTCGCCCGAGCAGATCGCTGAGATCCGTTTGCGCTACGGTGCCGACGCCCCCATCTGGGCGCAATATGGCAACACCCTGGTCAACTTCCTCCAGGGCAGTTTCGGCTATTCCGTACAGGCCGGCGTGCCGGTCAACACGGTCCTTGCTGCCAATGCCTGGCCGACACTGAGACTGGCCAGCCTCGCTCTCGTCTTTGCCGTGCTGCTTGCTGGCCTTGTGGCCTTTGCGGCGACGCTGGCGCCGTTCAACTGGCTGCGCAACGCACTGCAGATGGTGCCCTCGCTGATGATCTCGGTGCCGGTATTTTGGCTCGGCATCATGCTGATCCAGCTGTTCTCGTTCCGCTTGCGGCTGGTGCCGATCATCAATCCCTCCGAATTCCAGGCCTTGATCTTGCCGGTGGCGACCCTGGCCGTACCCATTGCCGCCCCCTTGGCGCAGATCCTGATCCGAAGCCTCGATGAGATCGAAACCCAGCCCTTTGTCGCCGTCGCGAGGGCCAAGGGCGCCAGCCGGCGCTTTGTTCTCTGGCACCACGTGCTGCGCAATGCCCTGCTGCCGGTGCTGACCATTGCCGGCGTGTTGTTCGGGGAACTGCTCGCCGGTGCTGTGGTGACCGAAACCGTCTTCGGCATCAATGGACTTGGCCGAGTGACCGAGCAGGCAGTCAGCAACCAGGATACCGCCGTGCTGCAGGCCATCGTCGTGCTCGCGGCTCTCGGCTTTGTGCTGATCAACCTCCTCGTTGACCTCCTCGCGCCGCTCATCGACCCCAGACTCAACCGTCCCGTGGGAGCAAAGGCATGACCACGCTCGACCTGTTCACTCTTGGCGCCGCAACCCCGCGCCAGCACCGGCTGCAACTGCAGCCCACCCTCCTCCTGGCTTGGGCGATCATCGCCATTGCCATCGCCTGGGCCGTTGCTCCGGCACTCTTCACCCACCATAGCGGCACGATCGGCATGGCCGGCAACCAGCTGCGGGCACCCGATGCCTCCCACTGGTTCGGCACCGACGAGATCGGCCGCGACGTGCTGGCCCGGATCATCTACGGCTCGGTCAATTCACTGTCGGGCGCCCTGGTCGCCGTTTTCGTCGGCCTGGTTGGCGGCACGACGCTGGGGCTCATCGCGGGCTCGACCGGTGGCCGGGTCGACGCCGTGATCATGCGGCTGGTGGATGTCCTCCTCTCCGTGCCCGGCCTGCTGCTCCAGCTCTCCATCATCATCATTCTGGGCTTTGGCACGGTGAACGTGGCCGCGGCGGTCGGTGCAACCACAATTGCCGGATTTGCCCGACTGATGCGCTCAGAGGTTATCCGGGTGCGCCACGCCGATTATGTCGAAGCCGCCTTTGGCAGCGGTGGCCGGTTCTGGAGCGTGTTGTGGCGCCATGTCCTGCCCAATGCCATGGGTACGGTGATTGCCTATGCCGCGCTTCAGTTCGGCAGCGCTATCCTCGCGATTTCGACGCTGGGCTTTCTCGGCTATGGCGCGCCCCCGCCCACCCCTGAATGGGGCCTGCTGATCTCCGAGGGCCGCAAATATCTCACGACCTCCTGGTGGCTCACCACCTTTCCCGGCCTTGCGGTGATCCTGGTCGTGCTTGCCGCCAACCGCATCAGCCAATCGCTGCAGAGGACGCCATGAGCACGATCAGCTTTGCGGGACAGCATGAAACGCCAGTGCTCAACGTCGAAGGGCTCAGCCTCTCCTACCGGCTTGCCAATGGTTGGCGCCGCGTGGTCCAGAACCTGTCGCTGACCCTGCACAGCGGCGAGGTGGTGGCGCTGGTCGGGGAATCGGGCTCGGGCAAGACCACGACGGCCCAGGCTGTTATTGGCCTCTTGCCCGACAATGGTCGGATCGATGCCGGCTCCATCCGCCTCAACGGCGCCGAGATCAGCAACTGGTCGGGCCGGCGGCTCGATGCCATTCGCGGCAAGGTGATGAGTCTTGTGCCCCAGGACCCCGGCACCTCCCTGAACCCGGTGCGAACCATCGGCGCGCAGGTGGGAGAAGTCCTCAAGCTTCATGGCATGCGCAACCGGCGGGAACGCCAGGAGCGCGTCATCGAGCTGCTGGCGCGGGTCGGCCTCAGCGAGCCGGCGTTGCGGTTCCACCAATATCCGCACGAACTCTCGGGCGGGATGAAGCAGCGCGTTTTGATCGCGATTGCCGTGGCACTGCGCCCCGCGCTGATCATCGCCGATGAACCAACCAGTGCGCTCGACGTCACGGTGCAGCGCCGCATCCTCGATCTGCTCGACGAGCTGCGCCAGGAAACCGGCACTGGCGTCCTCCTCGTCACCCACGATCTGGGAGTTGCCGCCGACCGGGCCGATCACATCGTCGTCCTCCAGGGCGGCATGGTGCAGGAGCAGGGCCCAGCGAGGTCCCTGCTGGCCAGCCCACACAGCGCCTATGCAAGACAACTGCTCGGCGACGCTCCCGCGCTGCGCCCGGCACAACCCCGTTCGGCCCCCAGCCTTGCGCCGGCGCTGCTGACCGTTGAGGGTTTGCGGCAGCAATTCAACATCGGCGGGCGGCCCTTCCTAGCCGTCGACGACGTTTCCTTCAGCATCGCGGCTGGTACCACCCATGCCTTGGTTGGCGAATCGGGTTCAGGCAAGACCACCACGGCGCGCTGTGTTGTTGGCCTGCAGCGCCCGACCGCCGGACAAATCGAGATCGGCGGCACCAATCTGTCCGACCTGAGTGGCGAAGCGCTGCGCCGGTTCCGCCGGGACGTGCAACTCGTGTACCAGAACCCGTTCGCCTCACTCGATCCACGCCAAACCATAGGCGAGATTGTCGGCGAGCCGTTGCGCAACTTCGAACGGGTCAGCAAGGGCGAGCGCATCGAGCGCGTCGAGGGCATGCTCGAACGGGTCGGTCTGCCTGCCGACAGTGTCGGCCGCACCGCCCGGGCCCTCTCGGGTGGGCAGCGCCAGCGCGTGGCCATTGCCCGCGCGCTGATCCTGCAGCCCCGCGTCCTCGTGCTCGATGAAGCCGTATCCGCTCTCGATGTCACGGTGCAGGCCCAGATCCTGCGCCTCCTCGAAAAGCTGCAGGAGCAGTTCGGCTTGACCTATCTGTTCGTCACCCACGACCTCGCGGTGGTGCGCCAGATCGCCCACTCGGTGACGGTGATGCAGGGCGGCCGCGCCGTGGAAAGCGGCGCTGTCCTCGATGTCTTCGCCCATCCCCAGGCCGCTTACACCCGCGACCTCCTTGCCGCGATCCCGGGCCGCGGCCTGGCACCCGCCGCTTCATTTTCCACCCTCTACAAGCGAGCTGCAGAATGAGCAAAATCAAACGTCTGGGCTTTTTCTCCCGACTTCTCGACGATGCACCGCCCTCCGAACGCTACCGCCTGGCAACTGAGCAGATCCAGACGGCGGAACGCCACGGCTTTGACTCGGCCTGGGTCGCTCAGCATCATTTCAGCCATGATGAAGGGGGCCTGCCCTCGCCTTTCGTGTTCCTGACTCATGTCGCCGCGCACACCAGCCGCATCCGCCTGGGTACCGGCATCATCACGCTGCCGCTCGAAGCGCCGATCCGCGTTGCCGAAGACGCCGCGGTGCTGGACCTGCTCAGCGGTGGGCGGCTTGAGCTTGGGGTCGGCAGCGGCGGCACCCCAAGCTCCTTTGCTCCCTTTGGCCTCGACAGCGCCCAGCGCGGCCCGGTGCATGGCGCCAACCTTACGTTGTTGCGCAAGGCGCTTGCCGGCGAGGCACTGGAGGGCGGCAACCAGCTTTACCCCGGCGGCGGCTCGCTGGCCGGGCGCATCTGGCAGGCGACCTTCTCGGTGGAGGGCGGGCAGCGGGCTGGCACCGCGGGCGATGGGCTCATGCTGTCGCGCACCCAGCCGCGGCCTAAGGACAATCCCGATGCGAGCCTGGCCGAGCTGCAGCAGCCGATCATCGATGCCTATCTCGCAGCCCTGCCTCCTGGCGCTGAGCCGCGCATCCTGGCCTCACGCACCTTGTTTGTCGCCGATGAGCAGGCCACGGCTCTGGAATGGGCCGATATCGGGCTGCGGCGCATTGCCGAGCGGTTTGTGGCCTCCGGCCACGCCCAGCCCGGCCAAACACTTCCCGAACTGATCCGCGCCTTTGACACCCATGTCGGCAATACTGCCGAGGTGATCGATAGCCTGGCCCAGGACCCGGTGCTCGATCGCGCCACCGACATCTCCTTCCAGGTGCACTCGGTCGATCCCCCTCATCCTCTGATTCTGCGCTCGCTTGAACTCACCGCCGAGGTGGTGGCGCCCGCCCTTGGCTGGCGTGCCGAACCCCAGGCCGCGCCCCGCATCGCCATTGCCCGCTGACCCCTTTTTGAGGAGAACACCATGAGCAACCCCGCGCCGGACCTGATCGATCAGGTGCTGTCCATTATTCCGGGCTCCCACCTCGATGCCCTGCGGCGGCACCGCGAAGTGGCCCGGGACAATGTCCAGCAGGCCTATCTTGCCCTGTTCGAGCCGGCCGATGCCAGCCAGGTATCGCTGCTTGAGCGCTTCGCCGTCGCCAGCTTTGTGTCGGGCCTGCAAGGCCAGCCGGTGCTGGCCGACCACTATGCCCATAAGCTCACCCAGCTCGATGGCGGCCCCGCCATCGCCGCGGCAATCAATAACGAGGTCGAGCGCGGCGCGACGACGGGGCCCTACGGCATCTACCCGGCCGGGCCCCTGTCCGGCGAAAACAAGGTGGGGCTCCATTTCGCCGTCTCGCCTGAGGTCCGCCGCCTGCTTGGTGAACGGCTCGCCGCGGCACTCGACCATGCCCATCTTCTGGTGTTCCGCCCTCGGGATGCCAGCAAGGAAGCGCTGCAGGTCCTCCTCGCCGCCGGCTGGAGCACGGCTGGGATCGTGACCCTGTCCCAGCTGGTTTCCTATCTCGCCTTCCAGCTGCGCCTCGTCGAAGGGCTTTCGGCGCTGGCCGGTGCCGCGGCAATCGAGCCGGCCAACGACACCACCATCACCAGTTTCACCGCGGCCGTTGCGGCCGGCTCCAACCCTTGAGGCTGCCATGAGCCAGATCACCGAACCCAGTACCCAACCTGCCGCCGTCAACGCCTTCACCCAGGACGAGCTAGGCTGGTCCCCATGGCTCGAGCCGCTCGATGAGGCCGCCCTCACCGAGCGCCATTGGACGGGCCTTGTCGATGCCTCGCGCGCCAAGTCCTCCTACTTCATGCTGCTCGCCCATGATCCTGACGTGCTGGGCGCCCGCACCAAGGCCGACAAGGACATCTTTTATAATCCCAATGGCGGCTTGCCGCGGGCGGAACGGGAATTGTCCGCCACGGCAACCTCCCGCCATAATGGCTGCATCTTTTGCGCGTCCGTCCATTCCCGCTTCGCCTCTACCCATTCCAAGCGCCGGGACGACGTGCAGCGCCTGCTTGATGGCGGCACCGGCACCGATCTCGGCGAGCGCTGGAACGCGGTAACGGCGGCAGCCGTGGCCCTGACCGATACACCCACCGCTTTTGGCGATGGCGAGATTGCGCGGCTACGCGCAGCGGGGCTCGACGACTTCGAGATCACCGACGTGATTTCCACCGCCGCCTTTTTCAACTGGGCGAACCGTTTGATGCTCTCGCTGGGCGAACCCGTTCCAGCCGCGAAGGCTGCGTGATGTTGGATCGTCTCGAAGTCAGCGCCGGCACGGTTGAAGAGGATTTCCGGCTGGCCATGCGGCAGTTGGCGGCGGGCATCAGCATCGTGACCGCCGGCACCGACAAAGAACGGGGTGGCTTCACGGCCACCTCGGTGATTTCGCTTTCCGTGGATCCGCCGCGCCTTCTCGTTTCGGTCGACAGCCGCTCCAACACCTGGCCACTGCTGCAAAGCAACAAGGGCTTCTCGGTCAATCTGCTGGCCCATGATCAAAGGCATTTGGCCGAGGTTTTTGCGGGCCGCACCCAGGCTCACGGCAGCGACCGCTTTGCCGGTGCAGCCTGGCGTCAATACCCCGGCGCAGGCTTTGCCCTTGAAGGCGCAATCGCCTCGGTGCATTGCGTTCTCGAGGAAGCCATCGAACGCCATGGCCATGTGCTGGTCATTGGCCGCGTGCTCGCCAGCACCACCGCTCCTGCACCCGCGCTGGTCCATTGGGATCGTTCCTTCCACAAGCTCGGCAGCTAAGGGCGGCAACCCCGGCGGGGTCGCCCATGTCGCCACCGCTCAAACCGTCTCGGCTGTGTCCTCGCTGCTCTCGCTCAGCCGATCATCGGTGAACTGCGACCACACCGCCATAAACAGCGCCGCAACCAGCGGCCCCAGCACAAAGCCGTTTGCCCCGAACAAGGACAAACCCCCGATCGTGGAAATCAGCACCACATAGTCGGGCAGCCTGGTTTCGCGGCCCACAAGCACGGGCCGCAGGAAGTTGTCGATCATGCTGATCACCAGCGCACCAACAAGAACGAGGATGATCGCCTTGGTGATCTCGCCGGTCAGGCCGAGATAAACAGCAAACGGCGCCCAAACCAGAAAGGCGCCAACCGCCGGCAGCAGCGACAGCACCGCCATCACCACGCCCCAAAGCAGCGGCGCTTCGATGCCAAGCAACCAGAACGTAACCCCACCAATCCCACCTTGGGCAAGGGCGATCAGCACATTGCCCCGCACCGTCGCCTTGACCACCGAAACGAACTTGGCGGCAATGTCGTCGGTCCGGGTGCGGTCAAGGGGAACTGAGTTGCGGATCATCAGCACCAGGGACCGGCCATCCCGGAACAAAAAGAACAACAGGTAAAGCATGATCGCGAGGCCAATAACGAACTGTAGCGTGCCTTGCCCGATGCCAAGGGCGCCGCTGGCAATGGTTTGGCCGGTGTTGGAAAGGGCTGAAAGCACGCCGTCCTGGATCTCGCGCAGATTGCCCAGATTCATGTCGGCCAGGGCCTTGTTGGCAAAATCCGGTAAAACCGCCTGTACCTGGGCCAGCGCATCGGCGAGGCTAAAATCGCTTTCTTGGAGCCGCCGGATCAAGGACGAGACTTCAATCGAGAAGGACGCAATGACCAGGCTGGCGGGGATCAAAACCACGCATATACAGGCTAGCACGCTGACCACGGCCGCAAGGCTGCGCCGGCCACCAAACCAAACGGTCAAGCGCCGCTGCAGCGGATTAAACAGAATGGCGAGGATCACCGCCCACAAAATGGCGCTGTAATAAGGCAGGAGCAGCCAAACAAAGGCTGCAGTGATCGCGACCACCAATGCCACGAAGCTGATGTTTTGAATGCCTTGTCTCGACATCGATGGAGCCCTTTTCGGTTCGCCTTCCGCAGCTGCTGCCAAGAGCGTGCGTACTGAACCCGCGAAGCGCCAGCTTCGATCCCCAGCAGTTGAGGTCCTTCACCGCGACCTGGGCGCGGGCCGAGCTCGCGCGCCCTCATTGTGGCTGCAATGGACGCACACCGCCGTTCCGGGTAGCCTCAGCCCATGATCTCGCAACCCGACCTTTTCGGCTCGCCTGGGCCGGTGCTCCCTGAGGGCTTCCGCTATTTTCCTGACGCCATCCCGCCTGCCATGCAGGAGGACGTCCTCGGGCAGGTGCGGCAACTGCCGTTCCAGGCCTTTGACTTCCATGGCTTTGAAGGCAAGCGCCGGGTGGTTTCCTTTGGCTGGCGCTATGATTTTTCGACCGAACGGCTGGCGCGGACTGACCCTATTCCCCCTTTCCTTTTGCCGCTGCGCGATCAGGCGGCGGCCTTTGCCGGCATCGAGCCGGACCGGCTGCAACAGGTTCTCGTCACCGAATATGGGCCGGGCGCACCCATCGGCTGGCACAAGGACAAGGCCGTCTTTGGATCCATCGTGGGGGTATCGTTGCTGTCGGCCTGCACCTTCAGGCTCCGGCGCAAGGCGGGCGCCAAATGGGAGCGCGTCTCGATCACCGCCGAACCCGGCTCGGCCTATCTGCTCTCGGGCGCGGCCCGGACCGAATGGGAGCACTCCATTCCACCCGTGGAGCAAACCCGGTTTTCCCTCACCTTCCGCGAGCTGCGCAACCAGCCCTAGCAGCCCATCGCAACAACAAAGGGGCAGGTCTTGCCTGCCCCTTCCTGTCTTATTCGGCCGCAACAGCCGGCGCGCTGGCCGCCGCTGGCGCAATGGGCTCATCAACCCCGATGCGCTTGGGCTTGGCCCGCACCAGTTTCATGATGAACACGAACAGCACCGGCACAAACAGCACTGCCAGCAGCGTGGCAGCGATCATGCCGCCCAGCACCGTCGTGCCGATGGCGTTTTGGCTCGAGGAGCTGGCGCCCGTGGCGATCGCCAGCGGCACCACGCCAAGGGTAAAGGCCAGCGAGGTCATGATGATCGGGCGGAACCGCAGATGGGCCGCCTCGATCGTGGCCTCCAGCAACGGCTTGCCATCGGCCCAGCTATCCTTGGCGAACTCGATGATCAGGATCGCGTTCTTGGCGGAAAGGCCGATAATGGTGATGAGGCCCACGGTGAAATACACGTCGCTCGCCATGCCGCGCAGCATCACGGCAAGCACCGACCCGATCACCCCCAGCGGCACCACCAGCATCACCGACAGCGGGATCGACCAGCTCTCATAGAGTGCGGCCAGCAGCAGGAACACAAAGGCCACGGTCAGGGCCATGAGGAACATGCTTTGCGAGCCCGACTGGATTTCCTGGAGGGTCTGGCCCGTCCATTCAAAACCAAAGCCGGCCGGCAACTGGGCGGCAAGCCGCTCCATCTCGGCAATGGCATCGCCCGAGGTAAAGCCCGGGGCCGCCGAGCCCGCGATGCGCACCGCCGGATAGCCATTATAGCCCACGATCTGCGCCGGCCCCAGTCGCCAATCGGCCTTGGCAAAGGTCGACAGCGGCACCATGCCCCCGTTGGAATTGCGCACGGTGAGGTTGAGCAGATCGCTCACATCCATGCGCTGCCCGGCATCGGCCTGCACCGTCACGCGCTGCATGCGCCCCGCATTGGGGAAGTCGTTCACATAGGCCGACCCCAGATTGGTGGAGATGGTCGAGCTGATATCGGCAAAGCTGACGCCAAAGGTATTGGCCTTTTCACGATCCACGATCAAATTGATCTGCGCCGTATTGGGCATGCCCTCGACGCGCAATCCCCGCAGCACCGGGCTTTGCGACGCCAGCCCCATCAACTGCTGACCGGCGGCGGCAAGCGCCGCCTGTCCCTGCGATCCACGATCCTGCAAGCGGAAGGTGAACCCGTTTGAGGTCCCGAGCCCGGCAATGGGCGGGGGCGACAGAGCAAACGAGATGGAGTCGCGCAGGCCGAACAACTGGCCGTTGACCCGATTGGCGATGGCGTCGGCGGAGTTGTTTTCGTCGCGCTCCTTCCAATCTTTGAGCGTGATGAAAGCCAGGCCCGCATTGTCGCCGGCGCCCGAGAAGCTGAAGCCGTTGATGGCGATAATGTCTTCCACCGCGTCTTCGGCGAGGAAAATGCCTTCCACCTGCTTGGTGATCTCGGCCATGCGGTTGTTGCTGGCCCCTGGAGGCGCCTGCATGTCCGCGATCAAAAAGCCCTGGTCTTCACTGGGCAAAAACGAGGTGGGCAATTGCATATAGGCCCAGCCCAGCCCGACAATCAGCGCCAGGTAGATCACCATGAACCGGCCGGTGCGCCGCACCATCCAACCCACGCCCTTGGAATAACCGCCCGTGGCGCGATTAAAGGTGCGGTTGAACCAGCCAAACGGCCCGCGCTTTTCGTGGTGGCCCGGCTTGATCGGCTTGAGCAGCGTCGCGCACAGCGCCGGGGTCAGCGACAAGGCCAGAATGCCCGAAAAGACGATCGAGATCACCATGGTCAGGCTGAACTGCTGGTAGATCACGCCCACCGCGCCTGACGTAAACGCCAGCGGCACGAACACGGCCGACAGCACCAGCGTGATGCCGATAATGGCACCCGAGATCTGCTTCATCGCCTTGCGCGTGGCCTGGAGGGGCGGCAGCCCTTCCTCGGCCATGATGCGCTCGACATTTTCCACCACCACGATGGCGTCGTCGACGAGAATGCCGATGGCGAGCACCATGGCAAACATGGTCAGCACATTGATGGAAAAGCCCGCCGCCAGCATCACCGCGCAGGTGCCCGCCAGCGCCACCGGCACCACCAGGGTAGGAATCAGCGTGTAGCGGAAGCTTTGCAGGAAAATGAACATCACCACAAAGACCAGCGCCATGGCCTCGATCAGGGTGTGGATCACCTTCTCGATCGAGACTTCCACAAAGGGCGCGGTGTTGTAGGGAATGCGGTATTCGACCCCGGGCGGGAAGAACTGGGCGAGCTCCTCCATCTTGTGTTCCACCGCTTCGGCGGTCGCCATGGCATTGCCGCTGGGGGCCAACTGCACGGCAAAGGCCGCCGCCTGCTGGCCGTTGATACGGGTGGAAAAGCCATAGCTCTCCGCCCCGATCTCGATCCGCGCCACATCGCGCAGCCGCACCGAGGAGCCATCAGGATTGGCGCGCAACACGATCGAGCCAAAAGCCTCGGGCGTCGACAATTGCCCGCTCACCAGGACGCTGGCGGAAATCTGCTGCGTCAGCGGATTGGGCTGCGCCCCGATCCGGCCGGCGGCCACCTGGGCGTTCTGGCTGGCAATCGCCGCGGTCACATCGGCCGAGGTCAGGTTCAACCCCAGCATCTTGTCGGGGTCGAGCCAAACGCGCATGGCGCGCTGCGAGGCAAACACCTGCGCCCGGCCAACGCCTTCGATGCGGGCGATTTCGCTGGTCACATTGCGGCTGAGATAATCGCCCAGCCCCACGGCATCCATCTTGCCGTCGGTGGACACGAGCGCCACCATCATCAAAAAGCCCGAACTGGCTTCCTGCACCTGCACGCCCAGCCGGGTCACGATCTGGGGCAGCCGGGATTCCACCCGCCGCACCGCGTTCTGCACGTCAATCGACGCGTTGGCCAGCTCGGTGCCGGTCTCGAAAGTGGCATTGATCGTGATCATGCCCGACGCATCGGACGTCGATTCAAAATAGATCAGCCCCTCGACGCCGTTGAGCTCGTCCTCGAGCGGGCGCGTTACGCTCTGGTAGATTTCCTCGGGCGAAGCGCCGGGATAGGTGGCGTAAACCGAGACTTGGGGCGGCGCCACATTGGGATATTGCGCCACTGGCAGATTGGGGATGGCGAGCACGCCGGCCACCACGATGAAAATCGCGACGACCCAGGCGAAAACCGGCCGCTCAATAAAAAACCCAGCCATATCAGTCCTCAGTTCGCCTTGGCGGCGTCAGCCACCGGCGCTTGCCATTCTTGCGGATTGACCGTCGCGCCCGGCCCGATCTTCTGGAAACCCTCCACTACGACCTTGTCGCCGACCTCAAGACCCTGCGCGATGAGGTAGCGGTTGCCCAGCGAGCGGCCGACCTGCACCACCCGCAGTTGCGCAACATTGTCTTCGCCCACCACGTAAACCTGCGAATTGCCACCGGCATCGCGCAGCAGCGATTGCTGCGGCACGGTGATCGCGTCCTGGTCAAAGGCCTGCTCGATCAGCACCCGCACATAAAGCCCCGGCAGCAGGTCGCCATCGGGATTGGGAATTTCGGCCCGCATCGTGACCTGGCCGGTGCTGGCATCGACAGCCGCTTCCTGGAACAGCAGCTTGCCCTCATGGGGATATTGGCTGCCATCATCGAGCTTGAGCGTGACCCTGGCTGCGTCCTCGCCGGCGCTGACCAGCGTGCCATCTTCCAGCGCGCGGCGCAGGGCGATGAGTTCGCCCGAGGACTGGGTGAAATCGGCATAAACCGGGTCGAACTGCTGAATGGTCGCGAGGCTCTCGGGGCTGTTCGCCGTGACCAGCGCCCCTTCGGTGATCAAGGCCCGCCCGATGCGCCCGCTGATCGGCGCCCGCACTTCGGTATATTCCAGGTTGAGGCGCGCCCCCGCCAGATTGGCTTCGGCCGCCGCCACATTGGCATTGGCCTGCGCCAGGGCAGCCGTTGCGCTTTCCAGCACCTGCTGGCTGGCCACATTTCGCTCGCGCAGCGTATTTTGCCGCTCGGCCTGCTGGCTCGCCTGCAACTGCCCCGCCTTGGCGCTGGCCAGGTTGGCCTCGGCACTCGCGACCTGCACCGCAAAGCTGGCCGGATCGATGCGGTACAGCACATCGCCCCGCTCCACCTGGCTGCCCTGCTCGAACACCCGCTCCACCACGATGCCCGACACCCGCGGCCGCACCTCGGCGATCCGGGTGGGCACGATGCGGCCCGGCAACTCGTTGACCAGCGCCACCCGCTCGGGCTTGACCGTCAAAACGCTCACCCCGGCCGGCGGCATCGCCGGTGGAGCCGCCGCTTCAGATTGTCCATCAGCATCGCTGCAAGCGGCAAGAACGGCTACCAGCCCGATGGCCAAGGCGGCCCCGGATACGCGTTTCACAAAGTTCACGGGAGTTGTAGTCCTGGTTGGTCAGAAGATGGTGGTGGGTTCAGTGGGGGTCGAGATCGTCCAGCTGCGCCAGCTTGCCGATCTCGGCGAGCAGCTCCTGCCGCTCGCCATCGGGCCAGCTATGGGTGCCAAACCATTCGAGCGAGCGCATGCCCTCAAGCGCGAGGAATGCCAGCCGCGCGCCCGCCGTGGCGCCGGGGGCTGAAACCGCCTGGATCTCGCGTTCATAGTGTTCGCTGATGACCTTGGTGAGCTCCAGATCATTGGTCAGCGAGGCGCAAAGATTGCGCGCCACGGCTCGCTGTTCTTGCGGCAGGGCGGCCATTGTCAGTTCCACATGGGCGGCAATGCGCCCTGAGGCGCCCTGGACCGGCTGATCCAGTTCGGCTTGGTCGAGCATGCGCTGCCATTCGTTGAAACGGCGTTTGACAATGAGGCGGATCAGGTCCTGCTTGCTGCCGCAATCGCGCACGACGCTGCCCTTGCTGATCCCCGCCTCCACCGCGACGTCCTCAAGGGTGAAATTGGCCGCGCCATTCTGGGCGATGACGCGCTCGGCCGCGTCGAGGATGGTGTTTTCCTCGATAGTCCTGTGGCGCGCCATGACCAACCCCGATTAATTCCTGAACAGTCAGCTATTATTGCTGGCGGACCCTGTCAAGCGTAGCGCCGCGCGGTTGGTTACCGCCGGCAAAGCAGCGCCACACCACCCCGCTACGCCACCCAGCTCGCACCCGCATTCGCTCCGGCGCTTGATATCCGTCAGCCGCGCCGCTCGCCCTATTGCTAGAAACGAACTGCAATTGGCGTGGTCCGGCCGCTTCCGGCCGTCTTCACCGCGAGCGGAACACGGGAGCTTGGGGTGCAATCGAGGGGGTGGGGCACAGCTGTCGTTTTAGCCGTTGCCCTCCCCGGCTGCGCCCGCGTCCCTCACGCCCCATCCGTTCCCATTTTCGGCTCCTATTTTCCCGCCTGGGTGATCTGCGCCGTAGCCGGCATCATCATTGCGGTGATGATCCGCGCGCTCTTCATCCTGCTCCATATCGATCAAAACCTGCCCACTCCGCCGCTGGTTTATCTGTGCCTCTCCATCAGCGCCGGCATTGGCTGCTGGCTGGTCTGGACGGGGTATTTCTGATGCTGGGCAAAATCTTTGGCAGATTGGTCGGCTATGCCATCTTCATCCTCACCGCCGGGATGATCTATCTGGCCTGGAGCGAGGGCGCCGCCAATCCCAGCTCAGATTTCGCCGAGATCGATGCGCCCCTCGTGCAGATTTCCCCCAATGTGCCGGGCCGCATCATCGAGATCCCGGTCAGCAACAACGCCGCCGTCAGCAAGGGCGATACCCTGTTCCAGATCGATCCGGAGCCTTACCGGTTGCGACTTGAACAAGCCCAGGCCGAGCTGCGCGCCACTCAATCCGAACTCGCCCAGGGTGAGCGCAACATTTCGGCCGAACAAGCCAATGCCGATGTCACCCAAAAACAGATCGAACGCGCCCAGTACAATTCGGACCTCGCCAAGCAGACCCTTGACCGGCTCGAGCCCCTGCTCAAGCGCGGCTTTGTCACGGCCCAGCAGGTCGATGAAGCCCGAACCGCCTACAACGATTCCCTAGTGAGCCTCGAGCAGGCACTTCAGCAATCCCAAGGCGCCACCGAGGTGATCGGCACGGTGGAAACGCGGCAAGCCCAGGTCGAAACCGCCACCGCCACCGTGGCCCTGGCGGAACGGGACCTCGCCAACACCACTGTGCGCGCGCCCATCGACGGCATCATCTCGGGCCTCACCATGGCTCCAGGCGAATATGTGCTGACCGGCGTGCCCGCCTTTGCCATGATCGACACCTCCAAATGGGAAGCGGTGGCGTTTTTCCGCGAAACCGAATTGCCCAATATCGCGCTGGGTGACGAGGCCGATGTCTACATCATGGCCGATGCCGAGTTGAGTGTGCGCGCCACGGTCACGGCGATCGGTTGGGGCGTTCGCTCCACCGATGAAACCACCATTCTGGGGCTACCCGTGCTGGCCAATTCACTCAATTGGGTAAAGGTGGCCAAGCGTTTCCCGGTTTATCTGGAAATGCATGAGCCACCCTCCTCACTGCTGCGCGTCGGGGCGTCGGCAGTTGTCGTCGTGGACAGACCTTCGGATCGCCGCGATGCTCCCCGTCAGCCCTAGGCCCAGGCTTCGCGACGTCTTGATCGAAGAACTGCGCCCCCATCAAGGGCGGCTTGGCGCGTCCCTGCGCACCGCGCTCTGCTGCGTGATCGTCGTGGTGCTCTCCATGAGCCAACAGGTGCCCGAAGCGGCCTTGTCCTGCTATCTCGTGTTCTTTGCCAGCCGCAACAATGCTGCCAGCGGCATCGTCATTGCCTTGGCCCTCATCATGGCCGCAAGCGTCGGCATCGCGCTCGGCGTCCTGGTGCTCGACATCGCGGCCGACGAACCCATGGTGCGCCTCGCGCTCGTTGCGGCCTTCACCTTTGGCGGCATGTATTTCTCCGTCGCCACCTCCGCCGGCTCCATTGCTGCCACGGTCGGTTTCGTCTTCGCTTTTGTGCTCACCCTTAACGATTTCGTACCCATTCCGGGCCTGCTGGTCCGCGGGCTGAGCTGGATGTGGGTTGTGGTGTTCTTCCCCATGGCGACCCTGGTCCTGGTCAATGCTCTGATCGGTCCCAATCCCAACACCATGACCCGCCACGCAATTGGCAAGCGCCTGCGCACCGGCGCCAGGGCGCTGCGCGGCGAGGCCGGGGCGGGCGCTGCGGCCCTGGCTCTCCTGTCCGAAGAGCCCGAGGAAGGCGATGAACTGGCTTCTCCCATCCAGCTGGCCGCCCTGCTCGGCTATGCCAGGCCAGCCGAAGCCGCGCGCCTCGGCGCGACCTTGCCCACCAGCGAAACCCTGCTCCTCGGCACGCTCGATGCGCCCCGCGATCCCGCGCTCGCCGCCGATCTCGAGCGCCTTGCGACCCTGATCGAAGAACGAGCCCCCCACCGGGGCGGCTGGCAACCCAAGGCCTCCTCCCCCGCAACCCAGCCGCTGGCCGAAGCGGCCGACCGGCTGGCCGATCTCTGGAGCGGACGCACGCCCCTGCCCCCCGGCCCGGGACCCAGCCTCGAGCTAACGGCCGACACCTTCACCAACCCCGCCTATCTGCACTTCGCCCTCAAGACGACGCTCGCAGTCTTTATCACCTACGCCATCTACACCGCCCGTGACTGGTTTGAAGTGCATACCGCCATGATCACCTGCTTTTACGTAGCGCTCGGCACCACCGGCGAAACCCTCCACAAAGCCACCCTGCGCATCATCGGCTGCCTCATTGGCGCCGCCATGGGCGTTGGCAGCATCCTCTTCCTCATGCCCCACATGACCGATATCGGCCAGCTCATGCTGCTGGTGGGCGTCTGCAGCTTCATTGCCTCCTGGGTCGCCAATGGCTCGAGCCTGATCCAATATGCCGGCTGGCAGATGGCGCTGGCCTTTTTTCTCTGCACCCTGCACGGCTTTGGCCCCTCGCTCGACATCGGGGTCGCCACCAACCGGGTGCTCGGCATCCTGATCGGCAATGTCGTGGTGGCCATTGTTTTTCTGTCCTTCTGGCCCACCAGCGTTGCCGGCGTCATCGCCGGCCATCTATCGCACGCCCTCCAAAGCCTCGCCACGGCCCTCCGGCGCCCTTATCCCGGCGCGGCCGAACCCGCCACCGAGATTGCCGAAGCCCACCGCCTCACCCTGATCTCGGTGTTCGAGCCCGAATGGCTGCGCCTCAGCTCGCCCGTCCTGCCCCATGTCGCCGCCATCCTCGAAGCCAGCCAGCGCGCCGTACCCGAGATCGCGCGCTTGCAGCTGCGGCGCCAGACCGGGCGCTTCCTGCATGGCGCCCCGCGCAGTGTCAAAGCAGCAACGCTGGCGCAGGAAGCGTCCGTGGGCGGGTTTTTAAAGACTGCCGCCGATGCTATCCTCGAGCCTGCCCCGGAGGCCCGGATCATGCTCGACCAGTCGTTGCATCAAGCCTTCCAGTCGCTGCAGCGCCTCGAGCGGCTGAAGCGCAAGGCGCCTCGCCGGGCCCGCTGGCGCGCCGACCTGGAGGGCGCCATCCACTCCTATCAGAAATTGCTGCTTGGTTTTGCTCGAACGCTCGAGGCAATCTAATGCTTGTGCACCGGCTCCCCCAACTCTTGGCTGTTCTGCTGATGGGGGTGGGGCTGGCCAGCTGCTCCCCCTCCTCCCTCAACCTCGCGCCCGCCAGTGCCACCACGCCCTATCATGGCGTTGCCGGCGCGCCGGCGCTCGACAAGGGCACCCGGAACTTCGCCGCCGCGCCCGACCCCAGCATGCCCATCGTGGTGACGACGCCGACGCTCAATTCCTCCACCACCTACAGCCTGCCCCAGCTCATCAACATCGCCCAGCTCGCCAGCCCCGCCACCCGCGCCGCCTGGCAGCGGGCGCGCGAAGCGGCCGCCGCGACCGGGGTGGCCGAAGCCACCTATCTGCCCGTGCTGTCAGCCGATGTTTTAGCCGGCTTTGCCGCCACCTCCACTACCGCCCCGGGCCTGCAAACCGAGATCCTCGACGTCCCCATCGACATCCCCAACGGCACCATTACCACCTCGGGCGTGCAAGTGGTGCCCGCGCTCGCCATCGAATGGCTCCTGTTCGACTTTGGCTCGCGCGACGCAGCGCTGGCCAGCGCGCAACAGCTGTCCTTTGCCGCCAATCTCGGCTTCACCCTCGCCCACCAAAAGCTGATCTACGATGTCAGCAACGCTTATTACCAATACAACGCCGCCCGGGCGCAGACGCGGATCAATCGCGAAGCCCTCGACAATGTCAAAGTTGTCCTCGCCGCCGCCGAGGCCAAGCTGAAACAGGGCCTCGCCACCACAATGGAGGTCGCTCAGGCCAAGCAGCAGGTGGCCCAGGCCGAGTTCGACCTCACCCAGGCCGTCGGCCAGGAGCGGAGCACGCAATCCATGTTGCTGGGCGCCATGGGCGTGTCGCCCCTTACCAACATCAAGGTGCAGGACATCAGCAACAAGCCGCTGCCGAGCAAGCTGCCCGCCAATCTTGACCGGCTGATCATCGCGTCCCTGCAGCGCCGCCCCGATGTCCAGGCAGCCTTTGCCCAGATGAAGGCGAGCGAGCAGGGCATCCTCGCCGCCCAGGCCAATTTCATGCCCAAAGTGGCGCTGACGGGCAATCTCAGCGCCGTTCTCGGCAGCTATTCGGTGGATGACAGCCGCTTTGATGCCGATGCCTCGCTCACCGTCGCCCAACCCAATGCCGCCGTGCTGCTGGGCCTCAGCCTGCCCATCTTTGATGGCGGCCTGCGCGACTCCCAACTCGAATCCGCCCGCGCCAATGCCGCAGCCTCCGCCGATGATTTCAACCGCCTGCAAAGCACCGCCGCCCAGGAGATCGTTGTCGCCTATGACGTGCTGCGCACCAGCCTTTCGGGCTATGCCGCCGCAACTCAGCTCGTCAACGCCGCCCGCACCAACAACGACGCCGCGGTGGAATATTACAGCACCGGCATCGGCACCCTGCCCGAAACCAGCGTGTCCCATGCGGGGCTGCTCAAGGCGCAATATGCCCAGGCCCAGGCGCGCAGCAATGCGTTTTCCGCCGCCGCGGCCCTCGCCTTTGCCACGGGAACCTTGACCAGCGCGCATGGTCTTTAATGCCGGCGCTGCTCGCTGCCCCGCCTGGCGGCGGCCGCTAAAATAAACGACGATTGCTCATGCTGTGCCCAAGCAACCGGCAAGACTATTTCCCGTTTATCGGAACGTCCCCGCGGGGCCACCGTTGCTTCTGCTTGGCTAACACAAGGAGTGCCAAGCATGTTCATGCGCGTCGATCGCCTCATAACCGAGCTGCCGCCCCCCAAAAAGCAGGATCCCAATGCTGCGGCCGCACTGCAGGAACTGCTGGGTGGCAAATATGGTGAAATGTCCACCCTCGGGAACTACATGTTCCAAAGCTTCAACTTCCGCAGCAAGGACAAGCTGCGCCCCTTTTATAGCCTTGTCGCCTCGATCACCGCCGAAGAACTCGCCCATGTGGAGCTCGTGAGCAATGGCGTGGCCATGCTCAACAACGGCCCCGAAAAGCCGGGCGGCGATGCCGGCCCTGGTGGCGATATTTCCAAGTCGCCCTTCGAGGCCATGCAGGATATCCGCCTTGCGGCGGCGTTCCTTTCCAATGGCGGTGGCGCCACGCCGGTCAACTCCAATGGCGTCAGCTGGAACAATGATTTCATCACCACCACCGGCAATCTGATCTTTGATCTCTTGCACAATTTCCATCTCGAATGCGGCGCGCGCCTCCACAAGCTGCGCGTATACGAGACCCTGAGCGCTGACGACGCCACGGGCCGGGAAGTGTGCGGCTATCTGCTGGTGCGCGGTTCGGTGCACGCTCATTCCTATGCGCTGGCGCTCAAAAAGCTCACCGGCGTCGAGATCGAAAAGATGCTGCCAACGCCCAATATCCCGTTGGCCAAGATCCCGGAATGCCAGAAATACCTGGACGAAGGCTCCCATCGCCGCCTCTACACATGGAGCCAGAACGACTACAAGGACATCTCGGGCATCTGGTCCAATGACGAAGTCGCCCTGCCCGGCGATCCTCCCGGCCCGCTTGAGGTCGTTGAAGGCATGCCCAATGGCGGCAAGATGCAGCAGCTCCAGGGCGTCCCATCGGCTTTCACCCCCGATTATGCCCCCGAGGAATTCTACGAAATCGCCGCCAAGCTCTACCAGGCTTCGCGCTGATCCCATCGGGGCGGCTTCGGCCGCCCCCCTCCCCGCCACTCAGCCATTGAGTATCTTGGCCATGGATTGGCCGATCTGCCCGCCGGCATAAGCATCGCCGTAATCGGCCCGCGCCTTTTCCGCCAGCGCCGCCAGACTGGGCTGCGCCGCCACCCGCCGCGACAGCGCCAACGTCCGCGGCGCCGTATCCGCCAGCAACGCCTCGATCCGGCTGAACCGGTCCGCCACCGTGGTCCAGAGCGTTGCCGTGATCACATCGGCAATCCCCGGCCCCTCCCCGCCCAGCAGCAAGCCGGCGTCCTCGGTCAGGCCGTGGCGGCTGCCCAGTTCCTCCCACAGCGTCATCCACTTGGCAAAGCGCGGCACATGCTCCTGCCAGCGCACCTCGTTCCACATCTCCATGCCCCCTTGCAGGGTCAGCTCGTCGATCACGTCATTGGCGTCGTTGACCACTTTCATGGTCAGGGCGCGCAGTTCGGCCGTCGGCGGCATTAGCCCGAGCGTTTCCCCGAGATAAAGAACAATTGCGGGCATCTGCGACACGGCAAAGCCGTTGCCATTGTCGATCAAGACGGGCGGGCCCATGAACGGCACCGGCATCTGGGCGACCGGCTGCCCCATCAGGGCTGCGATCGCGCCATCATCGCGTTCGCTCCAGCTTTTCCCTGCGAAAGCCAGCACTGCCCGCACGAACTGGCCGCGGAATGGCACCGACCAGTATAGCAGCTCATAATCGGCCACGATCCCTCTCCTCATGCTTGGGAAGGAACCAACGAAGCCGTACCCGGCGGCGTTCCCGTTTGACCGATCGCCCTTAAAACTTGCCCGACTTGATGAAATCCACAAAAGCGCGCAGAGGCGCTGGCACCAGCCGACGGCCGGGATAATACAAAAACGGCCCGCTAAAGCTCGACCACCATGGCTCCAGCACCGGCACCAATTCGCCCCGCTCGAAATGGGGCCGCAACCAATCCTCGAACAGCGCGACGATGCCCATGCCCGCAATCGCAGTATCGATCGCCAGCTCCATCGCTGCCCCGGCCTGCACGATCAGCGGACCCTTGGGCTCGATGCTGACCCGCTCCCCATCGCGCTCGAAATCCCAGGCAAACAGCGCCCCACTCGGAAATCGGCCCTGGAAACAGGCATGTTCGAGCAACTCGCGCGGATGGCCGGGCGTGCCCCGTTGCGCGAGATAAGCCGGCGCGGCTCCCAGGCCAAAGCGCTGCACCCGCGGCCCGATCGGCACCGCGATCATGTCCTGAGCCAGCTTTTCCTCATAGCGGATGCCGGCATCGCACCCGGTTGCCAGAAGGTCCACAAAGCTTTCATCGGCCACGATCTCGACCCGGATCTCGGGATAGGCAGCCAGGAACGGGGGGATGATGGCGGGCAGCACCGTGCGCGTGGCGCTGACCGGCACATTGAGCCGCAGCGTGCCCATCGGGCGCTCGCGATGCACGTTGACCACGTCTACCGCCAGCGCAATCTCCTGCAGCGCGGGCGCAAGCCGCGCCAGCAGGTCGCGCCCCGCTTCGGTGGGTCCGACGCTGCGGGTGGTGCGATTGAGCAGCCGCACGCCCATTTGCGTTTCAAGGCGCCGCACCGCGTCGCTCAGCCCCGAAGGGCTGCGGCCCAGCTCCCGCGCGGCATCACGAAACCCTCCGGCGCGCGCCACTACCGCAAAGGCACTGAGGTCATTGAGGTCGAAATCCACTGTTCGCCCTTCCGCACAGCCCGTGCGGATTGTGGGGCGTTATCAGGCCAATCGGCAAGCCCTATCTTGGTGCGACAACTGGAGAATGATCATGTCCACAATCGAAATTGCCGGCACCTATCCCCTTGCCGACCGTCCCGTAAAGCGCCTCGGCTATGGCGCCATGCAACTCGCCGGCCCGCATGTATTCGGTCCCCCGCGTGATCCCGACGCCGCCCGGGCTGTTCTGCGCGAAGCCATTTCGGCCGGGGTCAACCACATCGACACCAGCGACTTCTATGGCCCCCATGTCACCAACCAGCTGATCCGGGAGGCGCTAGCGCCCTACCCTGCCGACCTCGTCATCACCACCAAGATCGGCGCGGTGCGGGGCGACGACGCCTCCTGGTTGCCGGCATTCTCGGCCACCGACCTCGCCCAGGCGGTGGACGACAACCGGCGCAATCTCGGGCTCGATGTGCTCGACGTGGTCAATTTGCGCATCATGTTCGGCATGGGCCCGACTGAAGGCTCGATCGAAGCTCCGCTGACCGCTCTGCTCGAGCTGCAAAGCCGTGGCCTCGTGCGGCATGTCGGGCTGAGCAATGTCACCGCGACCCAGGTTGCCGAAGGGCGCAAGCTCGCGTCCATTGTTTGCGTGCAGAACCAGTACAATCTGGCCCACCGCGAGGACGATGCGCTGATCGACGAGCTCGCCGCTGCTGGCATCGCTTATGTGCCGTTCTTTCCGCTAGGCGGCATTTCCCCGCTGCAGTCGGCGACGCTGTCGAACGTGGCGGAGCGCCTCGGCGCCACCCCGATGCAGGTGGCCCTCGCCTGGCTGCTCCGCCGCTCACCCAATATTTTGTTGATCCCCGGCACGTCCTCGGTGGCCCATCTCCGGGAAAATCTGGCCACCGCGCAACTTGAACTCTCCGCTGCCGATATGGAGGAACTCAACAGCATCGCCGCTCCCGCTGCAGCGTCGTAACCGGCTTTGCAGCCTTGGCCGGCCATGCGCTCCTCCAACGCAGGGCCGGCCGGCAGGGCCCTAGCGCAGCGGGTTCTCGCGCCGCCAGGCCTCGTATTCTTCCTGGGCATCGGGATGGAGCGGGTAATAGCGCTGCAGCGATTCCCCGGCCATCAGCTTCATGCGCGAGAATTCCTCCCACTCGGCATGCTTCTGGCCGTCCTCGATCACTTGTTGCGCCATCGACACCGGCACCACCACCGCGCCATCGTCATCGGCCACGATGATATCGCCCGGCACCACGGTCACCCCGCCACAGGCAATGGTGACATTGACCGCATAGGGGTAGATATCGGTCTGCACATGGTAGTTGGGCGACCAGCCCTTGAGCCAGAGCGCGAGGTCGAGCTTTTCCACATTGGGCCGATCGCGCATCACCCCGTCGATGATGATGCCCGCGCCCCCGCGGCCCTTGAAATAGGTGGACATCATGTCCCCGAAAATGCCCGAGCGCATGTCGCCGCGCGCATCCACCACCACCACATCGCCATCCTGCACATGATAGAGCACATGCCGGTGCAGCTGCGTTTCGGGATCGGCATATTCGCCTTCGCTAAAGAGGTCGGGCCGCTGCGGCAGGCATTGCAGCGTCAGGGCCGGCCCGCAGATCACCTTGCCCTTGGTCTGGGGCAGGATGCCGGTCATATGCGGGTTGCGGAACCCCATATGCCCGAGCGTGCCGGCAATGGTCGCCGCGCCCAGCCCGCGCAAGCCCTCGATCAATTCCTTTGCCGGCCGTTGTATCTCGGCGCCACTCGTCATTCGTCTTTCCTCCACTTTGGCCGGCCGCCTACCAATTGGTCACCGAACCATCTCGGCGCCGCAGATGCGGCGCTTCCCAGAACTCAAAACTCTGCCGCGCCAGGAGGTCTTCATTGACCTCCACCCCCAGCCCCGGCGCATCGCTGACCCGGTAAACCGCGCCCTCCAGCTGCGGCTGCACCGGAAAGAAATCGGCGTTGTTAAAGCCCAGCCCGCGTTCGGGCTCCCGCGTCTCGAGCCAGGCGAAATTGGGCACGGCCGCCGCGAAGTGCACGGTCGCGGCTGTGCAGACCGGCCCCAGCGGGTTATGCGGCATCAGGTCGACATAATGGGCCTCGCTCCAGCCAGCGACCTTCATCGCCTCGGTCAGCCCACCGACATTGCACACATCGAGCCGATTAAACTGGTGAATGCCCCGCTCGATATAGGGCAGGAACTGCCACTTGCTGGAAAACTCCTCGCCGATGGCGAAGGGAATATCGGTCATCCCGCGCAGCGATTGGTAGGCTTCGGGCGTCTCGTCGCGAATGGGCTCCTCAAGGAAATCGAGCACGCCCTTGTCGAGCTTGTTGCAAAAGCTCGCCGCCTCCGCGACCGACAGGCGGTGGTGATAATCGATCCCCAGCACCACGGCGTCGCCCAAGGCCTCGCGGGCCCGGTTAAGCAGGCGCGCCGTGCTGGCAATGGATTCGCGGGGCTCGAAAATGTCACGGCTATCCTGCCCGATGGGGAAAAAGCGGATCGCGTCGAACCCCATTTCCATCAGCTCAACGGCCCGCTCGATCGCGCCTTCCCCCGCACTGTCACCGGTGGAGGCAAAAGTGGGGATCACGTCGCGCTGCTTGCCCCCCAGCAACTGGTAGACCGGCACGCCCAGCGCCTTGCCCTTGATGTCATGGAGCGCAATGTCGATGGCCGAAATCGCGGCCTGCAGCACCCGCCCGCCCTCGAAATATTGGCTGCGATACATTTCCTGCCAGATCCGGCCGATCTGCATCGCGTCCTGCCCGATGAGGAACTCGCGGTAATGCTCGACCGCCCCGGCCACGGCCTTCTCGCGCCCGGTGAGGCCACTTTCGCCCCAGCCAAAGATCCCGCCATCGGTTTCGATCTTGAGCAGGAACTGGTTGCGGATACCCACGCGCACGGCAAAGGGCGTAATGGCAGTGATCTTGAGCTGGAACGGCATGAGCAGGGGTAATCCGGATTATGCCGAGCGCAGCGCCATTTCGGTTTCGCCATCGAACAGATGCATGCGCTCCTGGTCGAATTCGAGCCAGACCTGCTCGTCGGGCGCGACCTGCACCGTGGGTGGCAGGCTGATATTGACGATCGAGCTCGCGACGAACGCCTGCACAAAGGTGATGTCGCCGGTGGGCTCCACCGTATAAACCCGCGCCGGCACCGCCCCGTCCACCGCCGATTTGTGCAGCCGGATGGTCGAGTGCCGCGCCCCCAGCACCACTTTGCGCGAACTGGCGCCCGCGACCTTGCGCGCATTGGCCTCCGAAAGCGGCATGTGCCAGCCCTCGGCGCTGGTCAGCACCGTTTGCCCATTGGCACTGCTGGCTTCCAGCGGCACCAGACTCATGGCCGGGCTGCCGATGAAGCTTGCGACAAACATGTTGACGGGGTGGGCAAAGACCTGCGCCGGGGTATCATATTGCTGCAGCAGCCCCCCATTCATGACAGCCATCTTGTCGGCCATGGTCACGGCTTCGAGCTGGTCATGGGTCACATAGATGATGGTCGCCCCCAGATCCTGGTGGAAGCGCTTGATTTCCGAGCGCATCTGCACGCGCAGCTTGGCATCGAGATTGGACAGCGGCTCGTCCATCAGGAACACCGCCGGGTCGCGCACCAGCGCCCGCCCCAGCGCCACGCGCTGCTGCTGCCCGCCCGACAGCTCGCGCGGCTTGCGCTCGAGCAGATGGGTGATGTCGAGCACCTTGGCCGCCGCACTGACCTTGGCCTCGATCTCGGCCTTGGGGAGCTTTCTCATCTGCAGCGGGAAGGCGAGGTTCTGGAACACGCTTTTTTGCGGATAAAGCGCATAGTTCTGGAACACCATGGCGATGTCCCGGTCCTTGGGGTCGAGATCGTTGACCACCCGGTCCCCGATCACGATGTCCCCCGAGGTGATCGGAATCAGCCCCGCCACGAGATTGAGCGTCGTCGTCTTGCCGCAACCGGACGGGCCGACCAGGGCAACGAACTCGCCATCATTAACTGTCAGGGACACGTCCTTGGCCGCATAAATCGAGCCATAGGTCTTGACGAGATCCTTGAGAACCACCTGAGCCATGGGGCAACTTTCTAGTGTTTGACCGCGCCTTCGGTGAGCGCACGCACGAAATATTTCTGGAGCACGAGGAACAGCACCACCACAGGCACGCTCATCATGAAGCTTGCCGCCATCAGACCCGGGAAATCGGTGGTGTTTTCCGAAAAGAACCGCTGGATGCCGACGGGCAGGGTCAGCTGGTCGTTCCGGGTGAGGAAGGTCGCGGCATAGATGTATTCGTTCCACGCCCCGATAAAGGAGTAGATCGCGGTGGCGATGATCCCCGGCGCCGAAAGGGGCATGACGATCAGGAGGAACGCCTGGAAGCGCGTGGCCCCGTCGATCCGCGCCGCCTGTTCGAGCTGTACCGGGATGTTGTCGTAAAACCCCTTGAGCAGCCAGATCGCCAGCGGCAGCCCGAAGGTCAGGTAAGTCAGGATCAGCGAGCCATGGGTGTTCACCAGTCCCAGCACCCGCATCAGGATGAAGAGGGGCACGAGGAAAATCACCGCTGGGAACATGTTGCGCAGCAGCACCGCGAAAAACAGGAATTTCCGCCCGGGAAAGCTGAAGCGCGAAAAGGCGTAGGCGGCCGGCACCGCCACCACCACCGCCATGATCGTGGTGCAGACCGATACAAAGAGGCTATTCCAGAAAAAGCGCAGGAAATCCTGGCCCACGCTGTTTTGCGGATCGAGCAGCTTCTGGTAGCTCGCCAGCGTCGGCTCGCTCGGCCACCATTGCGGCGGGAACTGCATGGCGGCAAAGCCCGATTTGATCGAGGTCAGCAGCATCCAGATCATGGGCAATGCGGTGTAAACCAGCATGAAGCCGAGAAAGATGCGCCCCGCCCAGCGCCAGCCATCGATCTTCTTGCGCCCACGCGGGGCGGTAATTGCGGTGCGGTCGGATGAGGCAGCGGTTTGGGTGATGCTGGTCACGCGCCGTGCTCCTTTTTCTCGTTGCCGCTGAGCGCGCGGACATAGAAGTAGCCCAGCGCCATCAGGATGATGAACAGCAGCACCGAATAAGCCGAAGCCACGCCCCAGCGCTGCCGCCCGAAGGCCAGCTCATAGATGTGGGTGATCCAGATATGGGAGGCGTTGGATGGCCCGCCGCCGGTCATGATCCAGGGGATAATGAAGGAATTAAAGTTCGCCACTGCCAGCAGCAGGATGGTGACCGTCGATACCCCGCTCAGATAGGGAAAGGTCACGTGCCAGAACCGCTGCCAGGTCGAGGCGCCATCGACCTTGGCGGCGCGCAGCAATTGCTCGGGCACGGTTTGCAGTCCGGCCATGATCATGATCATGGCAAAGGGGAACTCGCGCCAGATATTGACCACGATCAGCGAGGGCAAGACGGTGTGGACATTGTCGATGAAGTTGGGCTGCTGGTCTACCAGCCCCATTTGCACCATCACCGCGCCCAGGATGCCGAAATCGGAATGGTACATCCACTTCCAGATATAGGACGCCGCCACCGCGCTGATCACCCAGGGAATGATGAGGATCGCGCGCAACACGGCCCGGCCGGCGAAATCACGGTGCAGCGCCAGCGCCGCCGCATAGCCCAGCACAAAGGCGATGAGTGTCGAGGCAAAGGTCCAGATCACCGTGTTGAGGGTAACGCGCCAGAACACATTGCTTGAGAGGATCGTGGCGTAGTTCTCGAGCCCGACAAAGTTCTTGTCGCGCAGCTGCAGGCCGGGGGGCGTTTCAAAGAACGACAGGTCGATCGTGTAATAGATGGGATAGGCGATGACGATCAGCATGACGATGATCGCGGGCAGCACATAAAGATAGTCGGCCCGGCTGGACCATATCTGCTGCAACACACTGGGGCGAACAATGCGCGCCTGGGCAGGGGCGCTGGCAAACCCGATCTGGGTGGTCATTGTGGCTCTCGTGGTGAGAGAAAAACTAACCGGCAGCGGCGCAGGGCTGCCGCCGGTCGCGTCTTCTGTGCCGGCTGGGCCTAGAGCCCGCCGCCGCCCGTCAGGTCGCGCACCTTTTGCGCCGCATCATCGGCCGCTTCATCGACCGTCATCGCCCCGGTCAATGCGTTTTGCAGCATGTCGGGAATGATGATGTTCATGATTTCGGGCGTCACTGGCAGCGCCGGGAACGGCACGCCATAGGGCAGCATGGCGGTGGTGACATCGAGGAACTCGATGTTTTCAAGCCGCTCCTTCATCCAGCTGGTCTTGAAGCCATTCAGATTGCCCGGATTGGAGCCCGCATAGGCCATTTTGAGCGACCATTCGGGGCTGGTCCAAAAGCAGGTCATCGCCTTGGCCGCTGCCTCGTCCACGACACCGCCATCCACATATTCAGGCTTGAGGATGTGGATATTGGAGCCGCCGAACACCACCGCGCGCCGCCCGTCGGGGCCGGTGGGAATAAGGCCATAGCGCATATTGTCGATGACGGTCTGTGCCTTTTCCTTGTCGGCGCCCGTGGCCTTGGCCTGCAGGTCCAGCATCACGTCATAGTCGGATGGGTGCGACACCATCATCGCCACCTGGCCGGCCAGAAACAGCGGCTGGTTGTCGGCCTGCTGGTTGGTCAGTGCTGAAACCGGCACCGATTTGTCGCGCACATACATGTCATAGGATGCCTGCAGCGCCGCCTTGCTTTCGGGGCTGTCGAGGCGAACCTCTTCATAAGTCGGGTTCGGGTCGGCTTCGTCGAACACGCCCCCGCCATAAGCCCAGAGCTGGGGCATGAAGCGATAGGGGGTATTGCCCGCATTCTTGCGCGCGACGAGCCCATAGCCGGCAATGCCCAGCGTGTCGTGGATCTGCTTGGAATAGGCGACCACCTCGTCCCAGGTTGCCGGTGGCTTTTCGGGATCAAGGCCGGCCCGCTCGAAGATGTCGGCGTTCCAGATAAAGCCCATCGTCTCGTTATTGGTGGGAATGCCGTAGGTCTTGCCTTCCCACATCACCGACTTCATGGCGCCCGGCCAGAAATCCTCGCTCTTCCAGCCCACGTCTTCCGGGCTGAGCTCCTGCAAATAGCCCTTGGAGGCAAATTCAACCCCACCCAGGATCTGGAGGCGCACCATCATCGGTCCGGCATTGCCCAGAAGCGCCGTGCGGAATTTGTCGAGCAGGTCGTTATAGGTCAGCGCCTGCTCCTGCAGCTCGATATTGGGATAGGTTTCCCGGAAGGCGACAAAGAAGTCCTTGTAGTACTGGCGCAAGAGGTCCGGGTCGCCCTCGAACACGCCCTGGTACCAGAAGGTCAGCTTGCCTTGGTAATCGAGCGGGGTGACGGCCCCGCACTGCTCGGCCGTGTCGAACTCCTCGGTGCCCGCGATCGAGCGCACATATTCCGGCGACCACTGGCTGATATCGACACTTTGCGCGAGCACGGAAGTGCTCATCATCGTCGACACAGCGAGCGCAGTTATTGCTGCGCCATGCACAAGGGCACGGCCCAAACTGGGCTTCCTCATCTCGTCCTCCTGTCATCCGCTGGGCTCGGCGCAGCGGGCTCCCTTGGCGATCGGACAGCGGGCTTGTGCCTCTTCTGTCTCGCGCCACCTCGGGCAGGTTTGCAGACAACAAATAATGTGTCAACGGGCTAAAATTGCACATTATCGGCAAGATTCATTGTACGATCCAGCCGTACGCTGGCTAGGCTGGTGCTCGCGTTCGACAATGCCAACCCATGGAAGTGACGGGACTACCAATGAACGACTACAAGGCGCAGCCGCCCGTGGGCATGGAGCCCAGCGGCGCGACTCCAGCCGGTGATTCGGTTTACCAGCAGATCCGGGACGACATCATTTCGGGACGCCTTGTGGCCAACGAACGCCTGGTGGTGGCCGAACTGGCGCAGCGCCATAACACCTCCGCCAACCCCATCCGCGAAGCCCTGCAGATGCTGCGTGGCGAGGGCTTTGTCATCATTTCCCCCAATCGCGGCGCCCGGGTGCGCCCGATCGACCAGGATTTCGTGCGCGACATCTACGAGATCGGCGTCTTGATCGAGCCCGCACTCACCCGCTGGTTCGTGGGCATGGCGACGAGCCAGGATATTGCGCAGCTCAAAGCGGTGCAGGACGAGATCGAGGCTAACAATTTCGCCGATCCCCTGCGCCACAGCGAACTCGATACCCGCTTTCACACCATCATGTATGAGCGTCATTACAACCGCCATGCCGCCGAGCTCTGGTGGAAGCACCGCGAAGTGCTGCGCGCCGTCAGCCGGCGCTTTGATTTCACCCTGGCGCGCCGCGCGCAGGTCATGCGCGAGCATCGCGAGCTGATCGCACTGATCAAGGCGGGCGATGCCGATGGGTCGGCGGCGCTCGTGGCCCAGCATGTCGAGGGCTCGGGCCGCCATATTCTGGAACATATGCGTGCCGCCGAAACGGCACGGGCGAGTTAGCGCCGCATCTGCACAGCAATCGGCGCCTTGGGGAGGAAGGCAATGAAGATAACTGGCGTCAAACCTTGGCTGATCAAGTCAGCCGCATCCTATTGGGGCGAGTTCCTCTTTGTGGAGGTGACCACCGACGAGGGCGTCTCGGGTTGGGGGGAGATCACCACCACCACCTATGTCGCCAACCGGGCGCTTTGCGTCATGCTGACCCAGATCAGCAAGATCATCGAAGGCGACAACCCCGCCCATATCGAACGCATCTGGCACAAGATCTTCCGCAATTTCACCTATATGGGCAGCCGCGGCGCCGCAGTGGAATGCACCAGCGCCATCGACATCGCCCTGTGGGATATCCGGGGGAAGGTGCTGGGCCAGCCCATCTATGAATTGCTGGGCGGGCCGGTGCGCGAGGACATTCTCCTTTACACCCACCCTGACCAGCGCAAGTTCACCAGCCCGGAAGCCGTCGCCCAGGAAATCCGCGACATCGTGGCGTCCGGCCACACCGCGCTCAAATTCGACCCCTTCCCCCAGCAAGGACCGGTGCTGGCCAACGGCATCGCCCGCGAACAGTTCGAGGGCTATCTCGATGGCACGATGACGCGCAAGGATGAGCGCGAAGCCGCTGAACTGACCGAACTCATCCGTCAGACCGCCGGGCCCGATATCGAAATCCTCATCGATGCCCACGGCCGCTTTGACGTGCCCACCGCCATTCGCCTTTGCCGCTCGCTCGAGGAAGCCGGCGATATCGACTGGTTCGAAGAACCCGTGCCGCCCGAAAGCTTCAACGCCCTCCAGCAGGTGCGCGAGAAGGTCAATTGCCCCATTTCCTGGGGCGAGCGCGGCCACACCAAATGGGATTTCGTGCCCATCCTGCAAAACCAGCTCGCCGACTACATCATGCCCGACGTCACCTGGACCGGCGGCATCACCGAGCTCAAGAAGATCTCGGCGCTCTGCGAAGCCTACTACATCCCCGTTTCGCCCCATGATGCGGCCGGGCCCATCAATGTGGTGGCGGGCGCGCAGGTGATGATGACCGTGCCCAATTTCTACCGGCTCGAAACCTCGGAATGGAATTTGAGCAAATACGACCACCTGATCGACAAGCCGCTCGACAACTCGAACGGCTCGCTCAAGCTCAACCGGGCCCCCGGGCTCGGCATCGAAATGAACCGGGCTTATCTGGAGGAAAACCTGGTGGACCTCGCCTGAAGGCGGGAACGGGCGCGTGGAGGCGCCCCAGTGGGAAAGGGAGGAATTGACCCATGAACGAGATCAACACCAATGAGTTGATCCAAGCCAATGTGCGCACCAGCTCAAGCCCGAGCGATCTGCGCATCACCGATATCCGCGTCGCCGAAATCGTGGGGGCGCCGTTCATCAGCGCGCTCCTCAAGATCTACACCAATCAGGGCATAGTCGGCTTTGGCGAAGTGCGCGACGGCGCCAGCGCCACCTATGCGCTGATGCTCAAGAGCCGGCTGCTCGGCGAAAACCCGCTCGATGTGGATCGCCTGTTCCGCCGCATCAAGCAGTTCGGCGGCCACGGCCGGCAGGGCGGCGGCGTTTCGGCTATTGAGATTGCTCTATGGGACATTGCCGGCAAGGCCTATGGCGTGCCGATCTACCAGATGCTGGGCGGCAAGTTCCGCGACAAGGTGCGCATGTATTGCGACACCGATGCCAGCGTCGCCAGCGGCACCGAAACCGGCAAGCGGTTGAAGGAACGGATGGCGCTGGGCTTCACCTTCCTCAAGATGGACCTCGGGCTGATGCAGGTCGTCGATACCCCCGGCTCCGTTGTGGCGCCCGCGGGCTCGCTTGAGGGCTATCGCATCCATCCGCCCCGCGGCCACGGCAAGACGCTCGAAGACCGCCGCGCCCGCAACGCCGTCTACGACACCCACAATGTGCGCCACCCCTTTACCGGGCTCAACTTCACCGAGCGCGGGCTCGACCAGCTCGAGCAATATATCCACGAAGTGCGCGAGGTGATCGGCTACGAGATCCCGCTCGCCATCGACCATGTCGGCCATATCTCGCTGCAAAGCGGCATCCGGCTCGCTCGCCGCATCGAGAAATACGCCCCGGCCTGGCTCGAGGACGTGATCCCCTGGCAATATACCGAGCAGTATCGCGAGCTGCAGCAGGCCACGACCGTGCCGATCTGCACCGGCGAGGACATCTATCTGCGCGAGGGTTTCGAGCCGCTGCTGGGTTCGGGCATTTCGGTGATCCACCCCGATCTGCTCACTTCGGGCGGGATTCTCGAAACCAAGAAGATCGGCGACGCCGCCCAGGAACAGGGTATCGCCATGGCCATCCACATGGCCGAAAGCCCCATTGCCTGCATGGCCGCCGCCCATGTCGCCATCGCCACGGACAACTTCATGGCGCTCGAATACCATTCGGTCGAGGTCGACTGGTGGGACGACATCGTCACCGGCCTGCCCAAGCCCCTGGTGCAGAACGGCTTCATCACCGTGCCCGACAAGCCGGGCCTGGGGATCGACGACATCGTCGACGAGGTCATCGCCGAGCACCTGCAGGACGGCGTCAAGGGCATCTGGCTGCCCACCGACCACTGGAACGACGACTATTCCTGGGACCGGACGTGGAGCTAGGCTTTTTCCCCGACGGGGAAAATAGCCCCGCCTCTTCGCGCAGCGAAGATGGCTCAGGCTTCCCGGCCTTTTCGCGCAGCGAAAATGGCGAGCGTCTATTCTGGGCAAAACCATCGCCCACCCACTGAACGGCACCTCCCCCTTGATGGGGAGGCTGGGAGGGGGTGCGGGAGCCACGATGTCGGGGCGAACGCCCCTTACCCTTGATCCCTCCCCGCCCGGGGGAGGGTGTCGACTGAAAGGTCAGCGACACCGCCAACAAGGTTCAGGAGGAACCATGAAAATCACCGATCTGCGCTGCGCCGTTATTGGCCGGCACCCCATTGTGCGCGTCGTCACCGATGAAGGCCTCTATGGCCTGGGGGAAGTGGAATACACCAAGGCTTATCTCAAACCCTGGGTGCTCCATTTCCGCGATGCGCTGATCGGGGAAGACCCCACCGATGTCGAGCGCTGCATGCTGAAAATCCGCCAGCGCGGCTCGTTCAAGCCCTATGGCGCCGCCGTTTCGGCCATCGAGCATGCCCTCTGGGACATCGCGGGCAAGGCTGCCAATGTGCCCGTTTACAAGCTCCTCGGCGGCAAGGTGCGCGACCAGGTCCGCGTCTATAACGGCTCCATCCGCCAGAAACGCACCGGCGATCGCCCCGAGGATTATGCGGCCGACGTCAAATGGATGATGGAGCAGCCGCAGAACTTCTTCATGGTCAAGCAGGGCATCAGTTTTCATTCCAACATGAAAACCGCTGTTCCCGATTTCCATTATGGGGTTACCCAGCCGCGCCTGTTCCACGGCGCCATGGACCAGGGCCAGATCAGCGAGCACGCTTTCAACCACATGCTCGATTGCGTCATCGCCATGAAGGAAGTGCTGGGTGACAAGGTTTCCCTCGCGCTCGATTGCGGCCCCGGCTGGTTCCTGCCCGATGCCATCCGCTTTGCCCAGGCGGTCGAGAAATACAATCTGATGTGGCTCGAGGACATGCTGACCGGCGATTACGTGCCCTGGGTCAATCCCCAGGCCTATCGCGAGCTGACCACCTCGACCTCCACCCCCATCCATACCGGCGAGCAGATTTATCTCCGGCACAATTTCAAGGAACTGATCGAAACCCAGGCCGTGCGCATCATCGGCCCCGATCCTGCCGATATCGGCGGCATTGCCGAGCTCAAATGGGTGGCCGAGCACGCCTATATGCATTCCATCATGATGGCACCGCATGGCACCGCCAATGGCCTTTTGGGCCTCGGCGCCCTCATCAATGTTTGCGCCACGCTGCCGGCCAACTACATCGCCTTTGAATATCCCAGCGCGTCCGATCCCTGGTGGGAGGACATCGTCATCGGCCTGCCCGACCAGATCGTCACCAATTCCATGGTCGATCTGCTCGAAGCGCCGGGCCTGGGGCTCGATATCGATCCCGAGGGGGCCCGGCCTTATCTGCTGGAAGATGATTTGGACTTTTTCGCCCCCTGAGGAGAGGGGCGAGAGAGCAGCTTGCACACAACAATCGGGCTGCACCGCAAGGGGCAGCCACGCGCGGGGAGGAGAACCACGTGAAAATCACTTCGGTCACCACAGCGGCCACATCGGGCCATTGCATGCATCTATGGGTGCGCATCGAAACCGATGCCGGCATCACCGGCCTCGGCGAATGCGTCCATGGCGGCCACCAGGCCATTGCCATCATCCAGCGCGAACTGGCGGGCAAGCTCGTCGGTCGCGACCCCTTCGCCATCGACGCCATCTTTGAGGAAATCCGCCGCAGCCTCGTTTTCGAAGGCGGCTTTGCCGGCGCCTTGATCACCGCGCTCACCGGCGTCGAGATCGCCCTTTGGGACCTCAAGGGCAAAGCCCTGGGCGTGCCGATCTATGAGCTCATGGGCGGCAAGTTCCGCGACCACATTCGCGTTTACTGCGATTGCGAAGTCTCGCCCGGCATGAACATGGACCAGGTGCAGGCCGAGGTCGATCAGGTGCTCGCAGCCGGTTTCACCGCCCTCAAGGTCGATCTCGATATCCGCGCCTATGGCCATACCGGCACCGAAACCGACTGGTATGAAAAGGACGGCTTCAACATGACTCCCAACAAATGGGAACATGACCGCATGGTGCAGCTGGCCGAAATGGTGGTCAAGGCCGCCGGCAAGGAGGTGGAAGTCGCCTGCGACCTGCATACCCGCCTCGACAAGCACAGCGCCATCCGCCTCGCCCGCGATCTCGAGCACCTGCAGTTGATGTGGCTCGAAGAGCCCATTCCGCCCGAGAACATCGATGTCATGGCCGAGATCACCCGCAGCACCACGACCCCGATCTGCGCCGGCGAAAACCTTTATCTGCGCCACGGGTTCAGGAAGCTGCTCGAGCAGCAGGCGGTGGATATCATCATGCCCGATATCCCCAAATGCGGGGGCCTGTCGGAATGCCGCAAGATCGCCGAGCTGGCCGATCTCTACTCAATCCCGTTTGCGCCCCACAACGTGTCCTCGCCCATCGGCACCATGGCCTCGGCTCAGGTCTGCGCCACGGTGCCCAATTTCCTCGTTCTCGAGTTCCATTGGTTCCACCGCGATTACTGGTCCACCATCACCGATGGCGGCGAGATCATCAAGAACGGCAGGATTGCGCTCAGCGATCGGCCGGGCATCGGGCTCGAGCTCAACGAGGAAGTCGCCCGCGCCCACCAATATCCCGGCACGACCTGGTTTGAGCCGATGCAGTAATCCGGCGCCACAGCGCCGGCGCTGCAAGGCACCGGTCGTTACCCCCGCGATCATGAACGGCAAAACCCTGCGCCGGCGCCTCAAGCGCCGGCCGCGTCATTATCCCCCAGCGGGACTTACGCCGCCTGGGCTTCCAGCAGGTCGAAGGTCGCGACCTTGTTGGCAAAGGCGAATTTTTCAGCGGTGGAGCTGTCCATCGCCGTCATCGCCTGGTTCAGCAGCGCCTTGAATTCGACCAGCGCCGCGCTCGCATCATCCACCGAAAAGGGCTCGCCTTCGAACCGGGCGACAAAGCGTGCAGCCACCCGGCCAAGCAGGGCGAGAATGGCGGCATTGTCGCTATCCTGACGGGCCAGTTCGCGCACTTTCTGGTGGAACTCGGTATAGGTCCGGATCCCCCCGCTTTGTTCTTCAAGCCAGGTATAAAGGTCGTGCACTCTAGGTCTCCTGTCATAACAGACGCTTGCTGGACGGCGGAAACGGGCGTGTATATCAAAAGTGAGACTTAGCGCAAAGGGAAAGCATGTCCGCCCAATTCGAGGAAATCGGCAAACGACTGCGCGCTCATCGGATCGGCAAGAACCTGAACGCCGATGATATTGCCGCCCATCTTGGCATCTCTCGCGCTGCCGTTTACCGGCTCGAGAAGGGCGAAATCGTCAAGGTCCAGATCCTGGAATCCATCGCCCGCTTCCTTGATGTATCCCTGCCTTCGCTCTTGGGCGTTGGCGTCGAATACTACAGTAATGCCCTCTCGTTTTTCGAGCGCATGCGCCAGCTCGAAGAAAAGTCGCACTATCTCCTCGGCAATTTCTCGCCGGTCTCGTCTCTCTTGCTGTCGCCCGACTACATGGATTATCTTCGCCTGATGCTGGTGGAGGCCATTTCTGAAACCGAGCGCGACCGCCCCGCCGCTCTACACGCCATCGACAATATTCTCGATCTCCTCAATGAGCGCCGCCGCAGCGCCACAAGGCGCAATGTGCCCATCGTCTCCATCGTCGGCAGCCAGGATATCGAGCGGTTTTTGCTGTTGGGTCTCGTCGGGAGGCTGGATCTACCGCGTGAAGTCCAGGCCGAGCGCCGTGCCGCCGCCCGCCTCGAAATCGAGCGGCTATGCACCACGCTCGAGCGCCAGCCGATCGGCACCCAGATCGGCATCATCGATGGCCAGCCGCCCAGCCAGACCTTCCAGATCTATGAGCGCGACGCCGATTCCGCGGTCACTCTCTCGCCCTACCGCCTTGGCGATCAACCCAATATTTCCTCGGGCATCGCCATTGTCACCACCGCGCCCGAAGCGGTGCACCACTTCCGTGACACGCTCGAAGCGCAATGGGCCGTGGCGAAGAAAGGCCCCGATGGTGCCGCCATCCTGCGCCGCATCATCGAGCGCACGGCCGCGACCTTCCCCTGAGCGCGCGGGCGTACCGACCACGCAGGCCCATTGACAACCTGCCCGGGGCTGCGCATTGTCTCAAAAATGAGACAGGATGAAATCTCCGCCCTCGCCCCCGCCGCTCCTTTTATGCCGCGCATTGCGGATACCTCGGCGCGTGTCCTCAGCAATGACTGGGTTAATGCCGAATATAAGCTCGTCGTGCTCGATGCCCCTGGTGTCGCCGCCACGGCCGAAGCGGGCCAGTTCTTCAACATCGACTGCCCGGCAATCGGCGAAGACAAGCCGTTCTTTCGCCGCCCCATGAGCACCTATGCCGCCGACCCCGCGACGGGCCGGGTGGAGTTCCTCTACAAGGTCGCCGGCGCCGGCACCCGTGGCCTCGCCAGCCTCGCGCCCGACAGCACGCTGCGCATTCTTGGTCCCCTGGGGGTCGGCTTCAGCTTGCCCGAGGGTATCCGCTCCATTGTCGTGGTTGGGCGTGGCGTCGGGCTTGCAACCCTCGCGCCCCTGGCCGAACTCGCCCGCAGCTGCGGCATCGCCGTTACTGCCCTTGTCAGCGCCCGCGATCCCGCAGCTGTGCTCTCGGTGGAGCGCTTCCGCTCCGCCGGCGCTGCCGTCGAGATCGTGCTCGACAGCGATGGCACCAGCGAGCTGCCCCATGTCGAGGCCCTGCTGCGGCGCCTCCATGCCGATGGCCGCGCCGACGCTCTTTACACCTGCGGCTCCAACCGTCTGATGCTGCTGCTCCAGCGCCTCGCCGCTGAACTCGACCTTTACGGCGAAGTCGCCATGGAACAGCAGATGGCCTGCGGCCTGGGCATGTGCTTTTGCTGCGTGCGCAATTTCACTGTCGATGGGCAAACCGTTTCCAAGCGCGTCTGCTGGGATGGCCCCGTCTTTCCCCTTGCCGAGGCCACCTCATGGTAGACCTGCGCACCGATCTCGGGCGAGGCCTGGTCCTCGCCAATCCCGTCATGCCCGCCTCGGGCACCTTTGCCGAAGGCCTCGCCGACGTCATCGACCTCAACACGCTAGGCGCGCTGGTCACCAAGACCATCACCGCCGAATTGCGCGGCGGCAATGCTACGCCCCGGGTGGCGGAAGTGGGCAATGGCATGCTCAATTCCATCGGCATCCCGTCCAAGGGGATTGCACATTTCCTCGCCGAAACCCTGCCCTTTTACCGCAGCTTTGCGAGCCCGCTGATCGTCTCGGTCTCGGCGCCCACCATTGCCGAATTTGCCCAAGCGGCCGCGCAGCTCAACCAGCCCGGCATTGCCGGCATCGAAGCCAATATTTCCTGTCCCAATATCGAGGAAGACGGCAAGGCCTTCGCCATGCGCCCCGCCACCACCGAACAGGCGATTGCCGCCATGCGCGCCGTCACCGACCTGCCGCTCTGGGCCAAGCTCACCCCCAACACCGGCGACATTGCCGGCGTCGCCCGCGCCGCTGAAGCCGCGGGCGCCGATGCCGTGGTCGTCGCCAACACCATCCTCGCCATGTCGATCGACATCGATACGATGCGCCCGACCCTCGGCAACATCATGGGCGGCCTGTCCGGCCCCGCCTTCAAGCCCATTGCCCTGCGCATGACCTATCAATGCGCCCGCGCCGTCCGCATCCCCGTGATCGGCTGCGGCGGCATCAGCAGCGCCCGCGACGCGGTCGAGTTCCTGCTCGCCGGCGCGCGCGCCGTGCAAATCGGCACCGCCACCTTCACCCGCCCCGGCACCATGCCCGAAGTGATCGCCGGCCTCGCGCAATACTGCGAACGCCATGGCTTCACGAGCCTCGACCAGCTCATCGGCGCCCTCGACACCGACATGCAGCTCCCCCACCTGATGGAGGCCGCCCAATGAACGCCCTTGCGCCTGCGGCCGATATCGATTGGACCGCCTTCCCCACCGAGCATGAGCTCGCCACCGCCATCTTTGCCGAACTGGCCCGCTGCACCGGCGACGGCGTCGGCATCACCCGCGAATGCTATGCACCCGGCGAAGACGCGGCGCTGGCCATCTTCTCGGCCGTCGCCCACGCCCATGGCTTTGCCATCAGCATCGATCCCGTCGGCAATCTCCTCGTTTGCCTGCCCGGCGATGATGGCACCCGCCCCGCCCATCTCATTGGCTCGCACGCCGATTCCGTGCCCCAGGGCGGCAACTACGATGGCGCCGCCGGCATCGTCGCGGGTCTCGCCTGCCTTATCCGCATTGCCCGCTCGGGGCGCGAGCTCACCACCCCCGTGCGCCTGCTGATGCTGCGCGGCGAGGAAAGCGCCTTTTATGGCCGCGCCAATATCGGCTCGCGCGCCCTTTTTGGCATCCTCTCCCCCGCCGATCTTGCTGCCCGCTCGCGCGGCACCGGCCGGACCCTGGCCGAAGCCATGACCTCGGTCGGCATCGACCTCGCCCCCATCCGCGCCGGCCAGACCCTTTTTGACCCCAGCACCGCCGCGAGCTACCTTGAACTCCATATCGAGCAGGGCCCGGTGCTGATCGACCGCCGCCTGCCCGCCGCAGTCGTCTCGGGCATTCGCGGCAATCTGCGCCACCGCCGCGTCGTTTGCCGCGGGGAAGCTGGCCATTCCGGCACCATCCCTCGCTGGCTGCGAAAGGATGCCGTTTTCGCCTTTGCCGATCTTGTCGGGCGCCTCGACGAGCATTGGCGCGTCCTCCTCGAGCGCGGCCTCGACCTCGTGGTGACCACCGGCATTGTCGGCACCGATCCAGACCAGCATGCCCTCAGCCGCATCCCGGGCGAAGTCATGTTCTCCTTTGAAGTGCGCAGCCAGAGCCACGACACGCTCGAAAGCTTCTACGAGCTGTTCCGCGCCGAATGCCGCGCCGTCGGCCAGCAGCGCGGCGTCGTCTTCGAGCTCGACGAGCGCGTTTATACCGAGCCCGCTCGCATGGACCCCGCCGTGATCGAGCGCCTCTGCGCCGCCGCCGCCGCTTGCGACCTCGATCCCCAAACGCTGCCTTCGGGCGCCGGCCATGATGCGGCGGTGTTCGCCAATGCCGGCATTCCCTCGGGCATGGTGTTCGTGCGCAACGCCAATGGCTCGCACAATCCCGCCGAAGCCATGGATATCGGGGATCTCATCAAAGGCACCGATGTGCTTTATAAGGCCGTGACCGCCACCAACTGAGCCAGGCCCCCGACCCCATGCGATCCCTGACCATCCGCAAGCCCGTCGACCTTCACGTGCATTTCCGCGACGGCGCGGTGCTCGATGCCGTCGTGCCCCACACCGCCCGCCAGTTTGCGCGCGCCATCGTCATGCCCAATCTGGTGCCCCCCGTCACCACCGCCGCGATGGCCGCCGCGTATCGCGCGCGCATCGAGGCGGCGATCCCCGAGGGGGTCGACTTCACCCCCATCATGACCTGCTACCTCACCGACGCCACCGACCCCGCCGACCTCATTGCCGGCCATCGCGACGGCATCTTTGCCGCCGCCAAGCTCTACCCCGCCCACGCCACCACCAATTCGGCCCATGGCGTTACTTCCATAGCCGGGCTCGATCCTGTGTTCGCAGCGATGGCCGAAGCCGGCATGCCGCTCCTCACCCATGGCGAGCTCGTCCACCACGATGTCGATATCTTTGATCGCGAAGCGCGCTTCATCGATGCCGTCCTCGCCCCGCTGCTCGAGCGCCACCCGACGCTCAAAGTGGTGATGGAGCATATTACGACGAGCGAAGGCGCCCAGTTCGCGAGGAGCCACGGCAGCCGCGTCGCCGCTACCATCACCCCCCAGCACCTGCTTTATGATCGCAATGTGCTGTTCGAAGGCGGCATCCGCCCCCATTATTATTGCCTGCCCATCCTCAAGCGCCGCTCCCACCAGCTGGCGCTGCGGGAGGCGGCCACCAGCGGCGCGCCCAACTATTTCCTGGGCACCGACACGGCCCCCCATCTGCGCCATCTCAAGGAAAATGCCTGCGGCTGCGCCGGCGTCTTTTCCGCTCCCGTCGCGGTCGAGGCCTATCTCAAGGTCTTTGCCGAGGAAAACGCGCTCGACAAGTTCGAGGCCTTTGCTTCCCTCAATGGCCCCGCCTTTTACGGCTTTGCGCCGTCACAAACCCGCGTCACCTATGAGGAACGCGCCTGGACCGCGCCCGCCAGCGTTTCGGTGGAAGAGCACCAGATTGTCCCGCTCTTTGCGGGCGAACGAGTTGACTGGGCTTTGAGCCGCGGTTTATAGCGAACCGGTTGCAATCGAGATTTAAGCACCCTGCGGCGCTGGACTTCCATCCGGCGGCCGCGATTTCGCGCGACCGCATGACGCAATGATGAAGGACTGTTTCCCATGAGTGCACTGCACCGCAGCGAAGACAAAAAAGCCATCGCCCGGCAAACCGCCCGGATGATGCTCGAGATCAACGCTGTTCACTTCAATGCCGAACATCCATTCGTCTTCACCTCCGGCTGGGCCAGCCCGGTTTACGTGGATTGCCGCAAGCTCATCTCCTATCCGCGCCTGCGTTCGGCGCTGATGGACATGGCCGCCCAGACCATCGTCACCGAAATCGGCTATGAGTCGATCGACGTGGTCACCGGTGGCGAAACCGCGGGCATCCCCTTTGCCGCCTGGATCGCCGACAAGCTGATGCTGCCCATGCAGTATGTGCGCAAGAAGGCCAAGGGCTTTGGCCGCAACGCCCAGATCGAGGGGGAAGTGATCGCCGGCGCCCGCACCCTCCTCGTGGAAGATCTCGCCACCGACGGGCGCTCCAAGGTCATGTTCGCCGATGCGCTGCGCAAGGCGGGCGCCAAGGTCGACCACTGCTTCATCGTCTTTTTCTACGACATCTTCCCCAACAGCCACGACCTGATGAAGGAGCTCGGCATCGAGCTGCATTATCTCGCGACCTGGTGGGATATCCTCGAGGCAGCCAAGGAATCCGGGCACTTCGATGCCAAGACCCTGACCGAGGTCGAAAGCTTCCTCAACGACCCCTCGAGCTGGTCGGCTGCCCATGGCGGCATTTCCGAATTCTCCCCTACCCCTAAGGAATAAGCCCGTTTTCAACCGGCAAAACAAAAGGGCCGCCCAGTGGGCGGCCCTTTTTTTTGTCCCTCTGTGACCCCGGTCAGGGCGCCAGCATGCGGGGCAGGAACATCGAGATCTCGGGCAGATAGGTGATCACCAGCAAGGCCAGCAGGTTCACCACCACAAAGGGAAAAATGCCCGAAATGATCTTGCCCACCGACTCCCCGAGCGTCGAGGACGCCACGAAAATGTCGAGCCCGAATGGGGGCGTGATCATGCCGATACAGGTGTTGAGGCACACGATGATGCCGAAATGGATGGGATCGATGCCAAAGCTGACCGCCACCGGATAGAGCGCCGGTACGAGGATCAGCATGGTCGAATTGGGATCGATGAACATGCCGGCGACAAGGAACAGCAGGTTGACGATCAGGAGGAACATCACCCAGTTCGCATCGATCGCCCCGAGAAAGTCGATCACCAGCGTTGGCAGCTGCGCCAGCGTGATGAAATAGGCCACGATCGAGCCCATCGCCAGCAGCACGAAGATCGTGCCCGTGGTCACCGCCGCGCCGGTCGCGACCTTGAACACATCGCCCAGTTTCATGTGGCGATAGATCAGCACCTCGACAATCAACGCATAGGCCACGCTGACGGCGGCAGCTTCGGTGGGGGTGAAGAGGCCCGAATAGATACCGCCGAGCAGCACGACCGGCAGGCCCAGCGCCCAGATCCCGCGCCCCACCACTTTGAGCCGCTCGCCCCAGCTCAGAGGCGCATCGCCCTTGATGCCGTGGCGATAGGCGTAAAACAGCACATAGCAGCAAAACACGCCGGCCAGGAACAAGCCCACGACGAGGCCGGCGGCAAACAGCGCCGCCACCGACGTGCCGGTGAGCCAAGCATAGATGATGAGCGTGATCGAGGGCGGGATCAGCAGCGATACTTCCGCCGAGGACACGATGAGCCCGAGCGAGAACTTGTCGGAATAACCTTGCCGCTGCATTTCGGGATAAACAATGCCGGCCAGCGCCGCCACGGTGGCCGGCGCCGAACCCGATACCGAACCGAAGGCCGCCGCGGCCGCCACTGTAGTCAGCCCCATGCCGCCCCGGCGATGGCCGAGAAAGGCCCCCACCAGCTGGATCAGGTGCCGCGCGATCACCCCCTTGGACATGATCTCGGCGGCAAAGATAAAAAACGGAATGGCCAGCAGCGTCGAATGGTTGATGCCCCCGACGATGCGCTGCCCATAGATCAAATCGGGCATGCCGGAAAAGAAGAATTCCTTGGTCAGGATGCCCGGAATGCCGAGCACGATGAGCATTTCAAAGCCAAGGAAGAGGAGGGCCAGCGCCCCCGCAACAAGAACGGCAATCAACATCTCAGTGGGCCTCAGCCTTGTTGGACCAGCGATCGATCAGCCCGAACAGGCTCATGGCATAGCGCAGCGCCAGCAGCAGAAAGCCGACAGGCAGCGCGTAATACAAAAGGGCGGCCGGGACGCCCAGGGTCGGGCTCATCTGCCCGGTGCGCCCCACGGTCTGCGCCATCTGCAGGCCGAACCAGGCGATATAAAGCGAGAGCACGAGCCCAGACAGATCAATGGCCCGGCGGATCCAGAGCTGGGCGCCCGAGGACATGCGCTCAAGGAAACTGGTCATGGCGATCTGGCGCCCTTCGGCCAGCGCCAGCCCCAGCGACAGAAACACCAGCCATACCATCAGATAGCGGGCGGCTTCGTCGATCCAGGCGAAATTGCGCGCATAGACGGGAACCAGTTCGCGCACGACCACACCGGTGACGTAAAGCGCGACCATGATCAGCATCAGGGCTGCTAGCGCGATCCGCTCCAGGGACGACCAGGCGGCGAGCGCCTTGGAAAACTTGCTGTTTGGGCTCATGTCACTGCGGGTTCCCTCTGCAAAAAAGAGGCGCCAGGGGAAAAGCTCCTGGCGCCTGCTGGCTGCTGGCGCCTTGCGGCGCCGGTTCGCTCAATTGGCTTACTGCCCCGAGACCGCGCTGTATTGCGCCTCATAGGCATCCACGATTCCCTGCCCAGCGGCACCCGCATTGGCGAGATAGGCATCGCGCGCGGGGCCATACATGGCTTCCCGGAAAGCGGCGCGCTGCGCGTCGTCGAGCTCCTGGATGGTGATGTCGCTGGCGCGGATGGTTTCGAGCGCGGTGGCCTGGGCGGCTTCCTTGAGCTCTTCCACCTGCGGGCGCACTTCCTCGAAGGCCTCGATGATCACGGTCTGGTATTCGGCCGGCAGGCCATCCCACCAGGCCTGGTTGAACATCACCACGTCCTCATTGGCGCCGTGCTCGGACACCAGCAGGTAGTCCTGCACTTCGTGGTACTTCATGGTCGCGATCGTATCGAGGGCATTTTCCTGCCCGTCGACCACGCCGGTCTGCAGAGCGGTGTAAAGCTCGCCAAAGGGCAGCGCCACGGCCGAAGCACCGACGGCATTGAACTGCTCGATCAGCACCTTGCTGTCCATGACGCGGAAGCTCTGGCCGGCGAAGTCCTCGAGCGCGGCAATCTCTTCATTGGAAGTCATCGACTTGCGCCCATTGGGCCAGATGGCAATGGCCTTGAGCCCGAGCGGGGCAAAGCTGTCGAGCACGGCTTGGCCGAAAGCGCCGGTGCGCAGCTCATTGGCCTGGGCGCGATCGGCGGGATACAGGAACGGCACGTCAAGGATCGATACGGCAGGGTTGAAGCCGGCAAGGAACGCGGCGGGCGACACGGTGCCTTCCATCAGCCCCAGCTGGGTGCCTTCATTCATCTCACGGGCCTGGCCGAGCTGGCCGGCGGGGAACAGCTGGAACGCCACGTTGCCGTCGGTGCGCTCCTTGACGAGGTCGGCCACCATCACCAGGCCCTTGTGACGCGGCTGCTGGTCCGATTCCAGGTGGCCGATCCGGGCGGTGAATTGCTGGGCGGCGGCGGGCAGCGCCCCGATCAGTGCGGACAGGACCGCGACGCTGGCAAGCAAAACACGACGGTTCATTTGGTTCCCCTTCATTCAAAATTATTTTCGACAAAAGCCCTGCGCCCCAACGGAGTCAAGCGAACTTTCTCAAAAACTAGACAGTTCTGTTATCCTGCCCCAATGTTGGGCGGCCTGCCCAAACTCTGGCCCGGTTAGTACCCATTCACGGCAGCGCCAGTTCCTCGGTAAATCCGGCCAGTTCCGTCCCCACCGGCAGCAGCGCCCGCACCGCTTCGCGCACCGCTATCACATCGACATCGCGCGCCAGCACCACCAGCACCACCCCTTGCGGCTCACCCACATCGCGCCCCTGTCGCTCTGCCGTGGGCAGCGCCGAGATGGCCTGGTCGGCCAGGCCCAGATGGCACCCCGCCACCCCAGGCAGCGCCGCAATCCCCGCCGCCACCGCCGCCCAGTCCTCCTCAGCCTCGGCCACAAGGCACCCCACCAGCACCCGCTCGCCCGGAGCCTCGCCAGCGCTGGGGCCAAAAAAGCCGACGCAGCGCCGATTGTTCTGAAACTGGCGCATCACCCGCTGCGTCCAGGGGCTGGGATCATTGAGCCGCGCCAGATACGCCGCCGACCGGCTCACCTCGGGTTCCGCAAGGGTATACAGCGTGAAAAACTCGAGCGGCGCCTCGTCGGCCCGCCACCGCGTGCCACCCAAAAAGCCGGGGATGGCGAGGCGCTCGGGCATATGCTCCTCGCGGTGCCAATCGACGAAATCCTGCCGCCCTACGGCCGGGATCCCGTTCCAGATTGCGACAAAGCCGCGCCCCGCCAGTGAATGCATCCGTATCTCCGCAAAATCGGCCGGGCCATAACTGTAGCGCAGCCGCGCAACATCGCCGCTTCGTCTCACGATTGAGACGAAAGCTCCATCTGCTTTGCCGCTTGTGCAGTATCCGCCCGCGTTCTGCTGTTGTTGCGCCTCGCACAACCCACCAGAACTTGGCGCCCAGCCCCGGCGGGCTGCTTATCCCGGCTGCCGCCAGCTTGGCAATGCCCACGCCCCCGCGTCCGGTTGCCCCAGCCGCCGGAGAACAGCTTTCCACAAACCGGCTTTTTGCAGAATTTGCTACTCCTCTGGAACCCAGCGCGAGCAGTCCATCTTCCTTCCACTAATGGAGTTGGCTGCCGCCCTGCCTTATGCTGCGGCACCCTTTTCGTGGAGCCCTCATGCCCAAAATTGCGCTTCTTGCCGCCGCCCTGCTTGCTGGCGTCAGCTTTCTGCCCGCCGCCGCCTTTGCCCAGGATTTTGATCCCGCCGCCACCATCCGCATCGGCTCGCTCTACGAGCCGCAGAACCTCGACAACACCGCGGGCGCTGGCCAGGGCATCAACGAGGCCTTCAACGGCAATGTTTATGAAGCGCTGTTCCAGCTCACCGATGCCGGCACCGTCGAGCCCCGGCTCGTGGCCGATTACACCGTCTCGGAAGACGGCCTCACCTATACCTTCACCCTCCGCGACGGGGTGACCTTCCATTCCGGCGATCCGCTGACCGCGGCCGACGTAAAGCACTCCATCGAGCGCGTCACTGCCGAAACCTCGCAAAGCTCGCGCAAGCGCAGCCTTTCGACCATCACCGGCATCGAGACCCCCGATGACCAGACTGTGGTCATCACCCTTTCGCAGCGTTCCATCTCGCTGCCCTACAATCTCTCCTATGTCTGGATCGTCAACGACGCCGCCCCCGACATCACCGCCGCCGAAGACGGCACCGGCCCCTACCAGCTCGCCGAATGGCGCCGCGGCTCGGCCCTCGCCCTCACCCCGTTCGAACAATATTGGGGCGAAGCACCCAGCAATGGCGGCGTGCTGTTCCAGTATTTCACCGAGGCCACCGCGCTCAACAATGCGCTGCTGACCAATGCGGTTGACATCATCACCTCGGTGCAAAGCCCCGATTCCCTGGCGCAATTCGCCGACAACCCGGCCTTCACCGTCACCGAAGGGGCCTCCACCACCAAGGAAATCCTCGCCTATAACGACCGCCTCGCTCCCTTCGACAACCCCCAGGTGCGCAAGGCCCTCGCCCGCGCCACCAACAAGGCCCAGCTCCTGAACTCGGTCTGGGGCGACTATGGCACGCTGATCGGCTCCTTCGTGCCCCCCACCGATCCCTGGTATGTGGATCTGACCGGCGTTGATGCCTATGACGTCGAATCCGCCAAGGCGCTCCTTGCCGAGGCCGGCTATCCCGACGGCTTCGAGTTCACCCTCGACACGCCCGACTACGACCCCCACCCGCTCGTGGCGCAGTTCCTGCAGGCGGAATATGCCAAGATCGGCGTCACGGTGAACATCAACATCATCACCGCCAATGAATGGTACACCAAGGTCTACCAGAGCCACGATTTCCAGGCGACGCTGCAGGAGCACGTCAATCACCGCGACATCGTCTTTTACGGCAATCCCGAGTTCTACTGGGGCTACAACAACCCCGAAGTGGTCGAGCTGATCGCCAGCGCCGAAGCGGCCGCCTCCGAAGCCGAGCAGACGCAAAAGCTGACCGAAGCCAACCGCATCATCGCCGAAGACGCCGCCAGCAACTGGCTCTATCTCTATCCCCAAATCGTCGTTTCCGCCGCCAATGTCACGGGCTACCCGACCAACGGCCTCAACGCCCAATTCTTCGCCTACGACATCCAGAAGACCAACTGACGGCCTGACCCCGATCCACCGGCAAACACCGGCCCATCCCCTCCCCCTTTGCGGGGAGGGCTAGGGTGGGGGTTCAGGCCCATCCACCAGCCAGAACCCCGGCGCTTCCCTCAACGCTCGCCGCCAGCCTCTCCGCTCCCACCCCTCCCCCTTGCGGGGAGGGTAGCGCAGCTTGGGCCGCAAGGCCCTAGCGGAGCTGGGGTGGGGGTCGTCGACCCTGCCACCGCTAGGCCCGCTCTTCTCCAGAGAGCGAACTTAGAGCACACATCCAAACCTTGGATAACCCCACCGGCCCTTTCGGGGCGCCGGTGGTTTTGTCCATCGCCCCCAGCTACACTGCGCGCGTCGCATCGCCGCCAAAGGACATCAGCCCATTCTCGCCTATACCATCCGCCGCACCATCATCCTGCTGCTGTCCCTGCTGATCGCGGCCGTGGTGCTGTTCGTGCTGCTGCGCCTGCTGCCCGGCGATCCCGCCAATGCGCTGCTGGGCGTCGGCGCCACCCCCCAGCAGATCGAGGCCGCCCGCGCCCAGGTCGGCTCCGACCAGCCCCTCTTCACCCAGTTCACCACCTTCCTCGGCAATATCGCCCGGCTTGATCTGGGCACCTCGTTCGTCAGCCGCGCCTCCGTGCTCGCCGAAATCGGCAATCGCCTCGCCGTCACCCTGCCCCTCACCGCGCTTGGCTTTGCCATCGCGCTCCTCCTCGCCATTCCCCTCGGCATCATCTCGGCGGTCAAGGCCGATCGCTGGTATGGCGCCGCCATCTCGGTCGTCTCGCAACTCGGCATCGCCATTCCCGTGTTCTGGGTCGGCATTCTGCTCGTTACCCTTTTTGCCGTGAACCTGCGCTGGCTGCCCTCGGGCGGCTTTCCCCTGCGCGGCTGGAGCAGCTTTGGCGAAGCCGCCACCGGCATGATCCTGCCGGCCCTCACCATTGGCCTCGTCATGGGCGCCTCGCTGCTGCGCTATGTCCGCGCTGCCACCCTCGAAGTGCTCGGCAGCGATTTCCTGCGCACCGCCCGCGCCTTGGGCGCCAGCTTCCCCGAGGCTCTCATCCGCCACGGCATCCGCAATGGCGCCGTGCCGGTGATTTCCATTCTCGGCATCGAGCTGGCCTCGACCTTTCTCGGCGCCGTGGTGATCGAGCGCGTCTTCAGCCTGCCCGGCCTTGGCTCCATGCTACTCCTCGCCATCCAGCAGCGCGATTATCCCAATGTGCAGGGCGTGCTCTTCGTTTCGACCCTCCTCGTCCTGCTCATCGGCTTTGCCGCCGATCTTGCCCAGCGCCTGATCGATCCGCGCCTGCGCACCCGCAGCGAGGCCCGCGCATGACCAGCATTTCCACCACCGCCACCGCGGCCCCGCAGCGCCGCCCGCGCGCGCTGCTCCTTTGGGTCGGCATGGCCCTGGTGAGCCTCCATCTCGTTGTCGGGCTCCTGACCCTCGTCTGGACGCCCTATGATCCCACCGCCTTTTCCGGCGGCCGCCTCGAGGGCCCAAGCCTTCTCCACTGGGTCGGCACCGACCGGCTTGGCCGCGATCTTTGGACCCAGCTGATGATCGGCAGCCGCATTGCCCTTCAGGTCGGCACCGGCGCTGTCGCCATTGGCGCGGTGATCGGCGTTACCCTCGGGCTTCTCGCCGCCTTTGCCAGCAAATGGCTCGATGACGTGCTCGCCGCCGCCCTCGATATTCTCATTGCCTTCCCGACCCTCCTCATTGCCATGCTGGTGGTGGCGGCCAGCGATACGGCGAGCCTCGGCTCCGCCATCCTCGCGCTCGGCATTGCCCTTTCGGCCATCGTCGCCCGCCTCACCCGCATTCTCGCCAAGCGCGTTCTGGTGATGGATTACATCACCGCCGCCCGCACCTCGGGCAGTTCCTGGCCAAAGATCGTGCTCATCCACATCCTGCCCAATATCCTGCCGACCCTTTCGGTCAATTTCGCCCTCCAGTTCGGCCTTGCCGTCATTGCCGAAGCCTCGCTCTCCTATCTGGGCCTCGGCGCCCCGCCGCCCAATGCCTCCTGGGGCCGGCTGCTGCAGGAAGCCCAGGCCACGGTTTACACCGCCCCCATCGGCGCCATCGCGCCCGGCCTCGCCCTTGTGTCGCTGGTGATTGGCATGAACCTCCTCGCCGATGGCCTGCGCGACCGCGCCGATCCGACGAGGCGCAGCCGATGAGCCCCTTGCTGACGGTCGACAACCTTTCCATCCAGGCCGGTACGACGACGCTGGTCTCGAATCTGAGCTTTACCCTCGCCCGCGGCGAACGCCTCGGCCTGATTGGCGAATCCGGCTCTGGCAAGTCGCTGACCGCGCTGGCCATCACCGGCTTGCTGCGGCGGGGCCTTTCCGCCACCGGCTCGGTGCATCTCGCCGGCCAGCAGATGGTCGGCACATCAGAGCAAAAGCTCAACCCGCTACGCGGCACCGCTGTCGCCACCGTGTTCCAGGAACCGCTGACCGCGCTCGATCCCCTGATGCGCATCGGCAAGCAGATCGCCGAGCCCCTGGCACGTCGCGCCCGCCGCGACGGCAAGCCCCTCTCCGGCAGCGCTCTCGCCGAAGCAGTGCAAACCCTGATGGGCGAGGTATCCCTCCCCGATCCCGCCCGCATTGCCCGTGCCTATCCCCATGAGCTCTCCGGTGGCCAGCGCCAGCGCGCGGCTATCGCCATGGCGCTGGCCTGCCGGCCCGATCTGTTGATCGCCGACGAACCCACCACCGCGCTCGATGTCACGACGCAAGCCGAAATTCTGCAGCTGCTCGATCGCCTGGTACGCGAGCGCAACATGGCGCTGCTCTTCATCAGCCACGATCTGCCCGTCGTCGCCAACACCGTCGAGCGCATCGTCGTGCTGCGCCGCGGCATTGCCGTGGAAGCCGGCCCGGTTAGGACCGTGTTCAACACCCCCCAGCACGAATATACGCGCAGCCTCCTGGCCGCCGCGCGCAGCTTTGATCGGGCACTGGAGGGCCAGCCATGAGCCTTGTTACGGTTGAAAATGTTGGCTTCGGCTACACCCGGAGCCGCCCGATCCTCCAAGATATCTCGTTCCAGATCGCGGAGGGCGACACCGTCGGGCTGGTCGGGGAATCCGGCTCGGGCAAAACTACGATTCTGCGCCTGCTCCTCGGCCTCGAACGCCCGGGCACTGGCACCATCCAGTTCGATGGCGCCCCGCTCGACCCGCGCAACCGCGCTTTCATGCGCAATTTCCGCCGCCAGGCGCAGGTCGTGTTTCAGGACCCCTATTCCTCGCTCGATCCGCGCCAAACCATTCAGGCCGTGATTGCCGAGCCCCTGCGCTCACTGCGCATCGAAGGCGACCACGGGCAGATGATCAGGGCGGCCCTCGCCGCCGTCGGGCTCGATGCCGATGCCGCCACCCGCTACCCCCACCAGTTCTCGGGCGGCCAGCGCCAGCGCATCGCCATCGCCCGCGCCATTGTCGCCCGGCCCCGCCTGCTGCTCGCCGATGAAGCGGTAAGCGCCTCGGATCTCACCACCCGCATCCGCATTGTCCAACTCCTGGCGGGCCTCAGCCAATCCATGAGCCTCTTGCTCGTGTCGCACGATCTGGGTGTCGTTGCGGCCCTCTGCCGCCGCGTCATCATTCTCGAGCGCGGGCGCATTGTTGAAGCCGGCCTCACCCGCGACGTGCTCGCCCATCCCCAACACCCCTATACGCAGCGCCTGCTTGCCAGCGTGCCGCGCCTGCATCTGGAGAGCCCGACGCCATGACCACCGCCCCCGCCGATTACACCGCCTGGCAAGACCGCCGCCTCGCTGCCCTCAAGGCCCCCGATGGCTGGCTCAACATCATTGCCCGCGATTGGCTCTCCGAAGGGACCGTTGCGGTCGGCAGCGCCGCCGATAACGACATCGTCCTGCCCGCCGGCCCGGCCCATATCGGCACCCTCACTCAAGGCCCGGACGGCAGCGTCACCTATACGCCCGTTGGCGGCGAGCCGACCAAGCTCGCGCTCTCCAAAACCAACCCGCCCCGCTTCACCGCCGAAAACCTCCTGCTCGAAGTCACTACCCTCAACGGCGAAAACGCCCTGCGCGTGCGCGACACCGCTTCAACAGCTGGCGACGACCTGCCGCCCATCCAATACTTCCCCTATGATCCGAGCTGGCGCATCTCCGCCCAGTGGATCGCGCTCGACGCCCCCAAGCAGCTTTCCATCACCACCTCCAAGGCGATCCCGACCGAGGTCGAGGCCTCCCACAAGGCCGTGTTCACCCGCGAGGGCACCACTTACGAGCTGCTCGCCACCCATGGAACGCCGCAAAGCCCACAATTCGTCATTCGCGACCTGACCGCGCAAAGCGAAACCTATGGCGCCTGCCGCTTTGTGTTCGGCGAGGAGGTCACCGACACCACCATCGTCCTCGACTTCAACAAGGCCATCAATCCGCCCTGCGCCTTCACCGATTTTGCCGTCTGCCCGCTGCCCCCCGCCGAGAACGTCCTGCCCATCCGCATCGAGGCCGGCGAAAAGCGTCTGGCCAACAGCCACTAGGCCGCGCGCTTTTCCCTTGCGCCACCGTCCGGGGGAACACTGTTCCGCCCCCGGGCGGTTGCCGCCCTCACTTCGGCATGCTCCCTTGCAGCACCAGCCGACCGGCCCACAAAAACACTGGAGGAAACCATGAAGCTCGAATCCATCGCCCTGCACCACGGCTATACCGCCGAAGCCACCACCAAGGCCGCGGCCGTGCCGATCTACCAGACCACGTCCTATACCTTTGACGACACCCAGCATGGCGCCGATCTCTTCGATCTCAAGGTCGCCGGCAACATCTATACCCGCATCATGAACCCCACGACCGCGGTGCTCGAAGCGCGGGTCGCCGAGATGGAAGGCGGCATTGGCGCCCTCGCTGTCGCCTCGGGCATGTCGGCCATCACCTATGCCATCCAGACCATCGCGGAAGCCGGCGACAACATCGTCTCCATCTCCCAGCTCTATGGCGGCACCTATAATCTCTTCCAGCACACTTTCCCCCGCCAGGGCATCGAAGTGCGCATGGTCGGCTTTGACGATTTCGAGGGCTTTGAGCGCCTGATCGATGCCCGCACCAAGGCGGTGTTCCTCGAATCCATCGGCAACCCGCTTGGCAATGTCGTCGACATCCAGCGCATCAGCGAGATCGCCCATCGCCATGGCGTGCCGGTGATCGTCGACAACACCGTCGCCACCCCGGTCCTCTGCCGCCCCTTCGATTTCGGCGCCGATATCGTCGTCCACTCCCTCACCAAATATATCGGCGGGCACGGCACCTCGATCGGCGGCATCATCGTCGATAGCGGCAAGTTCAACTGGGTCGCCAACAAGACCCGCTTCCCCATCCTCAACCAGGCCGACCCCTCCTATCATGGCGTGGTTTATACCGAAGCGCTTGGCGCCGCCGCCTTTATCGGCCGCGCCCGCGTCGTGCCGCTGCGCAATACCGGCGCCGCCCTTTCGCCCTTCAACGCCTTCCTGATCCTGCAGGGCCTCGAAACCCTGGCGCTGCGCATGGAGCGCCATTGCGACAACGCACTTAAGGTCGCCCAATTCCTCCAGAACCACCCCAAGGTCGCTTGGGTGAACTACGCCGCCCTCCCCGATAGCCGCTTCCACGCCGCGGCCCAGAAGATCACCAAGGGCAAGGCCTCGGGCATTTTGAGCTTTGGCATCAAGGGCGGCCGCGACGCCGGTGGCGTCTTCATCGACAACCTCAAGATGATCCTGCGGCTGGTCAATATCGGCGACGCCAAGTCGCTCGCCGCCCATCCGGCCACCACCACCCACCGCCAGCTCAACGCCGAGGAACTGGCCAAGGCCGGGGTGTCCGAAGACCTCGTGCGCATCTCGGTTGGCATCGAGCATATCGACGACATCATCGCCGATATCGAGCAGGCCCTGGCCGCCGTCCCGGCCGCCTGACCCACTCCGCTCGCCGGCTGCATTCGCACCGCCGGCGAGCACCTGTCGTTTTGTTCAGAACGCGTTCATCATCATGGCCAAAACCCGGCCAACCCGCCCCGGAGACCCCGTTTGCACCCCTTCACCACCCAGCTGCTCGACGCCATCACCACCGGCAATCCGGTCCCCCGCGCCACTGCCAATCCCCCGCAAACCCCCGCTGAAAGCGAAGCCATCCAGTCCGAATTGATCGCCGCCCTCGGTGGCATCGGTGCCTGGAAAGTCTCCCCCTGGTCACCCGGCGCCACCATGACGGCGGCTCCCATTCCCAAGGCCTGGGTTCACCAAAGCGCTGAAACCGTTGATCTTTCCGGCCTGCGCTTCGAGGTCGAGTTCGCCCTGGTTGTCGCTGATGACGGCTCCTTCCGCATCGCCCCCGCCCTCGAATTCATCCGCTCGCGCACTCAGGCCGACGCTGAATGGCCCGCCGCGGCCAAGCATGCCGACCTCCTCGTCACCGGCGGCCTCGTCCTCGGCACCCCCCAGCCCCTGCCCGCGGCGGACAGCGAAATTGCTGTGACAATCCAGCTACTTGCCGGCGAGGAAAGCCAGACGCTGACCACCACCCTGTCGGTTCCCGACCTCCTGGAAGCGGCCCGCTGGACCAGCGAATACGCCAGCCGCATCGGCCTGCCCTTCACCCCCGGCACCGTCATCATCACCGGCGCCCGCCTCGGCCCGATCGAGCTAGCCGCCAATCATATCCGCGCCGAGCTCGACAGTTTCGGTGCCGTCGAGATCTTCCGCGCCGGGGCACAATAAACTCCGCCCGCGGCGATACTTGCCGCCGAGTAGAATTTTCTTCTCTGCTCGGCGGCCAAAACAACGAGCCTTTTATCCAATCCGCCTGCGCTTTGGAGCGCCAGGCTTCGCTTCCGCACGCCCAAGGCCTTATGCTCCCAGCAACTTTGCAGGAGTGTGGGATGCGTTTTTCGTCTTTGGTTGCGGCCGCCATGCTGGTCGCGGTTCCCGTGTCCGTCCAGGCCGCCGAGGTGACCCCGCTGGTCACCGCCGACTGGCTCAAGGCCAATGCCGGCGATGAAAACGTCAAGATCATCGACATCCGTGACGAGATCGAAGGCACCGACCTCGGCGAATTGCCCTATATCGCCAATGCCGTGGTCGCTCCCTATGCCAGCGCCGGCTGGCGCACCGAGGTCGACGGCGTCCCCGGCCAGATCCCGCCCGAAGCTGAGATCGCCGAGCTGATCGGCAATCTGGGCATTGATGGCGACGATCACGTCGTGATCGTTCCCTGGGGCACCGATTCCTCCGAATTTGGCGGCGCCACGCGAGTGTACTGGACGTTCAAATATCTGGGCCACAACGATGTTTCCATTCTCGATGGCGGCTGGCGCCAATACGACGCCCAGGGCGGCGAGCGCGTCGCCGAGGCCGCCAAGCCCGTGCCCGTTGAGTTCCCCTACGAGATTCAGCCCCAACTGCGCGCCACCACCCCTGACGTGCAGGCTGCTCTTGAAAAAGGCACCAAGCTCATCGATGGCCGCCCCACCGAGCAGTTCGTCGGCCAGTCCAAGAGCCCGGTCGTTCGTGTCACTGGCACCATCCCGGGCGCGGTCAACATCCCGCACTCCACCCTTTACAGCGGCGAATATGCGAGCTTTGCCCAGCCCGAAACCATCGCCACCCTGGCGCAGGGCGTGGGCCTGGCCGAAGGCGAAGAGAACATCGTCTTCTGCAACACCGGCCACTGGGCATCAATCGCCTGGTTCGCCCTGAGCGAAGTGGCGGGCAACAAGAACACCGCCATGTATGACGGCTCCATGGCCGAATGGGCTGCCGATCCGGCCCGCCCGATCCAGTAAAAACCTGGTGCCGGCCCTCCACCACCATCTTGGGTGTTGCGCTTGACCGGCGCAGCATCCAAAGCTTTTTGAACACACCAGTTTCCGAGACCTATGAGCCAGATATCTGCGGCCGCCCCGCCCAAACTGCTCCCCACCATTGTCCCTGACCGGGCGCCGCTCCTCGTGGCGAGCGCCATGCTTGTCCTGGGCTTTGCCCTCATTACTTGGCAGGTCGACCTGCGACAGGGCGGGCTCTTCCTGATCGGCGCCGCCCTGGGCGTTGCGCTTTACCACGGCTCCTTTGGCTTCACCGGCGGCTGGCGACGTATGGTGGTGGAAAAGCGCGGCCGCGGCATGCGCGCCCAGATGCTCGCCATCGGCGTGGCCGCGATCGCCATGATCCCCCTCGTGGCTGCCGGCAATATCGGCGGCCAGGCCATGGTTGGCGCCATGGCCCCGGTCGGCCTTTCCGTCCTGCTCGGCGCCGCTATGTTCGGGTTGGGCATGCAACTGGGCGGCGGCTGCGGCTCGGGCACGCTGTTCACAGTTGGGGGCGGCTCCGCCCGGATGCTGGTGACGCTGGTCTTCTTCATTATCGGCGCCGTCGCCGGCACGGCCCATCTGCCGTTCTGGCTGCAGCAGCCCTCGCTGCCGCCGATCAGCATCGGTGCCGAACTGGGTGTCGGCTTTGCCATTGCCGTTACCATCGCGGGCCTGGCCATCGTGGCGCTAATCACCGCGCTGGTGGAAAAGCGCGTGCATGGCAATATCGAGCACGAACCGGCGCCGGTTCGGGCCGATTGGGGCTGGATCCTGCGTGGACCCTGGCCTCTCGTGGGTGCCGGTCTGGTGCTGGCGCTGCTCAATGTTGCCACGCTTCTGCTGGCCGGCCACCCCTGGTCGATCACCTATGGCTTCGGGCTTTGGGGCGCCAAGATCGCCCAGGCCGTCGGCATCGATGTCGCCAGCTGGGAGTTCTGGACCTGGCCGGCGCAGGCCCAGGCCCTGCAGTCCAGCGTTTTGGCCGACACCGTTTCGGTGATGGATTTTGGCCTTGTGCTCGGCGCCGCCGCTGCCGCCGCCATCGCCGGCAAGTTCGCGCCCAAGGCTGCCTTGCCTCTCGGCTCGCTGCTTGCTGCCATTGTTGGGGGCCTCCTCATGGGCTACGGCGCCCGCCTGTCCTTTGGCTGCAATATCGGCGCGCTGTTTTCGGGCATCGCCACCGGCAGCCTGCATGGCTGGCTCTGGTTTGCCGCAGCTTTCGTGGGCTCGTTCTTCGGCATTGCCCTGCGGCCGGTATTCGGACTTGATGGACTGGCCAAGAAATGAGCGCGCGTAACACCCTTCTGTTTGGCGCCGCTCTGGCCGTTTCCACTGCCGCGATCGCCTATGACCACCTGACCAATCCGGTGCCGCCGCGTCCGGGCACCCAGACCGCTGCCGCAGCGGGGGGTTCTGCCCCTTGTGCAGCCGCGCCCTGTGCTGCGGGGGCCTCTCCCTGCGCCGCCGGCGCGCCGGCCGCACCCATGCGCGCGGCTCCCCCACCCCCAGCCGCTGCACCCTGCGCGGCCGGTGCGCCACAGCTGGCGGCGCCTCCGCCACCCCCGGCCACCCCGCCTGCTGCCGGCAAGGCACCGCCCCCGCCACCACCGCGGGCGACACCTCCGGCTCAGCCGCAGGCTGCGCTGGCTGCCCCGCCACCTCCGCCCAAGGCTAAGCCTGCGGGTGCGGAAGCGCCTGATCTGGTTCTGGACCCGTCCTGAGATGAGTGAGGACGCCCGCCGGCAGGCCCTGGCTGAAGTCGCCTTTTGCGAGACAATCCTCGCCAAGGGCGGCCTCAATGTGCTGAGCGAAACATTTGCCGGCGTGACCACGATTGAGGCATGGGAGCATTATCCCCCCGGCGATGTGTTCGACCCTGCGAGCAATTCCCAATGGTTCTACCATTGCCACCCGGCAGAGGAAGGCGCGCGCGAGCACGGCCATTTCCACTGCTTCCTGCGCCCGGAGGGTCCCGCCGGTCCCATCCACCATCTGGTGGCGATCGGCGTCGATGGTGAAGGGCGCTTGCTGCGCCTCTTCACCTCCAATCAATGGGTGGTAGGCGACGACTGGGCCGATGCGTCCACGACGATCCCGCTGCTCGAGCGCTTCGACATGCAGATGCCCCGGCCCTCTTATCTGGTGAACCGGTGGCTGACGGCGATCATCGTTGCCTATGGGGAGCAGATCGCGGACCTGCTGCGCCAGCGCGATGCAGCTCTGGCGGAAGGCGGCGGGGATATCGACGCCCGCCGCCAGGATCGTTCGCTCGAAGTGCTCTCAGAGTTCTTTCCGGCCGCCGCCTGAGTCGACAGCCGGGTTTGTTGACCGGCTAAATTAACCGGTACTGCTTGGCCTTGTTGCGCAGGAACGGCAGGCCCTTGTCCATCACTTCCTCAAAGCTGTTGGCGACGGGCCGCCAAACCGCAAGGCCATAGGCAAGCTCGGGCGGCATGTTGATGAAGCTTTCCATGGCAATGCCGCCCTTGAAGCCGATAGCGGCGAGGGTTGCATAGATTTCGTCCCAATCGCAGGTGCCTTCGCCGGGGGTACCGCGATCGGATTCCGACATATGGATATACCGCAGCAGGTCCCCGGCATCGATGATGCCGTTGCCCGCGCCCTTTTCCTCGATATTCATGTGGTAGGTATCGAGGTGAACGAAGATATTGTCGGCGCCCACCTTTTCGATCATCCAGCGGGCCTGTGCTGCCGTGTTGATCAGGTGGTTCTCGTAGCGATTGACGGGCTCGATGCCAAAGGCCAAGCCGACTTGCTTGGCATGACGCGCCGCCGCTTCCAGCGCCCGGGCCATGTTGTCATATTCCTGCGCCGTGGGGGGCAGCCCGCTGCGCTGGCCGATGCCGCCATAGGTGACGCCCGACAGGGCCTCCGCCCCCATGGCTGCGGCAACATCCATGACATGCTTGAGATGGGCGATCCCCGCTTCTGGATCAACCGAAGGCCAGCTGCCCTCAGGCAGGCCGAGCGAGCAGACCGCCCGCATATTGTGCTGCTCGAGCAGCGATCTTGTATGAGCCGGATCCACCACACCCGGGTTGACCAGGGCGATTTCGATGAAATCCATCTTGTAGGCCGCAGCGGCGGCAACCGTGCGCTCCGCTCCGGCCCGATCCCAGTTCATCGTCCACATGCTGGTGTGAACACCAAAGCCTTGCATTGCCTTTTCCTCTTCTCGTCAGAAATCTTGACTACGGTGCCGTCTTAAATAGCCAGAAACCAACATGGCGCCTCAGAACCGATGGGCGGCGGCAAGGTTGCGGAGGTCCCGCGCCGTAGCCTGCAAGGTGAGGAACGCCTGGTAGCGGAAATCCTGCAGCGCCCGCAGGTCAGGGTTGGGCAAGCAGCGCGCCGCTACGCGGGACATAGCCGGCATTGCCGTTTGCAGGTCCGGGTAAAGGTTCGACGCCACTGCGCCCAGCATGGCCGAACCCAACAGCACGGGTTCGGGGCATTCGGTGATATCGACCGGCAGCCCCGTGGCATCGGCGAGCAATTGCCGGGTCAGCGGATGGGCGCCGGCGCCACCGCTGATGCTGATCGTTCCCACCGGAGCGCCATGAGCCGCCTGCGTCTCGATGATCTGGCGCAGGCCATAGCCCAACCCGCAAATGCCGGCGACGTAAAGGGCCACCAGCGAGTCGGGACCCGATTCCATGCCTTGGCCCATGAGCACGGCGCGGGCATGCGGATCGGCAAAGGGCGCGCGGTTGCCCAAAAATTCCGGCACCACATGCAGGTCGTCGGCCAGCCGCACCGTGGCGCTGGCGTTGCCGGCGAGCTGCAAGGCGCGATCGGCCAGCCATCCCGGCAGGGACATGCCGGCCGCTTTTGCTAAGGCCGTCGCTTCCGCATTGCCGGGATGCAGTTTTACGAGCTGGTCGATGGCCGCTCCGGCCGCCGACTGCCCGCCTTCGTTGAGCCAGGCGCCGGGCACCATGGCCGAATAATAGGGTCCCCAGACACCCGGCACAAAGGCCGGTTTTTTGGTGGTCGTCATGGTGCACGATGAGGTGCCGAACACATAGCCAAGGCAGCGCGTGGCGTCGCCACCGGCCGCAACCGTGCCCAACCCACCCGCATGGGCGTCGATCAACCCGGCTGCCACGGCCGTGCCCGGCAACAGGCCCATCGCTTGTGCGGCGGTTTCGGTCAGCCCCTGTCCCAGCGGCGTGCCGGGGTCAACCACGCTTTGCCCGATACGCTCGAAGTCCTGGTCGGCCAGGTCCGCCAGGCCAATCTGGCGGAAATAACTCGCATCCCAACGACGCTCATGCGCCAGATAGGTCCATTTGCAGGTGACCGTGCAGGCCGAGCGATCCAGCGCCCCGCTGGCTTTCCAGGTCAAGAAATCCGTGAGGTCAAAGAAATTAGCGGCGCGGACATAGATGTCCGGGCGATGCTCGCTCAACCACAGCAGTTTCGGGGTTTCCATCTCGGGCGAAATGCGGCCGCCCACATATTGCAGCACGGGATGGCCCTGCGCATTGATGCGCTCGGTCTGCTCCAGCGCCCGATGATCCATCCAGACGATGATGTCGCGTTCGGGATGGGCGGGGTCGCCCACCGGCAGGCTTTCGCCCTGGGGGCCCAGCACGACCAGCGAGCAGGTGGCATCGAACCCAAGCCCGCGCACATCGGCCGGGTCGATCCCGGCTCGGGCCACGCTTTGCCGAACCGTTTCGCAAACGGCCTGCCAGACTTGCGCGCTGGATTGCTCGGCAATGCCGCCGTCCTCGCGGTGCATGTCGATATTGCGGCGCGCCGTGGCCAGCATGCGGCCATCTGTGTCGAACACGCCGGCTCGCGCTGAGCCGGTGCCGACATCAACCCCGATAACATAGCTGGCCATGGCGGTCTCTCCCCTAGCCCGTGTCAGACGCGATCGAAACTGGTGGGGAGCACGATCATGTCGCGGATCGTCACCGTGCGCTTACGCGTGAGCATAAAAACAATGGCGTCCGACACTTCCTCGGGACCCATGAGGCTGCCGGCTTCCTTGGCCTTGCGCAGATTCTCCTCGGGCCAGTCGGCCAGCAGGGCCGAAACCACTGGCCCCGGCGAGACCTGGCCGACGCGGATACCATGGGGAATGAGCTGGCGGCGCATGCCCTGCACAAAGCTCGTAATGGCCCATTTGGAGCCCGAATAAACCGGCTCCCAATAGGTCGGGAAATGCCCGGCCACCGAGCAGGTAACGAGGATATCGCCGGTCTTGCGCTCCATCATATGGGGCAAAACGCCATGCACATTCTTCATCACCGCATTGACGTTGAGATTGAGCATCCGGTCGATGGCTTCGGGCGTGGTTTCAAGCAGATCGCCGCCGACATAGGTGCCGGCATTGCAGTAAAGGATGTCGATATGAGGCACCTTGGCGAGGATCTCGGGCACCATGGCGTCGCAGCTTCCGGCATCGAGCAGGTCGGTGACCTGGACCACCGCCTTGTCGCCCAGTTCGCCCGCAAGCGCCGTCAGTGCCGCCTCGTTGCGGTCGACCATCACCACCGTCGCGCCTTCCTTGAGCAGGGCCTTGGTCGTTGCCAAGCCGATGCCCGAAGCCGCCCCGGTGATCACCGCGATCTTGCCTTGCAGGGGTTCCGCCATTCTTGTTCTCCTGGATAAAGGGGTTGAAGCGGGCCGCAGCCTTGTGGCTCACCCAAACTGTTGCTGATGGCGGGTTTGCCCATCAGCCTGATTCTTGCATGCCCGCGGGCAGTTTTGGCTCTCAAGCCCGCCCATGCGAGGCGCGCGAGCGCCGGGCCAGCGAATCCACGATCACGGCGATGGCCAGCACGGCACCGGTGATCATGTAGCGCAGGGACGAATTGAGGTTGAGCAGGGTCAGCCCATTGGCGATGGCCTGGATGACGATGATGCCTAGGAGCGCCGAATAGGCACTGCCCCGCCCGCCAAAGAGGCTCGTGCCGCCGATCACCGCTGCGGCAATGGCGTTGAGGTTCACGTCGCCCGTGCCGGCCTGCTGGCTCGAGGACGCCAGGCGCGACGCCGCCAGCACGCCGCCCAGCGCGGCAAAGGTCGAGCACAGGATAAAGGCACTGGCATAGATGCGCCGCACATTGATGCCGGCGCGGCGGGCCGCTTCCTTGTTGCCGCCTACCGCCTGCATGGAGCGGCCCCATTTGGTGCGGGTAAAGGCGTAATCCATGATGATGACCAGCGCCACAAAGAGGCCGAACATCCAGGGCACGCCCCGGCCGAGATTGAGGTAATATACCGCTCCCTCGATCACGAGGGTCAACACCGCGGCCTTGAACAAGAGCCCGCCCATGCCCCCGGCACTCAGATTAGCCGCGCGCCGGCGCTGGATCGTCCGCATACCCAGAACGATGGTGAAAATCCCGGGCAGCAAGCCCAGCGCATGGGAGAGCCATTTAGGCATCATCAGGATCTGCCCGAACATCACCAGCGGCGACTGATAGGGCAGGTTGATCGAGCCGGCATTACCCAGGATGTAAAGCTGCAGACCCAAAAGAGCGAGTAGCCCCGCAAGCGTGGCCACAAAGCTTGGCATCCCAAGCCGATTGTAGAGCAGCGCATAGATGCTGCCGACGACGACGCCGGCGAGGAGGGCAGCAAGGAGCGCGACCTCAAAAGGCCAGCCCTGCGTCACCCAAAGCGAGCCGAACAGGGCGGAAGCCAGCCCGCTCATCGAGCCAACCGACAGGTCGATCTCGCCCAGCATCAGCACGCAAACAATGCCAAGCGAAATGATGCCGACCGTGGCGCAATCGAACAGCAGGTTCACGAGGTTGTTGGGCGCCAGATAAACTGGGTTGAGGGCGCTGAACACCAGCGAGATCACCACCAGCCCGACGGCAACGGGCAGCATGCCGAGATCGCCCGAACGCACCCGGTCGAAAAAGCCTCGGATCGCGCCCGAGACGCCCTCGTCATGCCGGACGCGTACATCGCTGCGGTCCAGTTCACGGGAAGCCTCAGGCTTTACCTGATCGAGCTGGCTCATCGCATTGCCTCCTGGTCGGATGTGTCCGCAGCAAGTTGTTTGCGGCTCATGCGCCGCGACACGGCGTTTTCAGTAGCGCCGGTGATGGCCGCCACCAGCTCGTGGTTGGAATCCTCGGGCGTGAACACGCCATTGTTGCGGCCCAGGCGCAGCACGACAATGCGGTCCGCGACTGCCCGCACATCCTCCATGTTGTGGCTGATCATCAGCACACCCAGCCCCCGCGCGCGAACCCGCTCGATCAGGTTCAACACTTCGGCGGTCTGCGCCACGCCAAGAGCGGCAGTGGGCTCGTCAAGCATGATGAGCTTGGGTTCCAGCAGCAGCGAGCGAGCGATGGCTACGGTCTGGCGCTGCCCGCCCGAGAGCGACGCCACCGGCTCGCGCACCGAAGGAATGCGGGCGGACAGCTCGTTAAGCAGCGTCCAGGCGCGCACTTCCATCGCCACCTCATCAAGGCGCCAGGGGTTCTGCTCGCGCCCAAGATAGATATTGGCGACAACATCGAGGTTTTCGCACAGCGCCAGATCCTGGAACACCGTGGCGATGCCAAGATTAAGCGCTGCGGCGGGGCTGTCGAGGCTCACCTCTTGCCCATTGAAACGGATAGTGCCTGCCGACGGCTGGTGCACGCCAGCCAGGATCTTGACAAGGGTCGACTTGCCAGCGCCGTTGTCGCCCACCAGCGCCACGACCTCGCCAGCATGCACCTCTAGCTCGATATCGGTCAGCGCTGATACCGCGCCGAAATTCTTGGAAATGCCACGCAGGCTGAGTACCGGCTCGCCAGTATGCTGCGCAGTTGATGACTGGTCGGACATGGCCTGCCCCTTCGCTCAGGAGAAACATCCGCCCGGCCATGACCTGGCCGAGCGGACGGGGTGGCGCTTACTCGAGAATGCCCAGTTCGCGGCAGCCTTCGGCATATTCACCCGTGCACACTTCCTCTGCGCTGGCGATGTCCTTGTCGAAGATCTCGGCCTTGATGTTTTCGCGCGTCACCACAACCGGCACGAACAGCTCCGAGGGCGTGTCGTAAAGCGTCGTCTTGGCTTCGGGGGTTTCCCCGTTCAGCAGCTTGTAGGCGACTTGCGCCGCAGCAGCCGCCACGATCTCGGACGGCTTGGAGATGGTGTTGTACTGATCCCCCGAAATGATCAGCTGCAGTGCCGCGATCACCGCGTCATTGCCCGTGACGGGCGGAACGGGGTCAACGCCTGCCGCCTTGAACGCAGCGATGGCGCCGCCGGCAGTGCCGTCATTGGCCGCAGCCACGCCCACGATCTGGTCGCCAAAGCGAGTGATCTGTCCGCTCGCCCATTGCTGGGCTTCGGCCGGCACCCAGTCGGGGGTATCGAACTCAGCCAGGGTCTCGTAGCCGGACGCATCGAGCGCCGAGTCAATGCCGTCCCGGATCAAGCCGGCTGCCGCGTCGGTGGGCGAACCATTGATCTGCAGCACCCCCGCGCCCTCGGGCACGCCCTCAGCCTTGAGGTGGTCCACCAGCGACTGCGCGATGGCCCGGCCAATACCTTCATTGTCGAAGGACACATAATAATCCGCCGGGGTATCGGGGATCGGGCGGTCATAGGCGATCACCTTGACGCCCTGGGCATGGGCCTGCTGCACCAGCGATGCGGCGGCCGAGGAGTCCACCGGGTCAAGCACGATCACCGTGGCGCCCTGGGTAATGGCGGAGTTGAACTGTTGCTGCTGCAGCGCGGCATCAGCCGTGGCGTTCTGGTAGATCAGATTGCAGTTGGCGCAGAGCTTTTGCATCTCTGCCTGGAAGCCCGGCCAATCATGCTCCTCGTAGCGCGTGGAGCCCTGGTCCGGCATCAAAAAGGCAATCGTGGCATTTTCGGCCTGGGCGAAAGCTGGGGCCGCCATCAGCAAGCCAGCAAGCGTCGTCGCCAGCGCAGTTCCGATCAAAGTTCTAGACATGTAGTCCTCCCATTGTGGTTGATTTCACTCACTCCCCCCGCCCGACTTTGTGTCTGGGCCGGGATTCCCTTGATTCTTCCTGGCGGCGCTTAGCGCCGTCGGCCGAGCGTCAGCAGCTCTGCGCCTCCTGTTGCGTGTCCCACGCTCTTGCCCGTGGAGCCCGGTGCGGCGGTCGATTCACGCAGCACCAGTTCCACCGGCAGCTGCCGGTGCACCGGGCCACCGCTGGCGCCGTTGATGCGTTCGAGCAATCGCGACCAGGCCAGCCGCCCTATGAGGTCAACAGGCTGCCGGATCGCGGTGATGGACGGCCGGGCAACCGGCATCCAGGAATAATCATCAAAGCCCACCAGCGACACGTCGTGAGGTACCGCACGCCCAGTGCGGTTGAGCGCCGCCAGCACTTGCAGTGTCGTGGTATTCATCAAGGCAACGATCGCGCTGGCGCTGGCAATCTGCGCCTCCGCCGTGTCTGGCAACGCTTCGGGCACGCCGCCAAGGCCGGTTTCCACCACCAAGGGTTCGGCGCCGAATTCAGCCAGCACTTGCGCCACGCCGGCGATGCGCTCGCGCAGATTTCGCACTCCCAGCGAGGGGGTGCAGACGGTGATTTGTCGATGACCGAGCTGCACCAGGTGGCGGGCCGCTGCCGCACCGGCGGCAACATTGTCGATCTCGACGAAGTCGCTGGGCTCGCCGTCGGGCGCCCGATCGGCAAAGACCAAGGGGATGCGGGCCGCCTCGATCTGCTTGCGGGACGCAAGTCCGGCCGAGCAGGGTATGATGATGAAGCCGGCGGGCTTCCATTGCATCAAAGCGTTGATGCGGGCTTCCTCGATTTCGGGCTGATGGGCGGAACTTGCCACGATCAGCTCGAAGCCATCCTTCTGGCAGCTGGCTTCCACTGCCGCCAGGATGGTGGGAAAGAATGGGTTGTCGAGGGCCGGCACGATCGCCGCTACGATCTTGGAGCGCCCGCTGCGGAGATAAGAGGCCGCCGGATTTACCCGGTAGTTGAGCGCCTCGACCGCCGCCATGACCTGCTCGCGCGAGCCGGCACGAACCGGCTTGTCGCCCGATAGCACGTTGGACACCGTCGCGACGGAAACGCCCGCGCGCTTGGCAACGTCCTTCATGGTCACGTTGATCTTGATCTTCCCACCCTCCCCGGTGAGCCGCCTCAAGCCGAAGCTAAAAACGATTTACGTAAATCGTTTCACGGCGCCGCGAGGCTGTCAAGCGGGTGCTTTGCTCGCGGCAGGAGGAGGGAGGGCTGCAGAAGCCTATGCAGGCGCTGCCGCCTTGTCTCCGGCGGAGTCCCGAGGAAGAAAGGTGGCGTCCAGAAGCGACACCAAGAGCGCGGCGAGCAGCGTACCGGCCACCGTCAAGCCCGCCCGCTGGACAAACGCGAAACCGGGCTCGGAGGTGGCCAGCGCGCTGCCGACCAGCGAAATCATCACCGAAGCAGCATCCTGATAAGCCATAGAGGGCAACCGGCCGCTCAGCATCTTGTGCCCCAACCAGAGGGTCGCGAGAAAGACCAGGCACAGCAGCACAGCCAGATGCCCGACCCAATTGAGCAGCGCAAGAATGGTGAGCGCCAGCACTCCCCCCAGGATCACTGAAAAGCTGCGCTGCCCTGCCTCTGCCCAGATCGAGCGGCGCGTCGATTGCACCAGCACGAACATGCCGGCGACTGCCAGCATCATGTTGGAGAAGTCGAGGATCGTGTACAAAAACAAGCTATAGCCCAGCATGACCACCGTGCGATTGGCCGCACGGATCCCCCATCCTGAGGGAAATGCCGGTTCATACTTGTCCACATTGATCTCGGTGGTGCAGGGCGGCAGCAGCACATAAAGCAGTGGGATTACGACGGCTGAGCACAAGGCCGCCTTGCTCATCTCGCTGCGCAGATAAGCCATGGCCGGGTAGGAGCCGAGGCCCATGATCGACATTAGCGCCACGGCGACGATGATCAGCAAGCCAAAGGCGTTGCCGGTTCGCTGGATCAGGTAAAAGGCCAGAAAGTAGATGCCGCCGATCACCAGCAACAGCAGCGCCGGGATGCCTGAAAACAGCAGCACCACACCCGACATCAGCCACAACACCCCGCTGAACATGATGGGAGCGGCAAAGACCCGCCGGGCGTCGAAAGCCTTCCGATTGCCCGCCAGGAGCGAGAACATCAGGGTGGGAAAAACCATCGCCAAGGGCGAGCGGAAGGCCATGCCAATGAGGAGCCCGATAACAGGCATGATGGCAACCCGCACGGCAAATAGCGGGTCTTCATCGATCAGCGGCCGGGGAGCGATGAACATGGCTGCCCGTTAGTACAGATAGGAGAAATAAGCGTTGAGCGTCTGCAAGGCAGAGGCCGCAACAGCCACCGGATGCGAGCGGCCCTGCGCGTAAACCAGCGCACTGGCCTTTGAGCCCACCCGAACATTGTCCGGCCAGGTTTGGTCGGGCGCCAGTTCAACATGCACCGGGATCGTCCGGGCCGGCTCGAACCAGCGGGCCATGGCCTGATTCTGCGGCAAGCCGTTAGCAGCGGTGCGGCCGGGATCAATGCCCCAGGCAATGCCGCGCACCACGCCAGGATATTTGCGGCCCGGTGCGCCATCAAACAGGATATCAGCGTCATCGCCGACATCGATATTGGCAAGCTGATTTTCGCGCATATCGACCACCACCCAGGAACTATCGGCCTCGATAAAGGTGAGCGCGGGGGTGCCGGCATTCACATACTGGCCCTGGGCGAGCTTGAGATTGGTGACCACCCCGTCAGCGGGGGCCAGCACCGAAGCAAAGGATCGGTTGAGCCGCGCTTGCTCGAGCTGCACCGCAGCCGTTTCCACCTGCGGATTGGCTTCCTTGCCACCGGCACGAAGCCGGGCGCTTTCAAGTTCCGCAGTGGCGGCATCAAGTCCCGAACGCGCCGATGCCAGTTGTGCATTTGCCGCATCGAGCTGAACCTGTGATGCCAAACCACGCTGATGCAGGCTCGTGGTGCGCTCGGCAGCGGTCCGGGCCGTATCAAGGCTGGCGCGCGCCTGCTCAACTTTGGCTTCAGTCGCCACCAGCGAGATGACCGAAGCGTCAAGGGTTTGCGTGACTTGAGCGAGATTGGCCTCGGCTTGCCGGACCGCCAGGTCAAAGGGAGCCGGATCCAGTTCAAACAGCGGCGTACCCCGGACGACAAACTGATTGTCCTGCACCAGTACAGTTTGCACCTGTCCCGATACCCTGGGGGCCATCAACGCGGTTAGCGCCGTCACCGAACCCGAGGAACTCGCCGGAGCCACCAGGTCGGTCGCTACATGCCAGCCCAAAGTGCCGATAAGGACAACAAGGATCACCCCGGCCACCTTGCGTGCCGGGTTGGCTCGTTTGGCGGCCGGTTCCGCACGCGGCGCAGCTTCATCTGGCTTGCCTGCCGCAGCGTGTGGCTGCAGCGCCTGCGCGGGAGTTGCAACTTCGGCATCGATTTGAGCAGTTGTGCGAACCACGTTTTTTCGTCCTTGCTTCAAGGGGCCGACGCCTCTAGAAGTAATTTGTCTTCACCGTAGAGATACTTCATGGAAGAGAAACCGTCAAGCAGCAGTGCGCGCGACCTGAAGATGCGCCGGCTCGGATCGGCGCTGCAAAATCTGATGCGCAATGTGGAAAGCGCGCGTGAGGCCGCTGCCCGCGCCCAGAAGCTGCATCCAACCGATTTCTCCTGCATTGGCCTACTGGCCCGAGCAGGAGCACCGATCAGTCCCAAGCAGATCATTGACGAGCTGCATCTGAGTTCGGGCTCAGGGACGGCCTTGCTGGATCGCTTGGAACGGGCCGGCTTTGTGCGTCGCCTTCCCAATCCAGACGATCGCCGCAGCGTGTTGATCGAACTCGACAAACAGCAGGCCGCCGAGCCGCTGGCGAGGTATCGGGAAATCGAACAGGCCTATGTTCGGGTGACGGAAAACCTGACCGACAACGATATGGACACTGTGGCGGACTTCCTCGATGGCGTTGCCGCCCTTACCCGGCTGCATCCCCGGCCGTGATTTGAGCCTTCCCAGCTCAGGCGGAAAACCAGTTGGCATGGGCCTCCGCCAATTTGGGCAGCGAAGTCAGGATTTCGCTTAGGTGTCGCTGCATCCCCGCTTCGGCGCTATCGGGATCACGGCGGCGGATGGCGTCGGCAATTACCGCGTGCTGCTCGATCAAGGTCTTGATCGGCGTGGCGTCTGAGAGGGACAGGTAGCGCACCCGGTCCATCTGCGCCTTGAGGCTCTCCAGCAAACGCCAGGCATGTTCGCAATCGGCAGCCAGTGCAATCGCCTGGTGAAAGGCTTCATCGAGGCGCAAGAATTCCACATGCTCGCCGGCATCATTGGCCTGGCGCTGCCGCTCGATCAACCCATCGAGAATGGAATGGTGACGAGGGTCGGCCTCGGCGGCCGCCTTGCGCACCACGGCTACTTCAACGGCTTCCCGAATGAACCGGGCGTTTTCCACTTCCCGGCGTGAAATCATCACCACCGAAGTGCCCCGCTGGGGCCGAATCTCCACCAGCCCCACCTCCGCCAGTTTGATGAAGGCTTCGCGCACGGGCTGGCGAGACACACCGAGCTGGCGAGCCATCTCGGCTTCCGACAAGGGATCGCCTGGCCGCAACTGCAGCTGGATGATGGCCTGGCGCATGGCCTCAAAGACCTTGTTGCCTACGGTAGCGGGCCGCCCCAATTGGGCAGCCTCATGGGTCAGGGGTGCAATCGTTACCATGTTGACTCCTTTGAACTACCATACTACCATTTTTGCGAAGCCGTTGCCTAGAGCACGGAACGTCGCGGCTACGCCGCTTGGGAGGAAATCATGAAATTCACACCGCTCGCCGCGGCGCTTGCTGCTGGCTTGGTCATCTCGTACTCGGTTCCCGCGATGTCGGCTGACTATACCCTCAGCGTCAACACGGCGCTGGCCACTTCAGACCCGCTGTATAAGGGGCTTGAAGCCTTCCGCGACAATGTCGCCACCGCCTCCAATGGCGCCATCGAAGTCAAGCTCTTCCCCAATTCGCAGTTGGGCGCCGATGAAGACGTGCTGGAGCAGGCCCGTGCCGGAGCGCCGGTCGCTGTGGTGGTTGATGGCGGTCGCCTCGCCGCATTCGTCAACGAATTTGGCGTGCTCGGCGCTCCTTATCTCGCTTCGGGCTATGAAGGCATCCGCAAGGTGGCCGTTTCCCCGCAGATGGAGGAATGGATCACCAAGCTGCACGACGCTTCGGGTCACCAGGTGCTCTCGTTCAACTGGTGGCAGGGTGAGCGGCACCTCTGGACCAAGATGCCGGTCAATGTGCCCGCTGACCTCAATGGCTCGCGCATGCGTACCCCAGGCGCGCCGGTCTGGGTGGAAACGGTTTCCGCCATGGGCGCGACCCCAACCCCCATGCCGTTCTCGGAAGTTTATTCGGGCCTTGAGCAGAACGTGATCGATTCCGTGGAAGCCCAGCTTCCTGCCGGCTTTGGCTCCAATCTGCAGGAAGTCACGTCCGTCCTGACCAAGACCGGCCACATCAACCTGATCACCGGACTTGTCACCTCCGGCCCCTGGTTCGACAGCCTGCCGGCCGAGCTGCAAACCGTGCTCCGCGACGAGGCCCTTAAGGCTGGCGATATCGCTTCCTATGGCACCCAGGATGCCCTGGCCCAGATCGAGGCCGACCTCGTCGCCGCCGGAATGACTGTCAACGAGATCGACGTCACCCCGTTCAAGGAAGCGACGGCCGGCGTTTATGACAAGCTCGGCTATGGCGCGCTGCGCGACGAGTTGCAGGCTATCGCCAACCAGTAATTCCCTATGGCGGGTCCTGCGGAGCCCGCCATTCCATTGCTCAGGTAAAATCCATGCTCAAGCGTTTGGCTCAACTCGAGCTGGCGATCTGCTTCGCCTTGCTCGCCGGCATCACCGGCCTGGTGTTCACCGCCGCCCTTATGCGGTTCTTTGGCCATCCGCTGATCTGGTCGGTGGACATGGCCCAGCTCCTCTTCATCTGGCTGTGTTTTTTCGGCTCCAACAAGGCCATGCGCGAAAAATCGCACCTGGGCATGGAAGTGCTGGTGTCGCGCCTGGGCTACAAACGCCGGTTCTGGCTGGAATTTGCTTGCACGCTGCTGATCATCGCCTTTTTGCTGGTGCTGGCAGTTGAGGGTTGGAAGCTGACCATGCTCAACCGTGAACGCACTTTTGGCGACAGCACCCTTTCTTATTCCTGGGTCACCGTTGCCGTGCCCGTGGGCTGCGTGCTGCTCGCCGCCACACTGATTTACAATACGGTTCGGGCGTTCAAGGGCCGCCAGCAGGAACTGCTGATCTATAACCGCACGCAGGCCGAAATGGAGCGCCAGCGCCCCCACACTGGAGCTCTGATCATGGCCCTGATTGGTATCGCCTTTGTTGTGCTTGATGGTCCTGGGCATGCCCGTTGCCTTCGCGACCGGCATTTCCGGCTTCATCTTCTTCATGACCACGCAGGGCATGCCAATGTCCATCGGCGTGCAGAAGATCGCATCGATGAGCCAGAGCTTCCCCTCTGCTCGCCGTGCCCTTCTTCGTACTGGCCGGCCACCTGATGAATGAAAGCGGCATCACCGGCCGCCTTCTCAAGGTCGCGCCTGCTCTCGGTAGGCTGGATGTCTGGCGGTCTGGCGCAGGTGGCCATAGTGCTTTCCACCTTGATGGGTGGCGTTTCCGGCTCCGCCGTGGCCGACGCCGCCATGGAAGCGCGCATTCTTGGCCCCACCATGACTGCCAAGGGCTATGGCAAGGGCTTCTCGGCCGCCGCAATTGCCGGTGGGCTCGCTTATCACCGGCCACCATTTCCGCCGTCCATCGGGCTGATCCTTTATGGCTTTGTCGGCAATGTCTCGATTGGCCGGCTGTTCCTGGCCGGCATCATTCCTGGCATCCTGATGATGGTGGTCCTGATGCTCACCACCTATCTCATTGCCAAGAAGCGGAAATATGTAGTCGCCGACAGCAAGAAACCGACGGTCAGGGCGCTGGCCGCCGCCTGCTGGGATGCCAAATGGGCGCTGCTGTTTCCCGTGGCCTTGGTGCTGGCCATCCGGGGCGGCCTCTTTACGCCTTCCGAGGTCGGCTCCGCCGCCGTAGTTTATGCCCTCGTCATTGGGTTTTTTCGCCCATCGCGAGCTAACTATGGAAAAGGTTTGGCGCTGCTTTGGTCAGGCGACCTCCGATGTTGGCCTGATCATGCTCATTATCCTGATGAGCGGCATGGTAGGCTATGCCACCATCTATCTGCAGGTGCCCCAGGAACTGGCCGGCTGGATGCTGGCCGGCATCACCGATCCCAACATGATCGTGCTCGTCATCCTGATCTTCCCTCTTGGTGGCCGGCCTGGCGCTCGACAGCACGGTGATGGTGCTGCTGCTGACACCGATCTTTGTGCCCATCATCACGCAGGTCGGCATGGATCCCGTCCATTTCGGCATTCTGATGATGTCAATCGTCACCCTGGGCGGCATGACCTGGCCCAGCGGTTCGGCTATGTTTGCCGTGTGCTCGCTGATGAATGTGTCGATCGAAGAATATTCCATCGAATCGATCCCCTTCATCGCTGCCGTCGGTCGCTCTGATCGCTGTGCTGCTCTTTGTGCCCGACCTCGTGCTTCTGGCTGCCGCGCCTCGCCTTTGGCAGCTGACGACGCCGTTGGAGCCGCGTGCAGCGGCTCCGACCCTATTCCCTCGGAGATCGACATGAAGCAGACTTGGCGCTGGTTCGGGCCCCATGACCTCACCAGCATTGACGACATCATCCAGAGCGGTGCCGAGGGCGTGGTCTCGGCCCTGCACCACATCCCCAATGGGGAGGTCTGGACGCCCGAGGAGATCGCGCTGCGCCAGCGCCAGATCGGCACTCGCAAGGATGGCTCCCCTTCGGGGCTTCGCTGGGACGTGGTCGAAAGTCTTCCGATCTCGGAAGACATCAAGCAGCAGACTGGCGATTGGCGCCTTCACATCGCCAACTACCAGACCAGCCTGCGCCACCTCGCCGAAGCCGGGCTGGAGGTGATCTGCTACAACTTCATGCCGGTGCTCGATTGGACGCGCACGGCGCTTCGCTGGCGGCTCGCCCATGGCGGCACCTGCATGCGCTTCGAGCTCAACGATTTCGCGGCCTTCGACATCCACATCCTGGAACGCAAAGGCGCTGGGGGACGACTACCCCGAGACTGTGGTCGAGGAAGCGGGCCGGCGCTTTGCCGATATGAGCGATGCCCGATAAAATCACCCTCGCCCGCAGCGTGACCATGGGCCTGCCCGGCTCCACCGAGTCCATGTCGCTTGCCGACATGCACACCCACCTCGCCCGCTATGGCGCGATCTCCCCCGACCAGTTGCGCGCCCATTTCATCGCTTTTCTGGAAGAAGTGGTCCCGGTTGCTGAAGATCTGGGTTTGCGGCTCTGCTGCCACCCCGACGACCCGCCGTTTCCGCTGCTCGGCCTGCCGCGCATTATGTCGACCGGAGAGCACTTCCGGCTGATCCTGGACGCGGTCAACAGCCCGGCCAATGGCATGACTTTGTGCTCGGGCTCGTTGGGTGCCCGGCCGGACAATGACCTGCCCTCCATCATGGCAGAGCTTGGCGACCGCGTGCACTTCCTGCATCTGCGCAATGTGACGGCGCGAAAACGATGCGATCATGGGCTCGTTCTACGAAGCCGAGCATCTGGGCGGCGATACCGGACATGGTCGCGCTGATCGCGGCGGTACTTGCTGAGGAAGGGCGCCGCAAGGCGGCGGGCCGCACCGATTGGGAAATCCCGATGCGTCCCGACCATGGCCAGGACATTCTCGATGACCTCAAACCGCAGTGCCCAACCCGGCTATCCGACCATCGGTCGCATGAAGGGCTTGGCCGAACTGCGCGGCATCACCAAGGCGCTGCAACACGGGCGCCGTTCGCTATCAAGACGCTTAGGAGCGAAGCCCGCCTCCGGTACTAAGCTTTGTTCCGGTGCCCCAAGCGATCGGCTCCCAATTCCTGCAGGGTCTTGAGCAGCCTCGGCTCAATGGTTTTAGCCTGTAGTGCGCTTTCGAGGCTAAAGGCTTGCTGCACCTCGAGAAACTGCACCGCAAAGCCGCCGCGGGTTACCCGCACGACCTGGGCGGCGATGGCGCCGATCGCGAGATAGTCGCCGACCCCCAGAGCCAGAAAGGTCAGCACAACCGCGCCCGAGGCCGAAACATTGGCAATGCGGCAGCGGGTTTGCCGGCCATCGGGCAGGAAGATCAGCGCCTGCGTATTAAGGGGCACAAAGCGGGGATGAGCGCGCAATTCCGCCCGGTCATCGCCAGCAGCCGAGCTTGGAAGCCGGTCCCCAAACAGCGGCGCAAAGCGCGCATGCGAGCGCGGCGTGGCGAGCGTACTGTGCACCGCAGCCCCGCCTAGATAATTGAACTGAGCGGAATAGGCCGCTTCCGCCTTGCCGATCGTATTGGCGCCATAAGCAAAGCTGGCCAGACCGGCAAGCCGCGCTTCCCGCCCGAACCGCTCGAGTTCGCTCGCCATTTGCAGGTTTTCGCCCTCGGCTTCGCCCAGCGAGATGGACAACCCCCAGGTCGCGCCGCGAACGCCATCGTTCAACCGGTCGTCCCAGGGCGTAACTTGCAACACGACACGTTCGGTGATCTCGCGCGCCGTTCTGACGACCTGGAGCAACTCAAACGCACTTGCCGCGGAAGGCACGCCGATAACATCGAGCAACAGGAACTTGCGATAGGGTGGAGGCAGGGCCGCGCCCAGTTCGATGAACTCGGGCGAAGCACCCAGCAGAGTTTGAAACTGCACCGGAACCATGACGCTGGCCTGCTTGATGTCTCCAAGCGCCTGATGCAGGCCTTCGACGGACTTGGCGAACAACACGCAATCAAGATTGGCGAGCGCCTCCAGCAGCTCATCTCGGCTTTCAAGCGCGGTAAGATGTTCGGCCGCCGCGGTCCCTACCCAGCTATCAAGCAGGCTCCGGTTGATGGTTTTACCAAAGGCGCGGCTGGGCCAGAGCGGCTGGAACAGGGCACTGGCATAACGGAGCGCGGTGATGCGGTGGCGTTTGGCCGACCGGTCGCTGACCTGATCGCGAATGTCAAGCAAGCTGGCATGGAGGGCCGCCAGGGGGTCGCTGGTTTCGGTGAAACGTTGCGAGTCTACGGCCGCGGCAAAGCTTTCGACCGACACCATGGAAGCGCCATGTTGCAGCTCCAGCTTGATCCTTTCCTCGATCCGCGCCGCGATACGCTGCACCTGGAAGTGCGCGAACGCTTCGTCCTGGGTCTCAAAGCAAACCTGAAACGCGCCACTGGGCAACAGCTGGAACACATCCTGCGGGCCGAGAAATTGCTGCAGCACCTCCTCGGCTATGCCAGTGGCGCGATCCGCGAGCGTGTTCCATCCCTCCCCAACGCGCGCCCGGATCTCGTCCAGCCCGACAAGGAGCACGCACCCCGCCATCACGGCCGTTGAATTGCGCGCGCGTATATGGCTGACCAGGCCAGCAATGTCATTGACGCGAGGCGAGGACGCCGATGTTGCGGCGGCAAAGCCCACAGCCTTGCTCGATCCGGTGAATAGCTCTCGGACGCGCTTCAACAGGTAATCAGTGCGCACGATATTGCCTTGTTGCTTGGCAGTCTCCAAACCGAAAGCGGTTCAGTTGGCGCCGTATTCTCCGCTTGAGCATGCCGCGGCTTTACAAAGCATTAACCTCGACGCATTTGCCGTGTCGGAGCACGCGCCGGTTGACCGCTGCTAACCTCCGAGGGAGGCGTAGCCCCGCAGCGGCACCCAGGTGAAAGCCCCGCAGATAAAGCCAAATGTGCTACTTGCCGGGGAAGAGAACGGCAGCAGCAAAGCACCAAGCAGATGAGCATTATTTTGACCGTGACAGCCGAGCCCTCGGCCGCCGACCTGTCGGCGATCAGTAAAGGATTGGCAGCCTTCAACCGGGCGGATGTCGGGCCAGCGGAGCGGCGAGCCCTTGCCGTGACACTCAAAGACGGTACTAGCACGCTTGTGGGCGGGCTTTCCGGTTACACGGCCTGGGGCTGGCTTTACGTGCAGTGGCTGTGGCTGGATGAAGGCCAGCGCGGCCACGGGTTGGCCAGTCGCATGCTCGAGCAAGCGGAAGCAGAAGCGCGTAGCCGCGGCTGCCACGGCGCTTACATCGACACATTCAGCCCCGTTGCGCTCAAGGTTTATCAGCGTGCGGGCTATGTGCCCTTTGGCGCCCTGCCCAACTTCCCGGCAGGGCGAACACGCACCTTTTTGCAAAAGCCGCTTTAGCCGGCAATGCGCCCGCCGGTGAGAGGATGGGGCGCCCCGGTGGTGGTCGGAAAACTGATCGGCAGCCCCCGCAGCACGCGAGCCGCAAGGAAGGCGAAGCATTCCGCCTCCACCGCATCGCCACGCCAGCCGACTGCTTCGGCGGGAATGGCTTCCACGCCGGCGCGCTCATGCAACATCGCCATGATGGTCGGGTTATGCCGCCCGCCCCCGCACACCACCAGCTTGGTTGGGCGCTCCGGCAACAGGTCCAGTGCCTTGCCGACCGCTCCAGCGGTAAACGCGGTAAGGGTCGCCGCACCCCTTGCGGGTTCGAGACCGTCGGCCATCGCAGCGGTGAAGTCGAAGCGGTCGAGCGATTTGGGAAAGGGCGCGGAGAGATAAGGATGCTGCAGCAATTGCGCGAGCCGTGCCTCGTCGACCTCGCCGCTGGCGGCAAGTGCACCGTCGCGATCCATCTCACCCAGGCCCAGGGCCTTCATGAAGTCGTTAAGCGGGGCGTTGGCGGGACCGGCGTCAAAGGCAATCAGCCCAGCCTCCCCGTCCCACCAAGTGACATTGGCCACCCCGCCCAAGTTCAGCACCGCCGTGTCGCCGCTCGCCCCAATGCCCCGCAGCAGCGCCTGGTGGTAGACCGCCGCCAGAGGCGCGCCTTGCCCACCGGCGCGCACATCGGCCGAGCGAAAATCGAACGCAACTTTCACGCCAAGCAACTGGCTCATCAGCGCACCGTCACCCAGTTGACGGGTTGCTCCCATTCGGTCCGGTTGGGGCGCCCGGTGCAACACCGATTGGCCATGGAAACCGATAATGCCGATATCAGCCATGCTGAGGCCCGTGCTTTCCACCAACTGTCGCACCGCTTCAGCTTGGGCGCGGGTGAGCGCGGCTTCGGCTTCGGCAAAAATGGCAGGCTCGGGCCCCTCGAAGTTCCACTGCCGAGCGGCGGCCAGAGTTGCTGCGAGCAATTGGCGAACCTCGCTTGTATATGGCGCCAGCGTATAGGCGCCGAACTGCTCGATCCGCTCGCCATCGGTCTTGAGCAGCGCAACATCGATATTGCCGTCCAGCACCGTGCCGGTCATCAGCCCAACAGTCCAGATCGGGTCCACGGTGCTATTCTCCATTGCCGCTGATAAGATCGCCTACGGCGCGCCGCAGGCTCATAATGCCACTGTCGAAATGCCGGGTCGGATGGACGCGATTGGTCAGGAGGGTCCAGGCCCGGCTATTGGCGAAATCGATCCATAGGCCGGTGCCGGTAAAGCCGGTATGGCCAATCGTCTGGGCCGAGCAAGCCTCCCCACCCGACCACCCCTCATAGGGGCGCTCCCAGCCATGGGTCCGGCGTCCCGACACTGGGGTGCGCATCAGCTCGATTGCCTTGGCCGAAGCACCCGTGCCATTCAGGAGGCCTTCGGCAAAGTCGAGCACGGCGCCAACGGTGCCGAACAGCCCGGCGTGACCGGAGCCCTGCAGCGCATAACAGTTCTCGTCATGCACTTCGCCAACCATGACCCGGCCCCGCCAGGGATCCTGTTCCGTTGCGACAGCACGGGCGGGATCCGCCGACCAGGCGAAACCCGGTCCGGGATCGATCTGGCGCATGGAGCAGCCCTGCGACCGCTCCAGCACAAAGCCCAAAAGGATGAAATTGAGATCGGAATAAACCGCGGGACCGGACGCCCATTCATGCTGCATCACAAAGGCGCGCAGCAGGTCGGGATCACTGCCATAGGTATAGATGGGGAACACTCCGGGTAGCGGCGTCTGGTGCCCCAGACACTGCCGAAAAGTAATCTTGCGTTCCCAATTATCCGCATTGTACTGCCGCCAATCTGGCAGCACCGAGATGATGGGTGCGTCGAGATCGATGGTGCCCGCATCCGCCAGCGCCAGAATGCGCGGGGTGGTAAAAATCACCTTGGTGAGTGACGCCAGATCGAACCAAGAGGCTTCGCTGATGGGGCGCTGCTCTGGTACCAGCTGTGCCAAGCCGATAGCCCTTGTTGCCCGAGAGCCGTCCCGCTCAACCACTCCGAGCACGCCGCCGGGGATGCGTCCTTGTTCAATCGCGTGCCGCACGGGGGCAAAAGCGCGCTCCGCTACATCCTCTAGGCTCATGCGTCCTCCAGCCTTACCCGGTGATCAATACCAGCATCTCGCCAGTTCGGCGTAGCTGGCTCATAGCCCGGCGGCCGCACCAGCGATGGGATCTGGGTGGCATCCACCGTGAAGTGCTGACGCCGCCGCTCGATAGTAGGCACCGCCGCAATCAAGCGCTTGGTATAGCTGTGCTGCGGATCAGACAGCACCGAGGCCGCAGCTCCAATCTCGACGAACTGGCCCGCATACATCACGGCAATCCGGTGGGCGATCCGCTCCACCACGGCCATGTCATGCGAGATGAAAAGGTAAGCGAGCCCGAATTCCTGCTGCAGTTCCACGAGCAGATCCAGCACTTTTGCTTGCACCGACACGTCAAGTGCTGACACGGCTTCATCCAGCACCAGAACATTGGGGTTCAGCATTAACGCCCGCGCAATGCAGAGCCGCTGGCGCTGCCCGCCCGAGAACTGATGGGGAAAGCGCAGGAGAGCATCTTCGGGCAGCCCAACACGGTCCAGCAGCATGCTCATGCGCTCACGCACTTTTCCATCCAGCTTCTGACCAGCGGCAATGGCAGGCTCGGCCATCAGGTCACGCCCATTGAGACGGGGATTAAGCGAACCGAACGGATCCTGGAACACCATCTGCATCGGACGCTCACCTGCGCCCCTGGCCGTCTCGATGTTGCCACGGGTCCTGGCGACGAGGTCCAGCATGGCCCTGGCGGTAGTGGATTTACCCGAGCCGCTTTCCCCCACAATGGCCAGCGTTTCGCCGGGCGCCAGATCGAACTCGACCCCATCCACCGCATGCACCGCGCCCCTAGCGCGCGCAAACAGCCCCCGCTTGAGCGGGAAGCGAACCACCAGGTCCTCTACAGCCACCGCCCGTGGCTCAGAGCCTTTGCGCGGCGCATCGCTGCGCACCGCACTACCCCGGTTAAAATGGGGCACCGCTCCGAGCAGGTGCTTGGTATAATCGTGCTGCGGCCGGTCCAGCACGCCATCGAGCGCCCCCTGCTCCACCGCAACCCCGTTCTGCATCACCATGATCTGGTCGGCAATTCCGGCCACGAGCCCGATGTCATGGGTAATAAAGATCATCGCCATGCCGGTTTCTTCGCGCAGTTCGGCCAAGAGCGCCATGATCTGCGCCTGCACCGTCACGTCGAGCGCCGTGGTCGGCTCATCGGCAATCAGCAGACGCGGATTGCTGGCGATCACCATTGCGATCATCACGCGCTGGCGCATGCCACCCGATAGCTGGTGTGGATAATAAGCGAGCCGCGCCTTGGCATCGGGAATGCGCACCCGCTCCAGCGCCTGCTCTGCCGCCAGAGTTGCCGCGCGGCCCTCAAGCCGGCGGTTGAGGCGGAAGGCTTCCTCGATCTGCTTGCCAATGGTTTGCACCGGATTGAGCGAAGTCATGGGCTCCTGGAAGATCATGCCGATTTCGCGCCCCCGAATCCGGCGCAGCACACCCTCCTCGGCACCGGTAATATCGAGCAGGTCGCCGTCGGGCCGCTGCAGCTTTACGCTGCCGCCAGTGACGCGCCCGCCGCCAAAATCAACCAGCCGGTTGATCGACAAGGCCGTAACTGACTTGCCCGAGCCGCTTTCCCCCACAATGGCGAGGGTCTGCCCTTGGTCGAGCTCAAAGCTGACGCCCCGCACCACTTCATTGGCTTTGGGATCACGGCCAAAGCCCACCCGCAGGTCACGAACAGAAAGCAGCGGGCTCATGGGATGCGCCCCTGCGTGCGAGGATCAAGAATGTCGCGCAGGGCATCGCCGAAGAGATTGAAGCCCAAAATACCAAACATGATCGTCAGCCCGGGAAAGATCAGCAGCCAGGGCGCCTGCTGCATTAGGTTGCGCGCCTCGCTCATCATCAAGCCCAGCGAAGGCGACGGGGGCTGAGTGCCGAGACCGAGAAAGCTGAGCCCCGCCTCGGTGAGAAGGGCCCATGCCAGCGCCAGCGTCACCTGCACGGTCAGCGGCGCCACGAGATTGAGCAGCAGGTGGCGGGTCAGGATAAACCATTGCGAGGATCCAAAGGTCTTGGCTGCCTCGATGAATTCCCGCCGCTTCAGCGACAAGGTCGGGCCGCGCACGACGCGCGCAAAGATCGGTGTATAAACAATGCCGATGGCGGCAATGCTGGTCATGGTGCCGGGGCCGACAATAGCGATGATCAGCAGCGCCAGAAGGATCGCGGGAAAAGCCAGGAGCACATCCATCAACCGCATCAGCACGCCATCGGCCGGGCCGCCCCACCAGGCGGCAAACAGGCCAATGACCGTCCCCGCCAGCGTCGCAATGCCAACCGAAGCAAAGGCGACAACGAAGGACTGCCCGATCGCCACCATCAGCCGGCTGGCCGTATCGCGTCCAAGAAGGTCAGTGCCCATCAGATAGGTGCCGTTCGGCGCCTTCATCCGGTCAATGCGAAACTGTTGCAGGGCATCATGAGGGGTGATGCCCACAGCCCCAAGGATTGCGAGGAAGATATAAAGGGTGACGATGGCAGCGCCGATCCGGCCGCTCGGATGAGCGGCAATAGCTTTGAGCAAACCCATCAGCGACTCCCCAGCCGAATGCGGGGATCAAGCGCCGCATAGGCGAGATCAACCAGAAGATTGACGATGAGGAAGTTGAAAGCCACGAACAATACCGATCCCTGCACCAAAGCGTAATCGCGCTGGCTGATTGCATCCAGCGTCAGCCGCCCAAGCCCTGGCAAAGCAAAGATCTGCTCGACGATCACGGCGCCGCCCAGCAGATAGCCAAATTCCACTCCGCTCAGCGTCACCACGGGAATGAGCGCATTGGGCAGGGCATGGCGCCAGATGACGCTACGCGCCGAGGCGCCCTTGGAGCGTGCGGTGCGTACATAATCCTCATGCAGTACATCGAGCATGGCCGAGCGCGAAATGCGGGTCACCGAGGCGGCAAAGGCAAAGCCGAGCGTCAGCGACGGAAAGATCAGTTGGCTCAAATTGGCGAGGGGATCGACGTGGAGCGGTGTGAACGTGCCCATCGCCGGCACGACTCCAAAATAAACCGACAGCACGAAGATAATCACGAGGCCCACCACAAAGCCGGGGGTAGATTGGCCGAGCATGGCCAGCACCCGCACGACAAGGTCGGTGGGACGCTGCGCCCGGGTGGCCGCGAGCACGCCTGCCGGCACCCCGATGCTGAGCGCTATGAGCATGGACAAAACGGCCAGTTCCAGCGTCAGTGGGAAGCGCTCGAGGATCACGGACAACACCGGCCGGCCATAGGTGACCGACACGCCCATATCACCTCCGAACAGCCCGGTGAGCCAGCGCCAATATTGCAGGTGGATGGGTTGGTCGATGCCGAAATAAGCAGCAAGGGACGCACGTTGCGCCGGGGTCAGCAGGCCCGCTTCCGTGCCGAGCATGGCGGTGATCGCATCGCCCGGAATGAGCCGGATCGACACGAATACCAGCACCGAAACGCCCAGCAGGATCAGCGGAAAGGTCAGCAGCCGCTGCGCGACGTAGTTCATGAAATCAACCGTTGGGAAAGGAGGCGGGCCCCTGGCCCGCCTTCAGGCATCAGGGGGTGACGGAAACCTTGGTCAGGCCGAACAGCGTACCGGTCGGCGAAGGCTCAAAGCCCGACACGGTCTTGAGCTGGGCCGTATAGGTGTTGGAGGTCGACAGCCAAATCCACGGGGCCATCTCCACCAGATGCGCCTCGAACTGGCCAAAGATTTCCTTGCGCTTGGCGGGGTCCGTTTCGATCCGGCCCTGCTGCATCAAGCTGTCGAGCTCGTCATCGACATAGTTGGAAACGGCGAGCAGATTGCCATCCTTAGTGAAGTACCGATTGTACATTGGATAGGGGTCGGGACGGCCGCCGTTCTGGGCGACTGCCATGTCGAAATCACCGGCCAACCAGGTATCGACAAAGACATTGAGCTCCATGATCTTGATCTCGAGATCAACCCCGATCTCTGCCAACTGGCTCTGCAGCACCTGGGCCTCGGCCGAGGCGACCGGAGGTTCCCCGCTGGCGGCGATCACGGTGGCCTTGAACCCGTCAGCCATCCCGGCTTCTTCCATCAGCGCCTTGGCTTTTTCCAGGTCCTGCTCATAGCAGAACAGCGTGCTGGGATCGCTGGCATAGGCCGGCATGGTCAGGGGGCCGGTGACCTGCCCCTCACCCACTAGGGCGGTATCGAGCACTTCCTGGCGGTTGACCGCGCAAGAGATGGCCTGCCGCACCAGGAGGTTGTCCATCGGCGCTCGCGAGGGATTGAGCTGGAGCACGTTGTACGCAAGGCCCGGAATAGCATTGAGCTGCAGGTTCGGCTCATTAGGAACGAGCGTGGCGATCAGCGGATCGTTGAGCAGGGCAAAGTCGGTTTGCCCCGCACGCAGGGAGGCCAGGATCGCGGTCTCATCGGGCAGAACCGAAATGGTGATGCCATCGATGGCAAGCTCGCCGCCCGCCCATTCGGGATTGGCGCTCAGCACTTCGCGCGAATTAGGATCCCACTGGTCGAGCTTGAACGGACCCGAGCCAAGCGCTGTGGTGCCGATGCTGCCCGCCGTAATAGCGCTGGTCGGTACCACAGCGGCATTGATCGTGGCCATGGCCACGAGGATCGGCGCATCGGGCTGGGACAGGGTGAACACCACCGTGCCCTCGTCGGGGGTGTCGATGGAGGCAATGGACAGGAAATTGGAGCGAGCCGCGGCACCTGTTGCTTCATCCAGCAACCGCTCGAACGAAGCCTTGACGTCCGCGGAGGTCACTGGCGTGCCGTCGCTGAACTTGGCATCGGCATCGAGCTTGAAGGTCAGCGTGGTGCCGTCTTCGGAAAAGCTCCAGCTTTCGGCAATCGCCGGCACCACATTGAGTTTGCCGTCGAGCCGCACGAGAGGCTCATAGATCAACTCCAGCAGCCGCAGGGACGAGAATGCGGTCTGGGTGTGCGGATCAAGCCCCGTGGCGTCCTGCGCCCAGGCCATGCGCAAGCTCGCCGCCTCAACGGGCAGCGCCAGGGCTGCGGAAAACATCGTCGCTATGGCGACGCTGGACAAAAACGGCTTGCCGAACTTCAGATGCATTGTGATCTCCGGTGCGAAACTCTTGCGCGCTCTTTGATGCCTCATGGGCCATCACGGTGCCGAAGGCGAGCTTATGCCTGGGAGAGCGGGAACGGCAATCAACCAACAGGTCGATAGCCTCGCTTTACAAAGCTTGGCAGCGCTTCTTGCGTTGACGAGCTTAGCGCCATAACGTCTGCTCTGTCGAGACTGGTATCATACTGGATCTATCGGGAGGGGCCGGTGATGGCAGAAAACGGGCTGGCGGCGCTTGCGCCCCAGGGTGAAGAGCTGCCCTCTGCCCTGTCGCAGGCCATTGTTGCTGCCATGCGCAGCGACATGGCCCATGAAGACCCACTTTATCTGCAGCTCGCCCGCGCCATTCGCGGCCTGATCGAAAGCGGTCACCTGCGTTACCGCGAATCGCTGCCTTCGGAGCGCACTTTGGTCCGGGCCACCGGCATTTCCCGTGTCACCGTGCGCAAGGCTATTGATCAGCTCTTCCGCGAAGGTCTGGTGTCCCGCCGGCCAGGAGCCGGCTCCTATGTCGCGCGCAAATTCGATCAGCCCATGTCGGTGTTGGTCGGGTTCACCGCTGACATGACGCGCCGGGGCCTTGCGGGTCGGTCCATTCTGCTGGACAAGACGGTCAGCCTGCCCAAGCCCGACGAATTGCTCAAGCTCGCCCTTTCTCCCAGCGACAAAGTGCTCCGCCTTTCGCGTGTGCGCCTGGCGGACGACGAGCCGCTGGCCATTGAAAACGCCGTGGTCCCCTTGTTTGCTGTTGAGCCAGACCGGATCGAGCATTCACTCTACGAAGCCATGCGACACACCGGTAACCGACCGGTGCGCGCTCTGCAGCGGCTGCGCGCCGCGGTAGCGGACGCGGACGAGGCCCGTCATCTAGACATTCCCGAAGGCAGCCCGATCCTTCATATCGAGCGCCATTCCTTTCTCGCCAATGGCAAGCCCATTGAGGTGACTCACTCCGCTTACCGCGGTGATCGCTATGATTTTGTCGCCGAACTGCACCTGGAAGACTGAGGCAAAATGCGACAAGTGCTTTACATCGGCAGCGCCTTGTTCAATGCTGTGGTATTGCACTGGTATGGTCCGTGCGCAGGAGGCCATGCATGGCGCGGTTGAACCTTCGTGGCGTCAAGAAACGCTTCAAGAGCACTGAAGTGCTCCATGGCATCGATCTCGACATCGGTGACCGTGAATTTGTGGTGTTTGTCGGCCCCTCCGGCTGCGGCAAGTCGACCTTGCTGCGCCTGATCGCCGGCCTCGACCCCATCAGCGAAGGCGAGTTCATCCTCAACGGCCGGCGCATGAACGAAGTGCATCCGTCCCAGCGCGGCATCGCCATGGTCTTCCAGAGCTATGCGCTTTACCCGCATATGGATGTCTACGAGAACATGGCCTTTGGCGCTCGCCTGATGGGCCTGAGCAAGACCGAGGTCGAAGCCCGCATCGCCCAAACCGCGCGCATGCTGCAGCTCGAGCCGCTGCTGAAGCGCCGCCCGCGCGAATTGTCGGGCGGCCAGCGCCAGCGCGTTGCCATTGGCCGCGCCCTTGTGCGCAAGCCCGAAGTGTTCCTGCTCGATGAGCCGCTGTCCAATCTCGATGCAGCCCTGCGCTCCGAAGTGCGCCTCGAAATCGCGCGCCTGCACCGGGAAATCGGTGGCACCATGATCTATGTGACCCACGACCAGGTGGAAGCCATGACCCTGGCCGACCGGATCGTCGTCATGAATGCCGGTCGGATCGAGCAAGTGGGCTCGCCCCGCGAACTCTATGAAACCCCGGCCAATCTCTTTGTGGCGACCTTTATCGGCTCGCCCAAAATGGCGGTGATCAATGCTGAGCGCACCGGCAATGCCGTGACTGTCGCCGGCGCCACGGTGCCACTCGCTCGCCTGCCCGCCGGTGGAGGTGCGCTACGCCTGGGCATTCGCCCCGACGCCATGCGCATTCAGCGCGAGCCGGGTGCCAGCGCCATTCCGGCCAAAGTCGTTTACACCGAATATCTGGGTGAAAACGCCTTTGTTTATGCCCGGCTCGTGGATGGCACGCTGGTGGGCATCCGCACCACGCCCAATGATCTCTATGAGCCCGACGCGCCGGTCGGCCTGCTGCTCGACAATGACGCGATCCATTTCTTTTCTGCCGAAGATGGCCGCCGGTTACCCGCGTAATCCAGGTGGCGAGTTGATGACGATTACGCCTGCAAACAAATCAAGGGAGTTGAAATGCCAAGCACACTCATTCGGATCGGGGCCGCACTGGCCGCCATCACCGTCGCGGCGCCCGCACTGGCGCAGGACCTGACCTTCTGGAGCTGGCGCCAGGAAGATCGCGCCCAGTATGACCAGTTCATCGATACGTTCGAAGCCGCCAATCCCGGCATCACCGTAAACTTCGAAACCTTCGAAGCCACGAACTACAACACCATTCTCGCCACGGCTCTCGCCGGCGGCAGCGGGCCCGACCTGATGATGGTCCGCGCCTATGGGGGGCTCGAAAACATCGCCGTGCCCGGCTATCTCGAGCCGCTGACGACCGAAATCGTGCCGGCTCTGGCCAACTACACGCCCGAAGCGCTGGCCGCCGAAACCGTGCGCGCCGACGGCAAGGTCTATGCCGTGCCCTTCGCCAGCCAGACTCAGCTCGTGATCTACAACAAGAAGATTTTCGATGATGCAGGCCTCAGCGAACCCCAGACCTGGGACGAGTTCATGGCGCTGAGCCAGAAGCTCAAGGACAGCGGCATCATCCCGATCGCCAATGGCACCGCCACGGCCTGGCAGAACGAGACCGTGACCTTCGACTTCGTGTCCTCGCTGATGGGCAAGGATTTCGTTGCCGATATCATGTCGGGCGAAACCGACTTCACCGATGAGCGCTTCACCAGTGCCCTGGCCGCTCTCAAAGACCTGTCACAGTACTTCCCGGACGGCTTTATCGGCCTTGATTATGCCAGCGCCCAGCAGCTGTTCTCCTCGGGCATGGCGGCGATGTTTGGCGGCGGCTCCTATGAGCTGGCCACCTTCCGCGCCCAGAACCCCGATCTGGAACTCGGCGTCTTTGCCGCCCCCGGCCGTACTGCCGAGGACGAAAAGCTTGTCGCTCTCTATTTCGACGGCGGCTATGCAGCCAATGCCGCCGGCGCCAACAAGGAAGCGGCGCTCAAGTTCATCAACTATCTCGCCAGCACCGAGTTCGGTCAGGCCTTTGCCGACAACCTCAACAACATCTCTACCGCACCGGGCGTAACCTTCCAGGATCCGCTCCTGGCCGAGGTTGCCGAGCTCAATGCCACCTCGATCCCCTACCTGTTTCTCGTGAACTTCCGCTATGGCGAGCCCTCCGGCTCGGTGCTGATCCAGAGCGAAGTGCAAAAGCTGTTTGCCGGCGAAACCACGCCGGAAGCCGCGGGCCAAGCCATTACTGACGGGCCTTAAGGTCTGGTACGAGCCCTTCCAGGACTGATCACCCCTTCGCCCAATCCCTCCCTCGCCCACCGGCGGGGGAGATCCTAGCTGGAGAACACCATGCCGCAACTTCGCCTCACCGGGCGCGGGCTTTGGATCACGGCGCTGATCGTGCCGCCACTGGCCTTTGTGGCGCTGTTCGTCGTTTATCCGATCATCTCCGCCTTCGCTTATGCCTTCTTTGACTGGAACGGGCTGCTACGCGGCGAATTTGTCGGGCTCGACAACTTCCACACCGTGCTGTTCGTGGAGCCCTATGCCAGCTGGACCCGCAACGCTTTCTCCCACAACATCATCGTCTTTTTTGCCCTGATGGTGCTGCAGAACGGCCTGGGCTTTTTCCTTGCCTATGCGCTGTGGCGCGAACTACCCGGCGCCCGCTTTCACCGCATCGCGGTGTTCCTGCCCGTCGTGCTCTCGACCATCATTGTCGGCTATCTCTTCAAGCTCTTCCTTCATCCGCTGTTCGGCGTCGTCAACATCAGCCTGCGCGGCATGGGCCTGGGCGAGCTGGCGCAACCTTGGCTCGGGCAAAGCTCAACCGCGCTTTGGGCCCTGATCGCCGCCAATGCCTGGCACATGGTCGGCTTTCCCACCCTTGTCTTCCTCGCCGGCATGCAGCGCATCCCCACGGAAATGCTTGATGCCGTGCGCATGGAAACCCGCAGCGAATGGGTCAAGATCACCAAGATTGTCTGGCCGCTCGTCGCGCCCAGCGCCACCGTCGTCTTCGTCTTGCTGTTTGTGGGCGCGTTTAACTGGTTCGAGCTGCCCTATGTGATGGCGGGGCTCGATGGCTCGCCCTTTGGCTCTACCGACGTGCTGGGCCTTTATTTTTACCGCACCGCCTTCGGTAATGTGTCCTCTGGTCAGCAAGACTTCGGTCTGGGCAGTGCCCTTGCCGTGCTGATCTTCCTCTTCATCGCCGCCGTCGCCGGCGTCATCACGGTGCGCCTGCGCGCACGGGAGATCCAGTTGTGAGCACTGTTACCAGCACTTACAGCGATCGTCCCGGCCTCATCGCCACCCTAGGGCGTGACGGGCTGATCCAGATTATCCTGATCGCCAACACCTTCATCATGCTGGCGCCCATCGTCATCATGATGTTTTCGGCCTTTAAGACCACGCCGCAGATCTTCGCGTCGCCCTTCGGCATTCCTGATTTCACCAATCTGGTCAATTTCAGCCGGATCTGGACCCAGACCAACTTCCTTCAATACCTCATCAATTCCTTTGTCGTGACGGGCGCCTCCATGGCACTGATCCTGACCTTGGGCACGATGGCAGCCTATGCGCTGGCGCGTTACGAGTTCTTCGGCGCCGGCTTTATCCTGATGTTCTTCATCGCGGGGCTCACCTTGCCCCTCAAGCTCGCCATTATCCCGCTCTTCATGCTGATGCGCGATCTAGGCATTCTCAACAATCAGCTCTCGCTGATCTTTGTTTATACCGCCATGGGCCTACCCACGACGATCTTCATCATGACGGGGTTCATCCGCACCCTGCCCAATGAACTTGAAGATGCCGCCCGCATGGATGGCGCCAGCGAGGCGCGGATCATGTGGTCGATCATGCTGCCCCTGGTGCGTCCGGCCATGGTCATCGCCGGCATCCAGAACGTCGTGCCGATCTGGAACGACTTCTTTTTCCCGCTGGTGTTCATCCAGAACGATCGCCTGAAAACCCTGCCCCAGGGCCTCACTACCTTCATGGGTGAATATTCCACCGACTACGGCGTGCTTTATGCCGGCCTGACGCTCTCGGCCCTGCCGATCATCATCATCTATATCGTGCTGTCCCGGCAGTTCATCAGCGGCATGACCTCGGGAGCCATCAAATGAGCCTGCGCCTGCAACAGGGTAGCCTCATCGTGTCCTGCCAGGCCCGGGCCGACAATCCCCTGCATGGTCCCCAGTTCATGGGCGCCATGGCCCTGGCCGCACGCGATGGGGGCGCCAGCGCCATTCGCGCCAACGGGCCTGAGGATGTGCGCGCCGTCAAAGCTGCGGGTCTGCAGGTGATCGGTATCCACAAGGTCTTTTCCCCCGACGTGCCCGTCTACATCACCCCCACCATCGCGGCCGCCGATGCCTTGGCCGAAGCAGGTGCCGATATCATCGCGCTTGATTGCACCCCCCGTCCCCGCCATGGCGACGAACCCGCAGCGATCATCGCCCATATCCGCGACCGGCTGGGGCTCGAAAGCTTTGCGGATGTGTCAGCCCTTGAGGAAGGCATCGCGGCCGCGGCGATGGGCGCGACCTATGTGTCGACGACGCTCTCCGGCTACACCGAATACACCCAGCCCAAGCCTGACCTGCCCGACTTCGAGCTGATCCGTGCGCTGGTGGCCACCATCAAGACGCCCATCATCGCCGAAGGCCGCTTCAACACGCCCGAACTGGCCCAGGCCGCGATCGCTGCTGGCGCCTATGCCGTGGTGGTTGGCACCATGATCACCAATCCGCGCGAGATCACCCGCGGCTTTGCCCGGGCGGTTGCCGAGGCACATTGATGGCAGGCTTCCTAGGCATCGACATCGGCGGCACCGCCTCGCGCTGGGTGCTGGTGGATGCAACTGGCACCCCGCTCGCCCGTGGTTCGGCCGCCGGTGCCACCGGCCATCTCTTTAATCCCGCTGAACGCGAGCGACTGGCCACCACCCTCGCCGCTATCGCCGCAGCGCTCCCTCAAGAGCCCATCCATGCTACCTGCCTGGGCATTACGGGGCTGGGCCAAAGCGTGCATGAAGAGGCGCGCCAGCTGGTCGCCAGCAGCTTCAAGCTCCAGGCAGGTGCCATCCGCCTCATCGATGACATGGAACTGGCCTTTCGCGCCGCCTTTGCTCCGGGCGAAGGGCACCTCATCTCGGCGGGAACTGGCTCGATCGGGCTGCATCTCGATGCCAACGGCACCATGCTCCGGGTCGGCGGTCGCGGGCTCCTGATCGATGACGGCGGCTCGGGCACCTGGATCGCCCTGACCGCGCTTGATCAACTCTATCGCCGCATCGATGCCACCGGCGGCCCCGCCGATGCCGCCATCCTCGCGCGCGAACTCTTTGCCGAGATGGGCGGCGATCACTGGGACCAGACCCGCGCCTTTGTTTATGGAAGCGACCGCGGCCGCATCGGCACCCTCGCCCAGGCCGTGGCCCGCGCCGCGACTGCCGGCGATCCACTGGCAACCGAGGTCCTCGAGCGCGCCGCCGATGAACTCGCCCGCCTCGCCAAGGCGCTGATTGGCCGTGCCGGCAGGCTCCCCGTCGCCTTTGTGGGTGGGATCACGACGCTCCACCCCCTGATCAAATCCGGCCTGACCGCTGCCCTACCGGAAACATCAGTCAGTTTCCCCCAGATCGACGCCGCCAGCCACGCTGCCCAATGGGCCAGAACCACTCACCAACAGGAGGCCCCTTTATGAGCCACACCACCGAATCCGCCTCCCTGCGCTTCGCCAATCTCGAAGACTGGTCCAGCACCGATCTGGTTGCCGGCATTCTGGAAGGCCAGTTCAGCGCCATCAGTGCCGTCCAGGCCGCCAGCGCCCCCATCGCCGAAGCCATTGACCGGGGCGCCGAACGGCTGGCCCGTGGTGGTCGCCTCGTTTACCTCGGCGCCGGCACCTCCGGGCGCATCGCCACCCAGGACGCTGCCGAACTGCCCCCCACTTTCAACTGGCCCTATGAGCGCGCCCTCAGCCTCATGGCGGGCGGGGAAGATGCCGTGTTCCGCGCCGCCGAAGGTGCCGAAGACAGCGAGCAGCTGGCCATCGAGGCTCTCGAGGGCATCGGCGTCAACGAAAACGATGTGGTGATTGCCCTCGCCGCTAGCGGCCGCACCCCCTATGCCATTGCCGGCGTCCAGCATGCCCGCGCCAAGGGCGCCTTGACGATCAGCATCTTCAACAACTCAGGCGCTCGCCTGGGCGAAGTCGCCGATATCGCCGTGCTGCTCGATACCGGGGCCGAGATCCTTTCGGGCTCCACTCGCATGAAGGCTGGCACCGCGCAAAAGGCGGCGCTCAATTGCATCTCGACGGGCGTGATGATCCGGCTGGGCTTTGTGTATCGCGGCCTCATGGTCGAGATGCGCCCCACCAATACCAAACTCAAGGACCGCGCCGCCAAAATGGTCGCGACCCTGACCGACACCGATTACGCCACCGCCGCCGAGGCCCTCGCAACTGCGGGCGGCAGCATCAAGATCGCCACCGTCATGCTGCTCAAGTCGCTCGATCGGGGGGACGCGGAAGCCGCTCTGGCCGGCGTTGACGGCAATCTGCGCCGCGCCCTGCAATAGTCCGGCGCGCGTTTCGCGGCGCCCGCGCAAAGATCCCGGGACAACCCCATATGGTTTACCTTCCGTCAACCCGCAGCCGCGAATAGTGCCGACCTCATTGAAACCCAGGAGGCACCATGAGCGACGCTGGTATTGCGGGTGGACGGATCCGTTCCTTTGTTGAACGCATCGAGCAGATCGAAGGCGAGATCGCCGAACTCAACGAAGGCAAGAAAGAGATCTTTGCCGAAGCTAAGGGCGAAGGGTTCGACGTCAAGGTGATCCGCGAGATCATCAAGCTGCGCAAGCAGGACCAGGACGAGCGTGACGAGCACGAAACCCTGCTCGATCTCTATATGCGCGCTATGGACCGCACTGACGAGACCGAAGACGCCAAGGCAGCCTGAGCTCGCCTGAGCTCGCCTGAGCCTCATAATCTGGAAAAGCACTCCCAACCAGCTTGGGGGTGCTTTTTGCTGTCAGCTGGTCCCATTCGGCAATGGTCTCCAGGGGCCCTCGCCCGTCCGCTGCAGCAAGGGCGAAGACAGCGGGGCCACGATGCGTTCCCGCCAGGGCGCCAGCGGCTCCTGCCAACGCGTGCCCTGCAGCATCGCCACCCCGATCACCACCGGCTCGATCCCGGCCTTCCCTAGCAGCCGCAGCACGGCTGCTGTCGAGGTGCCCGAGCTGATCACATCGTCGATCACCGCCACCCGCTTGCCCTCCAGCAGGGGCAGCATGCGCGGATCAACGAACATGGTCTTGCCCAACCCAGGGCTCGTGATCGAGCTGATCGGCTCGGAGAGATCCTCGACATACCAGAACTTGCGCGAAGTTCCGAGCGCCACCATCCGGGGGTGCCCGAGCCGGCGCGCCACATTATTGGCAAGCGGCAAACCAAGCGTCGGCACCCCAACCACCACATCGGGCGCATGAGGGGCGAGCAGCCCCGTCAATTGCTCGGCCAGTGCATCTTCCACGGCAAAGCTCGCCTGGTTGATGATCAGGGAAGCAACCGCCCTGGTGCCATCGCCGGGCAGGACGCGAATGGGCAGCAGCAATTCACGCCCATCCGCAAGTTGGGCCGGATAGCCCCCGAAATAGCCGGCTTCCGGGTCGCCGGGATAAGTGCCCTTCGGCACGATCTGCTGCCAAAAGCTGTGTGGTTCGATGGTCACGGCAAGGTTTCTCTTGCAAGGGCCCCACCCGGGAGCCGATGTCTGGGGGCTAGAGTTTCAAGTACGAGCTTTCGATGCAATCCAACAGCAATGACCCTTTCGAGCTCATGCACATGATCGAGCTGCGCCGCGATCTGCATGCCAACCCCGAACTGGGCTTTGAGGAAATCCGCACCAGCCAGATCGTCGCCGAACAACTCGCGGAAGTCGGCATTGAAGTGCATCGCGGCCTTGGCAAGACCGGCGTCGTCGGCACTTTGCGCGGGGGCACGGGCACAAGGGCGATCGCCTTGCGGGCCGATATGGACGCACTGGCCATGCCTGAACTCGCCGAGCGCGACTATGCCTCCAAGACCCCAAACACCATGCATGCCTGCGGCCATGACGGCCATACGGTGATGCTGCTGGCAGCGGCGCGCCATCTCGCCCGGGAGCGCAACTTTTCGGGCACCGTGCATTTTATCTTCCAGCCGGCTGAAGAAGGGCGCGGTGGTGCCAAGGCCATGATCGATGACGGTTTCTTCGAGCGCTTCCCGGTTGACGCTGTTTATGGCCTGCACAACATGCCCGGGCTCGCTCCCGACGAGATGGCAGTGGTCGCCGGCCCGCAGCTGGCCTCGTCCGATAGCTGGGAAGTGACGTTCCGCGGCATCGGCACCCATGGTGCCAAGCCCCATCTGGGGCGCGATGCCGTCACCGCCGCCGGCCAATTCCTTCTTGCCCTCCACACCATCGTCGCTCGTCGCGTCGATCCGCTGCAACCCGCCGTGGTGAGCGCCTGCGCGATCGAGAGCGGCGATTTCCGCGCCCTCAATGTCATCCCTGACGCTGTCCGCATCGGCGGTACGGCCCGCGCCTACAGCGCCGCGGTGCGCGATCAGCTCGAAGCCGAAATCGGCCAGCTGGCACAGGGCACCGCCGCCATGTTCGGCATCACTGCAGACTACAAATTCCTGCGCCGCATCCCGCCCGTGATCAACGACGCCGACGCGACCCGTCGCGCCCTGGCGGCAGCGCAGGCCGTGACCGGCCGGCCGGTGGTCACCGATTTCCCGCCCTCGACCGCCGGCGACGATTTCGCCTTCTTTAGCGCGGCGGTGCCCGGCGCCTATGTCTGGCTGGGCAATGGTCCGGCAGTGGATGGCGCGCTGCACCACAACTCGCGCTATGATTTCAACGACGAAGCCATTGCAACCGGCGCCCGCTTCTGGAGCACGCTGGTTCAACAAGAGCTGCGCTGAGCCTCGTTGAGGCCGTGCCTCAGGGCCTCGATAGCTCCGGGGCCATCGACCCGCATCGCGACCTTGATGGGCGGCGCGTCCGCGTCCTGCACAAGGGCGCCCGCTTCAGGTCCATCGCTCACATCAACCGCCAGTCTCAAGGTGTCGAGGCCAAACAAGCCAGGCTCGACCGCAAACAGCATCACGCAAGGGTCGTGGAGGGGCCGGCTTTCCCGGCCACTGCCGAAGTAGAGCGCGATGATCTCGGCACAAAGGTCTCCGGCCGGCGAGCCTCGCAGCGAGGCAATCTGCGCCGGAACCACCCGGACGCGCCGGGTGACGTCCAGCGGGATCACGGTGAGATCAAGCCCTGCTCCGAGCACGATCTGCGCCGCCTCGGGGTCGGTGGCGAAATTATACTCCGAACGCGCGCCGATATTGCCGGGCTCGTCCACCGCTCCGCCCATGACGATGAGCCGACCCATGCGGGCCGCAGCATCAGGATGGTCGCGCACGAGGAGGGCGATATTGGTCAGGGGCCCGAGGGCAAGGATGTCGACGCTCCCCGCAGGCGCCGACTGCAATTGCTCGACCAGCCAGCCGACCGCCTCGCCCTGCGCTTCGGCTTGCGGCCGGGGCAAGGCAAGGCCGCCCATCCCATCATCGCCGTGAATGGAGGTGAGTTCCGCCCCGCCACGACGAAGCGGCTGCGCAGCACCGCGGCGCACCGGCACATCGCAGCGCGCCATCGCGACAAGCAGCCGAAGGCTGTTGCTTGTGCTCGCCTCGATACCGATATTGCCCGCGACCGTCGTCAGTCCCAGCACCTCGAACCGACCGCAAGCGAGGGCATAAAGGATTGCGACCGCATCATCGAGCCCGGGATCGGTGTCGATGATCACCCGCCGAGGGGTTGCTGGCGCGCTCAAGCTTTCTGCTCGTCAAGCAAGACCATCTCGGCCCTGAACTGCTCGGCAATCTGCAAGGCATCGCGCAGCGCCTTTTTGGGCTCAAGCGTTTGCATCTGCCGGTTCCGCATCAGCCAGCGGCCGGCCACCATAGTGTCGAGCACATCACCGGGCATGGCTGCAAACACCAGCGCCGAATAAGGATCATAGATCGGATGCAGCCGCGGCGCGGCAAGGCTGATGCGAATAAGGTCCGCCTGCTTGCCCGGCTCGAGCGAACCCGTCTGCAGATTGAGCCCCAGCACCCGGGCTCCCTCGATCGTCGCCATCTGCACGACATCACGCGCTGGCAATGGCCGCCGCGATTTGCCCAAGAGCTTGGCAAACATCGACACCGGCGCGAACTGCGCGAACAGATCCAGCGTATTGCCGCTCATCGCCCCGTCACTGCCCAGGCCCACCGGCAAGCCGGCATTACGCAGCGCTTCCACCGGCGCGATGCCGCGGCCGGCCTTGCCATTGGAGCGCGGATTGGTGGCGACGCAAACCTGCGCCTCGGCCATCATGGTGATATCGGCATGATCGAGCTGCAAGCAGTGCGCGCAGATGAGGTTGGGCTTGAGCAAACCAGCTTCGCGCGTCACCTCGACCGTCGAGCAGCCATGGTTATCCTGCGCCCAGCGGACTTCCAGATCGCTCTCAGCCAGGTGCATCTGCACCGGAATATTGGGGTGATCCGCCGACCATTGCGCTACCCGCTCCATGGTGGCGCGGCCGGTGGAGTATGGCGCATGCGGGGCAATCGACGCCGTGACGAGCGGATGGCCGGCAAACTCATCCACCAGCGCCTCGACCAGGGCAAAGCCCTCGTCCCAGTTGCGATGATCGGGCGGCTGGAAGTCGGCGAGAGTCTGGCCGACGATGGCACGCAGGCCCGAAGCCGCAGCTACCCGGCCCACTTCCTGCTCGAAATAATACATGTCGGTGACGGTGGTGACCCCGCCCTGGATCATCTCCAGCGCCGAAAGGGCCGAGCCGACCCGCACCATCTCTGGCGACACGAATTTGCGCTCAAGCGGCAGGATATAGCGGTAAAGGCGATCATCCACGTCTTCGCCCAGGCCCCGGAACACCGCCATGCCCATATGGCAGTGGGTGTTGACCATGCCGGGCATGACGATATCGCCGCCGCAATCCACGATCTCGGCGCCGGCGATGGAGGGCGGCTCGCCACCGCCCAGTCCCGTGATGGTGGTGCCATCCACCTGCACCCAGCCAGGATTGTGCTCGCTCATCGCCTCGTCGAGCGTCAGCACCCAGGCATTGACGAAAAGAATGGTCACGCCGTTTCTGCCGCCAGGATCGTGCATTGCTCGGGCACGGGCACGAGCTTGGCCTGTCCGCCCATCTCGAGCGGCCGCGTCAGCGGCCCATTGGCCAGCAGCGGGCCGGCGGGCGTGTCGCACTGATACTGGTAGGCACGACCCAGATAGGTGCGCAGCCCCAGCGTTGCCGGAATGCCTTCCATGGCCAGGTCAGGGCTCGCCACAAGGCCATCGGCCCGGCAAGCCAGCGTGAAGCTGTCGGGAATGGCGCCGAACTGCTCCAGGCCCAGCGTCAGCCGCACGCCACCGGCAGCCTCGGCGGTGATCTTCGCACCATCCCGCTCGACAACGCGCATGGGGATCAGGTTCTCAAAGCCCACAAACCGCGCGACGAACGCATTGGCTGGACGCTGATAAAGGGTTTCGGGCGTATCGAGCTGCATGATGCGGCCCGCATGCATGATGGCCACGCGATCCGAGATCGAAAAGGCTTCTTCCTGGTCGTGCGTGACGTAAACCGAGGTCGTGCCATTGGCGCGCTGCAGCTGGCGGATTTCGACCCGCATATCGACCCGCAGCTTGGCGTCGAGATTGGACAGCGGCTCATCGAACATCAAAAGCGGCGGCTCAATAACGAGGGCGCGCGCCAGTGCCACACGCTGTTTTTGCCCACCCGACAGCTCTCCGGGCAGTCGGCTCGCGAGATGCGCGAGGCCCACGCGCTCGAGCATGGCCGCGACACGCTTGGTTTTTTCCGCCGGCGCAACCCCGCGTTGCTTGAGCCCAAAGCCCACATTGTCGGCCACGCTCATATGGGGAAAGAGCGCATAGTTCTGGAACACCAGCCCGATATCGCGCCGATGCGCGGGCAGGCGTGTCAGGTCGACCCCGCCAAGCAGGATGCGGCCTGAAGTGGGCTGCAGGAAACCGGCCACCAGACGCAGGGTCGTGGTCTTGCCGCAGCCGCTGGCGCCCAGCAGCGAGACGAGTTCGCCTTCCGCCACCTCGAGCGAAAGATCTTCAAGCACCTTGGTCGTGCCGTAATGGGCAGTGATCGACTGGATCGAAAGAGCTTTGGTCACGCGCGTGGCACTCTATTTAGCAAGGAATGTAAGGCCGAGCGTGCGCTCGACAATCGCCATGACCCCGACGGTCAGCACCATCAGCAGCACTGACACCGAAGCAACGGTGGGATCAAAGAACTGCTCCATATGCGCCAGCAGCTGGATGGGGAGCGTGGAAATGCCCGGGCCGGTGAGGAAAATGGAGATGGACACGTCATTGATCGAGGTGATGAAGGCCAGGATAAAGGCCGCGATCACGCCCGAGCGCACATTGGGGAGCAGGATGGTGAAAAAGGTGCGCAGCGGGGGTGAGCCCAGGCTGATCGCCGCTTCCTCGACCGAAAAGTCGAACGAGGCGAGCGACGCGCTGATCACCCGCACCACATAGGGCAGCACGAGCAGGCTGTGCCCGAACACCAGCGTCAGGAAGATAGGGGTGTTGAACTGCACCGCCACATTCTTGAGGAGCGCGAACCCCAGCACCAGCTCGGGCACCAGCACCGGCAGCACGAACAGCGTGGCCAGCCACCCCGGCAGCTGGATGCGGTAGCGATTGAGCGCATAGGCGGCGGGAATGCCGATCAGCAGCGCGATGAAGGTCGAGAGGAACGCGATCTGCAGGCTGGTGATGATGGTACGACGGAACGCAGCGATCTCGAAGATATTGGCGAACCAGCGTAGCGACAGCCCCTGGGGGGGGAAGGTCAGATAGGTCGTGTCGCTGAGCGCAGAGCCCACCACGATGATGAGTGGGCCGATGAGGAAGATGAAAACGAGGACGGTAAAGCCAATGAGGGCCGGGTGCAGCTTTTGGGTCATCATACCGCCATCGGGTTGAGACGGCGGGCGACCCGCGTCATCACAAGAACAATGGCGATGGTGAACACCACCATGACGGCCGCGATGGTGGAGGCCGCGACCCAGTCGAAGGTGACCATGGCCTGCTGATACATGAGCGTGCCCATCATCATCACCTGCTCGCCGCCCAGCAATTGGGGCGTGGCATAGGAGGTGAAGCTGCCGGTGAACACCAGCACGGCACCCACGATGAGGCCCGGCACCGCGAGCGGCAGGATGACCTGGGTGAAGGTCGCCCAAGGCTTGGCGCCCAGCGAAGAGGAGGCCTGGATCAGGTCTTCGGGGATGGATTCAAGCACGCCCACCAGGGTCAAAATCATCAGGGGAACAAAGAGATAGACCATCGCCACGATCACCGAGCCCTGCGTGTAGAGCATGGTCAGGGGCTCGCCGATGAGACCGGTGGAGACGAGGAAATTGTTGAGAATGCCGTTCTTGCCCAAGATGATGAGCCAGGCAAAGGAGCGCACGACGACGCCGGTCAGGAGCGGAAACACGGCGGCAATGATCAGGATCGACTTGAGCCAACCCGGCGCGCGGCTGATCACGAAGGCCGTTATGAAGCCAACTATGAGCGCGATCGCCGTAACTATGAACGAAACCTGAATGGTGCGGAACAGCACCGTGCGGCGAAAACCGCTGCCGAAAAATCCAAGATACGGCGCCAGCGGGCCGTTGGGCGTCATGAAGGTGGTGACGATGGTGGCAACCACCGGCAGCACCAGAAAGACCACCACCAGCAGCGTCGCGGGAGAGGCCAGGGTCCAACCTGAAAATCGCTTCATTCAACCTGGCCCTTTAGTCCAGCAAAGAGTGCGGGGCGCTAAGGCGCCCCGCTTGGAGATTACATGCCGAAGATTTCGTTCCAGCGCTCGATCCAGCCGGACTTGGCGGCGTTCATCTTGGCATAGTCGATGCGCTGCAGCCCGGCGATGGTGTCGGCACCATAGGTCCAGAGTTCTGCCTGCTCGGGGGTCAATTCCACCGCGGTGTTGACCGGAGCGTCAACGCCCTCTTCAGCCAGAACCTGCTGGATTTCGGGCGAGAGGATGAAGTTGATGAACTGGTAGGCCAATTCCGGCTCGGCTGCGCCCTTGGGAATGTTGACGGTGTTGAGCGTGGCAATCGAGCCTTCCTCGAGCTCGGCCCATTCAACGGTCGGCACGGCAGCCTGAATCTGGCCCAGGGTGAAGTCCTGCGCAATGGCAGCACTGATCTCACCGGTCGAGAAGAGATTGATCATCTCCGAGCCGGTATTGTAGTTCTTGACCACATTGGGCTTGAGTTCGGCGACGGCGGCAAAGGCGGCATCGGTGTCTTCATAGGCATCGACACCGGCATGATCGCCTGCCTTGAGCACGACCATCGGGCCGGCCGTGGTGGTGATGCCGGGCAGCGAGAGCGAGGAAGCGAGGTCTTCGCTCCAAAGGTCATTCCAGGAGGTGACCGGCGTTGCGATCTTGGCGGTGTCGTAAACAATGCCGACTCGGCCGATCGTATAGGCCGGACCATACCCGCCCTGCGGGTCCTTGGCGATGTCATAAAGACCAGCAAGGTTGGGGAGTTTGGCCGGATCGATCTGCTGGAACAGGCCCGCTTCAATGCCCTGCTGGCTGAAGCTGTCGGAGAAATAGGCGACGTCAACGCCACCGCCATTGCGGATCTGCAGCTTGTTGAGACGCTCGCCGTTATTGCCGGTCTCGAACACGATCTCGCAGTCGCACATTTCGCGGAAGGGCGCGAGCACCAGCGTCTCGAGCTTTTCGCCATTGAAGCCCCACCAGGAAATGGTCAGGGTCTTGTCCTGCGCCATTGCGGGCGCGGCCATCATGGCAGAGGCGGCAAGGGCAACCGCGAAGACGGAAGAAACAATTTTCGACATGGATATTCCTTTGCACGCGGAGTGCCGTCCGCGAACGGATGGAGCGCAGGCCCGGCCGGCAGAAGCCTGTTTTTTGGGTCGCATATGCCGCAAGCCTTATCTTTGTGCAACTGTCATGGGAAGATGGCTTCTACTCGCCATCCCTCTTATTGACAGGCAAGCGCATTGTCAGCGCGGCAAACTGTATCTCGGAACTGATATGACCACCATAAGCGATCTGCTGATCAACCCTGAAGACGAAGTCGCGATCCGGCAGAACCTGGCCCTGGTGGCACTGGGCAAGCGTCCGGCCGATCGCGCCATTCGCGTGGGAAAGGTGCTCGATGTCTATGGCCGCAACTGGCACGAGGACCAGGAGATCGTGGTCTCGGGGCGCCGCATCGCCTGGGTGGGTCCGGCCGGCGCTTATCCCGGCAACGTAGCCGAACGGATCGACCGCTCCCATCTGGCCGCCGTGCCCGGCTTTGGCGAAGTGCACAAGCATATTGAATCGAGCCATCTGACCCCCGAATGGGAGGCGGCGCTGGTGCTGCCCCATGGCTGCACCTGGACCTGTGAAGCCAGCCACGAATTTTCCAACGTGAATGGCGCTCACAATCTCCAATTCTGGCTGACTGCGCGGCTGGCCGGCTCGCCCATGAAGATTTTCCCCTTGCCCGGCTCGGCCGTTCCGCCCACCGCCTATGAATGGGGTGGCGGGCATTTCGGCTATGCCGAACAGGCCCAGTTCCTGCGCAGCCAGCTGATGGTGGCGGGGCTCGACGAGGTGATGGATTGGCCGGCAGTCTGGAACCCCGACAACCCCTCCTATGAGCGGCTCTGGGGGATGATCCGCGCCACCTTCGAGCAGCGCGGCGTGGTCGAGGGGCATGCGGCCGGGATGCGGGACCTCAATGACATCAATGCCTTTGCCGCCGCCGGCATGGCGTCGGACCACGAAGCCTGGACGGCCGAGGAGGTCAGCGACAAGCTGCGGCGGGGCCTGTTCATGGAACTGCGCCCCCATTCCCTCACCGAAATGATCACGGGCCTGCTTGAGCGCGGGCAGAGCGATTGGTCCAATGTCGCGCTGTGCACCGATGATCGCTCCTGTTCCGATACAATGAAGCTGGGGGCCACCGACCATAATGTGCGGCTCGCCATCGCCGCAGGGCTGCCGGTCGAGACCGCGATCCAACTGGTGACGATCAATCCGGCCCGGCATATGCGGCTAACGCCTTGGGTCGGCGCTGTCGCGCCAGGACGCTTTGCCGATCTGGTTCTGCTCGATGACATTGAAAAGCTCGCCATTGACCAGGTCTGGGCTGACGGCACCCAGGTCTCGCAGGGGAAAAGCTATACCGGCGCCCTGCCCCAGATCACCTGGCCCGACTGGGCAACAAAGACGGTCCATATCGAGCGGGAGATGACGGCCGCCGATTTCGCCATTCCCGCACCTGCGGATCGCGACACGGTTCAGGCTGCGCTGTTGCGGCCTTTCCACTGGGCCGATGACTTCATCACTACCGAACTCAAGGTAGAGAATGGGCTGGTGCAGCGCGACACTGCCCGCAACATCACCAAATGGGCCATTGTCGACCGGTTTTCGGGGGAGGGCAAAGCCGCGGCCATGTTCTGGCTGGGCACCGGGCCGGCCACGCCCGATACGGCGCTGGCCTGTTCCATGGGGCACGACAAGCACAATATCTGGGTGGTGGGCTCGTCGGACGAGGCCATGGCGCTCGCAGTCAATACCCTGCGCCAAACGCAAGGGGGCTGGGCCCTGGTGCGTAGCGGGGAAGTGCTCGCCACCGTGCGCTATGAGGTCGGGGGCCTCATGGCCTGCCGCCCGGCCGCCGAACTCGATGCCGAAATGGCCGAGCTTTACCGACAGGGCGAAACCATTGAGTGGATGTTCGAGCCGACCTTTTCGCCGCGCTGGTGGCCCGGCTTTCCCGAACGGCTGGCCTTTGCCACCCTCACCTGCGCGCCCTGGCGCTGGGTTCTGGTGGCCCCTTCGCCGCTCGCGCCGGAGGGGTTTGTCAATGTTGCCACCGGAGCCACCCACCCCATCGTCTGGTAGATGTGGCTGGGCTTGCCTAGTGCAACGGCCCCAGCACGCGCCGATACTCCGCCTCGGGGGCGCCATAGGCGTCGGCGGCAAAGGCCTCCAGCGCTTCGCGATCACGAATGGCGATGAAGCCGCGCTCCGCACGAATGAAACGACTCCCTTCAAGGGAGTGGAGCGCCGTGGTGACACTGGGGCAGCGCACGGCCAGCATCAGCGCGAGAAAGTCGTGCGTGAGCGCCATCTCATCAGCCTCGGCCCGGTCGTGACACATCAACAGCCAGCGCGCCAACCGCTCGTGGACCGGGTGCACGGCGTTGGACAGGGCCGTATATCCGGTCTGGATCGACAGCGTGTGCACAGATAGCGAAAGCATCTGGTGCAGGGATGGCTGGCTCGGCACGCCCCCAGCAATGCTGTGCTATCGATGACGTGACCGGCGCCAGCCATTTGCATCACGATTAAATGAACCGGCTGACCGGACCCAAGGGGAATGGGTCCAACTTGGTACGCTTGCTAATACAAGTTGGTCCTATCGGGGCTGATGTGCTAAGACTGAGTTGATGACGCCTAGAGACGCAGCCGCCACAGGCGATGCTGCCCTGCTGCGTTCGCCATGAGCGGACGTCACTGCCCGATCCAGGCCGCTTTATACGCCAGAATTGCTGCACGAACCTGAGCGGACCGGCTCAGGCGAGACAATTAAACTGCAGTGCCCTGTAGCGCTTCCTGGCGCTATCAGCGGCACGGCAACAAGCGCAGACATGGCTTCGTAATTCTCGAGTTTGACTAACATAGTTCAATGAACAGGAGGTTGGCGATGTCGGATGGTGCGGAACTGATGATCGTTGAGGACGAACCCCTGATTGCCATGATGATCGAGGAAATGGCCGATGAAATCGGCTGGCCGGTCGGGAGATGCCTCCACTCCGAAGCGGATGCCTTTGTTTACCTCAACAGCCACAAGCCTGCCCTGGCGGTGCTGGACATCAATCTGGGCCTGACCACGAGCCTCGGCATCGCGGCCGCCTGTCACGATCGCAACATCCCTGTTGTCTTCACCACCGGCTACACCGCCGCCGACGTGCCGACCCAATGTGGCAACGCCCCAGTGCTGGCCAAGCCGTTCTCGACCGAAGACCTGGCTCGAGCCATCAAGCAAGGATTGCAGCAACATGCTCATGCGTAACCATTCAGCCTCGGGCCTGCCCGCCATCGGCGATGCTTTGGCCGGCCATCTGGGTTTGTTTGGCCCCCTAAGCCCCGCTGAGCGCACTGGGCTGCTGGCCCTTACGGGCTCCACGGTGCGGCTGTCGGCCAATGAAGAAATCACCCAGCTGGGATCGCACGCTTCCAGCATCGTCGTGGTGCTCGATGGCGTGTTGCAGCGCTTCAACGACGATGCCCGCGGCAATCGCCAGATCTGCGGGCTTTACCTGCGCGGTGATGCCCCGGGGCTGGAAACGCTGCAGATGCCGATCGCGGACCAGGGGCTTTCAGCCCTGGTACCCTCCATTGTCGGGCTCATTCCGCAGCGCAAGATGCTCGATCTGATCACGCAGTTTCCCTCCCTGCAGGGCCTGATGTGGCGCGAAACTTTGGTGCAGGCCTCGATGCTGCGCATCTGGCTTCTTCGCAACAGCATCAAGAATGCCGCCGGGCAGCTCGCGCATCTGTTTTGCGAATTGCTGATCCGCGCCAAGGCCGCCGGCATTGCCCAGGGCAATAGCTGCCCCCTGCCCCTTTCGCAGCGCCACCTTGCCGAAGTGACCGGGATGTCGGTGGTGCATGTCAACCGCACGCTGATGGTGCTGCGCGCCGACAATTTGATTGAATTTGCCAATGGCGTGCTGACGATCCATCGCTGGGACGAGCTGGCTGAAATCGGCGAATTCACCCCCGGCTATCTGCATCTGGGCGAGCAGGCTGCCGAGTTGGCCCCAGCGCGGCCCACCCCGGTGCTGCAAAGCCGGATTGAGGACAGTTTCGAGTTCATCCCCAGTCGCGCCCCTTCGGCGTCCGAGGAGCCCGACGCCTTCCGGCGCAAGGCGGCTGATTTCAAGCAGATGCTCAAGACCTGGTCATTTGTGTCCTCGGGCATCATGCGCGGGGAAGCTGACGATCTGTTTGAAAAGCTCACCCGCCTCGCCAATGATCTGCACGAGTTGGCGGGCGATGCCCCTGAGCGCAAGGCCACGGTGGAAACGCTGACGAGCCTGTTTCACCGCGTGCAGCTGGTGCCCGACCGCAGCAAAAGCCAGGCCTGAGGCCTGGCTTTGCGCCCTTAGCGGAAACGCGCAACACTGTAGGGCGTTGGATCCACAAAGGGGGTCTCCCCCGTCATCATTTCGCCCAGGAGCCGCCCCGTGGCGGGCCCGAGCGTCAGCCCATGATGGGCATGGCCGGTGGCCAGCCATAGCCCCTTGCGCCCTTCAGGCCCGATTATGGGCTTCATGTCGGGCGTGCAGGGCCGCGCCCCCATCCAAGGCTTGGCATCGAGCCGCTCGGCAATGGGGTAGCCCTCGCGCGCATAAGGCTCGGCGGCATCCACCTGCACAGGGTTGGGCGGCGCATCGAGCGCGGCAAATTCCGCCCCGGTGGTGAGCCGGATGCCCTGGCGCATCGGCACCATCAGGAAGCCCGCTTCATCAAACATCGGCATGGAGATGGTGGCATTGCCCCGCGGGCGGTAATGCATGTGGTAGCCGCGCTTGACCCCGAGCGGCAGGTGCCGCCCCAGTTTGCTCAGCAGCCCGCCCGACCATGGGCCCAGCGCCACCACCGCATCGCGCGCCTGGAGCGGGCCCTCGACCGTGTCGACACTCCAGCCTGGCGCCGCTTCACGCAGGCTCAGCGCATCCCCATGCACGAACCTTCCGCCCAACTGGATGAACAGGCGCAGATAAGCCTGCGTCAGCGCCAACGGATCGCGTACCGTCCAGGGCTGCGTCCAATGCACCGCGCCAACGAGCGGGGCAGTGACATGGGGTTCCTGGCTGCGCAGCGTTTGCTGGTCGAGGGCCTGGTGCTCCAGCCCATAGCGGCCATGCCCCTCGGCTTCCTCGAGGGCGGCGCGGAAACCCTTTTCGGTGCGGAACACCTCCATCCAGCCCGCCTTGCCGATCAGGTCCCCGGCGCCCGCTTCCTCGATCAACGGCGCATGCTCGGACACGGAATGGGCGATGAACTTGGAATAGTCCTCGACGATCTTCTGATAGGAGCCCGAGCGCGACGCCCACCAATAGCGCGCAAGGAACGGCGACAACTTGGGCAGGTCGCGCCAGCGAAAGCGCATGTCGACGCTCTGGTTGCGGCCATAATTGAGCACTGTCACCAGCGACTGGGGAAACAGATGCGGCGCCACCCCTTCGCGCTGGATCAGTCCGGCATTGCCATAGGAGGTTTCCTTTCCAGCCTCCCCCCGGTCCAGCAGCACCACGGAACGGCCGCGCTTGAGAAGGTGAATGGCGACACTGACCCCGACGATCCCGGCCCCGAGGACAACGCAATCTGCTTTCATGGAGAATTCCGACTCAACTCAATAATGTTGGCGATCCGCTGTCTAGACGCCGCTGGGGCGCATGCGGAAGTCGTTGCCCTCGGGCAGCAACTGACCACCATCTACGACAATGGTGGTGCCAGTGATATAACTGGCCTCGTCGGAAGCCAGAAACAAAAACGCGTTAGCAACATCGCGGGCACTGCCCAGCCGCCCCAGGGGAATGGCGCTTTCCATATCGGCGATGAAAGCCGGGCCGCGATGCTCCTGCATCGCTTCGGTCAGGATATTGCCGGGCTCGACGCCATTGACGGTGATGCCATAGGCGGAAAACTCCAGCGCCGCCGAGCGGATAAAGCCGTTGATGCCGGCCTTGGTCGCGGCGTAGTGGCCGTGGCCCGGGCTGGTGACATGCGGCCCGGTAATCGAGGAGGTAAAAAGGATCCGCCCCGAGCCTTGCGCCCGCATCGGCGCTAATGCCGCTTTGGCGGCATTGAACGAGCCGCGCAGATTGACCGCCATGACGCGATCCCAATCGGCTTCCGAAGTGTCCTCGATCAGCTGCCAGGGATAAACGCCGGCATTTTGCACGATGATATCGAGCCGCCCATAGGCGGATAGTGCCATAGCCACGGCCGCTTCCGCATCGGCCAGCCGCGAAATGTCGGTGGCGATGAACTGCGCACCCAACTCCTCGGCCGAGGCGCGACCGGCCTCGGCTTCCCAATCGGCCAGAACGAGGTTGGCGCCTTCCTCGGCAAAGCGCAGCGCAATGCCTTTGCCAATGCCACGGGCAGCCCCGATGATCAGGGCCGTCTTGCCCGCCAGCCTGTCGCTCATGCCAATTGCTTTCTGATGGTTTGTTTGAGGGTATCGAGCAGCACCGCCGCCAAGACCAGAAGGCCATGGATGACCTGGGTGTAATGAGCCGGCAGGCCCATGAGGTTGATTGCAGTGTTGATCGACGAGAGCAGCAGCACGCCGGCATAAACGCCGGGCAGCGAGCCTACGCCGCCCTTGAGGCTGACGCCCCCGATCACCACCGCGGCAAAGGCATTGAACAACATGCCGGCGCCCAGATTGGCGGTAGCCCCCGAGGTGCGAATGGCGAGGAGCCAACCGGCCAGGGCGGCAATAGCCCCTGAAAGGACAAAGGCTGCCATCAGCACCTTGTTGACCTTGATGCCCGCGCGAAACGCGGCGCCTTCATTGCCCCCGATCATCAGCAGGTGACGGCCGAACCGGGTTTTAGCCAGGATGAAGGAAAAGGCCACAAAGCAGAAAATGGCGATGTAAGCGGTGAGGGGAATGCCAAGGACGCGCTGAATACCGAGCCAACGCAATTCGGGTGCCAGGTTCTGCGCCGAGCGGCCGCCCGACAAGGCCACAACCAGCCCCCGCACCCAGATAAAACTCGCCAGGGTGACGATGAAAGCATTCATCTTGACCTTGACCACGAGAAAGCCGTTGAGCACGCCGATAGCGGCGCCCACCAGCAGGCCGGCGCCAAGCGAGACTGGCACAACCAGCCAGCCCGGTGTCAAAGTTATGCCAAGGCCGATGCCAGACGAAGCAAAGAGTATCCCCGTGACCATGGCGCTGAGCGCGGCGACCGATTCCACCGATAAGTCCATGTGGCCGGCGATGATCACCAGCGCCAGGCCAATGGACATGACGCCCAGAACGCTGGATTGCTCGATGATGTTGGCGAAGATGCCGGGCTGGAAATAGTTCGGGATAACAGCCGAAAAGATTGCCAGCACCGCGAGCAGCATGAACCACACAAGGTTATCGAGCACGAACTCGAGCGCTTGGCGTTGGCGAGGCGGCATGGATGAGCTTCCGGGAGGGCTATGGACAAAGGCTCCCTCCCGATGGGGGAGGGAGCAGAGGGTTCAATGGTTATTCAACCGGCGTGATCGGCTGTGCTGGCGGCTGCCCGTTGCCCCAGAAAGCGGGGTCATCCACATTTTCGGCGGTGACCGCGGCACCCGGAATCTTGATCGTGGGGCCCCAGTCTTCGACCGTCACCGCTGAAGTCAGCCCGAGCACATCATATTCGCCGGGCTCGATGGGCTCCTTGGCAACGATCTTGTCCATGAACATCGCCACCGCCGCAGCCTGCGCATAAAGCGGCTGCTCGACTTCCACCTGCATCCAGCCATCGCGGATCAGCTGCAGCGCAACCGGGGCACCATTGGAGCTCATCACCAGGACATCGCCAGGCTGCTTGCCGGCCGACTCCAGCGCCGCCACGGCCGCGACGGATAGATGCGCTGCGTGGCTGAAGACGATGTCGATGTCGGGATTGGCCAGCAGCTGGTCCGACACAATGGTGCCGGCATTGCTCGCTTCCCACATCATGGCGGGTTGGCTGATGATGGTGACCTCGGGAAAGGCTGCCATCTTCTCTTCAAAACCCTTCTGAATATCGAGGGTGTAGGGGTCACCGGGGTCGCCCAGCACCTGCAGCACCTTGCCTTTAACCCCGCCGTTCTTTTCGGTCAGCAGCCGCTCGACCTCTTGGGCGGCGACATAGCCAATCTCGATCGTGCCGGCGACCGAGGTGAAGTCCGAAACAGTAGAGGAAATCTGCCGATCAAACTGGATGACGGGAATGCCTGCCGCCCGCGCCGCATCAACGGAAGGCGCCAGGGCATTGAAGTCCACGGCTGCCAGGATAATGGCCGTGGGGGCTAGGGTGATAACGTCGTTCATCTGCGATTGCTGCAAGTCGGTCTTGTTGTCGGCATTGAGCGTCGTCATGTCGTAGCCGACCTGCTCGAGGAACATTTCGAGCGCACTGACCGAGCCGGTCTGGAATTCATCCAAGAGGGTCGGGACCATGTAGTAGACCGTGCCCTTGTCCTGGGCATAGGCCGGGCTCAACAAGGCCGCGCCACTCGCCGCCATGAGCAGGGTCGATTTCAGCAGTTTGTTCAAAACATCGCTCCTCGAACCGGATCGCTACTGCCCCGCGCCCAGGGCCGGTCCGGATCCGGTCAAGGTTTCGCCCGTGATCATGCCGATCACTGCGTCCGCATTGGTTTGACTGCGCGCCACATCGCCGGCCACCACGCCCTGGCGGATCACCACGATGCGGTCGGCAACCTGAAAAGCCTGCTGCATGATATGGGTGATGATGACGACGCCGATGCCCTGCGCGGCGACCTGGCGGATCATCTGCAGGCCCCGCCGGGTTTGCTCGACGCCGAGCGCCGCAAAGGGCTCGTCCAGCAAGACCAGCTTGCCGCCCCAATGCACGAACCGATTGAGCTCAATCGCCTGGCGCTGCCCGCCCGACAGATGCTCGACCTTGGTGCGCAGGGAGGGAATGCGCGTGCCCGCATCGGCCAGCGCCTTGGCGGTTTGCCGCTCCATGGTGGCTTCATCGAGCACGCGAACGCCCAGCACCTTGCGCGTCAGCTCCCGCCCCATGAAAAAATTGCCGACCACATCGATATTGGTGCAGAGCGACAGGTCCTGGTAGACCGTCTCGATCCCGGCGGTTTTGGCTTCGGAGGGGGAACGGGGGCGGAAGTCGCGGCCCTCGAACCGCATGCTGCCCGAACTGGCCTCCAGCCCGCCCGAGATAATCTTAACGAGAGTCGACTTGCCGGCGCCGTTGTCGCCCAGAAGGGCGATGACCTCGCCCTTGGCAATGGAAAAGGACACTCCTCGCAGCGCTTCCACGGCGCCAAAGCTCTTGGTGATACCATCGAGCTCGAGGAGAGGCTGGTTCACGCGGCCACTCCGCAAGCCGCGACGAATAGGCAGTTCAACCTGCCAACCACACCATCTGCCGCGCCAACTACCATGCCGCCGTGCCCCCTCAATAGGCAGCAGACTGGCAGCGCCTAAATTTCAAGTCAATCGGCAATCAATGGCTCCTGCTGCCCTCGCCCGGTCCCTTTCCTGAACCGTTCGCCACGGCAAGGTGGCCGTTGGCAGCATCCTGCATCAGGTGCAAGGCCAACAGGCTGAGCTTTTCGGCGTCCTCGGCGCCAAAACTGCTGCGCGCTTCCTGGTCCAAGAGCGACAATGCGCCGACGATTTCCCCATCGCCGCCGACCAGCGGCACCGAAACACAAAACCCGATGCCGTTCTCGAGCAGGGCGGGATCGGCGGAGAAACGCGCGTCCGAACGCACATCGGTCACCACCACGACCTCGCCCGTGCTCATGGCGAGAGCGGCCACCGTGCTGGCGCCATGCGGCGTCGCGGGCGTGGATGAACCATTGCTGCCGCCGGCCTCGTCCTGGCGCAAGTCCACAACCGCAACAGGCACTTCCATGGTCACCGCAATTTCCCGCAGGCGTTCGGCCACGGGGCCCTCAGGACGAGCGAGTTGCCGGATCCAGGCCATGTCGGCGGCCGCGCCAAGCGGGTCGGTTGCTTCGAGAGCCGGTGTCCCCCCTTCGGGCTCAGCCATCTCGACGCGCACGGCAGTGGCTGCTTCCTCGATATTGCGCGCCACCATGTCCACGTTCAGCTCACCCGCTTCGGCCGTCGCCATGTCGTCATTGAACACGCAGGCGATTACGACAAGGCCGGGCTGGCGACGGTGTAGACGGCGCGCCACATAGCGCAGATAGCTGCGCATGCTCTCGCCGAGATAACACAGGCACACCACCCGCACGCCTTCGAGATCGAGTTGGCCGATGCTTTCCTGGCGGACGGCTAGGGGCGGCATGACGCTGATGGCATATTCGGTTTCCAGCAGCCTCCCGAGCAACAGTGCGGCCGAGCCGTCGAGCTCGGTGCGCCCGCCGATGCAAAGCACCTGAGGCTTTTCCGCCTCCACCGCATGGCGGCCCAGATCATCGTCGAGGTCGTCCACCACGCCCGAAAGGCTTTCCACCACCCGGCGGCGATGGGCGACATCATTGGCGTTGGTGTCGAGGTCTGCTTCCGCCAGGCGCAGCGCGGGCATGGCGATCTCCTGGTAAAAGCGCTGCAGATCATGCTCGCCGACATATTCTTCGGCCAGCTCGATGGCCTCCACGGTGTTGCCCGCCACCAGCCGCTGGTAGAACCGCTCCGTCGGTTCCAGCACCGGCTCGCTGCCGAGGAGCGTCTCGAAAAACTGCAATTGGGGCACATAGCGGCCAAGCACGACAAGGCACACGGTTATAGGCGTCGACAGGATCAGGCCGATCGGTCCCCATAGTGTGGCCCAGAACATAGCCGCCACCAACACCGCGAGCGGTGACAGCCCGGTGCTCGAGCCATAAAGCCTCGGCTCGATGGCATTGGTGGTGACGAGCTCGAGCGTCGCGAACAGCGCCACGGAATAGAGCAGCATCGACCAGCCCGGATCCACCGCAAAGGCGAGGGTAAAGGGAATGGATGAGGCGATCAGCGTACCGACAAAGGGGATGTAGCGGAAAATGGCCGCGAGCAAGCCCCAAAGCACCGCATTGGGCACGCCGATCAGGCTGAGGCCCGTCCCGTACACCACCCCATAGGAAAGATTGACGCAGAACTGCACCAGCAAATAGCGCCCAACGCGGGCGGCCGCTTCGTTCATTACCTTGGTGCTGGTGCGCAGATCGCCCCGGCTGACGAGTTTGAGGAAGCGGTCGCGGAGGTCTTCGCGCTCGAGCAGAAGGAAAATCAGGAACACTGCTACGATAGCGGCGGTGGTCAGCGGCCCCAGCACGGAACTGAGCACCGATTGCACCATGGCGAGTGGGCCAGCGGCATCATTGGTGATCACGACCGGCATGGGCCGCGTGGTTTCAGCGCCATCCGCTGCTTCAAGCTGCCCCTGCAGCTGGCCGATCGCATCGCCGAAACTGCTGAGGAAACCCGTGCCGCCCTCCCCGCCGAGGGTTTGCTGCAGCGCGGTAAATTTTTCGATTACTGTGGTCTGGTAGCGCGGCAGGTCGCCCGCGAGCTTGATCAGCTGGGTGGCGACGATATAGCCGATGGTCGACAACACCGCGCCTGCCAGCAGCACGGCCAGCAGCACCGCCACGATATGGGGCAGATGCAGCCGCCGCAGCCGATGCACCACCGGCGCCAGCGCGAAGGCCAGCAGCACTGCCAGGACCAGCGGCACGAAAATGCCCGCCCCCAGATAAAGCACCACAATGGTCATGCCGATAAAGGCGGCGGTGACCAAGGTGTTGGTTGGCGGGGCGCCCTTGTAGTTGACCGCTCCGACCAGGGGAGGAGTGTCGTGCGGATCGCTCATGGGTGAATACCTGAAAGCCGCGAGATTGCTGCGCGAAGGCAACGGCCACGGCTCCTCCCGGTTCCGTTACTGCGCGCCCTCGGCGCAGAATGACGCAAGGGGTGCCCTCAGGCACCCCGGCAAGGTTAGCGCAGCAGCAGCAGCGAGCGCGAGGTCATCCTTACGGGCTCGCCCGCTGTAAGCTTGCGGACGTCCTCGCCAGTGACGGCAGCAGTGTTGATCTCGACCAGCCATTCATGGCCACCTTCCCGCTCGGGCACGACGAAATCCACGTCGCCGTCATGGGGATTGAACAGCACCAGCACCTCCCACCAGGTGTCGGGCTGGCCCTTGAGGTCGTCGCGCGCCAGATGCAGGCCGATCGTGGTGGCGCCAGCGTCTTCCCAATGCTCGTCCTGTTGTTCCCCGCCCCCGGGATTGAACCAGGTAACGGTCATGCCGTCGCGCCAATTGGCGCGCCGCAGCAGCGGCTGTGATTGCCGGAGCGCAATCACCTGGCGCACAAACTCGGTCAATTCAGCGGTGGAGGCAGGCCGTTCGTCCCAGTTAACCCAGGAGATCTCGCTGTCCTGGCAATAACCGTTGTTGTTGCCCAGCTGCGAGCGGCTGAACTCGTCGCCCGCCAGGATCAGCGGCGTGCCATGTGAAAGCAGGAGCGTCGCAAGCATGTTGCGCTTTTGCCGTTCGCGCACTTCATTGATGCCGGCATCGTCGGTTGGGCCTTCCGCGCCGTAGTTATAGGAGCGGTTATCATTGTGCCCATCATTGTTGTCTTCGCCATTCGCCTCATTGTGCTTCTCGTTGTAGGAAACGAGGTCATTGAGGGTAAAGCCGTCATGGGCGGTAATGAAATTGACGCTGGACCACGGGCGGCGGCCGCGTAGATCATAAACATCGCCGGATCCGGTAAAGCGGGCCGCAAAGTCGCGGACAGTGTTGTCCTCGTCGCGCCAGTAATCGCGCACGGTATCGCGATATTTGTCGTTCCATTCCGACCAGCCGGGCGGAAAGCCACCGACCTGATAACCCCCCGGGCCGATATCCCAGGGCTCACCCACAAGCTTGACCTTGCTCAGCACCGGGTCCTGCCCGACCGCTTCGAAAAAGCCGCTTCGCTCGTCAAAGCCATAGGGCTCGCGCCCCAGAATGGTGCCCAGATCGAAGCGGAAGCCGTCGATATGCATCTGCTCGACCCAGTAGCGCAGGCTGTCGGTCACCATCTGCAGCACGCGCGGATGGCTGGTGTTGACCGTGTTGCCGGTGCCGGTGTCGTTGATGTAGTAGCGCGGCTCGCCCGGCATGGTGCGGTAATAGGCGAAGTTGTCGATGCCTTTGAACGAGAGGGTCGGCCCCATTTCGTTGCCTTCGGCGGTGTGGTTGTACACGACGTCGAGGATCACCTCGATGCCGCCATCATGGAAGGCGCGCACCATGTCGCGGAACCCATCGAGCCCGCGCGGGCCGAAATAGCGGTTGGCCGGCGCAAAAAAGCCCAGCGTATTATAGCCCCAAAAATTCTTGAGGCCGCGATTGAGCAGGAAATCGTCATCGGGGAAGAAGTGCGTCGGCAGCAGTTCAACCGAAGTCAGCCCCATGCTCTTGATATAGTCCACCACCGCCTTGTGGCCCATTCCTTCGAAAGTGCCGCGCAGGTTTTCGGGGATCGCCGAATTGAGCTGGGTGAAGCCCTTCACATGGGTTTCGTAAAAGATGGTCTGGTCCCACGCGATATTGGGCTTGCGATCGCTGCTCCAGTCATAACCACGCGGATCGATCACCCGCGCCTTGGGCATGCCTGCGGCGTTGTCGCGCTCGTCAAAGGACAGATCCTTGTCTTCGCTATCGGTGATGTAGCCGAAATGGGCGGGCGACCACTGCACGTCACCCACCAATTCACGGGCATATGGATCCACCAGCAGCTTGTTGGGATTGAACCGATGGCCGTTCATGGGATCATAGGGACCATGGACGCGATAGCCATAAAGGGTGCCGGGTCCTATACCGGGCAGATAGCCGTGCCAGATTTCGTTGGTATATTCGGGAAGGGTGATGCGCTCTTCCGCCCCACTTGCCGGATCGAACAGGCACAACTCCACCCGATCGGCATGAGCGCTGAACAGGGCAAAATTGGTCCCGTCCCCGTCCCAGTGAGCGCCCAGCGTGGTGAAATCACCGGGCAGGACCTGGCGGGAAGACGAGCTTGTAATCGACATGGAGCGGGAACCCTTGATTGACGCCGCTCAACGTCGCTAGGCCCTTCGAAGTTGCCTCAAATCCGTGTCGTAATACGCCAAATTGGCGGCGACGGCGGGCGGCGGTAACCTCGTCTTCACTATGCGCGCCCTACAAGGAAGGCGCACGGTATGTACCGGGTACGTGCAAACAGCGTCAGTGAGGCGCCTGTCCATTTGGTTGGGCAGGCGCCCTACGCTGAACCGAAAATGAACCAGGTGATATGGTTTGGTTCAGAGCCCAGCGGCTAGAAGCGAGCATGCTTTTGAGGGCATGATCATTTTCAAACCCTGAGGTTCTCCCATGAAACTCCCCGCTTTTTCTCCCCTCCTGCGTGCTGGGGCCGTGGCACTGGCACTGGGTGTCACCGCAGTTTCGGCCATGCCGGCCCAAGCCCAGTCCAATAGCCCCAGCCTGTCGTTCAGCTTCCAGAACGGCAATGGTTATGGCTTTTCGGTTGGCGAACGCCACCGCCCGCAGCGCGATTGCATGAGCGATCGTGAGGTGCGGCGCCTGGTGGAGCGCGCCGGCTATCGTCACGTCCGCATCTATGCTTCGGGCGACCGCTATGTTCGCGTCCGGGGTGACGAAGGTCGCCGCTCCTATATCGTGACTGTAGACGCCTGCCGCGGCCGCATCATCGATCGCGACCGGGTTCGCCGCTAATCGCTTGGGCCCGGCTTTGTGCCGGGCCTTTTGCTTGCTGACCGCTCGAGGGTCAGCCTGCAATGGCCACTTCAAGCGCCAGCTCCACCATCTCGCGCAAGGAGCTTTGCCGCTCTTCGGCGCTGAGCTCCTCCTTGGTGATGATGCAATCGGTCATGGTGCAGATGGCGAGCGCGCGCGCACCGAACCGGGCAGCGAGCGTGTAAAGCGCCGCCGCTTCCATCTCGACGCCCAGAACGCCATGTTCGGGCAAGGCGTCGTAACCGGCCATCCCATCGGCATGGTAGAAGATATCGGCCGACAGCATATTGCCGGCGTGAAAGCGCAGCTTGCGCTCTTCGGCCCGCTCGGCGGCACGGCGCAGCAGCCCAAAATCGGCGATCGGGGCAAAACTATAGGGGCCGAACCGCCCCTTGACGATGGAGCTGTCGGTGCAGGCCCCTTGCGCCAGGATTACGTCGCGTACCTTGACCTTGGTGTTGAGCCCGCCACAGGTGCCCACCCGGATCAGCGTCTTGCAGCCATAGACATTGATGAGCTCATGCACATAGATCGCGAGCGAAGGCTGCCCCATTCCGCTCGCCTGCACCGAAACCCGCCGGCCGTGATAGGTGCCGGTATAGCCCAGACAATTGCGCACGCTGTTGACCTGCTGCGCATCGGCGAGGAACGTTTCGGCAATCCATCTAGCCCGCAGCGGATCGCCCGGCAGCAGCACGGCATCGGCGTAATCGCCCGGCTTTGCATGATTATGCGGCGTCATCGGTTGCGTCCCTGGCTGGTTTCGGAGACAAAACCCTGCCATCGGCCGCCCCTCCGGGCAAGGCCGGCGGCTTGACGCCGCGTCGGACGCGGCCCATCTAGACGAGCAACACGAGGAGCGCGAAACAGCACATGGCCGCCAAGATCTTCATCGATGGGGAAGCTGGAACCACCGGATTGCAGATCCGCGAGCGTTTGCAGGAGCGGCGCGATCTCGAACTGCTCACCATCCCGCCCGAGCGGCGCAAGGATGCAGGCATGCGCGCCCAGCTGCTCAACGAGGCCGATGTGGCCATTCTCTGCCTGCCGGACGATGCCGCCAAGGAAAGCGTCGCGCTGATCGAGAACACCACCACCCGCGTGATCGACGCCTCCACCGCGCACCGGGTGAACCCCAACTGGGCCTATGGCTTTGCCGAGATGGACCGCGCACAAACCAAGGCGATTGCCGAAGCGCGCTTCGTGGCCAATCCCGGCTGCTGGCCTCAAGGCGCCATTGCCGGGCTGCGCCCGCTGATCGCTGCGGGCTTGCTGCCGGCCGATTACCCGGTGACGGTTAATGGCGTGTCGGGCTATTCGGGCGGCGGTCGGCAGATGATCGAGGAATATGAAGCCGCCGGTGCCAGCGCCAGCCACTTCATGCCCTATGGCCTGACCTTCCAGCACAAGCATGTGCCCGAGCTTACCCAATACGGCACCCTCCAGCGCGAGCCGCTGTTCCAGCCGGCCGTTGGCGATTTCGCCCAGGGCATGCTGGTGGCCGTGCCGCTGCAGCTGGGCATTCTGCCCAAGGCCCCGACCGGCAAGCAACTGCATGCCGCTTTGGCCGACCATTACGCTGCCATTCCCGACAGCTTTGTGGACGTGGCGCCCTTCGAGGCCGTGGCCAAGACCCCGGCGCTCGATCCACAGCACCACAACGACACCAACCGCATGACCCTGCACGTCTTCGCCAATGATGATCGCGCCCAGGCGCTGCTCGTGGCGATCTACGACAATCTGGGCAAGGGCGCCTCGGGCGCTGCCGTGCAGAACCTCAACCTGATGCTCGGCGTGGACGCGCGCGAAAGCCTCGCGGCTTAAGGCAAGCCCCCAAACCTGACGACGGCAGGACGATCACCGCCGCCCCACCCTCGATGTCACCCGGCCCCATCACGAAATCCGGCCCCTGCCGCAAGGTGCTCCACCAGGGCACCTTGAGCACCTCCCACCAACACCTCAGGACGGGTCCCGGCTCAAGGCCGGAATGACAGCTGGCTGATAAGGCCACCTTTGAGCCCTTCCAAACGCCGGAAATTCCCTCTTCCACCCCAAAACCACTTCGCAGGCGTAACCAAGAGTACGCCAGCGAACGGTTTCCCCCCAACTCGACTTGACCCCATCCCCGCTTTCGCGCAAAGACCAAGCCAAAGCGAGGTTTTCCGATGGACAAATTCACCACCCTGACCGGTGTTGCGGCGCCATTGCCGATCATCAATATCGACACCGATATGATCATCCCCAAGCAGTATCTGAAAACCATCAAGCGCACGGGTCTGGGCACCGCGCTGTTTTCGGAAATGCGCTACAACGAAGACGGCACCGAAAACCCCGATTTCGTGCTCAATAAGCCGGCCTATCGCGGTGCCAAGATCATCGTGGCCGGCGACAATTTCGGCTGCGGCTCCTCGCGCGAGCATGCCCCTTGGGCGCTCTTGGATTTCGGCATCCGCTGCGTGATCTCGACGAGCTTTGCCGATATTTTCTACAACAACTGCTTCAAGAACGGCATCCTGCCGCTGGTCGTCAGCCCCGAGCAGCTCAAGCTGCTGCTGGACGATGCCGAGCGCGGCTCCAACGCCACCCTGACCATCGATCTGGAAGCACAGACCGTTCAGGGTCCCGATGGCGGCACCATCCATTTCGATATTGATCCCAGCCGCAAGCAGATCCTGCTCGAAGGCCTCGACGATATCGCCGGCACGCTCAAATCCGACCCGTCCATCGCTGGCTTTGAAAGCAAGATGGCCGTGGACCGCCCCTGGCTCTAAGGCTCCCGGCCATGGTGCAGCGCGTTTCTACCGGCTCGCCGTTTGAAACCGACTTTAGCTATTCCCGCGCCGTCCGGCACGGGGACACCGTCTATGTTTCGGGCACCACCGGCTATGACTATGCCAGCATGGTCATGCCCGACGGAGCGGGCGATCAGGCCCGCAATGCGCTTGCCACTATCGATGCGGCCCTGGGTGAACTGGGCTGCACGATCGCCGACACCGTCCGCGTCGTTTACTACGTAGCAGACCGCTCACATGTCGAGGACGTCGTGGCGGCGGTCGGACCGGTTTTCCGTACGGTCCGCCCCGCCGCTTCCATGCTGATCGTGCAGATGATCGAGCCCGGCATGAAGATTGAAATCGAAGTAACCGCCCGCCTGGGCGCCTCCAACTCTTGAAAGCACAAAATATGGCCACCCATTCCCTCTTCCTCTTGCCCGGCGATGGCATCGGCACCGAGATCATGGTGGAGGTCGAAAAGCTCATTGATTGGACCAATGGCGAGCAGCTGACCGATTTCTCGATCGATACCGGTCTTGCCGGCGGCGCCGCCTATGATCAGCATGGCGTCGCCATCACGGATGCAGACGTGGCCAAGGCGCTCGCGGCTGATGCCGTGCTGTTTGGCGCCGTGGGCGGGCCAAAGTGGGACAATGTCCCTTATGAGCATCGCCCCGAGGCGGCTCTCCTGCGCCTGCGCAAGGAAATGGCCGTTTTTGCCAATCTGCGCCCCGCCATCTGCTACCCCGCCCTGGCCGACGCCTCTTCGCTCAAGCGCGAGCTGGTGGAAGGCCTTGATATCCTCATCGTGCGCGAACTAACGGGCGGCGTTTATTTCGGCGAGCCCAAGGAGATCACCGATCTGGGCAACGGCCAGAAACGCGCCGTCGACACCCAGGTCTACGAGACCTATGAGATCGACCGCATCGCCCGCGTCGCCTTCGATCTCGCCCGTACCCGCCGCGGTCTCGTGCACTCCGCCGACAAGAAGAACGTCATGAAGTCCGGCGTGTTCTGGGATGAAGTCGTGCACCAGGTGCACAAGGACTACTCGGACGTCGAGCTGCGCCATATCCTCGCCGACAACGCCGCCATGCAACTCGTGCGCAATCCCAAGCAGTTCGACGTCATGGTCACCGACAACCTGTTCGGCGATATCCTCTCGGACGTGGCGGCCATGCTGACCGGCTCGCTCGGCATGCTGCCCTCCGCCGCGCTGGGTGCACCCGATCCGGTGACGGGCAAGCGCAAGGCCTTCTACGAGCCCGTGCATGGTTCGGCCCCCGATATCGCCGGCCAGGGCATCGCCAACCCGATCGCCATGATCGCGAGTTTTGCCATGTCCCTGCGCTACAGCTTTGGCATGGTGGAACTGGCCGGCAAGGTCGAGGACGCCATCTCGGCCGTGCTCAGCGACGGGTTGCGCACCCGCGACATCGCCCAGGACAACCGCAAGACGGTGGGCACCGAAGAAATGGGCTCGGCGATCCTCGCCAAGCTCAAGGCGTAAAGCCCCCTTCTCAGCGTTGCACCAAGATCACCCCGGCCTCGCGCCGGGGTTTTTTGTTTGTGCCGGCGTCGGCTGCGAAAGGGGTTTTGCGGCTCCTTCCCAGGCTTCGCAGTCGACACCCTCCCCTCGCGGGGAGGCGCCGCGCCGGCGCACGGCCAAGCCCCACAAACCAAAAACCCCGGCGCTTGCGCACCGGGGTTCTTCTGGCAGTCGCCAAAAAGCCGAATTACTCGGCGGCAGCGTCCTCGGCCGGAGCATTGGCGGCAGCAGCCTTGGCGGCCTTTTCTTCAGCGCGCTGGGTGGCCTTCTCGCCGGGCTTGCCCTTGTTGGGGTTGTTGCGGGGGTCACGCTTGGTCAGGCCCGCATTGTCAAGGAAGCGCAGCACGCGGTCGGTCGGCTGGGCGCCAACTTCCAGCCAATGCTTGGCGCGCTCGCTGTTCAGCACGACGCGGTTCTCGGCATCCTTGTCGAGGAGCGGGTTGAACGTGCCCAGCTTTTCGATGAAGCGGCCATCGCGGGGCGAGCGGGCATCGGCAACAACGATATGGTAGAACGGGCGCTTCTTGGTGCCACCACGAGCCAGACGGAGCTTGAGAGCCATTTTGGTATCCTAGGTTTGGTTGAAGGGTTACTTTTTCTTGCCCAGGCCAGGCAGGCCAGGGAAACGGGGAGCGCCGCCGAGGCCGGGTAGGCCCGGGGCGGATTTGAGCAGCGAACCGACATCGGTCGGCAGCTTTTCGGTCAGCTGCGGCTGCACGGAGGGCAGGGCCTGCAACTGCTTGGGATCGATGCCGGCCTGACGGGCCATGGCTTCGAGTTGTGCGGGATCCATCTTGCTCAGGTCCGGCATGCCGCCCAGCATATTTCCCATCTTGCCGCCGAACATGCCGCCAAGTGCGCCCATGCCGCCCTTGGAGACCTTTTTCATCATGTCGGCCATCTGCCGATGCTGCTTGATGAGCTTGTTGATTTCGCTGACTTCCACGCCCGCGCCAGCGGCAATGCGCTTGCGGCGCGAGGCATTGAGCAGGTCAGGCTCGGCCCGCTCCTTCTTGGTCATCGAATTGATGATGGCGACCTGGCGATCAAAGATCTTTTCGTCGACATTGGCGCCGGCCATGGCCTTTTTCATCTGGCCCATGCCCGGCAGCATGCCCATCAGGCCACCCATGCCGCCCATTTTTTTCATCTGCAGCAGCTGGTTGCGCAGGTCCTCGAGGTCAAAGGAGCCCTTTTTGAGCTTCTTGGCCATCTTGGCGGCCTCTTCGGCCGACACATGCTCTGCGGCGCGCTCGACGAGGGAGACGATGTCTCCCATCCCCAGGATCCGGTCGGCAATGCGCGAGGGATGGAAATCCTCGAGCGCATCCATCTTTTCGCCCACGCCGATCAGCTTGATCGGCTTGCCGGTGGCGGCACGCATCGAAAGCGCAGCGCCCCCGCGGCCATCGCCATCGACGCGGGTAAGGACGATACCCGTGACATCGAGCCGCTCATCGAACGAGCGCGCCACATTGATCGCGTCCTGACCGGTCAGGGCATCGACGACCAACAGGATTTCGTGCGGATTGGCGATCGACTTGATCTGGGTCGTTTCGACCATCAGCTCTTCATCGATATGGGTGCGACCGGCGGTGTCGAGCACCAGCACGTCAAAGCCGCCCAGCCGGGCTTCGCGCGCGGCGCGCCGCGCGATCTCGACCGGGGTTTCGCTGGCGACGATCGGCAAGGTGGCAACGCCCACCTGCTCGCCCAGCACGCGCAGCTGCTCCATGGCAGCGGGGCGGCGGGTATCGAGCGAGGCCAGCAGCACCTTCTTTTTCTGCCGGTCCTTGAGGCGCTTGGCGATCTTGGCCGTGGTCGTGGTCTTGCCCGAGCCCTGCAGACCCACCATCAGGAGGGTTACGGGCGCAGGCGCATTGAGATCGATCGCGACCGCGTCCTCGCCCAGCACGGCAACGAGCTGGTCGTGGACGATCTTGACCACTTGCTGGCCGGGCGTGACCGAACGGGTGACTTCGGCGCCCACCGCGCGCTCGCGCACCTGTTCCACAAAGGCACGCACCACTTCGAGCGACACGTCGGCTTCGATCAGCGCGCGGCGAATCTCGCGCAGCGCCACATCGACATCGGCAGCGTTGAGCGCACCGCGCCCTCGCAGTCCCTCGAAGATCTTGCCAAGCCGGTCTGAAAGGCTCTCGAACATGAACTTGTCCTTTATTCTCTTCGGGTGATCCGAGGAGAGATAAGATCCATCAGCCCAAACGCCAAACCCACCCGCGGGCGCAACGCGCTGGCGGATGGTGGCCTCCGGGATCGTTTTATACCACTTGGGGTCCCGGTCGGCGGATCAGGTACGGCCTGATGAATGGGTGCTGCATAGAGTTTTCACGCCTCCGAGTCAAGGAAAGCCCGGCCTGCGCCCCTTTAGCGGCTGGACGCCCGGCGCTCCGCTGGCCATAAGGGCGCCATCCCGATTAACTGGATCCACCCATGCCGATTGCCGTTGTCAGCTGGAACATCAACTCGGTGCGCTTGCGCCTGCCCATGGTGCTCGACTTTCTCAAGCAATATAGCCCCGATGTGCTGATGCTCCAGGAGATCAAGTGCACGGAGGATCAGTTTCCCCGCGTGGCCTTTACCGAAGCTGGCTATCCCCACCATGCGGTGCATGGGCAAAAGGGCTATCATGGCGTCGCCATCATTTCTCGCTTCCCGCTCACCGACATTGCCACCCGGCAGTTTTGTGACATCGATCACTCCCGCCACATCTCGGCCCGGCTCGACTGGGGCAGTGGACCGGTGACCCTCCACAACTTCTATATTCCGGCCGGCGGGGACGAGCCCGATGCCGAGATCAACATCAAGTTCAAGCACAAGCTCGATTTCCTCGACGAAATGGCGCTCTGGTTTGCCGAACCGCAGTTCGCCCAGGGCCAGCTCATCGCCGGTGACTTCAACGTCGCCCCGCACGAGAACGACGTGTGGAGCCACAAGCAGATGCTCAAGGTCATCAGCCACACCCCTGCCGAAACCGAGCGGCTCGACGCGCTGCTGGCCGGCGGACACGGCTGGGTGGACCTGATCCGCAAGCACGTGCCCTATGACCAGAAGCTGTTTTCCTGGTGGAGCTATCGCGGGCTCGACTGGGAGAAAAGCAACCGCGGTCGCCGACTTGACCACATCTGGGCCACCGCAGACGTGGCCGCCCATTGCTCGGGGGCCGAGATCATCAAGCCGGCGCGCGGCTGGACGGAAAAGCCCTCTGACCACGTGCCGGTGATCGCCCAGTTTGGCCTGTGACGCCTAGCGCTTGAACTTGTTGCGAATGGGCTGCAGCGCTTCGAGATAGCTGCCAAGGTCGGCCTGGATGCGCTCGGCCACGCGCTGCGCCAGCACCGGGGACTGCTGCACCAGCTTCATGAAAGCGTGCCGCGGCACGAAAAACACCTGGGCTTCGGTCAAAGCAGTGATGGTGACGGGACGAGGCTTGGCCAGGATCAGCGCCATGGCAGAAACAACGCTGCCGGGCTCATCGATTGTATAGGGGGCCGAGCCGTCGCCTTGTGGCGCCACCTGCAGGACTCCCTCGAGCAGCACAAAGGCGCCGCTCGGAATCTCGCCGGCCCGGTACAGCACCTGTTCGGCGCCGAAATGCTGCTGGTCGCCGGCAAAGGCCAGCATGCGCCGCTGCTCGTCGTCGCACATTTCCAGGAACTCGGCCCGCGCCAACATCGCGGCCGTATCGTCCATAATATCGCCCTATCCAACAAATCAGCGGGTCGCCCGGTCGGTCCGAAGCGGTTCGCCAAGCTATAGGGCAATTCGGCTCCCGCTTTGAACCCCCTTTAGCGCCAATGGTCTAGGGGACGAGGCGATAGCCCCCTTCTTCGGTCACCAGGAGCCGAGCATGAGACGGGTCGCGCTCGATTTTCTGGCGCAAGCGATAGATGTGGGTTTCCAGCGTATGGGTGGTCACGCGGTTGTTGTAGCCCCATACTTCCTTGAGCAGCACATCCCGGGTGATGGTTTTTGGGCCCTGCCGGTAGAGATATTTGAGGATCGAGGTTTCCTTGTCGGTCAGGCGCACCTTGCCCCCGTCATTGGCCTCGAGCATCTTGGCGGCCGGCTGAAAACTATAAGGGCCGATGGTGAACACCGCGTCCTCGCTCTGGTCGTGCTGGCGCAGCGCCGAGCGGATGCGCGCCATCAGCACCGGAAAGCGGAAGGGCTTGGTCAGATAGTCATTGGCGCCCGATTCTAGCCCTTTGATCTGGTCGGCATCGCTGGTCTGCCCCGTCAGCATCAGGATCGGGCTTTTGAAGCCCTCCTGGCGCAGGATCTTCACCGCCTCGCGCCCATCCATGTCGGGCAGGCCGACATCGAGGATCATGAGGTCAATATTGTTTTCGCGGGTGGCCTTGAGCGCATCATTGGCGCTGGCAGCCTGGACGATCTCGAATTCCCGTTCGTCTTCGAGTTGATCCACCATGGTCTGGCGCAGATCCGCATCGTCATCGACCAGAAGAATGCGGCGCTTGTTCATGAATTCGCTCCGGACTTAGACCAGGGCGAGTGCAAACGGCTGCCTGCAGAAAGGCAAAGGGGCCGGTCACGTCGCCGTTACGGTGATAAGCAACGGAACACGACGCCCAGAAGTTGCAGTGCGGGCACAAAGCGGCGCAAGTTTATCTCTTGCTAACCATTTGCCTCATCTAAGCAAGCGGCGGTCGGCCCCCGAACAAGGCCGAGCCCACCCGCACATCGGTGGCGCCCATGGCAATGGCCGTTTCGAAGTCCCCGCTCATGCCCATGGAGAGGCGCGACACCCCGGCCGCCCGGCCCAGCGTGGCCAGATGAGCAAAATAAGGCCCCGGCGGCACCCCATCGGGTGGGATGCACATCAACCCCACCACATCGAGCCCATGCACGCTCCGGCAGCGCTCCACAAACGCTACGGCTTCGGCCGGCGCAATGCCGCTCTTTTGCGGTTCTTCCCCGATATTGACCTGCACATAGCAGGGCAATTTCCGCCCCGTGCGCGCCATCTCAGCGGCCAGCACCTCAGCTAGGTTGTCGCGGTCGACGCTCTGGATCACATCGAACAAGGCCACGGCATCGCGCGCCTTGTTGGTCTGCAGCGGCCCGATCAGGTGCAGTTCCACATCGGCAAAACGCTCGCGCAGCGTCGGCCACTTGCCTTTTGCCTCCTGCACCCGGTTCTCGCCGAACACGCGCTGCCCTGCCTCGAGAAAGGGGGCGATCGCGTCGGCATCGAATGTCTTGGACACCGCCACCAGCTTGACCTCGGCCAACCTTGGCTCGAAGCGAGCCTGCGCCCGCGCGATGCGATCGCGGATTTCGGCCAGCCGCGCCGGCGCGTCCACTACAGTCTCGCTCACGCTTTTGCCCTGTTGCTGTTGACCTGAGGGGTGATTTCTGATGATGGTCCGGTAGCCAAAATCCCCAATAAACGCAAGCAGCTTCGCCCTTTCGGCAGACTGCGCATTTGCCCCCAAGGACTGATAGATTGAGCGGCGAACGCTATAATCCGCGCGAAATGGAACCGCACTGGCAGCAGGTCTGGGACCAGCGCCAAAGCTTTGTGACCTCCAATGATGACCCGCGCGAGCCCTATTACGTGCTCGAAATGTTCCCCTATCCTTCAGGGCGCATCCATATGGGCCATGTGCGCAACTATGCCATGGGCGATGTCGTCGCGCGCTATCACCGCGCCCGCGGCAAGAATGTGCTGCACCCCATGGGCTGGGACGCTTTCGGCCTGCCGGCGGAAAACGCCGCGATCGAGCGCAAGACCCATCCCGGCACCTGGACCCGCGCCAACATCGCGACCATGAAGGGCCAGCTCAAATCCATGGGCCTGTCCATCGACTGGACACGCGAATTCGCCACCTGCGAGCCCGAATACTACAAGCACCAGCAGGCCATGTTCATCGACATGATGGCGGCCGGCCTTGTCACCCGCAAGCAAAGCAAGGTGAACTGGGACCCCGTCGACATGACCGTGCTCGCCAATGAGCAGGTGATCGATGGCAAGGGCTGGCGCTCGGGCGCCCTTGTGGAACAGCGCGAGCTGACACAGTGGTTCTTCAAGATCTCCGACTTCGCCGAAGAGCTGCTCGAAGCGCTTGATGGCCTGACCGAGTGGCCCGAAAAAGTGCGCACCATGCAGCGCAACTGGATCGGCCGCTCCGAAGGCCTGCGCCTGCTGTTTGAGATGGTACCCAACAACACCGTCAATGCTTGCAGCATCGAGGTCTTCACCACCCGCCCCGACACCATTTTCGGCGCCTCCTTTGTCGCCCTCTCCCCCGATCACCCGCTGACGGCGGAACTGGCGCGCAGCAATCCGGCTCTGGCCGAGTTCGTTGAGGAGACCCGCCGCCTCGGCACGGCAACCGAAACCATCGAGAAAGCGGAAAAAAAGGGCGTCTTCACCGGCCTCCAGGTCAAGCACCCCGTGCTCGAAGGCCAGACCCTGCCGGTCTATGTCGCCAATTTCGTGCTGATGGACTATGGCACCGGCGCCATTTTCGGCTGCCCTGCCCATGACCAGCGCGACCTTGATTTTGCGCGCAAATATGACCTGCCGGTGATCCCCGTCGTGCTGCCGCCCGACGCGGATGCGGCCAGCTTTGCCATTGGCGATGAAGCCTATGTTGACACTGGTCACATCTTCAACTCGGATTTCCTCTCCGGCCTTTCTATTGCCGAAGCCAAGACCGCCGCAGCGCAGTTCTTTGCCGAGCGCACCGTCAACGGCAAGCCGCAGGGCAAGGTGGAAGTCAATTATCGGCTCCGCGATTGGGGCGTCTCGCGTCAGCGCTATTGGGGCTGCCCGATCCCGGTGATCCATTGCGAGGTCTGCGGCACCCTTCCCGTCCCCAAAAAGGACCTGCCGGTAGTGCTCCCCGAGGATGTCACCTTCGACAAACCCGGCAATGCCCTCGATCATCACCCGACCTGGAAGCACGTCCCCTGCCCGCAATGCGGCGGCCCCGCCCGACGCGAAACCGATACCATGGACACCTTCGTGGACAGCTCCTGGTATTATGCGCGCTTCACCGCGCCTCAGGCCGAGACCCCGACCGTCCCTGCCATTGCCAATCGTTGGTTGCCAGTGGATCAGTATATCGGTGGCGTCGAGCACGCGATCCTGCACCTGCTGTATTCGCGCTACTTTACCCGCGCGATGAAGGCGACCGGCCATGTGGGGCTCGATGAGCCGTTCAAGGGCCTCTTCACCCAGGGCATGGTCACCCATGAAACCTATCGTGCCGCGGCGGGCGAATGGGTTGCCCCGGTAGACGTTCTGCTCGAAACCAGCGGCGAAACCCGCTCCGCCACGCATCTCGAAACCGGCGCACCGATCAACATCGGCTCGGTCGAAAAGATGAGCAAATCCAAAAAGAACGTCGTTGATCCCGACGAGATCGTTGCCACCTATGGCGCTGATACTGCGCGCTGGTTCATGCTCTCGGACTCCCCGCCCGAGCGCGACGTGCAGTGGACCGAAGCCGGCGTTGAAGGCGCCAGCCGCTTCCAGCAGCGCATTTGGCGCCTGGTGGGCGATACGGTGGCCCTGTGCGCCCAGTCGCATGACCTGTCCACGGTTGCCGCGGACGAAGAAGCCACCGCCGTGCGCCGTGCCGCCCACCGCGCGGTGCAGCAGGTCGCAGACGACATCGAAGGCCTGCGCTTCAACCGCGCTGTCGCCCAGATCTATGAGCTGACCAATGCTCTCGTACGCTCCTCGGGTCTGGTGTCGGCCGCTCCCGCAGCGCGCCTCGCGGCGCTCGAGGAAGGGGTTGGCTACCTTGTGCAGCTGATCGCCCCGATGATGCCGCACCTGGCAGAAACCTGCTGGCAGGCACTCGGCCGCGACGGTCTCGTGGCCGATGCACCCTGGCCCCAGGTCGATCCGGCGCTCCTCGTGGACAATGACGTGGTCATGCCCATCCAGGTCAACGGCAAGCGGCGTGGTGAAATCACCGTAGCCAAGGGCACCGCCGCCGCCGAGATCGAGCGCATGGTCTTGTCACTCGAAGCGATTGCCCGCATGCTGGAGGGCAAGACACCGCGCAAGATCGTCGTGGTGCCGGACAGGATCGTCAATGTCGTGGTCTAGCCCACTCCGGAGCGCATTGCTCGCTCTTGGCCTTGTCGCTGCTGCGGCCACCCTGGGTGGCTGCAGCTTCTCGCCGGTCTATGGGCAAGCCAATGCGGCGCGGGTCGAGCAGTTTGCCCTGAGCTTCGCCAAGCCGGGCAACCGGCTCGAGCAAATCATCTACCAGGAGCTGGCCGAAAGCTTCAGCAATTCAGCCACTGCCACGCCGCGGGAGGCCCGCGTCAGCCTCGCCGTCGGCTACGCCGATGCGGCGCTGTCGCAAACCGGCAGCCCGTTCAAGCCGCTCGAGGTGACCATCACCGGCACCCTTACCGTGGCAGCCCTGCCCGGTGGCAAGCCGATCGTCCTGACCCGCACGGCGACAGCGAGCTTCACCAAGAATGATCAGGTTCTGGCCGATCGCATGGCCGGCACCGAAGCCGCCGAACGCGCGGCCCAGTCGGTCGCCGAGTCGCTGCGTCTCGGGCTCCTGGCCGTCCTGTCGCGCTAGATGAGCGCGCTCAAGGCTCATGAGGTCGCGCGCTATCTAGCTCGTCCGGACCTTCGCGAGGGCATTTTCCTGGTCTACGGACCCGACACCGGGCTCGTTCGCGAAACCGCGCACACCCTGATCCGCCGCCTCAGCGGCGATGATCCCGAAGCCGCCGATGTGATCGTGCTCGACAGCGCCCAGCTCGATGCCGATCCCTCGCTCTTGGTTCTCGAAGCGCGGAGCACGTCGCTCTTTGGCGGCAAGCGCATCATCCGGGTCCGGGGGGCTGGCAAGAACCTCGTCATGGCGCTGACACAGCTGCGAGATGATCCCGGCGGCTCCGCCATCGTTCTCGAAGCCGGCAATCTGGCCCCGCGGGACGCCCTGCGGGGCCTTGTGGAAGCAGCCAAGCTCGGTCGCGCCCTGCCCTGCTATGCCGATACGGACGAGACCCTTTCCGCCCTCATCCGCGAAACCTTCAATGCCCAAGGCATTAGGGCGGATGGTGACGTGGTCTCCACCCTGCTCGAAATCATGGGCAATGATCGTGAAGTCACCCGGCGCGAGCTCGACAAGCTCAGCCTTTATGCTGCGGCGAGCAAGCAGCTGACGCGCGAAGATGTGCTGCGCCTGTGCGCCGACAACGGTGCACTGGTGATCGACGCTATCATCGATGCGACTGCTGGCGGTCATGCCGAGCGTTTGGAACTGACGCTCAATCGAGCTTTGAGCGGCGCCGTCGATCCCCAGCGACTGCTCGCCACGGCGACCATTCACTTCGCCAATCTGCGGCGCTGGCGCACCGAAGTCGACAAGGGCCGCAGTCCGCGCGATGTCTTGGATAGCTTGAAGCCCAAGCCGCATTTCTCGCGCCGCTCGAGCCTGGAGCAGCAGCTGCGGCTTTGGTCCGATACTGCACTAGGCACGGCGCTGGAGCGGCTGCTGCTCGCCACCGGCGAGTCGCGCCGTCGCCCGGCCTTGGCCGAGCCGGTGCTGCGCCGTGCTTTGCTGAGCATCTGCACGGCGGCCGCAAGCCATTAAGGCCTAGTTGCCGGAGCCGGTCAGCCGATGGCAAATGCCGTCGAGTTGTTCCATGGTCTTGTAGCGGATCTCGATCTTGCCGCCCTTGTCGCCATGATTGAGCGACACCGACAGCCCCAGCGCGTCCGACAAGCGCCTCTCCAGCGACACTGTATCGCTATCGCGCTCCGTCGGCGTGCTGCGCTTCTTGGGGGCAACTTCGCGCTGCTGGCTCAAGGCCTCCGCCTCACGCACGGAAAGCCCTTCATCAACGATCTGCCGCGCCAGTCTGGCCGGATCTTCCGCCGTGATCAGAGTGCGGGCATGGCCCGCGGTCAAATCGCCGCTCGAGACCATCTCCTTGACGTCTTCGGGTAGGCGAAGCAGCCGCAGCGTATTGGCGACATGCGAGCGGCTCTTGCCGATCACCTGCGCCAGATCCTGCTGGGTGTATTCGAACTGCTCCATCAGTTGACCATAGCCCATGGCCTCTTCGAGCGGATTGAGATCGGCCCGCTGCACGTTCTCGATGATGGCGAGCTCGAGGGCTTCCTTGTCCCCGACCTCCCGCACGATCACCGGCACATCATGCAGCCCCGCCTTTTGCGCGGCCCGCCAGCGGCGTTCGCCGGCGATGATTTCGAACAGATGCGGATCTTCGCTCGGGCGCACCAGCAGCGGCTGCATGATGCCTTTCTCGCGAATGGAATTGGTCAACTCTTCGAGCTGATCGGCATTGAAGGTACGGCGCGGGTTGGACCGATTGGCAATGATGAATTCGACAGGGAGGCGCTTGGTCCCCTGCATGTCGGTGACGCGATTTCCTTCCATCGTCGCCATATCGCCGATCAAAGCCGCAAGCCCACGGCCGAGCCGCGTTGGTTTATCGTTCATTAACGCTCTCCTAAGCCGCGTTGAGTTGGCGCTCGCGCCGAATAACTTCAGTGGCCAACCGCAGATAGGCCTGGCTGCCCGCACATTTCAGATCATAGAGCAAGGCGGGTTTACCATACGATGGCGCTTCACTCAGGCGCACATTGCGCGGGATCACGGTGTCATAAACCAGTTCGCCCATTTCGCTGCGCACATCATGCAGCACCTGCTCGGACAAATTGTTGCGGCGATCGAACATCGTCATCACCACGCCTTGGATCGAGAGGCGCGGATTGAGCGTCGAGCGGATCTGCTCGATGGTCTGCAGCAGCTGGCTCAAACCCTCAAGCGCAAAGAACTCGCATTGCAGCGGCACCAGTACAGCGTCGGCGGCCACCAGCGAATTGATGGTCAAGAGGTTCAGCGAGGGCGGGCAGTCAATCAGCACATAGCTGATCGCCTGGTCATTGATCTTCAGGTCACCCAGAGCTTTGAACGCGTTGCGCAGCTTGAAGGCGCGGTCTGCCTGCGCGGCAATGGTCAGCTCGACGCCCAGCAAGTCCATGGTGGATGGAACGATCGCCACATTGGGAACGCTGGTCAAAACAGCTGACTCGACCACGGTCGCTTCGCCGACCAGCAGGTCGTAGGCGGAAATCTCGCGTTCGTTGCGGGCGATACCAAGACCGGTGGAAGCATTGCCCTGTGGATCGAGGTCCACGATCAGCACGCGTTCGCCAATGGCAGCGAGAGCGGTAGCCAGGTTGATGGCGGTTGTAGTTTTACCCACGCCGCCTTTCTGGTTCGCCAATGTGAGAATACGGGGTGCCAAATTCGCCTCCAGTACACCGCTGCTAGCGAGATCTCAGTCCAGTGAGTTCAAGCAGCACGCCATGCGGATCAGTGTCGCTTTGCGCTACTACCACGTCGAATGCCCATAAAGCACGCGATTCGCTGATCTCTTCACCATATTCGCGGCCTTTGTGTAGCAGTGCACGGGTGTGCGGGCCGAAAAACGGCTGCATCATGCCGCAGAGCTGCGGTAGTGCCGCCAAAGCGCGTGAAGTGATCACGTCGGGAATCGCTGTTTCACGTGAATCAATCTCGTTGCTGCGCTTGGGAATCACGGTGACTGCCAGGCCAAGCTCACGCGCGACGGTGCGCAGGAAGCTTACCTTGCGGCCTGTGGGCTCAACCAGAGTGAACTGCGCCGGGGTCTCCTTCAGGGCGATTGCCATTGGCAAAGCTGGCAGCCCGCCGCCGCTGCCGAGATCGAGAAAGTTGCGGTCTTCCGCCCGAACGAGAGCTAGAGTTTGCAAACTATCGGCGAAGTGGCGCGTCCAGACCTGGTCCAGTGTTTCACGTGAAACCAGATTTTGCACCGCCTGCCAGCGCCGCAACAGGCCCTCATAAGTTTGCAGATCGGCCTCTACTTCGGCCCGACTACGAGAGAAATACTGAGTGTAGCGCTCTATACTACTCTTAGGCACTGGCACGCTGCCTCACATCCCCGCGCCGGATAGCAGCCAGAACCAGAGTGATCGCGGCCGGGGTGACGCCATCCACCGCCTGCGCCTGGGCAATGGTTTGCGGCCGCGCCGCGGCCAACTTCTGGCGCAGTTCACTCGATAGACCCGGCAGCGTCTGATAATCGAAATTATCGGGAATGCTGCGCTGCTCGTCCCGACGCACCGCCTCGATGTCCTTGCGCTGTCGATCCAGATAGACGGCATATTGCGCGTCCACCACGAGTTGCTCGAGCGTCGGTGCGGCAATCGTATCCAGCTCCGGCCAAAGCTTACGCACATCATCGAAGGCGATGTCCGGATAAGACAACAGCTCAAACGCGGAGCGAGATTGCCCATCGGCATTCACCGCAATCCCGGCCCTTCGTGCCACTGTGGGGCTGACGCGCAAGGTCTGCAGCAACGACCGGCCCGTAGCCAGGGCTGCGGTCTTCGCCTCGAACTGCTGCGAGCGCTGCTCACCCACAAGCCCGCACTCGATCCCCAACTGGGTCAGGCGCTGATCGGCGTTGTCGGCGCGCAGGTGCAGGCGGAACTCCGCCCGCGAGGTGAACATGCGGTAGGGTTCGGTTACGCCCCGGGTGACCAAATCATCAACCATGACCCCGATATAGCTCTCAGTACGCGAGAGGACCAGTGGCGCCCGCCCCTGTACTGCCGCGGCAGCATTAGCACCGGCCAGCATGCCCTGCGCCCCGGCCTCCTCATAGCCGGTCGTGCCGTTAATCTGCCCCGCAAGGTACAATCCAGGCTGGCGCTTCAGCTCCAGCGTGGCGCGTAGCTCGCGCGGATCGACATAATCATATTCAATTGCATAGCCTGGGCGAACAATCCGCACCTGCTCGAGCCCCGGCATGGAGCGCAAGAAGGCCGCTTGCACGTCCTCTGGCAGCGAGGTCGACAAGCCATTGGGGTAAACCGTCGTGTCGTCCAGCCCTTCTGGCTCCAGAAAAATTTGGTGACTGTCGCGATCGGCAAAGCGGACGATCTTGTCCTCAATGGAGGGGCAATAGCGTGGGCCACGGCTCTGGATGCGGCCGGAATACATGGCCGAGCGATGCAGGTTCTCGGCTATGATGCGGTGCGTGTCGGCCGTGGTACGTGTGATATGACATTCCACCTGCGGCGTCGTGATCGCAGCCGTGAGCATGGAAAAGGGCTCGGGTGGCGTGTCACCTGGTTGAGCTTCCAGCTGCGCGTAGTCAATGGTCGTACCATCGAGGCGCGCCGGCGTGCCGGTTTTGAGACGGCCAAGCTGCAGGCCGAGTTGCTCTAGCCGCGCCGATAGCCCAAGCACCGGCCCCTCCCCGAACCGCCCCGCCGGCGTGGTTTCTTCACCCCGATGGATCAAGCCCCGCAAAAACGTGCCGGTGGTCAGCACCACGCTTTTGGTGCTGAAACGACGCCCATCGAGAAGCACTACCCCCGACACCTTGCCGTCAGCGTCGACGCTGATGTCATCGACTTCACCCTCGATGACCTGCAGGTTCGTCTGCGCCGTAATGGCTGCCTGCATAGCCTGGCGATACAGCTTGCGATCTGCTTGGGCGCGCGGCCCACGCACCGCCGGGCCTTTGCGGCGATTGAGCACCCGGAACTGGATGCCGGCGGCGTCGGCAACGCGGCCCATCAAGCCGTCGAGCGCATCGATCTCGCGCACCAGGTGTCCCTTGCCCAAGCCGCCGATGGCCGGATTGCAGCTCATCTCGCCAATGGTGGCAAACCGATGGGTGATCAGCGCCGTCGGCACACCCATGCGGGCTGAGGCGGCCGCGGCCTCACAGCCGGCATGGCCCCCGCCCACCACGATCACTCCGAACTCAGTCATTCCGCAAACTCCAACAACCCGTGAAGCAATGTTCCACGTGAATCATTGCCGGCATCGCACAGCCCGGCTTATTTGCCGATACAGAAGCTTGTGAACAGGCGATCCAGTACCATTTCCGGATCGAGCCGGCCCACCAGCCGCTCCAGGGCACTCGAGGCCAATCGCAACTGCTCAGCCGCAAGCTCGGGTTCATCGAGCAGCCGCATGGCCCAACCCAGTGCTTCCCGTGCCGCCACCAAGGCTGCACGATCGCGCTCGCGGCTCAACAGCGCCGGCTCGCCGCCGGTGTAATCTTGCCCTAAATCAGCTAGGCGCTGCAACAACTGCTCAACGCCGGTGCCATCCAGCGTCGACACTGCCAGATCAGCATCTGGGCTCACCTGACCCAGATCGGCCTTGGTGCTGACCCGCAGCAATGGCGCCAAATCTGCCGGGGGCTCAACGGGCTCGATGTCCGGCGCCTCAAGCCAGAGCACGAGGTCGGCACTCTGCATGGCTTGACGGGCCCGGCGGATGCCTTCCGCCTCGGCCTTGCTGTCGGTGTCACGCAACCCCGCAAGATCAAGCAGCACGAATAGCTGCCCACCAATATCGAGCGGCACTTCGCGCACATCGCGCGTCGTGCCCGCTTCATCGGTGACAATGGCAATGTCTGAACGCGCCAAGGCATTAAGCAGACTAGACTTTCCCACGTTTGGGGGGCCGGCGAGCGCCACGCGAATACCCTCGCGCACGATCCGGCCATGCTCGACACTGCTCAGCGCTCGGGCGATATCTTGATCGAGTGCCGCAATGCTGTGACCGAAACCCTCAGGCAGGGCCTCCCCGACATCGCCCTCGTCGGAAAAATCGAGCCGCGCTTCGATCTCGGCCCGCAGATCGAGCAGTTGCTCGCGCCAGCCGCCGATCTTGCTACTAAGCCCGCCTTCAAGCCGCGCCAGCGCTTGGCGACGCTGGTTCTCGGTTTCCGCTTCCAGTAAGTCGCCGAGCCCCTCGACTTCGACGAGATCGAGCTTGCCGTTCTCAAAGGCGCGCCGGGTGAACTCGCCAGCTTCAGCGAGGCGTGCCCCCTGCCCCACGAGTAATTTGAGAATGGCGCGCACGCCGGCCGGCGATCCATGCACCTGCAATTCGGCGCAATCTTCGCCAGTAAAGCTCGTGGGGCCCGGGAAAAACGCCACGAGACCCCGATCAAGTGCCGTCCCGGCACCAATGCTGCGCAAGGTGAACTGCCGCGACTTGGGCACGACGCCTGTCACCGCCAAGAGCAACTCTTGCACGGCGGGACCCGAGAGCCGGATCACCGCCACGCCCGAAGGCGTCGCGCCGGACGACAATGCTACAATCGTATCGCCCAGGCGCATCGATCCACCCTCGCCCCGCGGCTCAGGTATTCATCGAATCAAAGAAATCCGAATTGGTCTTGGTCTGGCGGATCTTGTCGGTGAGGAATTCCATGGCATCGATCGTGCCCATGGGCGTGAGGATCCGGCGCAGCACATACATCTTCTTGAGGATGTCGGCTTCCACCAACAGCTCTTCCTTGCGGGTGCCCGACTTGGTGATGTCGAGAGCGGGGAAGATGCGCTTGTCGGCGACCTTGCGATCAAGAATGATTTCGGAGTTACCGGTGCCCTTGAACTCTTCAAAGATCACTTCGTCCATGCGCGAGCCGGTATCGATCAGCGCGGTTGAAATAATGGTTAGCGAACCGCCATCCTCGATGTTGCGCGCCGCACCGAAGAAGCGCTTGGGGCGCTGCAGGGCATTGGCATCCACGCCGCCCGTAAGAACCTTGCCCGAACTCGGCACGACGGTGTTGTAGGCGCGGCCAAGGCGGGTGATGGAATCGAGGAGAATCACCACGTCGCGCTTGTGCTCGACAAGGCGCTTGGCCTTTTCGATCACCATTTCGGCGACCTGAACGTGGCGGCTGGCGGGCTCGTCAAAGGTCGAGGAAATAACTTCGCCGCGAACCGAGCGCTGCATGTCGGTCACTTCTTCGGGCCGTTCGTCGATCAGCAGCACAATGAGATAGCATTCGGGATGGTTGGTGGCGATTGACTGCGCAATATTCTGCAGCAGCACGGTCTTGCCGGTGCGCGGGGGTGCGACGATCAAAGCGCGCTGCCCCTTGCCCAAGGGTGCCACGAGATCGAGCACCCGCGCCGAGCGATCGCGAACCGTGGGGTCCGGCAATTCCATGCGCAGCCGCTCTTCGGGGTAAAGCGGGGTCAGATTGTCGAAGTTGACCTTGTGGCGCACCGCCTCAGGATCTTCGAAATTGATGGTGTTGACCTTGACCAGGGCGAAATAGCGCTCGCCTTCCTTGGGGGAGCGAATCTGGCCTTCCACCGTATCGCCGGTGCGCAGGCCGAAGCGGCGGATCTGCGAGGGGCTGATATAGATATCGTCCGGACCCGGCAGGTAGTTGGCATCGGGCGACCGCAAGAAACCGAAGCCATCGGGAAGAACTTCCACCACGCCTTCGCCAGTAATATCGACTTCGCGCTCCGCCAACTGCTTGAGAATGGCGAACATCAACTCCTGCTTGCGCATGGTCGATGCATTTTCAACTTCGTGTTCTTCTGCGAACACAAGAAGTTCGGCCGGAGATTTGGCCTTGAGCTCGCTGAGCTTCATATTCTGCATGTAGAGGATGACCCTGCGGGAAATCGAAAAGGCGGAGAGGAGGGGGGTGTAAGGCCCCGCAAGCAACCTGGGCGGTCGCGAAAGCGCGGAAGCATTTCGTTTCAGATAGCCCGGCTTGCCGCTTATTTCAAGCGACAAGCGCGCTGCAATGGCGTTTTTCGCGCCCGAACGGCTAGAACGGCCGCACGATCACGGCAATGACGATGCCGATCATCAACACGGTCGGCACTTCATTGATGATGCGGAAGTAGCGCTGCGGCTTGGTGTTGGCGTCCGCGGCAAAGTTCTTGGTGTGGCGAACGAGAATGCCATGGCACGCCGTCAGCCCGATCACAAACGCCGCCTTGAGCCACGGCCAACCCTGGCTCCAGTCGACCGCGCCCATATGGATCATCCATAGTCCGAAGACGAAAGTGGCGATCATGGCGGGGTTGATGATCCCCTTGAGCAGCCGCCGCTCCATGATCTTGAAGGTTTCCGATTGCTCCGTGCCCGGGGTGGTGACGGAGTGATAAACGAACAAACGCGGCAGATAGAGCATGCCCGCCATCCAGGCGATAACGGCAATCACATGCCCCGCTTTAACCCATTCATACATGCCCGCTACCCGTTCTTGACCAGCTCGACCAACCGCTCGACATGGGCGATCGGCGTTTGCGGCACAATGCCGTGCCCCAGATTGAAGATATGCGGACGATCGGCAAAGGCGGCGATGATCTGGCGCGCCCGCTCTTCCATCTGCGGGCCACCGGCAACCAGCCGCAGCGGATCAAGATTGCCTTGGACCGCCATCCCGGGTGGCACCGCGTTCTGGGCAAAGCCGAGCGGAGTGGAATAATCCAGACCCACGGCATTCACCCCCGTCGCGGCGACATAGGCGGCGATGTTGCCGGCCGCGCCACGGGGAAAGCCGATGATCGGCGCATTGGGCACGCGCTGGCGTACGCCTTCGACGATCCGCCGATTGGGTTCAATCACCTGTGTGCGGAACGCTTCTTCGTCGAGATTGAGGGCCCAGCTTTCAAACAGCTGCACCACATCGGCGCCCGCTTGAAATTGCGCCACGAGATAATCGATGCTGGCTTGTACCAGGATGTCCATCAAAGCCGCAAAGGCCGCCGGCTCCTGCAGCGCAAATAACCGCGCCGCCGCCTGATCGGGCGAACCGCGTCCGCCGATCATATAAGTGGCCACGGTCCAGGGCGAACCGCAAAAGCCGATCAGCGTCTTGTCGGCGGGCAGTTCGTGCTTGAGGCGCCGCAAGGTTTCAAACACCGGCGCCAGATGCTCGAGCACCCGTTCCGGACGAAGTTGACCCAGGGTCTGCGCGGTGATGGGCTCGAGCAGGGGGCCTTCGCCTTGTTCAAAGCGAACCGATTGTCCCAGCGCATCGGGCACGACAAGAATGTCCGAAAACAAAATCGCTGCGTCGAGCGGGAACCGACGTAGGGGCTGCAGCGTCACTTCCACAGCCAAATCGGGCGAATAGCACAGATCAAGGAAACCTTTGGAGCGGGCGCGCACTTCCCGATACTCGGGGAGATAGCGTCCAGCCTGGCGCATGATCCAGATCGGGGGTCGTGCCTGTCGCTCACCGAGTACGGTGGCGAGAAGAGGCTTGAGGGCCACTTGGCTCACAGTGACTTTCCCTTCCAAACCCCTGAAAAGACTCTTGTTCTTAGTATCTCTATTATCATTGCGGTGTTTTGCTCTAATTCACGGGCATCCACAATCGCTGTGGTGGCGACACAGTTACGCAGGATTGCGGCGGCGAGGCTGTGAATCCAAATCAGCGGCGTTGCTTTGAGGGCCGATGCGCAAAAGGTTAACGCGGCGTTAACCCGCGGACTCCCAGAGTCAAGCCAAAGGTTAAGGCTGTGTAAACCTGCCTCGCCGGCGGCTGGAGGGCAAAAAGTTTTCCCCAGAGTTCCCGCTGACTCTAAACGGCCCCCTCCCGGAGTCCAGATGTTAACGTTTTACTAAGCTGGTCGAACAACTCGGCGCCTGGCCGGAATCTATGAGTCAAGAACACAGAGATTGCTTGAGCTGTGGATAGCAGTGTGGAAAACATCCCGCCATGCTGATCCTTGCCTCCCAAAGCGCAACCCGTAAGGCCTTGCTGGCGCAGGCAGGTTTGCGTTTCGCCGCACATCCTGCCGTTATCGACGAGCGCCTGACCGAAGCCACGATCCTCAACCAAGGGGGCGGGGGCAGGGCAGTCGCTATGGCCCTCTCTAGCGCCAAAGCCCTTAACATCTCCTTGCTCCATCCCGGCGCGCTGGTGATTGGCGCCGACCAGACCTTAACCTTTGGCGGGCAGTTGCTGCACAAGCCAGCCGATCGCCAGCGGGCCGCCGCACAGTTGCGCCAACTTAGCGGCCAAACCCATCAACTCCATGCCGCCGTGGCGCTGGCCCGGGGAGGGGGGGTGGTGTGGAGCTTTGTTGACACCGTTGAGCTGACCATGCGCGGCATCAGCGATGCCGAGATCAAGGCGGTGCTGGATGCGGAAGGCGATGCCGTTCTGGCATCTGTCGGCTCCTATCGGCTGGAAGGGCCCTCCATTCAGCTGTTCGAACGGGTGCAAGGCGACTATTTCTCCATTTTGGGGTTGCCCCTGTTGCCCCTCCTCGGGGCGCTTCGGCGCTTTGCCCCACACCTGTTGCTCGGAGCCAGCCAGTCTTGACCCGCAAAGCCTTTGTTATCGGCCACCCCATCGCCCATTCCCGCTCGCCCCTGATCCACGGCACCTGGCTCGCTGAACACGGGATCGACGGCACCTATGAGGCCATCGACGTGGCGCCTGCCGAGCTTCCCGGCTTTTTTCAGCGACTGCGTGGTGGGGAATTTGCCGGCGGCAATGTCACCATTCCCCATAAGGAAGCCGTTTTTGCCCTGTGCGACACGGTGGATCCACTGGCGCGCAGCATTGGTGCGGTCAATACGCTGGTGGCCGAGCATGGCCATGTGCACGGCACCAACACTGATTATCTCGGCTTTCTCGGCAATCTCGATCAGGGCGCGCCGGGCTGGTCCGAGGGGCTCGAAGCAGCCATCGTTCTTGGAGCAGGGGGCGCGGCGCGCGCGATCCTTGTGGCGCTGCAAAGCCGCAATATCCCGATCATCCTGCTCAACCGCACGCGCCAAACGGCCGATCGGTTGGCGCAGAGCATCGGCGGCGATATCGATGTTGCCGACCTGGAGGAGTTCAACAGCATCGCTCCATCAGCCGGTCTTGTGGTTAACACCAGCTCGGTTGGCATGCATGGCACCGGCTTTGCCGATTTTGACCTCGGCCAGTTGCGGCCCGATGTGTTGGTGACCGATCTGGTTTATGTGCCGCTGCAAACTCCCTTGCTCGCCGATGCGGCCGCCCGTGGCTTGCGCATAGTCGACGGTCTGGGCATGCTGCTCCATCAGGCCGTGCCGGGCTTTGCCGCCTGGTTCGGCATCCAGCCCGAGGTCACCCCGCAATTGCGCGCCCGGATCGAAGCCACTCTGGACCATTGAACATGTATCGCCTTGGCCTCACCGGCTCCATCGCCACTGGAAAATCTGCGGTCCTCGCGGCGTTCGCGGCCAATGGCGTGCCGGTGTTTTCCGCCGATGCTGCAGTGGCCGAGCTTTACGCCGGCGCTGCGGCTCCGGCCGTCGAAGCGCTGTTTCCCGGCGTTATCGTCGACGGAGCCGTTGATCGCACCCGGCTATCGCTGCAACTCGCAAAAAACCCCGGAAAGTTTGACCAGCTCGAAACCCTGGTCCATCCCATGGTGCGCGCCCGCATCGCCCAGTTCCTCGCCGATGCGGCAGCGGCGGGCGAGACCCTTGCCGTTGTTGAAGTGCCGCTCCTTTATGAGACCGGCCATGATTATGGCTTTGATGGCGTGGCTGTCACCCTGGTTGACCCCGCCATTCAACGCGAGCGCGCGCTGGCCCGCGCCGGCATGACCGTGGATAAGCTGCAAACAATTCTTGCCCGCCAGCTCCCGCAGGCTGAAAAGCAGAAGCGCGCCGATTTCGTTTTCGATACGGGCAAGCCGCTCGGGGTTACGCAGGCTGAGGTGGCGGCCCTGGTCGAAGCCTTGCAGGCCCAGCAGGAACAGGCATGAACCGAGAAATCGTCCTTGATACCGAAACCACGGGCTTGTCTCCCGCCACGGGCGACCGGCTGGTGGAAATCGGCTGTGTCGAGCTGATCAACCATATCCCCTCGGGCAAGACCTACCATATCTATATCAATCCCCAGCGCACCATGCCCGAAGAAGCGTTTCGGGTGCACGGGTTGTCCGACGAATTTTTGGCCGACAAGCCCCTTTTTGCTGAGGTAGCCGAGGATTTCTGCCAGTTCATCGGCGATGCCACGCTGATCATTCACAACGCCCCATTCGACATGGGTTTTTTAAACGCGGAGCTAGGCAAGCTTGGTCGCGGTGCCCTGCGCAACATGGTGATCGATACGGTGATGCTCGCCCGTGAGCGGCACCCCGGCGCTCGCGTGAGCCTTGATGCCTTGTGCAAGCATTACGGCATCGACAATTCGCGCCGGACTCTCCACGGCGCGCTGCTCGACAGCGAGATCCTCGCTGAGGTCTATCTCGAGCTGATCGGCGGCAAGCAGGTGAGCCTGGCGCTGGTGGCGGAAAACCGCGTTTCGGGCGCCGAGGCTCTTGCGAGCTTTGCGGCCGCCCCACGCCGGCCCTTGCCCCTGCCACCTCGGCTGACGCAAGCGGAACTGGCGGCCCACGCCGCCTTCATCGCTTCGCTTGGGCCCGAGGCGCTCTGGACCCAATTCGCCGCCGACGAAGTCCCGACCCGGCTCAGCGCCTGATCAACGAAAAACCCCGGACGCGAGCCCGGGGTTTTGTTTATTGAAATTGTGCCAGCCGAACTCAGTTCGGCTTGTCGCTTTCGGCATCGGCAGCAGTCACTGGAGCGGCAGCATTTGCGCCACCCGCATTCTGCTTGGCCGCGAGGGCCTGCAGGTTCTGGCGATAGATTGAAGCGAAATCCACCGGCTCCATCATCAGCGGCGGGAAGCCACCCTGCTGGGTCACGCTGGCGAGCACCTGGCGGGCAAACGGGAAGATCAGGCGCGGGCATTCGATCATCAGCAATTGGCTGAGCTGAGCTTCGGGGACATTGCGCAGCCGGAACACGCCGCCATAGACCAGCTCCACTGCGAACAGCAAAGTGGTTTCGCGATTGGCCTTGGCGTTGAGCGTGAGCTCGACGGCGAATACTTCGTCGGCCTGCTTTTTGACGGCGACGCTGATCGAAACATTAAAGGCCGGGTTGCCGCCGCCTGCCATGATCGAACCCGGTGCGCCCGGATTCTCAAACGACAAGTCGCGAATATACTGCCCAACCAGGTTCATGCTGGGGGCGGTGCTGGCCTGGGGTGCGGCGCTGCCCTGGGTCTCGTCAGCCATGATCGTGGGTCCTCTGTCCGGTTTTTTCTTGCGCGCTGGCTAGCATCTTTGCTTCGGGCGAACAAGCCAAGCCCGGAGCGCCTATTTCTCCCGGAATTCGTCGTCGTCGAGATCGATTGTATCGGGGCGATCGATCCGGCGCTCGTTCCAGGCGCTTGAGCTTTGATAGCTGGCGGTACTCACCACTGTCATGCGCTTGGCAAGGCTCCGGTAGATCCAACTGCGCACCGGCGGCAGCAGCAGGAGAATGGCGACAATGTCGGAGAAAAAGCCCGGCACCACCAGCAGCACCGCGGCGATCCCCAGCATCATCGCATCGGCAATGGCGCGCGCCGGCATCTCGCCCCGGTTCATGCGCTGGCGCATTTGCGTCAGCACGCTCACCCCTTGCTGGCGCAACAGCACCGCGCCGAGGAGCGCCGCGAGGATCACGAGCCCCAGCGTTGGCCACAGGCCGATTGTCTGTCCCACCTTGATAAACAAGGCAATCTCGACAATAGGCAGCAGCAGCAGGGCAAACGGCAGATAGCGGATCACGCGAACACTCCTTGTTAAGCCAGATGCGGGGTGGCGCGACACAATGCAACTTGCCCGCGGGCGAACTGGTTTCGCCGTCAGCTTTGCCTATATATAGAAACACTTCGTGCGCATGCGAGCGCATCAGCGTCCTTTGCGGCGCTTCAAGCAAAGGTGCATTGATGGACGATTTTCTCGATCTGCCCACTCTCATTGTGATCGTGGTAGCCGTGATTGTTTTATTCCGGCTGCGTTCGGTGCTGGGAACGCGGACGGGAACCGAGCGTCCACCCGTCGAGCGCCGCAAGCCCGCCGAGGCCGCTGCCGCTGACGATACCGTCGTCCCGCTGCGCCCGCGTGGTGCCGGCCAACCCGAACTTGATGACGAGCGGCGCGCGCGCAAGCTCGAGGCCGAGATCGAGCAGCATTCGCGCGGCAATCAGCCTTTGGCACAGGGCATGCGCGACGTCGCGGCGGCCGACCCCACCTTTACGCCCAAATCCTTTCTCGATGGCGCCAAGCAGGCCTATGAAATGATCGTGACCGGCTTTGCCGCCGGCGACCGCGCTCTGCTCAAGACGCTGCTGGAAAAGGACGTGTTTGACGGGTTCAACCGCGCTATCACCGACCGAGAAGCGGCGGGCCAGACCGTCGATTTCACCTTTGTGGGCCTGCCCAAGGTGGAAATCTCGGAAGCCGAGAACAACGGCAAATCTGTTCTGGTCACCGTCCGCTTCCATGCCGAAGTGGTTTCCGCCACCCGCGACAAGGACGGCAATCTGGTTGAAGGGAATGCCGATCAGGTGCAAACGGTCGCCGACGAATGGACCTTTGCGCGCAACCCCAAGTCGCGCGATCCCAACTGGAAGGTCGTCACCACCAGCCAGCTCGACTGACCCGGGCTGGCACCCATTCATGTCCAAGCGTGATCCCAAGCGGCTGCCGCATGACTTCCACTTGTGGACGACGGTCGCCGCAACCGTGGATCCGCTCCGGCGCAAGGGGCTGATGCGCATGGGGGCTGGGCCGCTGCCCATGCCGCACGCCGAAACGCCGGCTGAGCCCCCGGCACGGCCCGCTGCCGGCAAGCCCAAGCCGCCCCGCAAACCGTTCCTCGCGCCGTACCAGGCGCCGCTCCCCAGCGCACCAACTCCCGAGCGCAGCATCGAGCCCGCCATCCATAAAAAGGTGCGCAAAGGCCGCATCGATATCGATGGCACGATCGATCTGCACGGCATGACCCAGAACGAAGCGCGCAGCGCGCTCCATCGCTATGTGCAATCGCGCTGGGCCCGTGGCGACCGCACGCTCCTCGTCATCACCGGCAAGGGTGCCCGTACCGACGATGATTACATCGCCGCCATGAACCAGCGCGGCGTCTTGCGCACCATGTTGCCGATCTGGCTGAGCGAGCCGGCGCTGTCGCCGCTGGTATCAGGCTGGACGCTGGCGGCCCGCGGCCATGGCGGGGAGGGCGCGTGGTATGTGCGCCTGCGCCGCCAGTGACCCCGCTCGGCGCCAAGCTGCGCGCGCTGCGCGAAGAACGCGGCATCCAACTCAAGGACATGGCCGCCGCCCTCCAGGTCTCGAGCGCCTATCTCTCCGCTCTCGAGCACGGCCGGCGCGGCAAGCCCACCGGCTTTCTCCTTCACCGCATCATCGCTTATTTCAACGTCATCTGGGACGAAGCCGAGGAGCTGCAGCGCCTCGCCGAAATCAGCGACCCCAAGATCACCATCGACACCGCCGGCATGGTCCCCGAAGCAACCGAGCTCACCAACCGCCTCGCCGCCGATATCGGCAAACTCACCCCAGAAGACCTCCGGTTCCTGCACACCGAACTGGTACGCCGCTCCACTCGCCGTTAGTTTTGAGCTGTTAGGGCCGGTGCTGTCTGTCGGCTCACCGCCCCATCCCACCCCCGATGGTGGGCTACTCAACCTTTACGCGGCTGGAAGCCATCACGCGGGCAAAATCAAAGGGGGTGAGAGAGCCACCTCCCACCCCTTCACACCCAAGAGACTACAGCACGAACTTACTTAGATCCGTGTCCGCCGCCAGCACGCCGACCTTCTCGGCCACGAAGGCCGCATCGATTCGGATGGTCTCGCCCTGCTTGTCAGGGGCCTCGAACGAGATGTCTTCCACCAGCCGCTCCAGCACCGTTTGCAGCCGCCGGGCGCCGATATTTTCCACCGACGAATTCACCCGCACCGCGGCATCGGCAATGGCCTCGATGGCATCCGGGGTGAATTCCAGCGTCACCCCTTCCGTGCCCATCAGCGCAACATATTGCTTGATGAGGCTCGCCTCGGTGTCGCTCAAAATGCCGATGAAGTCCTCGCGGGTCAGCGCCTTGAGCTCGACGCGGATCGGCAGGCGACCCTGCAATTCGGGCAGAAGGTCCGAGGGCTTGCTCACATGAAACGCGCCCGAAGCGATAAACAGGATATGGTCGGTTTTGACCGGCCCATATTTCGTCGCGACGGTCGTGCCTTCGATCAGCGGCAACAGGTCCCGCTGCACGCCTTCGCGTGATGGCCCGCCCTGTACGCCACCTTCGCGCGCCGCAACCTTGTCGATCTCGTCGATGAAGACGATGCCGTGGTTTTCCACCAGCTCGATCGATTCGGCCTTGAGCTGTTCCTGGTCGAGCAGCTTGTCGGCTTCCTCGGCGATCAGCGGCTCATAGGCATCCTTGACCTTGAGCTTGCGCTTGACCCCGCGCCCGCCCATCGCCGACTTGAACATATCCGATAGATTGATCATGCCGATCCCGCCATTGGGCATGCCCGGCATTTCGAAACCGCCCGTGGAGGGCGACGGGGTCAGCTCGATCTCGATTTCCTTGTCGTCGAGCTCGTTGGCCCGCAGCTTCTTGCGGAACGAGTCGCGCGTCGACGGCGTGGCTGACGTGCCGACCAATGCATCGAGCACCCGCTCTTCGGCATTATGATGCGCCTGGGCCTGCACATCGGCCCGGCGCTTGTCGCGCAGCACGGCGATGCCGGCTTCCACGAGGTCGCGGATGATCTGCTCCACGTCGCGCCCGACATAGCCCACTTCGGTGAACTTGGTGGCTTCCACCTTGATGAACGGCGCCTGCGCCAGCCGGGCCAGGCGGCGCGAAATCTCGGTCTTGCCGACACCCGTGGGCCCGATCATCAGGATGTTCTTGGGCGTCACTTCCCGGCGCAGCTCGGGGGGCAACTGCTGGCGCCGCCACCGGTTGCGCAGCGCCACGGCCACCGCGCGCTTGGCATCGGCCTGACCCACGATATTGCGGTCGAGCTCGCTGACGATCTCGCGCGGGGAAAAATTGGTTTCACTCATTTCGTTGTCTTTCCTGGTGCCTCGTCGAGCAAGCGCACCATCAGGTGTTCGTCGATGTAACGGCCGTTCACATAAAGAGACCGCGGTTCGGTCCCGTAGATTTCAAACCCGGCCTTCCGGTACAGCGCCAGGGCCGGTGCATTTTCTGCGCCAGCGGCCAGCAGCACCTGCTGGTGGCCGAGCTGTCTCGCATGGGCCACGGCCTCCTCGATCAGCGGCAGCGCCATGCCTTGGCCGCGCGCCTCGGGGCGGACATAGACGGTATAAAGATTGCCGATATGCCGCCGCTTGGCGCTCTGGCTCCAATACAGGCCGACCACGCCGCAGAGTCTTTCCGCAACAAAGCCACCAAACACGGCGCTGCCCGTCAGTTGCTCGGTGAAGGCCTCGAGCGGTTGCTGGCTTTCCTCGCCATGATCGCCGCCAAAGGCTTCCGGTGTATCGAGCAGCGCTTCGAGCCGGATCGTCCGGAACGCTTCGGCATCCGCCGCCGTCAATTGCCGGACCGAAAAACTCACGCGTCCAGCTCGATGGTTTCCACCGTCACATTGCCATTGGTGTAGACACAGATTTCCTCGGCGATCTTCATCGCCCGGCGCGCCACATCCTCGGCATCGAGTTCGGTGGCCTGGTGCAGGGCCAGCGCTGCCGAATGGGCGTAGTTGCCGCCCGAGCCGATGGCGATCACGCCATGATCGGGGGTCAGCACATCGCCATTGCCGGTCAGCACCAGCGTGTCCTTCTTGTCGGCCACAATCATCATGGCTTCCAGCCGCCGCAGATATTTGTCGCCGCGCCAGTCCTTGGCCAGCTCAACGGCCGCGCGCATCAGCTGGTCGGGATATTGCTCGAGCTTGGCTTCGAGGCGCTCAAAGAGGGTAAAGGCATCGGCGGTCGAGCCGGCAAAGCCGCCGATCACCTTGCCGCCAGCGAGGCGTCGCACCTTCTTGGCGCCGTGTTTCATCACGGTCTGGCCCATGGACACCTGGCCATCGCCAGCCACCACGACCTTGTTGCCCTTGCGCACGGAAACGATCGTCGTCCCGTGCCAGCCGGGGAATGCTGCATCACTCATGGGGAGAACTCCAGAACTTGTTGGTTCTTACTTAAGCGCAGCCCCGGTGATTTCAATGTGGGCCTGGCCGAGGCGCCACCTCGCTTCAATCCAATCTTTAAGGCTGCGGCGCTACATGCTAGGAGCCCGACGCCCGGAGGCCCCAATGCGCACTGCCACGATCGCCCGCAAGACCAACGAAACCGATATCCGCGTGTCCATCAATCTCGATGGCACCGGCAAGCACGCCATGGCGACGGGTGTCGGCTTTTTCGATCACATGCTCGACCAGCTGGCGCGCCATTCCCTGATCGACATGGAGATCAGCTGCACCGGCGATCTGCATATCGACTTCCACCACACGGTAGAGGATGTCGGCATTGCCCTGGGCCAAGCCATTCGCGAGGCCATCGGCGACAAGCGCGGCATCAACCGCTATGCCAGCTGCGATCTGCCCATGGACGGCACCCTGACCCGGGCAGCGCTCGATGTCTCGGGCCGCCCCTTCCTCGTGTTCCGCGCCCAGTGGAGCCGCGACAAGATCGGCGAGATCGACACCGAGCTGTTCCAGGAATTCTTCCAGGCCTTTGCGGTCAATGCCGGCATCACCCTCCACATCGAGAACTTCTACAGCGACAACAGCCACCATCTGGCCGAGTCCATGTTCAAGGCCGTCGCCCGTGCCCTGCGCGTGGCGCTCGAAATCGATCCGCGGGCAGCCGATCGCGTTCCCTCCACCAAGGGCACGCTCTAGGCTTTCACTGCGGCCCCTTTTGCCCTAATGGAGCAGCAGCGGGCGGGAACACCCCGCGCGGCAGGCCCACGCCCCGGGTCTGCCCTCCGCCGCGCTCTTTGTGCACTGGAGCCAACTGGTGACCTTTTACGCCATTTTTGACGCCAAGCCTGGCCAGGCCGATCTGCCCGTCGCCGTGGGGGATCGCTTCTCCTGGCTCGCCTTCTGGCTGCCCCCCGTCTTTGCGCTGCGCCATGGGCTCTGGCTCGAACTGCTCGTCTACGTGCTCCTCGTCCTTGCGCTCGGATTTGCCTCCCTTTGGCTGGGGCAGGGCGCCACCACAGCTCTTTACGGCGTGCTGGCCGCGTCGATCGGCTTTGCCGCGCCCGCGCTGCGCCGGGCCAAGCTGACGCGCGCCGGCTGGACCTATCGCCGCGAACTCTGGGCACCCTATCCCGAACAGGCTCAACTGGAGGCCCTGCAATGAGCCGCGTTGCCATCATCGATTACGGCGCAGGCAATCTGCATTCGGCCGCCAAGGCCTTCGAGCGGGTGGCCGCCGGCTTCGAACACCCACCTGAAATCCTCGTCACCGCCGACCCTGAAGTGGTGCGTGGCGCTGACCACATCATGCTGCCTGGCGTCGGCGCCTTTGCCGATTGCAAGCGCGGTCTCGATGCCGTGCCCGGCATGGTCGAAACCCTCAACAGCAAGGTCATTGCCGGCGGCACGCCGTTTCTGGGCATCTGCGTGGGCATGCAGCTCATGGCCGGCGAAGGCCGCGAAAAGGAAATCACCCCCGGGCTTGGCTGGATTCCCGGTTCGGTCGAGCGCATCGCCCCCAGCGATCCCAGCCTCAAGATCCCCCATATGGGCTGGAACACGCTTCGCTTCGAGCGCCCCCATGCGCTGTTGTCGGGGATCGCCGACGGCCCTAATGGGCTCCACGCCTATTTTGTCCATTCCTATCACCTGCGCCCCACCCATCCCGAGCATCTCATCGCCACCGCCGATTACGGCGGCCCGGTGACCGCTTGCGTTGGGCGCGACAATCTCTTTGGCGCGCAGTTCCACCCGGAAAAATCCCAAACCCTGGGCCTGCGCCTGATCGAAAACTTCCTGAGGTGGACGCCATGATCCTCTTCCCCGCCATCGACCTCAAGGATGGCCAATGCGTGCGCCTCAAGCTTGGGGACATGAACCAGGCCACCGTCTTCAACGACGATCCGGCTGCTCAGGCCAAGAGCTTTGAAGATCAGGGCTTTGAGTATCTCCACGTCGTTGACCTCAATGGCGCCTTTGCCGGCCAAAGCGTCAACGGCGCGGCGGTGGAAGCCATTCTCAAGACGGTGAAGTTTCCCGTCCAGCTCGGCGGCGGCATCCGCAATCTCGGCCATATCGAAGCCTGGCTCGACAAGGGCCTCGCCCGCGTCATCCTCGGCACCGTCGCCGTGCGCGACCCCGCTTTGGTGAAAGAAGCCGCCCGCAAGTGGCCCGACCAGGTCGCCGTCGGCATCGATGCGCGCGCCGGCATGGTGGCGGTGGAAGGCTGGGCCGAAACCTCCGAGCTCAGCGTCATCGAGCTCGCCCGGCGCTTCGAAGGCGCTGGCGTTGCCGCCATCATCTATACCGATATCGACCGCGACGGTGTACTCGCCGGCATCAACTGGGACTCGACGCTGGAGCTTGCCCGCGCCACCGGCATTCCGGTGATCGCCTCGGGGGGCCTCGCGTCCATGGCTGATATTGAGCGCCTGACCCAACCCGATGCGCAGGTGCTCGAAGGCGCCATCACTGGCCGCGCCCTTTACGATGGCCGCATTGATTCACGTGAAGCCCTGACCCTGTTGCGGCAGGCGGCCTGAATGGCGAACCGCTTTCCCTGGCGGTTCTACCTTCTGGCGCTCGCCGTCATCGTCTTTCTGGCCCTCCTGCCACTGATTTCGGTATGGCTGGCCACAAGTCTTGCCGATTGGCACAATTGCCAACTGGACGAAGGCTCGGTTCATGCCTGCATGATCGCCGGGGCCGATTGGGGCGAAGCGCTTTACGCCATGGCCCTGATGGGCTGGCTGATGCTGGCCAGCATTCCGCTCGGTGGCGGGGCCGTGCTGGTCTGGCTGATTATGCTTATCATTCACTGGCTGGCCTGGCGCCGGCACACGCGCCTGCCGCAAGGATAATCCGATGACCCTCAAGACCCGATTGATCCCCTGCCTTGATGTGATGGGCGGCCGCGTCGTCAAGGGCGTGCAGTTCGTTGACCTTCAGGATGCCGGCGATCCCGTCCAGGCCGCCATGGCCTATGACGCCGCCGGCGCGGATGAACTCACCTTCCTTGATATTGCCGCCAGCCACGAAGGGCGCGACACCATTGTCGATGTGGTCCGCCGCACGGCCGAACATTGCTTCATGCCAGTAACCGTTGGCGGTGGAGTGCGCACCGTGGAAGACATTCGCCGCCTGCTGCTGGCCGGCGCCGACAAGGTCGCCATCAACTCCGCCGCCGTCAGCGATCCCGATTTCATTGCCCGCGCCGCCGACAAGTTCGGCAATCAATGCATCGTCGTCTCTGTCGACGCCAAGGCCCGCGCCGAGGGTCCCGGTTGGGAAATCTGGACCCATGGGGGGCGCAAGCCGACGGGCATTGATGCGGTGGAATTTGCCACCCGCATGGTCGAGCGCGGCGCCGGCGAATTGCTGGTCACCTCCATGGACCGCGACGGCACCAAGACTGGCTTTGACCTTCCCCTCACCCGCACCATCGCCGATGCCGTGGAAGTCCCGGTGATCGCCTCGGGTGGCGTCGGCACGCTCGATCACCTCGTTGAGGGCGTCCGGGAAGGCCATGCCAGCGCCGTGCTGGCCGCCTCCATCTTCCACTTCGGCACCTTCACCATCCCCCAGGCCAAGCAGTATCTGCGCGACCATGGCGTTGCCGTGCGCATGGACCCGCCCGATGTCGAACCCGAGCAAAGGATTGCCCCATGACCCTCGAGGAACTCGACGCCCGCATCGCTTTGCGCGCCGCCGCTTCGCCTGACGAGAGCTACACCGCCAAGCTCCTCGCCCGGGGCATCGAAAAATCAGCGCAAAAGCTCGGCGAAGAAGCCACCGAAGCCGTGATTGCCGCCGTCACCGGCAACAAGCCCGAACTCACCAAGGAAGCCGCCGACGTGCTTTATCATCTGCTTGTCGTGCTGCGCGCGGCTGACCTGCCGCTGGCCGAGGTCATGGCCGAGCTTGACCGCCGCACCGCCCAAAGCGGGCTCGAAGAAAAAGCTGCGCGCGGGGCAGGGCACTGATGGCCAAGCTCAAGCGTCGGCCCCCCGAGCCCTACCATCACCTCACCAAGGCGCAATGGTCCAAGCTGCGCGCCGATGAGCCCATGACCCTGACGCGCGAGGACGTTGCGCGCCTGCGTACCCTCTCCGATCCCATCTCGCTCGAGGAAGCCGAGGAAGTCTATCTGCCGCTGACCCGGCTGCTCTCGTTCTATGTGGAAGCCGTGCAGAATCTGCACCAGGTTTCGACGCGCTTTCTCGGCACACCCGACCAGCGCGTGCCCTTCATCATCGGCGTTGCGGGTTCCGTTGCCGTGGGCAAATCCACCACCGCCCGCATTCTCCAGGCGCTGCTGCGCCGCTGGCCGGCGAGCCCCAAGGTCGATCTCGTCACCACTGATGGCTTTTTGTACCCCAATGCCGTTCTGGCCGAACGCGGGCTCATGGAGCGCAAGGGCTTTCCCGAGAGCTATGATCGTGCTCGCGTCGTCGGCTTTCTCGCCGATGTGAAATCGGGCAAGGGCAAGATCTCGGTCCCGGTTTATTCCCACCTCGTTTACGACGTCGTACCCGGCGAGGAAGTGGTAATTGATCGCCCCGATATCCTCATTGTCGAGGGGCTCAACATCCTGCAGACCGGCGAACTCCCCAAGACCGGGGACCCGATCCTCTTTGCCTCCGATTTCCTCGACTTCTCCATCTATATCGATGCGGACGAGGATGATCTACGCGACTGGTACATGGAGCGATTCTTCCGCCTGCGCGAAACCGCCTTCCGTGACCCCAGTTCGTTCTTCCGCCGTTTTGCCGATATGACCGAGGAAGAGGCCGGGGCCTTTGGGAACAAGGTCTGGGAAACCATCAACCTGCCCAATCTGCTCAATAACGTGCTGCCGACGCGTGGCCGCGCCGATCTGATCCTCAAAAAGGGCAAGAGCCATCTGATCGAGGAAGTGCGCCTGCGTCGCGTCTGACGCTTAGTACGTCCCCGGCCGCGGCTCGCTTAAGACGATCTGGTTGCCGTCGGGGTCGCGCAGTTTGGCGGTCTTGAAGAAATCACCCATCGATTTGGCCACCGGCTCGATGCCCACGCTTTTAAGCCGGTGCAATTCCCCCGCCAGATCATCGACGATCAGCGTCAGCGTCGATGCACCCGCGCGGTCCCCGTCGGTAATCAGCTGGATCCAGCCATCGGTTGGCAGTTTCCATTCGGCCACATCGCCCAGCGGGCGCGAATCGGCCTCCCGGCCGAACAACAGCTCATACCAAGGCAGCGACTCGCCAAAATCGTCGACCGCGATGCCCGCAAGCGCATTGGTGATGGTCATGCAAGATCTACCCCGCCCTTAGAGTTTCCCAACCTAGCACGCCGGTCCCCGCGGGGCACGCAGTTGGCGCGGCCCGATGGCGCTGCTATAGGCAAAGCCGAAAATCGGAGTAGATGATGGCGGAACTGAGGGTAATCATCGCGGGCGCCGGCGGGCGCATGGGCGCAGCCAATATTCGGGCGCTGGTCAACCATCCCGGCGTGGTGCTCCACGCCGCCCTGGATCGGCCCGGCTCAAGCGTGCTCGGGCGTGATGCCGGCACGCTAGCCGGGCTTGAGGCCCTCGGTGTTCCGGTGGTCGATTCGCTCGATACAGCGCTGCCCGGCGCCGACGCCATCATCGATTTCACCGCCCCCGCGGTCAGCGTCACACTGGCACAGCGGGCCGCTGACACTGGCTTGATTCATGTGATCGGCACTACCGGGTGCACTCCCGAGGACGACGCCGCGATTGCTGCCGCTGCCAAGGCCGGGGCCCGCATCGTCAAATCAGGCAATTTCTCCCTCGGCATGGCCGTGCTCTCCAACCTCGTGGAACAGGCCGCTGCGGCTCTGGCCGATTACGACATCGAAATCGTCGAAATGCACCATAGCCGCAAGGTCGACGCGCCCTCGGGCAGCGCCCTCATCCTCGGGGAAGCGGCCGCGCGCGGTCGCGCCGTTTCGCTCGAGGAAAAATCCGTGCGCGTACGCGATGGTCATACCGGCCCGCGTGAAGCCGGCACGATCGGCTTTGCCACCCTGCGCGGCGGCACGGTCGTCGGCGATCACAGCGTCATCTTTGCCGGCCCCGGTGAGCGCCTCGAGCTCGGTCACCGCGCCGAAGACCGCTCCATCTTTGCCAATGGCGCCCTGCGCTCCGCGCTCTGGGCCCGCGATCAGGCCCCCGGCCTTTACACCATTGCCGATGTGCTCGGCCTCACCCAGTCATCAAGGACCTCATCATGACCGGCACCCTGATCCTTGTCCGTCACGGCCAAAGCGAGTGGAACCTGCTCAACCTCTTTACCGGCTGGCGTAACCCCGACCTGACCGAGCAGGGGATGGAAGAGGCCCGCGCCACCGGCAAGGCGCTGAAGGCCGCGGGCATCGTGCCCGACCTTTATTATACCTCGGCTCTGCGCCGGGCCCAGCACACGCTCGATTTGATGCTCGAGGAAATGGGCGTTCTGAATTGCACCATCATTCGCAACACTGCGCTCAATGAACGCGACTATGGCGACCTCTCGGGTCTCAACAAGGATGATGCCCGCGCCAAATGGGGCGAGGAGCAGGTGCTGATCTGGCGCCGCTCCTATGATGTGCCCCCTCCTGGCGGCGAATCGCTCAAGGACACGGCGGCCCGCACCTTGCCTTACTACCAAGCCGAGATCCTGCCGCGTCTCCAGGCCGGCGCAACCATCCTCATTGTTGCCCATGGCAACTCGCTGCGCGCCATGGTCATGGCCATTGAGGGGCTGACGCCCGAGCAGATCCTCAAGCGCGAGATCGCGACCGGCCAGCCTACGGTGTACGAGATCGGCAGCGACGGGGCGCTGGAGCGCCGCATCGAGCTCTAGGTTTCACGTGAAACCGGGTGGGTGGCGGAAATGACCCCGGCCTCCCACCCCAGGATCGCGCGCTTGCGCGGCACGCCCCAATGATAGCCGGTCAGCGCCCCTGAACTGCCCACCACCCGGTGGCAGGGCACCACAAAGCTGATCGGGTTCTTGCCCACCGCCGCCCCCACCGCCCGCGATGCCGAGGGCCGTCCCACCTGACGCGCCACCTCCGCATAGGTGCTGGCCTGCCCCAGTGGGATCGAAAGCAGCGTCTCCCACACCTTGACCTCGAAGTCGGTGCCGATCAGCACCACCCGCACCGGCTGCTCGGGCGACCAATGCTCGGGCGAAAACACCTGGGCGACCATGGGCGCAATGCGCGCATCGTCGCGAATGAACCGGGCATTGGGCCAGCGCTGCGCCAGATCCTCGAAGGCCCGCTCGATGCTGGTCTCGCCATCGGCAAAGCCCAGCCCGGAAATACCGTAGTCGGTGGCAGTCACGACGGCGGTCCCGAACGGGGAGGGGGCCGCGCCCCAGATCATGTCGATCCCCGCGCCACCGGCCCGGAACACGCCGGGCGGCATCGCCTCATAGGTCACGAACAGATCATGTAGCCGCGAGGTCGAGGAGAGACCCACTTCATAGGTGGTGTCGAGTACGCTTTGCCGGCTCGCCAGCAGCGATTTGGCATGGTCGAGCGCCACCGCCTGGGCAAAGGACTTGGGTGTCAGCCCGCACCAGCGGCGAAACAATTCGCTGAGCGAACGCTCGCTTTGCCCCAGCGCACGGGCGAATCGGGCGAGATCGAGTTCATCGGGGCCTGTTTCGCTGAGATAGCGAATGGCCGCGCGAATCGCCTCGTAGTCATCGGCTGCGGATATGGTCACATGCGTGTTCATGGGGAGGAAGCTAGGACAATGCGCCCCCGCAAGCGACCCGAAAACAACGTCTAGGCGCGCGCCTTGCGCAGGGCCGAACCGAAGGCCTTGCTGAAGCTCGAGAGGTCATCGGGATGCAAGAACGCCCCCACTGGCGTATCGAGCCCGCCCGAGCGCAGCAACAGCCCCGTCGTGCGCTCGTTGATATCGCGCTCGATCACCAGCCGCACCTGGCGCGGGTCAAACAGCTGCGTGCTGGTTTCGCCCTTGGCCCCGATGCTGGTCAGCTCGAGCCGATCCTTCCACAGCCGCACCTGTTCGGCCTGCTTGCCGCCCTTGATCGAGGCATGCATCGCCCAGGCAATGGCCAGCACGTCGAGGCCCATGAACCCGATCACCGGCCAGGCGCCCATGGCAAAAAAGATGATACCGGGGATCAGCGCGAGGACGCCTGCCAGGGCAACAACGAACCAGCCACCGCGTCGCGACAGGGAGCGGTGTGGCGTCAGCCTAGCTGCAAAGAGCGGCGCTGTGGTTGTAGCTTGCATCGACATGGTAAAGCTCTCAAGCCATATAACCCCAAAGCGGGGAGTGAGAAAATGCCGCCATTAAAAAAAGTGAAGTCACTGCCTCCCGCGGCTATCGCGGCGATCTTCGAGCGCTTCCACAGCATAGACCCTGAGCCAAAGGGCGAACTCGAATATGTCAACGCCTTCACTTTGTTGGTGGCGGTGGTGCTTTCGGCCCAGGCGACCGATGCAGGCGTCAACAAGGCGACCCGCGCGCTCTTTCAACTGGCGCCCACCCCCGCCGCAATGGTGGCGCTTGGCCCCGAGCGCATCGAGGAAATGATTCGCACCATTGGCCTGTTCCGCACCAAGGCCAAGAATGTCTATGCCCTCAGCCAAAAGCTCCTCAACGATTATAGCGGCGAGGTCCCGGCCGATCGCGAGGCGCTGGAATCCCTGCCCGGCGTCGGGCGCAAAACCGCCAATGTCGTGCTCAACATCTTTTTTGGCCAGCCCACTATGGCCGTCGACACCCATGTGTTCCGGGTCAGCAACCGCACCGGCATCGCTCCAGGCGCCACGGTGCTGGCAGTGGAAACCCGGCTGATGCAGGTTATTCCACCCGAGTATGCGCTCCATGCCCATCACTGGCTGATCCTGCACGGCCGTTATATCTGCAAGGCGCGCAAGCCCGAATGCTGGCGCTGCCCCATCCGGCAATGGTGCCTGTTCGAGCCCAAGACGCCCGCACCCGGCGGCGGCCCCCAAGCGCTCTCGAGCTAGCTGCCGTAACCCCGCGCCATCATCGCAGCAAAGATTGGCACGAGGATGAGAAAACCCAACTCGGCATGGAGGAACCGACGCTGCCGGCGAATTTCACCTTCGCTTGGGCGAAAGCCGGGATCGGCGCGAAGCGCTTTGCGCCACCGGCCAAAGGCAATTGTGGGCGCAATTGACAGCAGGCCCACCGCCACAAAGGCGGCCATCTTTCCCCAGAAGGCGTGATTGCTGAAATAATAGTCCGGACCCGCGGCACCCCAGTACAGCCGCATCACTCCCACCAGCACCACCAGCACTGCGGCGCTGCCATAAACGGCGTCGAGCCGCGCCAAGCGCTGCAGCTGTACGCCGTCTAGACCGGGACGCAGCAGCACGAATTCGGCTGCGATCGCGCCAACCAAGGTGAACACCGCTAGATGGTGACCGATCGCCAAGGCAAGATCTGCATCCATCTTCCGCTCCATTGTTGACGCTGTTCACATGCTAGTTTAGGCATGTGAACAATGTCAACTTCGAACCACCCGCCGTATCACCATGGCGATCTGCGCAACGCCTTGCTCGACGCCGCTCTCATCATTCTGGAGCGGGAAGGGGAGGCGGGCCTCGGGCTGCGCGAACTCGCCCGTGCCGTTGGCGTGTCACCAGCCGCGCCTTATCGCCATTTCGACGGCCGCATTGCCCTCCTGGAAGCGCTGGCGGTCACCGGCTTTCGCCGCTTCACCCAGATGATGGACGAGGTCGGCGCCACGAACCCGCCCGATCCGCTCGCCGCCATGGGCCGCGCCTATGTCTTGTTCGCGCTTGATAACGGCAATCTCTTTCGCCTGATGTTTTCCCCGCAGCTGCGCCGCGCCAATCGTCCCGGCCTGCGCATGGCCGCCGATGCCGCCTTTGCCACCCTGCGCCGCGTTGCTGGCGGGGAAGGGCGGGAAGCCCGCATTGCCTCGCTCACCGCGTGGGCGCGCGTTCATGGCCTTGCCGTGCTGCTGCTCGATGGCCAGATCGCCATTGAAGCGGGCGAAGACACCCGAGACCTGATCGCCCAGATCATCGGCCGCTCCTAAGCTGGCTACCCGCCTAGTTCGGCTGGCCAATTGCACAGCCCGGCGCGATCCTCTACACCGCCAAGGTCTGGTCCCGGAGCCCCTGCATGTCCGAAACGCGGTTTGACGTCCTCACCATCGGCAATGCCATTGTCGATATCATTGCCCCCGTCGAGCCGGGCTTCATCGAGCGCGAAGGCATGAGCAAGGGCATCATGCACCTCATCGACACCGACCGCGCTGCCGATCTTTACGACAAGATGCCCCTGGGCAAGCAGCAGATCTCGGGCGGCAGCGCCGCCAATACCGCCGCCGGCGTCGCCTCCCTTGGTGGCCGCGCCGCCTTTATCGGCAAGGTCGCCGACGATCCGCTGGGCGACGTCTTTGCCACCGACCTCGATGCGCTGGGCGTCTACTACGCCACCAGCCGCCTCGAAAACGGCGCGCTCACCGCCCGCTCCATGATCTTCCTGTCCGAAGATGGCGAGCGCACCATGAACACCTATCTCGGCGCCTGCCACGAGCTGACCGAGCGCGACATCCGCCCCGACGAGATCGGCAGCGCTGCCATCACCTATATGGAAGGCTTTCTATGGGACCCGGTCGAGGCCAAAAAGGCCTTTGTGCTGGCCGCCCACTACGCCCACAAGAACGAGCGCGCCGCCGCCTTCACCCTTTCGGACCCGTTCTGCGTCGATCGTTATCGCGCCGAGTTCCTCGATCTCATCCGCTCCAAGACCATCGACTATGTCTTTGCCAATATCAACGAGCTGAAATCGCTCTACCAGACGGATGACCTCGGCGTCGCTGTTCGCGAGATCGCCAAGGATGCCGAACTCGCCGCCATCACCATGGGCGCCGATGGCGCGATGGCGATCTGCAATGGCGAAGTGGTTTCGGTACCAGCCTTCCCGGTGCCCCATGTCGTCGATGCCACCGGCGCCGGCGATCTCTTCGCCTCGGGTTTCCTGCTCGCTATGGCCCGTGGCCAAACGCTGGAAACCGCGCTCAAAACCGGCTGCCTCGCGGCTTCCGAGGTGATCTCCCATATCGGCGCGCGCCCGCAGCTCGATCTGGGCGACCTGACCCGCGAGCACGGGCTGGCGGGCTAGGCTCGGAGCGCCTCCAGCCGCCGCAGCCCGCGCGGGGCGAAATCGGCCAGCGCCTCGACTGACCGCCACTGCGCGCCATGCACTTCCTCGAGCTGGGGCGTGAGCGGCAAGCCCGGGTCGGCTACGAACAGATATTGCAGATCGTGGTGCACATGCGCCGGCTCGTTGCGGGCCGGTTTGCCCGGCACGTCGTGGCTGTCGATGGTGAAGGGCAGATCGCTATCCGCGTGCCAGGGATGGAGCCGCAGATCTGCGACCCCCGTTTCCTCGAAGGCTTCCCGTGCCGCCGATTGGGCAAAGCGCGGTGCCGGTTCGTAGTGCCCGCCCGGCTGCAGCCATCGGCCGATGGTGACATGGTCGATCAACAAGGCCTGCCGGAGATCGGGCGAAAGCACAAAGGCACTGGTCGTGACATGCCCCGGCAAGGTGCTCCGCTCATCGAGCTGATGCCCCTCTGCGATCTGCCAGCGTAACAGGGAGAGGTATTCTCCCCGCTCCGCCACTTCGGCAAGGTAGCGCTCCACCAGGGCATTCAGCGTGGGCAGGAAGGGTTTAGGCAAGCCGTGTGCCGCCGGCCATTTCGGCGAGGATCGCCCGGGCTGCCGCTGCGGGATCGGGCGCTTCGATGATCGGGCGCGCCACGACGAGATGGGTCGCGCCGGCGTCGAGCGCCTCGCGCGGACCCATGACCCGCTTCTGGTCCCCCGCCGGCGAACCGGACGGGCGAATGCCGGGCGTCACTACCGCGAGGTCAGGACCCACGAGATTGCGCACCATCCCCGCTTCATGGGCCGAAGCCACAACGCCACCGATCCCGGCTGCCCGCGCCTGTTCGGCCCGCAGCGCGACGAGGCCCGCCGCATCGCGCTCATAACCCGCTTCGCGCAGATCGGCATCGTCCATCGAGGTCAGCACGGTAACGCCCAATACGCACAGCCCCGATCCGGCGGCGGCCTTGGCGGCGGCGCGCATGGTCTTGGGATAGGCATGCACGGTCAGCATGGTCGCGCCCGTCTGCGCGAAAGCAGCGACCCCTTTTTCAACCGTGTTGTCGATGTCGAGGAGCTTGAGATCGAAGAATACCTTCTTGCCCGCGCTAATCAACTCCTTGCCCAGGGCAAACCCGTCCCCGCCATAAAACAGCTGGTAGCCGATCTTGTAGAACTCGACGCTGTCGCCCAGCCGCGCGACCATGTCTTCGGCCTTGGCGCGCGACGACAGGTCCAGACCAACAATCAATTCTCCGCTCACCGCTGCTTCTCCCGGGCTCAAAAACTGCCGGGAGGCTTAGGTCAAAACCCGAGCCTCCGCAATCGCCGGCGCGGTGAACCAGTCCGGTGGCAATTCCTCGAGGGGCGTCCAGTCCAGCAGCACTTGTCTCTCGGCAAGCTCGAACACGAACCCATTGCCACCGCCCCGACCGCCGCGGCGCCCCTGGTCTTCCCGCCGGTCGATCGGCACTCCTGCGACAAAGCATTTGAGCAGCGTGCCCACCCCGCCATGCCCGCAAAACACTGCCGGGGTGCCCGGGGGGACACTGGCCAGCGCCGTGCGCACCGTTTCAACGATACGGGCCTGCGCGTCGATCGCCCGTTCCCATCCCTGGTAGCTGCTATGGGGTTCGGCAAAGAACTGGTCGGCTGCCAGCTCAAACAGCGCCGGGGGCAGAAAGCCCGTGCTGCTGCGATCATTTTCCCCCATCAGGTGATCGCTCAACACCACTGTCCCGGTGCTCGCCGCGAGAACTTCGGCGAGATCGAGTGCCTTGCGCTCGCGGCTCGAAAAGATCATCGCGCCGGGCGGCACCACGCCCCGCGCCGCAAAGCGCTCAGCCCGGTCGAGCCCTTCGGCCGACAGCGGCCACAGCGGCACCGGCACATTGGCATCCATGCTGATCTGCGGGTGGGAAAGGTAAAGTGCCCGCATCGCCTGCTAGCCTCTGCTGAAATGGGTGAGATCGTGCACCAGCTGCTCGATCTTGCCGACCACGGATTTTTCGGTGGGATTGCCGTCCGCATCAAAGGCGGCGGCGCCCGGGCCAATGCCGAGCAGCGTCGGCACCACCAGGGCTCCAAGTTTGCTCAGGCTATCGCGCAGATGGGACTGGCCCATCACCGTGCCATATTTGCCCGAGCTCACCCCGCCAATGCCAAAAACGGCGTGCCGGAACGGATTGGGCTTTTGCCGGCTGAGCCAGGCAATGGTGTTGACCGTCAGGGGTGTCAGCCCGCCATTATATTCCGGACTGGCCCAGAAGATGATGTCGTGGCTGGCAAACAGCTGCGCGAGAACAGGCGCTGCTTCCGGTACCTGGTCCGGTTCCAGATCCTCGTTGAACAGGGGCATGGGAAAGTCGCCCAGTTCAAGCTGGGTGACCGCAACCCCGGCTTGCGTGAGCTTGCGCCCGACATGGTTTTGCAGCACGCGGTTGAGCGAGCCGCGCCGGATCGAGCCTGAAAGCGTCAATGCAGTGCCCATGCCGGCAGTGTTCCTCCGCGTTGGAGGATCAATGTTGCTCAGCTGCGGGATGTGCACAAGCCATGTTGACGCATAGCTGCCGATGGGATCGTCTCAACTCGCACTGAGGGAGACAATTACATGGCTTCGAAGTTGAACGTGACCCATCTCTCGCACGACCTGGCGGCCGGCAAGAGCTATCTGTCATTCGTGTGGGCCGATGATTCCAACAAGCGCCTTGGGCTTGAAGTGCCCTTCGGCACCGCCATCGCCGATGCCGAGGATGCGGGCAGGGCGGCGCTCACAGCCCTGTCGCGTGAACTCGACGAAGCCGTGCTCGTCGTCCCGCCGGCGGCAACCACCGGTTCTTGACCGGCGGCAGCGCGCTTAGGTGTCGAACATCTTTTTGAGCTTGGCGAAAAACCCGTCCGAAGTGGGGCTGGTTTCGTTCGTGGTCAGGCGCTGGAATTCTTCGAGCAGTTCGCGCTGCTTGCGGCTGAGGTTCTGCGGCGTCTCAATATCGAGCTGCACATAAAGATCGCCCTGATCCTTGGAGCGGAGCACCGGCATGCCCTTGCCCTTGAGGCGCACGCGCTGACCCGGCTGGGTGCCGGCCGGCACCTTGACCTTGGCTCGCGCATTATCAAGCGTTGGCACCTCGAACTCGCCCCCCAGCGCCGCCGTCGTCATCGCGATGGGGACGCGCGCATAAAGATCAGCGCCGTCGCGCTGGAACAGGTCGTGCGGCTTGATCGAGATAAAGATGTAAAGATCGCCCGGCGGGCCACCACGCAGCCCCGCCTCGCCCTCATTGGCCAGCCGGATGCGCGTGCCATCCTCGATGCCCTTGGGGATATCCACCGATAGCTTGCGATTCTCCTCGCGCCGGCCCTGGCCACCGCAATCGGTGCAGGGCTGGTCCATCATCTGGCCGCGGCCCTGGCACACGGGGCAGGTCCGCTCGATGGTGAAAAAGCCCTGTGCAGCGCGCACCTTGCCATGGCCATTGCATTGCCGGCAGGTATGGGTGCCGGTGCCCGGCTTGGCGCCCGAGCCATCGCAGGTGGTGCAGCCAACCAGCGTTGGCACATCGATCTCGACCGTGCGGCCGGTATAGGATTCCTCGAGCGAGATTTCGAGATTATAGCGCAAATCCGAGCCGCGCAGCTTGGCCGAGGCCCCGCCGCCGCCGCGTCGGCCGCCCATGAAATCGCCAAAGATGTCTTCGAAGATATCGGACATCGAGGAGTTGAATTCGGGGCCAAAGCCCGCGCCTCCACGCCCACCGCCATTTTCAAACGCGGCATGGCCGAACCGGTCATAGGCGGCGCGCTTCTGGCCGTCCTTGAGCGTGTCATAGGCCTCGCTGATTTCCTTGAACTTGGCCTCCGCTTCGCTGTTGCCGGGGTTGCGGTCGGGATGATGCTGCATGGCCAGCTTGCGATAAGCACTCTTGAGTGCCGCATCGTCGGCTCCCTTGGCAACGCCAAGCACTTCGTAGAAATCTCGTTTGGCCAAGAAAATTGTCTCCAGACGCCGGGCTGCGGTACGGGCGTCGCGCGGGGAGCGCGCCAGCCCGGCACCGATGGGATTGGTTGGAACTGCCTCACAGATGGCGACGCTGCGCCGCCGGTGCAAGGGTGATTAGCAAGGGTAGGGCGCGCCAGCAACTCTTGGATACACGTGAAACCCTGTTGCCCAGGCCCAAAACAAAAAGGGCCCGGCCAAGCCGGACCCCTCTAGACCATTCTGAAGGCTTACGCCGACTTCTGGTTGTCGTCGTCGCGCACTTCCTCGAAGTCCGCATCGACCACGTCGTCATCGCCATCGTCGGTGCCGGAGGCCTTGGCCTCGGCTTCTGCCTGCGATGCCTTGTACATGGCCTCACCCAGCTTCATCGACGCTTCCGCCAGAGCCGCGGTCTTTTCCTTGATCGCTTCGGCATTGTCGCCTTCGATCACCGAGCGCAGATCGGCAAGAGCGGTTTCGATCGCGGTCTTGTCTTCGGCCGAAACCTTGTCGCCATATTCCTTGAGCGACTTTTCGGTCGAGTGGATCAGGCTTTCGCCCTGGTTCTTGGCTTCCACCGCTTCGCGCTTCTGCCGGTCGGCTTCGGCGTTCTGCTCGGCTTCCTTGACCATGGCTTCGATATCGGCGTCGCTGAGACCACCCGAAGCCTGGATGCGGATCTGCTGCTCCTTGCCGGTGCCCTTGTCCTTGGCCGAAACCTGCACGATGCCGTTGGCGTCGATGTCGAAGGTCACTTCGATCTGCGGCACGCCACGCGGTGCGGGGGGAATGCCGGTCAGGTCGAAATTGCCCAGCAGCTTGTTGTTGGCGGCCATTTCGCGCTCACCCTGGAACACCCGGATGGTCACGGCGCTCTGGCTGTCTTCGGCGGTCGAGAACACCTGGCTCTTCTTGGTCGGGATGGTGGTGTTGCGATCGATCAGGCGGGTGAAAACGCCACCCAGGGTTTCGATGCCCAGCGACAACGGGGTCACGTCGAGCAGCAGCACGTCCTTGACGTCGCCCTGCAGCACGCCGGCCTGGATCGCTGCGCCAAGCGCCACCACTTCGTCCGGGTTCACGCCCTTGTGGGGCTCCTTGCCGAACAGCTGCTTGACCACTTCCTGCACCTTGGGCATGCGGCTCATGCCGCCCACCAGCACCACTTCGTCGATCTGTGCTGCCGAAACCCCGGCATCCTTCATCGCCTGCTTGCAGGGGTCGATGGTCCGCTGGATCAGGTCTTCCACGAGAGTTTCGAGCTTGGAGCGCGTCAGCTTGAGCGTCAGGTGCTTGGGGCCCGAAGCGTCTGCCGTAATAAAGGGTAGGTTGATTTCGGTCTGGGTTGCGCTCGAAAGTTCAATTTTGGCCTTTTCGGCAGCTTCCTTGAGGCGCTGCAGGGCGAGCTTGTCATTGCGCAGGTCGATGCCCTGCTCTTTCTTGAACTCGTCGGCCAGATAATCCATCAAGCGGTTGTCGAAGTCTTCGCCGCCCAGGAACGTGTCGCCATTGGTGGACTTCACCTCAAACACGCCATCGCCGATCTCGAGGATCGAGACGTCGAAGGTGCCGCCGCCAAGGTCGTACACGGCGATGGTGCCGCTGTTCTTCTTGTCGAGGCCATAGGCCAGCGCTGCAGCAGTCGGCTCGTTGATGATGCGCAGCACTTCAAGGCCGGCAATCTTGCCGGCGTCCTTGGTCGCCTGGCGCTGCGAATCGTTGAAGTAAGCGGGAACCGTGATCACCGCCTGGGTGACGGTTTCACCGAGATAGGACTCGGCGGTTTCCTTCATCTTCTGCAGGATCATGGCCGAGACCTGCGAGGGCGAATATTTCTCGCCCGAGGCTTCCACCCAGGCGTCGCCATTGTCCGCCTTGACGATCTTGAAGGGCACCAGGTTCTTGTCCTTGGCCACAACCGCGTCATCGAAGCGGCGTCCAATCAGGCGCTTGACGGCAAACAGCGTGCCTTCGGGATTGGTCACGGCCTGCCGTTTGGCCGGCTGGCCAACCAAACGCTCGCCATCCTTGGAAAATGCCACCATGGAGGGGGTGGTACGCGCCCCTTCGGCGTTTTCAATCACCTTGGGATTGCTGCCGTCCATCACGGCGACGCAGCTATTGGTGGTGCCCAGGTCGATACCGATTACTTTAGCCATAACGTGCCTCTTTTTAAGCAAAACCCTTGATCGAAACCCCTCTTGAAAGCGGGTTTCCAGGGCCTTCGGAGCCGGGTTTCCTTGAATTGGGTGTGCTCATTGCTGAGCGTGAGGGGTATATAGGAGGGGGGCTGGAAGCGTTCAAGCAGAACAAAAGCGATTTGCCTGAACGAGGGGCCCTCCGGGGCCGCCATCGTGCCGGCCCGGCGCTGCTTGTGCCACCCGGCCGCGCTCGCGCCAAGTGGCTTTGCACGGCGGCCCATCCACAATAGAATCAAAGCCATGTTCGCTCCCGGCTCAGTGCTGCTCCACGACAATCTCGCGCCCGACGGCACCAATCTGCTGTTCACGGACCCGCACGCCATCCTTGTGGCCCATACCAGCGAGGAAGCCCGAAGGGCCCTGGCGGAACTGGAACGAGCCAAGCAGCAGGGCTTCTGGGCCGCGGGGTTTCTGAGCTATGAGCTCGGATTTTTGTTTGAAGAGCGCCTCGAGCCTCTTCTGCCCGAGCGCTCGCCTTTTCCCCTGCTTTGGCTTGGCCTCTACAGCGCGCCCCAACGCTTGTCCGCCGGGGAAGTAGACCAACGCCTCGACAGCGCCATACCCGGGCAGGGCGCAGAAGCCCTCGACCTCGTCCCCAGCCGCCCCTTTGCCGATTACGCCCCCGGCTTTGGGCAAGTGCAGCAATGGATCGGCGCCGGCGACACCTATCAGGTCAACCTCACCTTCAAGGCCCGCTTCCGCCTTGAAGGCCACCCCGCCGCGCTTTATCGCGATCTCGCGCGCAAGCAGCAGGTTGCCTATGGCGCGCTCATCAACACCGGCGAGCACTGGATCTTGTCGCGCTCGCCCGAACTTTTTGTCGCCAGCACCGGCGGCACGCTGTCCGCTCGCCCGATGAAGGGCACGCGGCGGCGCGCCGGCACCATTGCACAGGACGAAGCGGGTCGCGCGGCCCTCGCCGCCGATCCCAAGAACCGCGCCGAAAACCTGATGATCGTTGATCTCCTGCGCAACGATCTGTCCCGCATCAGCGCCGTGGGCTCGGTCGAGGTCACCGACCTCTTTTCCGTGCAAACCCTGCGCACCCTCCACACCATGACCTCGGGCATCACCGCGCAGCGCTTGCCTGATGTGTCCACCACCCAGCTCCTCGCCCAGCTCTTTCCCTGCGGCTCCATCACCGGGGCGCCAAAACTGCGGGCCATGGAAATCATCGCCGCGGTGGAGGCCGAACCGCGCGGGCTTTACACCGGCTCGATCGGCTATTTCGCCCCCAACGGAGACCTCACGCTCAACGTCGCCATCCGCACCGCCGTGATCGACGGGGAGGGACAGGGGGAAATCGGCATCGGCGGGGGCGTCGTCGCCGACTCGGCGGCCGAGGACGAATATGAGGAAGCACTGCTGAAAATGGCTTTTCTTGCGGACAAGAGCCCACCCATCTGCCTGATCGAAACCCTGCGTTGGACCAACATCACGAGCTTTTGGCTGCTCGAGCGCCATCTCGATCGCATCGCCGCTTCTGCGCAATATTTCAACATGCCGTTCGACCGGTACGCCGCCACAAGCCTTCTCACCAAAACCGCTGCCGGCTGGAGCGAGCCGGCCATGCGAGTGCGCCTTACTCTCGAGCAGGTGGCGGGGCTCGGCCTTTCCGCCACCCCGTTGCCGGCCAACCCAGCGCTGTTCCGCTTCGCGGTTGCTGAGGAGCGGCTCGATTCCGGCTCGCTCTGGCTGGCGCATAAAACCACCAACCGCGCTTTTTACGACGAGCCGCGCCAGCGCGCCGCGGCCGCGCTTGGCGTCGATGAAATCGTCTTTCTCAACGAGCGCGGCGAGCTGACAGAAGGCTCCATCACCTCGCTGTTCCTGCGGCGGGGCGGCGTGCTCCTCACCCCGCCGCTCGAGGCCGGCTTGCTGCCCGGCACCTTGCGTGCTGAACTGCTCGCAACCGGCGCAGCCAGGGAGGCGCGCCTGACCCTTGATGACCTGGCAAGCGCCAACGCCATTTATCTCGGCAATTCCGTGCGCGGCTTGCTCCGCGCCAGCTGGATTCACCGCCCAAGCAAGGATGCGACATGACCTTCGACATCACCCCGCATGACGTTCTGATCGTGGTGGATGTGCAAAATGATTTCCTGCCCGGCGGCAGCCTTGCCGTGCCCAGCGGTGACGAAATTGTGCCGCTGATCAACCAGCTGGCCCGCCGCTTTACCCATGTGGTGCTGACCCAGGACTGGCACCCCGCCGATCACATCTCCTTTGCCAGCCAGCATCCCGGCACCCAACCCTTCCAAACCATCGAGCTGCCCTATGGCACCCAGGTTCTGTGGCCCGACCATTGCGTTTGGGACACCCATGGGGCGCAGATTTCGGCCGATCTCGATATTCCCCATGCGCAGCTGACCATCCGCAAAGGTTATAACCGCGGCGTCGATTCCTATTCCGGCTTCCAGGAAGCCGACCGCCGCACCCGCACCGGCCTTGGCGGCTATCTCGCCGAACGGCGTCTCGCCAAGATCTATGTTGCGGGTCTCGCCACCGATTTCTGCGTCGCCTGGACCGCGCTCGATGCCGCCGAGGCTGGCCTCGATGTCAGCGTGATCGAAGACGCCAGCCGCGCCATCGACAGCAATGGTTCACTGCAACAAGCCTGGACCCAGATGGGTGCCGCCGGCATCGGCCGCCTGATGAGCAGGGATATTTTGGGGTAACGGGCCCTCACCATCCCTACAAACAAAAATCCCCGCCAAAGCGGGGATTTTCCAGAACCGTACCTGAACACTCAGGCTGATTTATCAACCGTTTCGGCGCCTTCTGCGGCGCGTGGGCCACCCTTGGCCACACCAACCATCGCCGGGCGCAGCACGCGATCGCCGATGGCAAAGCCGGTCTGCACTACCTGCACCACCGTCCCTTCGGGATGGCTGGGATCGGGCACTTCAAACATCGCCTGGTGCTTGTGCGGATCGAACTTCTGCCCTTCGGCTTCGATCGGCTTGACGCCATGCTTGGCCAGCAGGCGCTGCATTTCGCGCTCGGTCATCTCGATGCCCTCGATCAGGGACTTGGTCGTGGCATCGCCCGATTCGCGCGCTTCGGGCGGCAGCACCATCAGCGCCCGGCTCAGTGCATCGGTGGCCGAGAGCATGTCGCGGGCAAACCCCGAAATGGCATAGGAGCGCGTATCGGCAATATCGCGTTCCATGCGCTTGCGCAGGTTTTCCATTTCCGCTGCCGTGCGCAGCACCCGGTCCTTGAGCTCGGCATTCTCGGCGCGCAAGGCTTCCACGGGATCCACTTCGCTTTCCGGTACGGGCGTTTCGATCTCGAATTCTTCGCTGGGCGAGGTGTTTTCGTCGCTCATAAGGGCAAGCTTTCGCATTGGGAATGAATTTGCCCCCGATATCGGTCAATGCACCGGCTTTTTCAACCCTCCCTAGCCGCGCCCCTTGCGCGCCATCATCGAGGTGATGACATTGGCCGTATAGTCCACCACCGGCACGATACGGGCATAATTGAGCCGCGTCGGCCCGATAACCCCAAGCACGCCCACCACCTTGTCATTGGCGTCCTTGTAGGGGCTCAGGATCACCGAAGATCCCGAAAGGGAAAACAACTTGTTTTCCGAGCCGATAAAGATGCGCACGCCCTGGGCGTTTTCCGCATCTCCCAAGAGTTCCAGCAACCCGTCTTTACTTTCGAGTTCGTCGAATAGCTGGCGCATGCGAGCCATGTCTTCGGACGCCATGGTGTCATTCAACAGATTAGCCCGGCCCCGCACGATCACCGTGGGCTGCGCCGCCGGCGATGGCTGGCTCAGTGTCGCGATCCCGGAATCAACCAGCTTTTGGGTCAGCTCGTCCAGTTCCGCCCGCTGCTCGGCGCGCTGCTCGCCCAGGGCCTTGCGCGCTTCCGCAATGGTGCGCCCCACCACATGATGGGCAAGGTAATTGCTGGCCTGTTGCAGCGCACTGGCGGTCAGGCCCGGGGGCAGGGGCAGGATGCGGTTTTCCACCTGCCCGTCCTCCCCCACCAGGATCGCCATCGCGCGAGCTTGGTCGAGCCGGACAAATTCGATGTGCTTGAGCACCATATCGGCTTTGGTCGCGATCACCACGCCCGCGCCCTGGCTTAGCCCCGACAGCAACTGGCTCGCCTCGGCGAGGAGGTCCTCCACCTGCCCGCCTTGCGCGGTTTCGGCAATGTGCTGGGCAATGCGGCTGCGTTCGCGCTCGTCGACGGCACCCACTTCCAGCATCGCATCAACGAAAAAGCGCAGGCCCTCCTGGGTCGGCGCGCGCCCGGCCGAAACATGGGGTGCGGCAATCAGCCCGAGATCCTCGAGATCGGCCATCACATTGCGCACCGAAGCGGGCGACAGGCCCAGTTGCAGCATGCGGCTGAGATCACGCGAACCCACCGGCTGGCCCGTGTCGAGATAGCGCTCCACGATGCGCCGGAAGATATCCTGGCTGCGCGTATTGAGGACGGCGAGAAAGTCTTCGGGTGGCTTGACCATCATATTCGTTCAAATTGTCGGCTTTAACCCTCCCCATTCATTTAGGGGCATTGCGGCCATTCGCCAAGCCAGCCTGGCTTGTGAGGACCTGCAGAGAGGGTTAAGAGGCGGTTAACTGTTTTTTACTGCCAAGGTGATTGCCTATGCGCCCTTCCGGACGCGAACCCAACCAGATGCGCGCGATTTCCATCGAGCGCAATGTTTCGCTGAAAGCCGAGGGATCCTGCCTTGTCTCGTTCGGCGACACCAAGGTTTTGGTGACCGCTTCGGTGGAAACCAATCTGCCCGGCTGGCTGCGCAACAAGGGCCAGGGCTGGGTCACTGCCGAATACGGCATGCTGCCCCGCGCCACCGGCTCGCGCACCCGCCGCGAAGCGACCGCCGGCAAGCAATCGGGCCGCACCCAGGAAATCCAGCGCCTGATCGGCCGCTCGCTGCGCGCCGTGGTGGATCTTCCCATGCTGGGCGAAAACCAGGTCACCCTCGATTGCGACGTGCTCGAAGCCGATGGCGGCACCCGCACCGCCGCGATCACCGGTGCCTATGTTGCCCTGGCCGATGCCATCCGCTGGATGGACGAGCGCAAGCTCACCCGCGGCCCGGCCTTGCGCGATTCCGTGGCCGCCGTGTCCTGTGGCATCTATCGCGGCACCCCCGTGCTCGATCTCGATTATCTCGAGGACGTGGAAGCCCATACCGATGCTAATTTCGTCATGACCGGCTCAGGCAAGTTCGTGGAAATCCAGGGCACTGCCGAGCAGGCCCCCTTCAGCCGCGACGAACTCGACCAGCTCATGGGCCTGGCCGAAACCGGCATCGCCGAACTCACCCGCCTTCAAACAGCAGCACTGCAAGCATGAACCTGTTTTTCCGCAAGAAAAGCGGCGCCGCCACGACTGCCCCCCAGGCGAGCGGCCGCAGCACGCCCGGCACCAATTGCCCCATCTGGCATGATGTGGCGCGCGCCCTTGATCAACCCGCCCGCGCCTCGGCCGGGCGCAGCAAGGCCCGGCAAGGATCCCCCAAATGAGCGCCATTCCCCGTCTTCGCGCTGGTGACCGCCTCGTGCTGGCGTCGCACAATGCGGGCAAGCTGGCCGAGTTTCGGGAATTGTTTGCCCCCTTCGGGCTCGAGCTGATCTCGGCCGCGCAGCTTGATCTGCCTGAGCCCGATGAAACCGGCACCACCTTTGCCGAAAACGCCCGCATCAAGGCCCATGCCGCCGCGAGTGCCGCCAATATGCTGGCCCTGTCCGACGATTCCGGCCTGTGCGTTGATGCGCTGGGCGGCGATCCCGGCGTCTACACCGCCAATTGGGCCGGCCCTAATCGCGATTTCAATCACGGCATGAAGCGCGTCGAGGATGCCCTCCAGGCTGCCAATGCCACAACGCCAGCCCAGCGCCACGGCTCCTTCCGCGCCACGCTTTGCCTCGCCCATCCCGATGGCCGCGACGCCCTCTACGAAGGCCGCATCGATGGCACCCTGGTCTGGCCGCCGCGTGGCGATGTCGGCTTCGGCTTTGATCCCGTCTTCATGCCCGAAGGCTTCGACGTCACCTTTGGCGAAATGCCCTCGAGCGTCAAACATGGCTGGGCTCCGGGGCAGGAGGGTCTCTCCCACCGCGCCCGCGCCTTCGCCAAATTCGTCGAGGGCCAAATTGAGCAGGCCTGATCGCGTGCCCGCCAATCGCTGCCACGCCACCAACCCACATGAGGGGGCTGCCGCATGAGCCGTAACGACCTCTTTGGCGTTTATGTGCACTGGCCCTTTTGCGCGGCCAAGTGCCCCTACTGCGATTTCAATTCCCATGTGCATCGCGGCCCGCTCGATGAGCAGGCCTTTGTCGCCGCCTATCAGCGCGAGATTGCCCATACCGCCAGCCTCACTCCGGGCCGGGTCGTGCAGTCGATCTTTTTTGGCGGCGGCACGCCCTCGCTGATGAGCCCTTGGGCCGTGGAAACCATTCTCGACACCATCGCCGCCCATTGGACGGTCGAACAACGCGCCGAGATCACGCTCGAAGCCAATCCCACCAGCGTCGAGGTTGATCGCTTCAAGGGTTTTCGTTCCGCCGGCATCAACCGTGTCTCGCTCGGCGTGCAGTCCCTGCGGGACAAGCCGCTGGCGGACCTCGGCCGCCGCCACACCGTCGATGAAGCCATCGCTGCCGTGCGCATCGCCCAGTCGATCTTTGATCGCTCGAGCTTTGATCTGATCTATGCCCGCCCGGGTCAAACCCTCGAGGATTGGGAGGACGAACTCAAGGAAGGCCTCTGGCTCGCGCGTGGCCATATCTCGCTCTATCAGCTCACCATCGAGCAGGGCACGCGCTATTTCGACCTGCATCGCGCCGGAAAGCTCATCATGCCCGATGAGGATCTGTCCGCCGATTTCTACGAGTTGACCCAGGAACTCACGGCCTCCGCCGGCCTGCCGGCCTATGAGATTTCCAACCACGCCCGCCCCGGTCAGGAAAGCCAGCACAACATGCTCTATTGGCGCTATGGCGAATATGCCGGCATCGGCCCAGGCGCCCATGGGCGCCTCCTGATCAACAACCAGCGCCACGCCACCGCCGCCGAAAAGCTGCCCTTCAAATGGCAGGAAAAGGTGCTGGCGCAGGGCCATGGCCTCGTCACCGACGATGTGTTGACCTGGGAAGAGCAGGGCGACGAATTCCTCGTCATGGGCCTGCGCCTCAAGGAAGGCATCTCGCCCCAGCGCTTCACCGCGCTGTCCGGCCGTCGCATCAGCCAGCGCCAGATCGAGGATCTCAAGGGCTACGGCTTTGTGGAAACCCTCCCAAACGGCAATATCCGCGTCACTGACCGTGGTTGGCCGGTGCTCGACGCCGTCGTTGCCGATCTCGCCGCTTAGCGATTGGGTGGCGCGCGCCTGCGTGCTAGCCTTGCGCCCATGAGTTCAGAGTTCTTCATCGCCGGCACCAAGCTCGAGGCCCCTCCCTTGGCGCCCGGCCTTTACGTCGTTGCCACCCCCATCGGCAATCTGCGTGACATCACCATCCGCGCCCTTGAAACCCTTGCCGCCGCGTCCGCCGTGCTCTGCGAAGACACCCGCATGTCGGCGCGCCTGCTCGATCACTACGGCATCAAGACCCGCCGCGTGGCGCTGCACGAACACAATGAGCGCGCCAAGGCCGACGACATCGTCGCGCGCATCGCCGCCGGGGAAGCCCTGGCGCTGATTTCCGACGCCGGCACGCCCTTGCTTTCCGATCCCGGCTTCCCGCTGATCCGCGCGCTGGCCGCCGCCGATCTGCCGGTCTTCGCCGTCCCCGGCGCCTCAGCACTTCTTTCCGCTCTTGTCGTCGCGGGCCTGCCGACCGACGCCTTTGCCTTTCACGGCTTTTTGCCGGCCAAGGCGGGCGCTCGCGCCACCGCGCTTGCCGCCCTTTCGGTTTCACGTGAAACTCTGGTGTTCTACGAATCCCCGCGCCGCCTCGACGATACTTTGGCTGCTATGGCCGAAATTCTCGGTCCGGACCGGCAAGCGGCCGTCGCCCTCGAGCTCACCAAGCGCTTCGAACGCGTGCAGCGCGGCACTCTGGCCGAACTCGCTGAGAGCTTCGCCGAAGGCGATACCAAGGGCGAAGCCGTTATCGTTGTCGCCGGCGCGGCCGAAGCTGCGGCCCCCGACGCGGCCGATTGGCAGGCCGCGCTCCTTGCCGAAATGGCCGACCAGCCCCTCCGCGCCGCGGTTGACGCTGTCACCGCCCGCTTTGGGCTAAAGCGCAAGGAGGTCTATGATGCCGCCCTCGCCCTTAAAGCCACCGACTGAACCCAGCCGCGCCCGCCAGCGCGCCAACCGCGGGGGCGAACGCGCTGAAGCCCTGGCCGCGCTCTTTCTCCAGCTCAAGCTCTACCGCATTCTTGCCCGCCGCCACAAAACCCCGCTTGGCGAAATCGACTTGATCGCCCAGCGTTGGGGCACCACGGTCTTTGTTGAGGTCAAGGCGCGTGCTTCAGAGCCCAGGAAGGCGAGGCGCTCACCCAGGTGAACCAGGCCCGCATCAGCCGCGCCGCCCACTACTGGCTCTCGCGCCACCCCGCCTATGCCCAAGCCAATCTGCGCTTTGACGTGATTTTCCTTGCGCCCTGGGCTTGGCCGCGCCATCACATCAACGCTTTCGACGCTTCCTAGGACCTCTGCATGTCACTCAAGATCGCCGTCCAGATGGACCCCATTGCCAGCATCAATCCCGCCGGCGACTCCACCTTTGCCATGATGCTCGAAGCTCAGGCGCGCGGCCATGCGCTGGTATATTATACACCCGACACGCTCGGCCTGCGCGGCACCACCGTTTCCGCCCTCGCCGCACCGGTCGAGGTCTTCGACAAGCCCAAGGGCGAGCACTTTAAGCTGGGGGCGTTCACGCGCATCGATCTGGGCGAGCAGGATGTGATCCTGATGCGCCAGGATCCGCCCTTCGACATGAACTACACCACCATCACCCATATTCTCGAGCGGCTGCACCCGAAAACCTTCGTGGTCAATCCGCCCGCTGCGGTGCGCAATGCGCCCGAAAAGATCCTCGTCACCGATTTTCCCAAGCTGATGCCGCCCACCCTAGTGACGCGCGATCGCGAGATGATCCGCGCCTTCCGCCAGGAGCATGGCAACATCATCCTCAAGCCCCTTTACGGCAATGGCGGCGCCGGTGTCTTCTTCCTTCAGGAGGGCGACCATAACCTCGCCTCCCTGATCGAGCTGTTTGAGCTCAGCTTCCGCGAACCCTTCATGGTGCAGAAATACCTGCCCGATGTCCGCAAGGGCGACAAGCGCATCATCCTCATCGATGGCGAGCCCGTCGCAGGCCTCAACCGCATTCCCGCCGAAGGGGAATCGCGCTCCAACATGCATGTGGGCGGCCGCCCGGAACTGTCCGAACTCACCGCCCGCGAGCGCGAGATCTGCGCTGCCATCGGCTCCGCGCTCAAGGAGCGCGATATGATCTTTGTCGGTATCGACGTGATCGGCGACTACCTCACCGAGATCAATGTCACCTCGCCCACCGGCATTCGCGAGATCAAGCGCTTTGGCGGTCCCGATATTGCGGTGATGATCCTTGATGCCATCGAACGGCGCCGCCGCTGACCGTGCCGCTTAACTTAAGGGCGGTGTGCTGATGCCGGTCGATACCTATCTGCTGGCGGTTACCACGTTTTTTGCCACTATCGGCCCCGCCGATCTGGCCGTGGTGTTCCTGGCGCTCACGCGCGACACCTCCTCGCCCGAGCGGCGCCGCCTGGCGCTTCGCGGGGTGCTGATCGGCGGATTGATCCTGCTCTTCTTCGCGCTCTTCGGCGAACCCCTCCTTGCGCTCTTCGGCATTACCTTGCCGGCACTGCGCACGGCCGGCGGCGTGCTGCTGCTCCTCATCGCCATCGACATGGTGTTCGCTCGCTCATCTGGCGGCACCTCCACCACCACCGAGGAAGATATCGAGGCGCGCGACCGCGCCGATATCTCGGTGTTCCCTCTCGCCACCCCGCTCATTGCGGGACCGGGGGCGATCAGCGCCGTGATCCTGCTCATCGCTGGCTCGGAAGGCGATTACGTCAAGGACGCCGCGGTGATCGCGGGCCTGCTCACCATCTTGCTGCTGACCTATGTGATGCTGCGTCTCGCTATCCCCATCCAGCGCTTGCTGGGTGTCACCGGCGCCCATGTGGTGTCACGCGTGGTCGGCGTGCTGCTGTCGGCTTTGGCGGTGCAGTTCATCTTTGATGGCATTGCCTCGAGCGGCATCTTCCGCCCCTTGGCCAGCTAATCCCGCGGCGCCCATTCGTTGAGCGCTCGCGCTCGCGGCGCCCCTTCGTTGAGCGCTCGCGCCCGCGGCGCCGATTCAGGCGCTCGCGCTTCTGGTCCTGTGACAGCCCTCAACAACAAAAAAGCGACCGGCCTTGTGCCAGTCGCTCATTCGCATTTGCTCGGCATGCTTACTTCTTGCCGGTATTGCCGGTGCTGCCGCTACCAAGGCCCGTGATCGGCTTTGCTGTTTCCAGCTTGTCCTTTTTGGGCTTCTTGGCTTCCTTGTTGCTGCGCATCTGACCTTTAGCCATGGCTGTTCTCCTCTGCGCCGGGCTGAGCCCGGAAGACGGGCTGGAATCTAGTCCTCGCCACCGCGGCTGACAAGTGACGGCGCCCTATTTGTAGACGCGGCACCGGCCAGTCGGGGCAAGGGCGGCAAATGAGCGTGGATCGCAGCCCGTCATCAGGAAATTGATCCAGTCATTCCGATCACCGTAAAAGGCGTTGCGGTCCACTTCACCTCGGATGCCGGGCACGACGCCAGTCTGCGTCCACTGCCAGAACGTCCAGCCGCGGTTACGATAGCGCTCATGCGGTTCGGCAGCCGTGGAGCGCAACCAGAACGCATTGGGGAAGTACTCCCCATCCAGCACGTCGCGGTGGAAGTTCATGTCGGTATAGATGATGGGCAGCTTGCCGGTATGGGCTTCCATTGCCGCTAGCATCACCCGGATCTTTTCCAGCGCATCGGCCCGCGATGGCTTGACCTTGCACGAGGAATGATTGTTCCACTCCAGATCCAGAACGGGCGGCAGCGCGTCGGGATCATTGGGCACATTGGCGATGAACCACTGCGCCTGCTCGGAGGCGAGCGAACACCAGGTCATGAAGTGGTAGGCGCCGCGTGGCATGCCCGCATCGCGTGCGGCCGCCCAGTTCCGGCGGAAGTTCGGATCGATGTAATCCTTTCCTTCCGTAGCCTTCATGAACACAAAGGCGATGCCCGAGCGCAGCGCCGTCGAAAAGTCGATATGGGATTGGTAGCGCGCCACATCGATCCCCTGGATCGGCATTTTGCGCGCTCGGTCCACTCCGGCATGGGGCCGGTTGTCCCCGTCGATCGGGCCATAAAGTCCACCGCCGCTCGCGCAGGCGGCAAGCAGCACCACCATTGCCGCCATTGCGGCGCCCTTGAGCATGGAAGAAAAACGGCGCGCGCAGACTGGGGGCATGAATATACTCGTGTACGACCAGGCGAGCCTTTCATTCAACATGGCGCGGTTAAGGGAAGCTTGCGTTAACTCCAATCCGCCGCCTCGTGGTTAACCCCTATTTAATGTTCGCTGAATGTTCTTGTTGGAGCGGCAGTGCTCTGCTAGCCTCCTCCTGTGCTGGGGGAATGGCGTACATGGTAACCCGGGTTGCGACCGTGGCTTTTCAGGGCATCGAGGCGGTGCCGGTCGATGTCCAGGTGCAGATTGCGCCAGGCCTGCCCAAGTTTCTCATGGTCGGTTTGCCCGATAAGGCGGTCAAGGAGTCGAGCGAACGCGTTTATGCCGCGCTGCTCGCCTCGGGCCTCAGCCTGCCGCCCAAGCGCATCACCGTTAATCTCGCTCCCGCCGACCTGCCCAAGGAAGGCAGCCATTATGATTTGCCTATCGCCCTGGGGCTGATGGCCGCGATCGGCGCCATTCCGCAGGATGCGCTGGAAGGTTTCCTTGCCCTGGGCGAACTGGGGCTCGATGGCCGCCTCGCTCCCGTAAATGGCATCCTCCCTGCTGCTATTGCCGCCGGTGCCCGCGACCTTGGCATCATCTGCCCCGAAGCCTGCGGCCCCGAAGCCGCTTGGGCCGGGGAAGACGTCGACATCGTCGCCGCCGAAAGCCTCTTGGCCTTGGTGAATCACCTGACCGGTCATCAGCGCGCCCCGCGGCCACTGCCGCGCAAGCACCTCACCAATGGCGGCCTGCCAGATTTGAGCGAAGTGCGCGGGCAACTCGTCGCCCGCCGCGCCCTCGAAGTCGCCGCTGCCGGTGGCCACAATCTCCTGATGATCGGCCCGCCCGGCGCCGGCAAGTCCATGCTCGCGGCCCGTCTGCCTTCCATCCTGCCGCCGCTCAATCCGCGCGAACTGCTCGATATCTCGATGATCCAGTCCATCGCGGGCGAACTGGCCGGCGGCGCCATTTCCGATCGCCGCCCCTTCCGCGCGCCCCACCATTCCGCGTCCATGGCGGCGCTAGTCGGCGGTGGCCTGCGCGTTCGTCCCGGTGAAGTCAGCCTTGCCCATAATGGCGTGCTGTTTCTCGACGAACTCGCCGAATTCGCGCCCCAGGTTCTCGATTCCTTGCGCCAGCCGCTTGAAGCGGGCGAAACCGTCATCGCCCGCGCCAATGCCCGCGTGTCCTATCCCTCGCGCGTCCAGCTGATTGCGGCGATGAACCCCTGCAAATGCGGTCTCGCCGGTACGCCCGGCCACACCTGCAAGCGCGGCGCCGCCTGCGCCAATGACTATCAGGCCCGCGTGTCCGGCCCCTTTCTTGACCGCATCGATATCCGCATCGACGTGCCCGCCGTCAGCGCCGCCGATCTTATTGCCCCCGCCGAACCCGCCGAAGCCTCCAGCGTCGTCGCCCAACGCGTCGAGCGCGCCCGCGAGCGGCAACGCCAGCGCTTCCTCGAACACGGCGCGCCTGGCATCTACACCAATGCGGCTGCCGGCCCCACCCTGATCGAAACCGTGGTCAACCCCGATAGCGACAGCCGCAAGCTCCTGCTCCAGGCCGCCGAGCGCTTCAACCTTTCCGCCCGCGCTTACCACCGCGTCCTCAAGGTTGCGCGCACCCTTGCCGACCTCGCCGGCGTCGACCGCGTCGCCCGCCCTCACATCGCCGAAGCCCTGAGCTACCGCGTCAACTTGGCCGCAGCGTAAGTCGCGCTGATATTTGGTTAACTGCATCGCGGCTATGGCTAGGGCAAAGGGGAGCCTCAATGCCCAGCGATCAACCGGGAAGGTCGCCCACCAAACGCCCGCCCGCCCGAAAACCGCAGACAAAAACGGCGAGCCGTCAATCGAAGCGGCTGCCTCCCGCCCCTCCGCCAAAGCCAGCGCCTGGGCTCAGAACCGTTGCCGCCATCCTGCTGACCGCCTTGGTTGCCTTGGCGCTCGCCCGGGCCGCACTCCCCGTCTGGTCAGCGGCGGTTTATTTCGCCGCGAGCGCCCTGTCTTTTCACCTCTACCACAAGGACAAGCTGGCCGCTCAAGCCGGTGAGTGGCGGGTCAGCGAAGGCGCCCTCCATGCCATTGATCTGTGCGGCGGCATAATCGGTGGCCTCGTGGCGCAGCAGCGGTTCCGCCATAAAACCCGCAAGCCGAGCTTCGTTCTGGCGACAGCGGGCATTGCCCTGCTGCATCTGCTGGCTCTGGCAGCTTTGGCGCTTGGGCTTGTAGCACCGCGTGGAGGGGCGAGCCTGTTGCCCTAGTGTTCCCACTTGGCTTGCCATTCGGGATAATGCTCTTCCCAGAGCGCCTGCCATTCGCGCACCAGCGCCGCCCGCCGCCGGCCATAGCGCTCCTCGGTGAGCTCGAGCGCCAAAATCCGGTCGGTGCGGAAATTGCGGAATGCATCGCGCAGGCAGCACCAGGCCGCGACCGTCTGCTTGCCCTCGAAAAACGCCACCTGCACCGGCCAGATCACCCGCTCGGTGCGCTGGCCCGCTTCATCGGCATAGCTGATCCGCAGCGCCTTTTCGCAGCGCATCGCCATGCGCACGTCCCCAAGAATGGGCAGGGGCTCGCGCTCGCGCCAGAGCGCCACGGGCCACAGGCCCGTATCATTGATGCGGTCGCGCAAGTCCTCGGGCGAGGCAGTGGCGATTTTCGCCAGCGCGTTCTTGGCCGCGAGGCCCAGCCCGTCATCGGGCTGCGCCTGCACCCAGCGCGCGCCCAGCACCAGCGCTTCCAGCTCCTCGGGCGTGAACATCAGCGGGGGCAGGAAAAATCCGGGTTTTAGCATATAGCCGATCCCCGCTTCTCCCGCGATCGGCGCGCCCAGCCCGATAAGGGTCTGCACATCGCGATACAGCGTACGCACCGAAACGCCCTGCTCCTCGGCGAGCGCCGCAGCCGTAACCGGCCGGCGGTGCCGGCGCAGCGCATCCATGATCGAAAACAACCGCTCGGTCTTGTCCAGCTTGTGTTCTCCATCCCCGGCCCTCCCGCCTGCTGCGGAAAGGATGTTGCGCTTTGGCCCTGACAGCGCCTGTCAGGACGCCGCGACCTCTTGGTCGTCGGCCCCGCCGCGACCTCCTGGTCGTCGCCCCGCGGCGGGCCCTTGCTCGTCCGCTCCCGGCGAGCCCTTGCTCGTCCGCCCTGTTTATCGCCTAGCCGATCTCGATCTCGCACCAATGCCGGTATGGCTTGTCGGGCCCATGGATGATCGAGGGGAAATGCGGGTTGTGCAAGGCATCGGGGAACATCTGGTCCTCGAGGCAAAACCCGGAATGCTTGGGATAGCGGCGACCGTTCAACCCGGGCACCGCCACATTGGTCATCACCCCGTTATAGAACTGCAGGCCCGGCCGGTCGCTCCATAATTGGAGTGTAAGCGCCCCGTCTGGCCCGCGCACGGTCGCGATCGGGTCGGCGAGATCGCGGCCGGTGTCGAGCACGAGATTGATGTCATAGTCGATCGGCGCGCCCGCTTCATCGCGCAACGTGCGCCCCGCGCGCAGGTCATATTGCGTGCCGCGCGAGGGCAGGATGGCGCCGGTGGGGCACAGATCGGGGCCCAGCTGCGTATAGGCGCTCGAGGGGATCTGCACCCAATGGTCCAGCACCAGCGGGTCGGTGCCCAAATTCCAGTACTGGTGCTGCACGAGGCTGATCGGCGTGCGCCGGTCGGTTGTTGCCTCGAACTCGGTGCGCAGCCGGTTGCCCACCAGCCGATAGGTCACGGCAAAATCCACATTGCCCGGATACCCCATCGCCCCGTCGGGGCTATGGAGGGTAAACCGCACGCTGTTGCCGGCACTGTCGACCTCGCCGGCCCAGACCTGGCGCCCCAGCCCTTCGGGGCCGCCATGCAGGTGAATATTGCCCTCATTGACCGGCAGGTCGTAGTGCTGCCCGTCCAGGTCGAATGATGCGCCCACGATCCGGTTGGCCACCCGCCCCGTGATCGCGCCGAAATGCGGACTATGCTCGGGATAGGGCTCGAAGCTGTCGAACCCCAGCGCCACCGAGCGCAGGCCCCCCGCCACCCGCACCCGCCAGTCGCGCACCGCCGCGCCATAGCCGATAATGTCGATCTCGACCCCCGTATCGCTGCGCAGATGATATTGATCCACGCGCTTGCCGTTGAACTGGCCGAATTCGCTAACTGCTATGCTCATGCGCCTCTCCCCTTTTGCGCCCTGCTTTAGCCGGTTTGCGTTCACCCCTGCAACGGCGCACTTGACCAAACACTTGACCTAACCGGCTGCCCTCCGCAGTGTCTCGCGCGGTTTGGAGACAAGGGCAGTGAACGAGATCGGATCGAGGCGCCGGGCAACGGTTCATGATGTGGCGCGCGCCGCGGGCGTGTCGCTGGCCACGGTTGATCGCGTGCTCAACAATCGCCCCGGCGTGCGCCCCGTCACCGCGCAAAAAGTCGAAGCGGCAATGGCCGCTATCGGTTTCCAGCGCGATCTGTCCGCCTCGCTGCTGGCCCGCGGGCGCGATCTGCGCGTCGTTTTCCTCCTGCCCGCCGGCTCCAACGAATTCATGGGCAGCCTGGCCGGCGCGGTGGAGCGGCGCGCCCAATCCAGCGCGGGCGAGCGGCTGGCGCTCGAGCTGCGGCGCCTGCGCCCGCTTGATCCCGAAGGGCTCGCCCGCGCCCTTGACGGGCTCGAACCTGCCATCTGCGATTGCGCCGTGATCGTGGGCAGCGAAACGCCGTCTGTACTGGCTGCCGTCGAGCGCGCCAGCCGCCGCGGCGTCGCGGTGGTGACCCTCGTGTCGGATCTGCCCAATTCCGCCCGCCGCCATTTCATCGGCATCGACAATCCCGCCGCCGGCCGCACCGCCGCCTCCCTCATGGGCCGGTTCTGCCCAAAGGGAGCCATCGGCGTCATCGCCGGCTCGCTCGCGCTGCGCGATCATCGCGACCGCCTCGATGGCTTTGGCGCCGTTCTCGCCCGCGAGTTCCCGGACTTGCAACTGCTCGGACCGCTCGAAAGCCATGACGAGCCCGCCCACGCAGAGGCGCTTGCCACCCGGCTTTTGGCCGACCATCCCGATCTGGCCGGCATCTACAATCTTGGCGCCGGCAATGCCGGGCTCGTGGCGGCGCTCGCCGCCTCCGAGCGCGCCCGCGCTGTGCGCGTCATTGCCCATGAGCTGACGCCCGCCACCCGCGCCGGGCTTGATTCGGGGGCGATCGATGTGGTGCTGGATCAAAATCCCGATCACGAAATCCGCGAGGCGCTGCGCGCCGCCCAGCAATGTGCCCTTGGCAGTGCCGCACCCGTCACCACCGACCCCATTGAAATTGGGATATTCCTGCGCGACAATCTGCGCTAACACAGCAGCCGATCCAAAATTCGGCATCGCCCAAACGGGCAGGGGAGGGACTTTCGTGTTTTCACGCTTGCCAAATTGTGAGGTACGTTCCTCATGACCAACTTCCTTGGCATTGATATCGGCACCTCCGGCGTCAAGGTGATGCTGATCGATGCGGCAGGCCGTCCCATCGGCGACGCCACCGCGCCTTCCCCCGAGCCGACCCGCCCCCATCCCGGCTGGTCCGAACAGAACCCTGCCGATTGGTGGGCAGCAACCCAGGCCGCCCTTGATGGGCTGAGCCAAAGCCACGCGACCGAGCTCGCCGCCGTGCGCGGCATTGGCCTCTCCGGTCACATGCATGGCGCCACGCTGCTGGGGGAAGACGATGTGGTTCTGCGCCCCTGCATTTTGTGGAATGACGGGCGCTCGGCCGCCGAATGCGCCGAAATGGAAGCGGCGCTCCCCACCCTGCGTGATATTGCCGGCAACATCGCCATGCCCGGTTTCACCGCGCCCAAGATCGCCTGGGTGCGCAAGCATGAGCCCGAGGTCTATGCGCGCATCCGCAAGGTGCTGCTCCCCAAGGCCTATGTGCGCCTCTTGCTGACCGGCGACTATATCGAAGACATGAGCGATGCCTCGGGCACGCTCTGGCTCGATGTCGGCCGGCGCGACTGGTCCGACGAACTGCTTGCCGTGACCGGCCTTGATCGCTCCCACATGCCGCGCCTCGTTGAAGGCTCTGCCCCCTCGGCCATCCTCAAGCGCGAGCTCGCTGCCCGCTGGGGCATGTCGGGCGATGTGGTGGTGGCCGGCGGCGCTGGCGACAATGCTGCCGCCGCTTGCGGTATCGGCGCCATTCGCCCCGGCGAAGGCTTTGTGTCGCTCGGCACCTCGGGCGTCCTGTTCGTATCCAACGACAAGTTCCGCCCCAACACCTCGGGCGCCGTGCATGCCTTTTGCCATGCCGTTCCCGACACCTGGCACCAGATGGGCGTGATCCTTTCAGCGACCGACTCGCTCAACTGGCTCGGGCACATCACCGGCCAGAAGCCCGCCGCCCTGGCCGGCGCTGCCGAAGCGGGTTTCACCGGTCCCGGCGAGGAGATCTTCCTGCCCTATCTCTCGGGCGAACGCACGCCGCACAACAATGCCGGCGCCCGCGGCAGCTTTGTCGGCCTCTCCCACCGCTCCGATCCGGCCCGGCTCGCCCAGGCGGTGATGGAAGGGGTCAGCTTTGCCGTGCGCGACTGCCAACGCGTCCTTGAGGATGCCGGCACCCAGATCAACCGGCTGATCGCGGTGGGCGGGGGCAGCCGGTCGGCGCTGTGGCTCAAGCTGATCGCCACCAATCTCAACACCGAGATTGCCCTGCCTGAAGATGGCGATTTCGGCGGTGCGCTGGGCGCCGCCCGTCTCGGGCTCTGCGCGGCCACTGGCGCCAACCCCGCCGAGGTAATGACCATGCCCGCCATCAAGACCGTCATTGCACCCGATGCCCGTTTGTCGGCTGCCTATACCGAGCAATACCAGCGCTACCGCGCGCTTTATCCCGCCATCGAGGAGGCACGTTCGTGACTGATTTCTTCAAGGGCATTTCGCCCGTCAAATATGAAGGCCCGTCGAGCACCAATCCGCTCGCCTATACCCATTACAACAAGGACGAGATGGTCGCCGGCAAGCGGATGGAAGACCATATCCGTCCCGCCATCGCCTATTGGCACACCTTTGCCTATGAAGGCGGCGACCCCTTTGGCGGCCGCACCTATGATCGCCCCTGGTTCGATCGCGGCATGGACGGCGCCCGTATGAAGGCCGATGTGGCCTTCGAGCTCTTCGAATTGCTCGACGCGCCCTTCTTCTGCTTCCACGATGCCGATATCGCCCCCGAAGGGGAAACCCTCGCCGAATCCAACCGCAATGTGCGTGCCATCGGCGAGATCTTTGCCAGGAAGATGGAAACGAGCCGCACCAAGCTCCTTTGGGGCACGGCCAACCTCTTCTCCAACCGCCGCTATATGGCGGGCGCCGCCACCAATCCCGATCCCGAGATCTTTGCCTATGCCGCCGGCCAGGTGAAGAACGTGCTCGAACTCACCCATGAACTGGGTGGCGCCAATTACGTGCTCTGGGGCGGCCGCGAGGGCTATGAAACCCTCCTTAACACCAAGATCGGCCAGGAGCAGGACCAGATGGCCCGGTTCCTCCACCTCGTGATCGATCACGCCGACAAGATCGGCTTCACGGGCCAGATCCTGATCGAGCCCAAGCCGCAGGAGCCATCCAAGCACCAGTACGACTTCGACGTCGCGACGGTTTACGGCTTCCTCAAGAAGTACGGCCTCGAAACCCGCGTGAAGTGCAACATCGAAGTCGGCCACGCTTTCCTTGCCAACCATTCCTTTGAGCACGAACTGGCGCTGGCCGCGTCGCTGGGCATGCTGGGTTCGGTCGATGCCAATCGCAACGATTTGCAGTCGGGCTGGGACACCGACCAGTTCCCCAATGACCCGCGCGAAATGACTCTCGCCTTCCTGCAGATCCTCAAGAATGGCGGCCTCGGGTCAGGCGGCTTCAACTTCGACGCCCGCGTGCGCCGCCAGTCGCTTGATCCCCAGGATCTGCTGATCGGCCATATCGGCGGGCTCGACGTCCTCGCCCGCGGCCTCAAGGCTGCCGCCGCCATCATCGCCGACGGCACCTATGACCAGGCGGTCGACCAGCGCTATGCCGGCTGGACCGAAGGCCTTGGCCAGGACATCCTCTCGGGCAAGCTGTCGCTCGCCGACCTCGCCCAGAAAGTGGAAACCGAGAACCTCAACCCCCAACCCGTCTCGGGCCGCCAGGAATATCTCGAAAACCTGATCAACCGCTTCATCTAGGCCTTGTCACGAGACGTCGGGCCATCCCACCCCTCCCCCTTGAGGGGAGGGGTCAGGGGTGGGGGTTCAGGCCTCTCCTCCACTTCGACTTCGCCGCTCGATCGTCCCCGCTTCGGACAGTTCGAACCACCCCCGATCTCTCCTCCGCCACCCCTCCCCCTTGAGGGGAGGGGCCGGGGGAGGGGGTCCCTCAGTGACCCCGCCAACCACCCCAGTCCTCTGCCCCATAGAGGACCCAAGGCACCGCCACCGCTGCGCTCGCGCGAGGAACCCATGCCCACCATCACCAATCCCATTCTGCCCGGCTTCAACCCCGATCCCTCGATCTGCCGCGTCGGCGAGGATTATTACATCGCCACCTCCACCTTCGAGTGGTTCCCCGGCGTGCAGATCCACCACTCCCGCGACCTCGCCAACTGGGACCTCGTCTGCCGTCCGCTCACCCGAAAGACTCAGCTCGACATGCGCGGCGATCCCGATAGCTGCGGCGTCTGGGCGCCCGACATTTCCTATGCCGATGGCTTGTTCTGGCTCGTCTATACCGACGTCAAGCGCAAGGACGGCTCCTTCAAGGACGCCCATAACTACATAGTCACCGCCCCCTCGATCGAGGGGCCCTGGTCCGACCCGATCTACATCAATTCCTCGGGCTTTGACCCCTCGCTGTTCCACGACGATGACGGCCGCAAATACTTCGTCAACATGCTCTGGGACCACCGCACCCGCCCGCTCAAATTCGCCGGCATTGCGCTCCAGGAATTCGACCCCGCCGCCGGCAAGCTCATCGGCCCGGTCACCAATATCTACCAGGGCACCGACCTCAAGCTCGTCGAAGGCCCGCATCTTTATAAGCGCAACGGCTGGTACTACCTGCTGACCGCCGAAGGCGGCACCGCCTATGAGCATGCCTGCACCTTCGCGCGCTCGCGCACCATCGATGGGCAATACGAAACCCATCCGGACAAGCATATCCTCACCTCCAAGGACGCGCCCTTTGCCGCCATCCAGCGCGCCGGCCATGGCGATCTCGTCGATACCCCCGAGGGCAAGACCTATCTCGTCCATCTCGGTGGCCGTCCCACCACCCAGAACCGGCGCTGCGTTCTGGGCCGCGAAACCTCGATCCAGGAAGCCTATTGGGGCGATGACGACTGGATTCACGTGAAACAGGGTCCCGTGCCCTCTCTCCACGTCGAAGTGCCCGGCACCCGCAACGACACCCCCTATTGGAGTGAGCAGCGCTATAGCTTCGCCGATAGCGAGCTACACCAGGACTTCCAGTGGCTGCGCACCCCCGAGCCTGAGCGCATCTTTGCCCTCGAGGATGGCAAGCTGCGCCTTTTCGGCCGCGAATCCATCGGCTCCTGGTTCGAGCAATCCCTCGTCGCCCGCCGCCAGACCCACTTCTCCTATGATGCCGAAACCACGCTCAGCTTCGATCCGGTCGACGAGCGCACCATGGCGGGCCTTACCGCCTATTACAGCCGCTACAATTTCTATTATCTCGCCGTCACCGCCCATTCCGACCGCCAGCGCGAGCTGCTCCTGATGAGCTCGGAAATGAGCTGGCCCGACGGCAATCTGCGCTTCCCCGCCGAACCGGTGCAGATCCCCCAGACCGGCAAGGTCAAGCTCGCCCTCTCCATCCGCGGCGCCGCCTTGCAGTTCTACTACGCCCTGGAAGGCGAAGCCCTGCAGCCCATCGGCCCGGTGCTCGATGCCTCGATCCTTTCGGACGAATGCGGCGGTCACCAAGCCCATGGCTCCTTTACGGGCGCCTTTGTCGGCGTCGCCGCCCAGGATCTCAACGGCACCGCCCGCCCGGCCGATTTCGATTATTTCGTCTATCGTCCCGAGCACCACGCCAGCGACCGCTACGAGGTCTAGCCACCATAACGACGGGCGGGCAGGGCACCATCCAGGCCCGCCTGCCCCTTCACATCTTGCGGATGGGGGCGACACCGCGTCGCAGCTGCCCTATGCTCTTCCTGTTGCGGCTGCGGGTCCGCTGAACGCATTGCTGGTATTCTCACCGGGCCATGTGGCCTCCATTGGAGGATACCTCACCATGGCCAATTTCCACATTCTGACCGGCGCGGGCACCAAGCTCGACCTGCCGGTTATCCGCACCATCACCATCGCCGATCTGTTTGATGCCCTTCGCGCCGGCGCCAGCGATTTCTGGGCCAAGCCGAGCCATTATCTGCTGCTCGCCGTAATCTACCCGATCGTGGGCGTCGTGCTCACCGTCTGGATGAGCGGCTTTCACACCTGGCCGCTGCTTTATCCGCTGATCGGCGGCTTCGCCCTGATCGGCCCTATCGCCGCGCTCCCCCTTTACGAAGTCAGCCGCCGTCTCGAAATAGGGGAGGAGATATCCTGGGGCGAAGCCATGAGCGTGCTGCGCTCTCCGGCCATCGGCGCCATTGCCGTGCTCGGGCTCATGCTCTTTGTGCTGTTCACGCTCTGGCTTACTGCCGCCCAGGGTCTTTACGAAGCCCTCTTGGGCGCCTCCCCGCCGCGCACCTTCGACGCTTTCCTTGCCCAGATCATGGGCGAACCCGCCGGCCGCACGCTGCTGGTCGCCGGCACGCTGCTTGGCGCCGGCTTTGCCCTCGTCACCCTTTGCACCACCGTCATCGCCTTCCCGCTGCTGCTTGATCGGGACGTGGGCGCCTATGTGGCAATGGAAACCTCGTTCCGCGCCGTGCTGCACAACCCGGTGCCCATGCTGGCCTGGGGCGTCATGGTGGGGGCCGGGCTGTTCCTGGGCTCGCTCCCCATCTTTGTCGGGCTTGCGCTGGTGATCCCCATTTTCGGCCACGCCACCTGGCACCTCTATCGCAAGCTGGTGGATTCCGCCTCCCTGATCCGGGGTGCCTGACGCCCCAGCGGCAATCTTGCGGGCATATCCAAACTGCCGCAGTTGGCATTGCCCCGCTAAGCCCCTAAGGTCCGCGCTTTCGAGCCCGGACCTTTGAGCGCTTGATGCACGGATCGCCCACTTCTCCTGCCCCGACCGGCCCAGCCCCCACGCTGACGCCGATGATGGCCCAGTTCTTCGAGATCAAGGCGAACCATCCCGGCTATCTGCTGTTTTATCGCATGGGCGATTTCTACGAGCTGTTCTTTGAGGACGCCGAGATCGCCAGCGCCGCCTTGAACATTGTCCTCACCAAGCGCGGCAAGCATCTGGGCCAGGATATCGGCATGTGCGGCGTGCCAATCCACGCCGCCAATGATTATCTCAACAAGCTCATCAAGCTTGGCCACCGCGTCGCCATTTGCGAGCAGGTGGAAGATCCCGCCGAAGCCAAAAAGCGCGGCGCCAAATCGGTCGTGCGGCGCGAAGTGGTGCGCCTTATCACCGCCGGCACCCTGACCGAAGACGATCACCTCGACGCCCGCCGCTCCAATTTCCTCGCCGCCCTCGCCGCCGTGCGCCACGGCCAAACCGATTTCGCCCTCGCCTGGGCCGATATCTCGACTGGCGAGACCTTCACCCTCGAGCTGGCCGCCACCGAGCTCGCCGACGAACTCGCGCGCATCGATCCGGCTGAACTCCTCGTCAGCCCCGCCACGCGCCTCCTGCTCCGCGAGCAGCATCTTTGGGCCCCTGCCTGGGACAAGCTCACCCACGAAGCCGACCCGGCCGTTTTTGACAGCGAAGCGGGCACCGCGCGCATCCGTTCGGCTTTGGGCGGCGAGGGCTTTGACCCGACCGCCTTGTCCCGTCCCGCCCGCGCGGCGCTGGGCGCGCTCCTCGCCTATGCCGAGGAAAGCCAGAAGGGCGCGGCTGTCCCCCTGCGCGCGCCGGCCAGCGAAGCGCCCGGCAAGTTCATGGCCATCGACAGCGCCACCCGCGCTTCCCTCGAACTGCACCAGACCCAGCGCGGCGAGAGCCGCGGCTCGCTCCGCCACGCCATTGATCTCACCGTCACCGCCCCCGGCTCGCGCCTCTTGGCCGCCCGCCTCGCCGCCCCGCTCAACGATGCCCGGGCCATCAACGAGCGCCTCGATGCGGTCGCGGGCCTCGCGCAAGACCCAACCCTCACCGGGCGCCTGCGCACCGAGCTCAAATCGGTGCCCGATCTCGCCCGCGCCCTGACCCGCCTGGCGCTGGAGCGCGGTGGCCCGCGTGATCTAGCTGCCATTGGCCGCGCCATTGCCGCCGCCGCCGCGCTCGGCCACCAGCTGGCCGGTACCGAGGGCTCGACCACCCTCACGCGGCTGCACGCCATCCTGTCCGGCGCTCCGCTCGATCTCGCCACCGTCCTCGGCAACGCCCTCGCCGATGAACTGCCGCTCCTCGCCCGCGATGGCGGCTTTGTGCGCGAGGGCTATGAGCCCAAGCTCGATGCCGAGCGCCTCCTTGGCCGCGAAACCCGCGCCGTCGTCGCCGCGCTCCAGGCCGAACTCGTGGCGCAAACCGATATTCGGACCCTCAAAATCCGGCACAACGGCATGCTGGGCTTTTTCGTTGAAGTCCCCGCCGCGCAAGGCGCCAAACTCCTTGAAGAGCCGCTGCGCCAAAGCTTCATTCACCGCCAGACCATGGTCAACGCCATGCGGTTCACGACGACCGAGCTGGCCGAACTCGAAGGCCGCATCGCCCGTGCCGGCGACGCCGCGCTCGAGCTTGAAACCGCGATCTTCGCGCGCCTCCGCACTGGCGTGCTCGACCACACACCAACCCTGCGTGCCCTCGCCGATGCGCTGGCCGAGCTTGATGTCACCGCCGCGCTCGCCCATCTCGCCGCCACCCGCAACTATGTGCGCCCCGAGATCGACACTTCCCTCGCCTTTGCCATCACCGCGGGCCGCCATCCCGTGGTCGAGGAAATGGTGCGCGCCGACGGCAAGTCTTTTGTCGCCAATGATGCCGATCTCTCCGGTGACGAGGCTTCGGGCGGCGGGCATCTCTGGCTGGTCACCGGGCCCAATATGGGCGGTAAATCGACCTTCCTCCGCCAGAACGCCTTGCTCGCCATTCTCGCGCAAATGGGCAGTTTCGTGCCGGCCGATCGCGCCCATATCGGTGTTGTCGATCGCCTGTTCTCGCGCGTCGGCGCTTCGGACGACATCGCCCATGGGCGCTCCACCTTCATGGTGGAAATGGTGGAAACCGCCGCCATCCTCAATCGCGCCACTCGCCGGTCTCTCGTCGTGCTCGACGAGATCGGCCGTGGCACTGCCACTTTCGATGGTCTCTCGATCGCCTGGGCGGCTGTCGAGGCGCTGCACGAAACCACCGGCTGCCGCGCCCTTTTTGCCACTCACTTCCATGAGCTGACCAGCCTCGCCAAGACCCTCACGCGCGTGTCCAACCATACCATGAAGGTGCGCGAATGGGAGGGCGAGGTCGTGTTCCTCCATGAGGTGGGGCAGGGGGCGGCCGATCGCTCCTATGGCATTCAGGTCGCCCGTCTCGCCGGCCTGCCCGAGCCGGTTCTGCGCCGCGCTCGCCAAGTCTTGACCGTGCTGGAGGAGCGCGCGGCGGGTGCGGCCCCTTCCGGCCGCGTCACCAGCGTGCTAGACGATCTTCCGCTGTTTTCCCACCAGCCAGCGCCGGCGCCCGCCGTCGCCAACCCAGTTGATGAAAAGCTCGACGCTATCCGCCCCGATGAAATTACGCCTAAAGAGGCGCTCGAGCTGATCTACGAGTTGAAGAAAACCCGCGATGCCGCTCGCCGAAGTTGACGCCAAGCCGCGAAAGCCGCTGTTTGCGACCCGACCTGCCCAAGTCATCCTGGAAGAACTCGATGCTGCCATTGGCACCGAGCCACCCAAGAGTGCGGCGGCACGCGCTGCGGTCCTCGCCCATGTCAGGCAGTGCCTTGCCGAAGCGCGCCAGGGTGCCGAAGCCGAACTGATCGCCAGTGGCAAGGGCACGCGCTGCGCTCAGAATCTGTCGGCGGCGCAGGACGAGATCATCACCGCCGTCCACCTCTTTGCCACCCACCGCGTTTATCCCGTCGACAATCCCTCTGGCGCCGAAGCCATCGCCCTCTCGGCTGTCGGCGGCTATGGCCGCGGCACCCTCGCCCCCGGCTCCGATATCGACCTGCTCTTCATCCTTCCCTATCGCCAGACCCCCTGGGGCGAACAGGTCACCGAATACATCCTTTATATGCTCTGGGATCTCGGCCAGAAGGTCGGCCACGCCGTACGCTCGGTGGATGAATGTATCCGCATGGCCCGCGCCGACATGACCGTGCGCACCGCCACCCTCGAAGCGCGCTTCCTCACCGGCGACAAGGCGCTCTTTGACAATCTCGTCCACCGCTTTGAAACCGAGATCGTGCCCCATACCGGGCCCGAATTCATTGCCGCCAAAATGGCCGAGCGCGACGAGCGCCACCGCATCATGGGCAATACGCGCTATGTCGTTGAACCCAATGTCAAGGATGGCAAGGGGGGCCTACGCGACCTCAACACGCTCTTCTGGATCGGTAAATACTTCTACCAGGTCAAGACCTCGGCCGAACTCGTCGACAAGGGCGTGCTCGCCCCCGCCGAATACCGCCTGTTCCAGCGCGCCGAGGATTTCCTCTGGGCCGTGCGCTGTCACCTGCATTTCCTCACCGGCCGCGCTGAGGAAAAGCTGACCTTTGACGTGCAGCCCGAACTCGCGCAGCGCATGGGCTATGCCAAGCGCGCCGGCATGCTGGGCGTCGAGCGCTTCATGAAGCGCTATTTCCTCGTCGCCAAGGATGTGGGCGATCTCACCCGCATCTTCTGTGCTTCGCTCGAATTTAACCACGCCAAGGACATGGATCTAGTGGGCCGCGTTCTCGCGCCTTTCCGCTCCGGCAAGTCCAAGATCAAGGGCGAAACCGATTTCATCCTCGATACCGGCCGGCTCAACATCGCCCGCCCCGATGTCTTCACCAGGGATCCGGTCAACCTCATCAAGATGTTCCTCGTTGCCGGGCGCCAGCAGCTGCTGTTCCATCCCGATGCGATCAAGGAAATCACCCGCTCGCTGCATCTCATCAACAACAAGCTGCGCACCGATCCCAAGGCCAACAGCTATTTCCTGACCATCCTGACCTCACCGGAATCGGTCGAGCGCATGCTGCGCCAGATGAACGAAAGCGGCGTGCTCGGGCGCTTCGTGCCTGAATTCGGCAAGATCGTCGCCCTGATGCAGTTCAACATGTACCACCACTATACGGTGGACGAGCATCTGATCCGCGCCGTCGGCGTCATGGCCGAGATCGCCAATGGCGGCCTGCGCCAGGAACTGCCCCTCACCCACGAATTGCTGCCCCAGCTCAACGACACCCGCCTCCTCTATGTCGCCCTGTTCCTCCATGACATCGCCAAGGGCGGCCAGGAAGACCATTCCGAAGCCGGCGCCCGCATCGCCCGCCGCCTCTGTCCGCGCTTTGGCCTCTCGCCCGCCGAAACCGACACCGTCGCCTGGCTGATCCAGTATCACCTCTTGATGAGCGAGGTCGCCCAGGCCCGCGACATCCAGGACCCCGAAACCGCCAAGGCCTTTGCCGATATCGTCCAGTCGCCCCAGCGCCTGGCGCTCCTGATGATCCTCACCGCCTGCGATATCCGCGCCGTCGGCCCCGGCGTCTGGACGGGATGGAAGGGCTCGCTGCTGCGCGCCCTTTATTACGCCACCGAACCGCTGCTCTCGGGCGGCCATTCCCAGGTTACCCAATCCGCCCGCATCGCTGATGTCCGCGCCACCCTCACCGAGGCCCTCTCAAGCTGGCCCGCCGAGGAAGTGGCCGCCTATACCGCCCGCCATTACGATCACTACTGGCTGCGCGCCGAGCCCGAACTGCAGATCGAGCACGCCCGCATGATCCACGAGGCTGACCAGAACGGGGACGCTTTTGCCGGCTCCATCCGGGTCAAGGCTTTCGAGGGTATCACCGAAGTCAGCTTCTATACCCCCGACCATCCGCGCCTGCTCTCGCTGATCGCCGGCGCCTGCACCATGCAGGATGCCTCCATCATCGGCGCGCAGATCTTTTCCACCCGCGACGGCCGCGCCATTGACACCTTCCGCCTGCGCCGCACCTTCACCAATGACGAAGACGAAAAGGTGCGCGCCACCCGCATCATTGATACCGTCAAGCAATTGCTGCAGGGCCGCCGCACCATCCTCATCGATCTCGGCAAGGAATCGCGTCACAACCGCCGCCTCAAACCCTTCGCGCTCCCGGCCGAAGTGATGGTCTCCAACTCGCTCTCGGAAAAATTCACCGTCATCGAGGTTTCGGGCCTTGATCGCATGGGGCTCCTGCATGCCCTGACGCGTGAGATCTCCGATCTCAACCTCTCCATCGGCTCGGCCCATATTGGCACCTATGGCGAAAAGGCCGTCGACGTTTTCTATGTCACCGATCTCACCGGCGGCAAGATTTCGAGCAAGCCCCGCCAGCGCCGCATCCGCGATGCGCTCCTTGCCGTCTTCCACCCCCGCGCCGCCGAAGCCAAGGTGGCCAATGGCTGAGGCCCAGCCCCGGCGCCCCCGCCCATGAGCCTATACCGCAATTTCCTGTCCGTGGGCGGGCTCACCCTCGTGTCGCGCGTGGCCGGCTTTGCCCGCGATGCACTGATGGCGGCGGTTCTCGGCATCAGCCCCGTCGCCGATGCCTTCAACGCCGCCTTCCGCTTTCCCAACCTGTTCCGGCGCCTCTTTGCCGAAGGCGCCTTCAACACCGCCTTTGTGCCCATGTTCTCGACCGCGCTCGAGCAGCAGGGCCACGACGCGGCCAAGGAACTCGCCTCGCGCATCATGAGCTGGCTCGTCGCCGCCATCGCCGTGGTGACCATCCTCGCCGAAATTTTCATGCCCCAGATCATGGTCTGGTTCGTGCCCGGCTTTGCCGATGATCCGCAAAAGCTCGAACTGACCGTCTTCCTCACCCGGGTGATGTTCCCGTACCTCGCCTGCATGTCGCTGATGTCGGCCTATGCGGCGATCCTCAATTCCCTGGGGCGGTATTTCGCCTCCGCCTTCGCCCCGGTCGTGCTCAACATCGTCAACATCGCCGCCCTTGTGCCGCTGGCCTTCCTGAACCTCCCCGATCAGGCCGATACCGCCTTCTGGATCGCCATCGCCACCATGCTCGGCGGCATCGCCCAGCTGGCTCTCGTTTATGGCGCCATTCGTCGCGCTAGCTTTGTGCCCCGCCTGCGCCTGCCGCGCATGGATGCCGATGTGCGCCGCTTCTGGGTCCTCGCCATTCCCGCGATCCTGGCCGGCGGCATCACCCAGATCAACATCTTCGTTGGCACCATCATCGCCTCCACGAGCGACAACGTCATTTCCATCCTCGCCTATGCCGATCGCCTCTACCAATTGCCCCTCGGCATTGTCGGCATCGCCATCGGCACCGTGCTCCTGCCCGAGCTCTCCCGCCATATCGGCGCCGGCCGCGATGCCGAAGCGCGCGCCAGCCAGAGCCAGTCCCTGCTGCTGGCCATGCTGCTGTCGCTCCCCGCCGCGGTGGCGCTCGCCACCATTCCCGTCCCCATCATCCGCGTCCTCTTCGAGCGCGGCCAGTTCGGCCCCGCCGATACCCTGCTTACCGCCCAGGCCCTGGTCGGCTACGCCGTGGGACTGCCCGCTTTCGTTCTGGTGCGCGTGCTCCAGCCCGGCTTCTTTTCACGCCAGGATACCCGCACCCCCACCGTTTTTGCCGGCGTCTCGGTTGCGGCCAATATTGCCATTTCCCTCTGGCTGTTCCCGACCCTCCAGCATCTGGGCATTGCGCTCGCGACCTCCGCCTCCGCCTGGCTCAATGTCCTCCTCCTTGCCGTTTTCCTGCGCCGTCGCGGCCATTTCCGCATGAGCCTCTCGGAATGGCGGCGCCTCGCCACCATTCTCCTGGTCGCCATGGTCATGGGGGCGGTGCTCTATCTCCTTGCCGCGCGCGCCGGGGCGATTTTTTCCCCCGGCCACTCGCTCTTGGTGCAGATCACCGCGCTGGGCGCCATTTGCCTCTTTGGCGCGCTGACCTATTTCACCCTCGCCCATTTCAGCGGTGCTCAGTCGCTTGGCGGCCTCGTGTCGCGTCTGCGCCGCCGCCGCGCCAAAAGCCAGACTCCTGCCGGCTCTTGACCAACTCCAAGGTTCCAAACCGGGCATTTGCCCTATAATGCTTCCCCTCTGATCCCATTCCGTTCGACCAGGCGTTCCATGACCTTCACCCCGCGCATCTTTTCGGGCATCAAGCCTTCGGGCGATCTGCATCTGGGCAATTACCTCGGCGCCATCCGCCAGTTCGTGCCGCTGCAGGACACCCACGAGACCATCTATTGTGTGGTCGACATGCACGCGATCACGGTCTGGCAGGAGCCCGAGGATCTCAAGCGCCGCACCTATGAGATCGCCGCCGCCTATATCGCCGCCGGGCTCGATCCCAAGCGCTCCATCATCTTCAACCAGTCCCAGGTGATGGAACATGCTGAACTGAGCTGGATCTTCAACTGCGTGGCCCGCATGGGCTGGATGGCCCGCATGACCCAGTTCAAGGACAAGGCCGGTGAAAACAGCGAGAACGTCTCGCTCGGGCTCTTTGCCTATCCTTCGCTGATGGCCGCCGATATCCTCCTTTACAAGAGCACCGCCGTGCCGGTGGGCGAGGACCAGCGCCAGCATCTGGAGCTGACCCGCGACATCGCCAAGAAATTCAACCACGATTTCAGGAAGCAAATCGCCGAGCTTGGCTTTGAGGAAGACTTCTTCCCCATCACCGAAACCCTCGCCACCGGTCCGGCCATGCGCGTCAAGTCGCTGAAAGACGGCTCCAAGAAGATGAGCAAGTCCGAGTCGACGTCGGACCTCGCCACCATCTACCTGCTCGATGATGCCGATGCCGTGGCCAAGAAGATCAAGCGCGCCACCACCGATCCCGAACCCCTGCCCAGCGAAGCGGCCGGGCTCGAAAGCCGCCCTGAGGCCGAAAACCTCGTCGGCATCTATGCCGCGCTCTCCAATCAAAGCGTTGATGCGGTGCTGGCCGGATTTGGCGGCAAAGGCTGGGGCGCCTTCAAGCCCGCCCTCGCCGATCTGGCCGTCAGCGTGCTCTCGCCCATTGCCAATGAGATGCAGCGCCTGGTCGCCGATCGCGGCGAAATGGACCGCATCCTGCGCGATGGCGCCGATCGCGCCCGTGCCATTGCCGCGCCGGTGATGGCAGATGTGCGCCAGATCGTCGGCTTTATCCGCTAACGGAGGCCCGCATGGTTCCCGCCAACGAATACAAGCGCAAATTTCTCGTCGTCATCGATGAAACCGAGGAATGCGACCGCGCCCTCCTCTTTGCCGCCTATCGCGTCAAGCGCACCGGCGGCGCCGTCGTGCTGATGAGCGTGGTCGAGCCGCCCGAATTCATCGGCCTTGGCGTCGAAGAAGTGCTGCGCGCCGAAGCCGTGGAACAAGCCGAGCGCAATCTCGACACGCGGCTGGCCCGCCTGCGCTCCATCGGCGACATCAAGGTGGAATCGGTGATCCGCGAAGGCAGCGGCCCCGAACAGATCGAGCGCGTCATCGACAAGGACAAGGGCGTCGCCATCCTCGTCCTTGCCGCCTCCATCTCCCCGGAAGGCCCCGGCCCCCTGGTCCTCCACTTCGCCAACCGCGCCAACGCCCTCCCCATCCCCCTCACCATCGTCCCCGGCCACATGACCGACGAAGAAATCATCGCCATCTGCTGATTTTTGTCACCGGCGGCCGAACCGCAACCGGCACCAGCCTCACGGCTCCCGCCCACCCTCCCCCTTGCGGGGAGGGCCGGGGAGGGGGTCGTGCAGTGATCCACCAAGCCCCGGTAACCGCACCTACAAAACGCCGCGCCCCTTCGTCCCCTCCCCCTTGAGGGGAGGGCCAGGGTGGGGGTTCGAGCCCCTCTGCGAACTCGAATTAGGTGGGACCGCCCGAACCCCCACCCTCAATCCCTCCCATCAAGGGGGAGGGAGGCGTCAGCCCTGCACTGACCGCTAGCAAAACCATCCCTGCACAACAGCTGGTGCCCCTTCGTCCCTCCCCCTTGAGGCGAGGGCTAGGGTGGGGGTTCGAGCCCCTCAGCGAACTCGAATTAGGTGGATCCGCCCGAACCCCCACCCTCGATCCCTCCCCTCAAGGGGAGGGAGGCGCAACTCCCATGACCGGCGTCCAGCCGATCTGTCCCTCGCACAGGCGCTCATGCGCTTACCCACCCTCCCCCTTGCGGGGAGGGCCGGGGAGGGGGTCGATGGTTAAGCCCCCAAGCCAGCAGCGGCCTCAGCTTCCCCCGCTCAGTCCCGCGCCGCCACGGCCATTTGCTTGCGCCTGAGCAACCCGTCATTGGCAAACGTCCCGAACGGCACAAACGCCGCCAGTGCCGTGCGCACCCACTCCAGCGCCGTAAACCCCTTGCCGGGCAGGCACACCAGCATGGCCAGCAGATACAGCACAAACGCCGCCCCATGCGCGGCCCCGACCGGGGGCACGAGGCTGGGATTACCCAAAACATACTTCATCGGCATGGCGATGCCGAACAGCGCCAGCGTGGTGATGCCCTCCAAGAGGGCTAGTCGTCGAAACCATTGGATCATGCCCGCGTTGTACCGCCCGCAGCGCATGGGAGCCACGCGGCGCGAGGTCGCGTAAAGCCTCTTGCACCGCGCCGCGAAAAGCTTATTTTAGAAGCGTTCTAAACACGTCCACGGCAAGGAAGCGCCATGTTCATCCAGACCGAAGCCACGCCCAATCCGGCGACCCTCAAGTTCCTGCCGGGGCGCGATGTGCTGGTGGGCGAGCCGCGCGATTTCCGCAACCCAGATGCTGCCGCAGCGTCCCCGCTGGCGACGGGCCTGTTTGCCATTTCCGGCGTTACCGGTGTGTTCCTTGGGTCCGATTTCATCTCGGTTACCAAGGACGACACCAACTGGGCCCATATCAAGCCCGCCATTCTGGGCGTGATCATGGATCACTTCCTGTCCGGCAAGCCGGTGCTGGCGCCCGAAGGCGAAGGCACTTCCGACTTTGCCGATGATGGCGAAGAATTCTTCGAGGCCGAAGACAGCGAAACCGTCGAGGTGATCAAGGAGCTGCTCTCCACCCGCGTGCGTCCGGCCGTGGCGATGGATGGCGGCGACATCATCTTCAAGGGCTACAAGGAAGGCACCGTCTTCCTGCACATGCAGGGCGCCTGCTCGGGTTGCCCTTCCTCGACCGCAACGCTCAAGAACGGCATCGAAAACCTGCTGCGCCATTTCGTGCCCGGCGTCGAAGCCGTCCAGCAGGTCTAGGCTCTCCTTCATCACTTACAAAAAAAGCCCGGAGCGATCCGGGCTTTTTTTTCATCAGGAGGCGGCTTTTTCGCCTTCGCTGCGCTGATCGGTGATCGCCAGCGGCTCTTCGGGAGCGCCACCCTCGGGCACCCGGCGAATGCGCAAGCGCTTGATACGGCGGCTATCGGCAGCCAGCACCTCGAACTCGAACCCCTTTAGTCCGCCAACCTTTTCGCCGCGTTTTGGCACGTGTCCGGCCAGGTCGAACACCAGCCCGCCCACCGTATCGACTTCCTCGGCATAAGTGCCGGGATCGAAATCGGGTCCGATCAGTGCCTGCACATCGGCCAACTCCGCCCGGGCATTGGCGATATAGGTGTCTTCGCCCACTTTACGGATCAGTGCAGCGGTGAATTCGTCGTGCTCGTCTTCGATCTCGCCGACCACGGCTTCGAGCAGGTCCTCAATGGTGACGAGCCCATCCGTGCCGCCATATTCGTCGATGACGATCGCCATATGGACGCGGCTGGCGCGCATGGATTGCAAGAGGTCCCCGACCGGCATGAAGGTGGGCACGAACATCGCCGTGCGCACGAGGTCGAGCTTGCCGATCTTGGAGCGCAGCGCCGGCGACACCAGCTTGACCGGCACATCCTTTTCGGGATCGTTGACGCTATCGGTAATGCGCCGCAGCGCGTCCTTGACGTGAATGAAGCCGAGGATGTTGTCGAGCCCGTCCTCATAAACGGGCAGGCGGGAATGGCCCACATCGCGGAACTTGGCCAGCAGCGTGCCCAGATTGACATCGGCCTCGATGGCCTGGATGTCCGAGCGCTCCACCATCACATCGCCCACCGTCACATTGCCCAGCTTGAGCACGTTCTGCAGGATCGTCCGCTCGCTTTCGGAGAAATCGCCGGTTTCGGCGCTTCCCGGCTCGTCCAGTGCTTCCTGCAGGTCTTCGCGCAGGGACGCCGTGCCGCGCACCAGCATGGAGCGGATGCGGTTCAGGATCGAAAGCCCCCGGGCGGCTACCGGCGCGGGGGCGGGGGAAGAAGGAGGCTCGGCATTTTCGGGTCGGTGGCCCAAACTGTCACTGTCGGTCATTGTTTTATGCCGCAAACGGCGGCTCTTCTGCTGTGGGAAGGGGTGTGGGCCCTGCGGGCGCTAATCGGCATAGGGGTCCTCGACCCCAAGACTTGCCAATATCTGAGTTTCGAGCCCCTCCATTTGAAGGGCCTCGTCTTCAACAATATGATCATAACCCAGGATGTGGAGAAATCCATGCACCACCAGATGGGTAAAGTGATCGGTAAAACTCTTGCCCAACTCTTCGGCTTCGCGCGTGAGGGTTTCATGGGCGAGCGTAATATCGCCCAGGATCCCGACCACCGGGCCAAAGGGCTCGATCTGGGGAAAGCTCAGCACATTGGTCGCGCTGTCCTTGCCGCGCCATTGCGCATTGAGTTCGCGCTGTTCGGCATCGTCGGTGAGGAGGATGGAGATCTCGGCGGCGCCGGCGATCCGCGCCTTGCTGTGAGCAAGCGCGGCCAGCACCGCCCGCTCCGCGAGCGGGTCGAGATCTTCGGGCCAGGCGTCGCTGTTGCGGATCACCGCGATCTCGAGGGGGGAAGCGCTCAGCGGGCCACCCCTTCGGCAAGCTTTTCCTGCGCCTTGCGGGTGGTGTCGGCCTCATAGGCGCGCACGATCCGCCCGACAAGGGCATGGCGCACCACATCCTTGTCGCCAAAGCGCGAGACATGCACGCCCTCGATCCCGTCGAGCAGCCCCACGGCCTCCACCAGCCCCGACTTTTCGCCCCGCGGCAGGTCGACCTGCGTCGGATCGCCCGTCACGATCATCTTGGAATTTTCACCCAAACGGGTCAAAAACATCTTCATCTGCATCGAGGTGGTGTTCTGCGCCTCATCGAGGATCACCACCGCATTGGCCAGCGTGCGCCCGCGCATAAAGGCGAGCGGGGCCACTTCGATGATCCCCGAAGTGATGCAGCGCTCGACATTTTCGCTCTTCATCATGTCGTAGAGCGCGTCATAAAGCGGGCGCAGATAGGGATCGACCTTTTCCTTCATGTCGCCGGGCAAAAAGCCCAGCCGCTCGCCCGCTTCCACCGCCGGACGCGACAGGATGATGCGGTTGATATCCCCGCGCTCGAGCAGCGACGCGGCATGCGCGACCGCGAGATAAGTCTTGCCGGTGCCGGCCGGACCCACCCCGAACACCAGCTCGGCCCGGTCCATGGCCCGCATATAGGCGTCCTGCGCCGGGGTGCGCGCGAGAATGGTGGATTTGCGCGTGGCGATCTGGGCCATGCGCACCTTGCCCTTGCGCTCGAGCGTCGGCAGGGTCAGCTGGCTGTCCTCGGTTTCGATCATGCGGATCACGCCATCCACATCCGAAATCCCCAGCGCCCGACCTTCCTCGAGCGAGGCATACAGCGATTCCAGCACGCGCCGCGCCTGGTCCACGGCCTGCGCCGCGCCCTTGAGCAGCACATGATTGCCGCGCGGCGCGGCCGCCACTTTGAGCCTTTGCTCGATCAGCGCCAGGTTCTGGTCGAAATCACCATAAAGCTGCGCCGCCAGGCGATTGTCTTCAAATGCGAGTTCGAGTTGGGATGCCAGTGCGTTGTCTGCGGTGGGTGCCAAATGCCTGCTCAAAAAAACTGGGGCTCCTCAAGGGAACGGAACACTGGCGCTGCCAGCAAGGGTTAAACGAGGCTAGGACGATTTTGTCCCCGCGTCAGCAGTAATATTGTGACGCCCACGCCCGCGCGCAAGCCGCTCCCTCGCGCCAGGCGCATCGGCAGGCGGCCGCCGGCTTAACCCACGTGCATAACCGGCGCATCGCTACGCCGGAACTGCGGCAGATGCGCATGGCTGACGAGCCGCCCGACCAGCGAATTGGTCGAAGTGCCCACGATCTCCACCTGGTGGATCGACCCGATCAGCTCGGTCCCACCCTCCAGATGCACAGCCTGCAGGTAAGGCGAGCGACCGCCGACCTGCCCCGGCATGCGCCCGACGCGCTCGATCAGCACCGGCAAGGTCTTGCCGACGCAGCTCTGGTGGAAGGCCGTGGTCTGGGCATTCACCAGCTCCTGCAGCCGATACAGCCGCTCGGTCTTGACCTCTTCGGGCACCTGGTCGGGCAGATTGGCCCCCGGCGTGCCAGGTCGCGTCGAATATTTGAACGAATAGGCCGAGGCGTAGCCAACCGCCCGGATGATCGCGAGCGTGTCCTCAAAATCGGCATCGGTTTCCCCCGGAAAGCCGACAATGAAATCCCCCGACAGCGCCATATCCGGCCGTGCCAGCTTGATCCGCTCGATCAAAGCCAAATACTCCGCCGCCGTATGGCGCCGGTTCATCGCCTTCAAAATCCGGTCCGACCCGGACTGCACCGGCAGGTGCAGATAAGGCATCAGGATGGGCAGGTCGCGATGGGCGGCGAGCAGCGCGTCGTCCATGTCGCGCGGATGGCTCGTCGTGTAGCGCAGCCGCTCCAGCCCGTCGATTTCTGCCAGCAGGTAAGCCAGCTCCCCCAGCCCAACCACCCGGCCGTCATCGGCCAATCCGTGATAGGCATTGACGTTTTGCCCGAGGAGGGTGATTTCGCGCACCCCCGCTTCCACGAGGCCCCGCGCTTCGGCCAGCACCTGGCGCACCGGCCGGCTGACCTCGGCGCCGCGGGTATAGGGCACGACGCAAAACGAGCAGAACTTGTCGCAGCCTTCCTGGACCGTCAAAAAGGCCGTCAGCCCGCGCTTGATCGTCACCTCCCGCTGCGGCGCGGGCAGGTGGTCGAACTTGTCTTCTTCGGGGAACTCGGTGTCGACGATGGTGCGCCGCAGCGAGGGGTGCACGGCGCGCCGCGCCTGCGCTTCCGCCAGCATTTGGGGCAGCTTGTGATAGGCCTGCGGGCCCACCACCATGTCGACCACCGGCGCGCGGCGGGCAATTTCCTCGCCCTCGGCCTGGGCCACGCAACCGGCGACCCCGATCATCAGGTCGGCGCCATCGGCCCGGCGCTCCGCCTGCAATTCCTTGAGGCGCCCGAGCTCGGAAAACACCTTTTCGGCCGCCTTTTCGCGGATATGGCAGGTGTTGAGCAGCACGAGGTCGGCATTGCCGATCTCGGTTGTCGCCTCATAGCCGTGCGGCGCCAGCGCATCGGCCATGCGGTCGCTGTCATAAACGTTCATCTGGCAACCATAGGTCTTGATGAACAGCTTTTTAGTGTTGGCACGCGTCTGGGTCATGGCGCTCCTTTACCAGAGCCTGCCGCCAGACCCAAGCGCTCCCTGCAACTTCCGGCCCCCCGCGCCGTTTAACGTGAGCTAACTTTTTCAAGGAGGTCATCATGACCGATCCGACCACGCCAGGCGCAGCGGCACTCAAGGACGGCGAAAAGCCCGGCCCCAAGGATTCCCCGGTGCAGATTCGTCCAGCCGGCGGCGAGTCCCAGGCCGACAAACCCGAGGATTGGGATGAAGTGGATGAGGCCGTGGACGAAAGCTTCCCGGCCAGCGACCCCATCGCCAAGTACTGAGCGCCTGCAGGACCCGGTTGATGGCCGCTGCACCCCGGGTGTGGCGGCTATCGCCTGTTTGGCAATCCAATAAAATCTGGCTTTCCGCGCTCCAATGCAGTATAGGGCAGGGCAACTGGCGGGCGTTTGCCCCGTCAGTTTATTCGGCCCCGCCTGGACGACATCCCGGCCGGGGCGACCCATCCTCCCAATTGAAAGGATATGCCCGATGTCGATTACTCCTGAGCGCAAGACCGCCCTGATCCAGGAATATGCGACCAAGCCAAACGATACCGGTTCGCCGGAAGTGCAGGTCGCCATTCTGTCCGAGCGCATTGCCAACCTGACCGAGCACTTCAAGGGTCACGCCAAGGACAACCATTCCCGCCGCGGCCTGCTCAAGCTGGTTTCAACCCGTCGCAGCCTTCTGGACTATGTCAAGAAGATCGACGAGGATCGCTACAAGACCTTGATCGAACGTCTCGGCCTTCGTCGCTAAGCGACGTCAGATGATTTGCGGATGCGGGACCCGGTTCCGCATCTGTCGCCGGCGCCTTGAGATTGCGTCAGGGCGAGCCGAAAGTTCGGTTTTCGAGAACCGGAGCGGAGCGTACATCGGTACCTCAGCACCGGAACCGCAAAAACGGACTTGCAGGCCGCCCTCACGCGAAGATCAAGGGGTCGGAAGCGTAGACCGGCGTTCGCCGGAGCATGGCAGGATTATTGGCCGCTCCCCGCCTCACGCACTGCAAAATCATTTCCTTGGTTTTGAATCCGTGAGGCGCCCCACCATTCGGGGAGCGTCTTGTTGTCTTGCCCATGTTTCAGCCCGCCGAACCGAAACAGTGTCTGGTTTTGAGCCGGCGCGGCACATGGGGTGCGGCGCTCGGTGCGGACACACTCGATGACTTCGCGGTCGCTATGCGCCGCGCTCCGGGTCATTGGGCAGAGATGAAAGACAAACACATGTTTGATCACCACAAGGTAGAGCTCAACTGGGGCGGCCAGCCCCTCACCCTCGAGACCGGCAAGATTGCGCGCCAGGCCGATGGTGCCGTTCTCGCCACCCTGGGCGAAACCGTGCTTCTGGCCACCGTTGTCAGCGCCAAGTCCCCGAAGCCGGGCATCGACTTCTTTCCGCTGACCGTCAACTACCAGGAAAAATACTTTGCTGCCGGCAAGATTCCGGGCGGCTATTTCAAGCGCGAAGGTCGCCCGACCGAAGCTGAAACGCTGACCTCGCGCCTGATCGATCGCCCCATCCGTCCCCTGTTCCCCGATGGGTACAAGAACGAAACCCAGGTGATCGTTACCGTTCTCCAGCACGACATGGAAAATAATCCTGACGTTCTGGCCATGGTCGCCGCTTCCGCTGCGCTGACCATTTCGGGCGTGCCCTTCATGGGCCCGATCGGCGCTGCGCGCGTTGGTTACGTTAATGGCGAATACGTCCTCAACCTGCCGGTTGACCGTCGCGCCGACTCCAAGCTCGATCTCGTCATGGCCGGCACTGCCGATGCCGTGCTGATGGTTGAATCGGAAGCCAAGGAACTCAGCGAAGAAGTGATGCTGGGCGCCGTGATGTTCGGCCACGCCGAATCGCGCAAGGTCATCGACGCCATCATCAAGCTGGCCGAGCTGGCCGCCAAGGACGCCCGCGATTTCGAGCCCGAGGATTTCTCGGCCATCGAAACCGAAATGCTCGGCGTGATCGAAGCCGATCTGCGCGCCGCCTACAAGATCACCAAGAAGGAAGATCGCTACGACGCGGTCGACAAGGTCAAGGCAACGGCCAAGGCGCATTTTGCTGCCCGCGTTGATGCCGGCGAGATCTCGGCCGAAGATGTTGGCGCCGTGTTCAAGTCGCTCCAGGCCAAGGTTGTGCGCTGGAACGTGCTCGACACCGGCTACCGCATCGATGGTCGTGACCTGCAAACCGTTCGCCCGATCGTTTCGGAAGTTGGCGTTCTGCCCCGCACCCATGGTTCGGCGCTGTTCACCCGCGGCGAAACCCAGGCGCTGGTGGTTGCGACCCTCGGCACCGGTGAAGACGAGCAGTTCATCGACTCGCTCGAAGGCACCCAGAAGCAGAACTTCCTGCTGCACTACAACTTCCCTCCATACTCGGTGGGTGAAGCTGGCCGCATGGGTTCCCCAGGGCGTCGCGAAATCGGCCATGGCAAGCTTGCCTGGCGCGCGATCAACCCGATCCGCCCTTCGGTTGAAGAGTTCCCCTACACGATCCGCGTCGTGTCAGAGATCACCGAGTCCAATGGCTCCTCCTCGATGGCCACCGTTTGCGGCACTTCGCTGGCGCTGATGGATGCTGGCGTGCCGCTGGCCCGTCCAGTGGCCGGCATTGCCATGGGCCTGATCCTCGAAGGCGAGAAGTTTGCTGTGCTCAGCGACATTCTCGGTGACGAAGATCACCTGGGCGACATGGATTTCAAGGTGGCGGGTACCGAAGAAGGCATCACCTCGCTCCAGATGGACATCAAGATCGCCGGCATCACCGAGGAGATCATGAAGATCGCCCTCGAACAGGCCAAGGGCGGTCGTATCCACATCCTGGGCGAAATGGCCAAGGCGATCACCGCTTCGCGCAGCGAAGTGGGCGAATTCGCTCCGCGCATCGAAACCATGAAGATCCCGACCGAAAAGATCCGTGAAGTGATCGGCACCGGCGGCAAGGTGATCCGCGAGATCGTCGAAAAGACCGGCGCCAAGATCAACATCGATGATGACGGCACGATCAAGATCTCGTCCTCGGACGGCGCTCAGATCGAAGCGGCCATCAAGTGGATCCGCTCGATCACCGACGAAGCCGAAGTGGGCGCGATCTACCAGGGCACGGTCGTCAAGACAGCTGACTTTGGTGCCTTCGTGAACTTCTTTGGCGCCAAGGATGGCCTCGTGCACATCTCGCAGCTGGCCGAGGCTCGCGTTGCCAAGACCACCGACGTGGTCAAGGAAGGCGACAAGGTCTGGGTCAAGCTCCTGGGCTTTGACGAGCGCGGCAAGGTCCGCCTCTCCATGAAGGTTGTCGATCAGGCAACCGGCAAGGAAGTCGAAAAGAGCGAACCGGCCGAATAAGCCGAAAAACATCTCCCAAGGGGGCTCGGTATCAAACCGGGCCCCTTTGCCTTAGTTGCGCCTCTGCAACACCACATTTCACATCTGTGCGAGGCAACCCACGCGTTAACGTAGCGTTGGCGTAGTGATGCTTTCCTGCACTCGACAATGGCTGTCACGGGGCTTAGGTCATTGTCGAATCACCATTTTTTCGTTCAGCCGCTCCACCAGGGAACTACTGTGCTCAACCGCCGCCTGTTTATGATTGGACTTCCCCTCGCCCTGGCTGCCTGTACCACGTCGCGTCGTGCGCCGACGATGTCAGAGCCGACCATTGATCCGTTCTACGTGTCCATGTACGGACCCGTGCTCGATGAACCTCATCCCGTCGCCGCCATGGACCTGCGCCGTGTCGACCCCAAGTGGTGGCGCCAGGAAGTGGAATATGTCACCGACGAGCGCCCGGGCACCATCATCGTCGATACCCCCAACCGCTTCCTTTACCTTGTGCAGGAAAACGGCCGCGCCATGCGTTACGGCATTGGTGTGGGCAAGGACGAAGCTCTTGAGTTCCGCGGCAATGCCACGGTCGGCCGCAAGGCTGCCTGGCCCCGTTGGACCCCCACCAGCTCGATGATCAAGCGCGAACCCGACCGCTATGGCCAATATGCCGGCGGCCTCGAAGGCGGCCCCACCAACCCGCTTGGTCCCCGTGCGCTTTATCTTTACAAGAACGGGCGCGACACCCTGTTCCGCCTGCACGGCACGACCGAGCCCTACACCATCGGCACCAATGTCTCCTCTGGCTGCATTCGCCTGATGAACCAGGACATCATCGACCTTTATTCGCGCGTCCCCACCGGCACCCGCGTGGTCGTTTACAACTAAACGGATTGGGTCATTGCCGCGGCAGCGGGGCTCCTTTTTTCGGATCCCGTAGTCACCGAAAGAAAGAACGCCGCTGTCGCGGCAATGACCCGGTTCAGCATCAAAAGCCCGCTCTCGATGAGAGCGGGCTTTTTGTTTACCGCCATTTGATTCCCGGTCCCCGTGTGGTTTTTTGCGCGCCTCATAACTGCGCTTGGGCGGCGATCGGCAGGGGCGCGGCTAGGTGTGCCGCCTCGCGCATGAACGAGCCGTCAGCGGCTGTTCAGAAGGCGTTCAGCTACATGGCCGCTTTGTGGCCAAGGCAACAAAAAAAGGGCGCGGATCCGATCCGCGCCCCTTGTCAATTTCAGTGTTCTTAGGCCTACAGCGTGCGCTGCACCGTCTCGACGCGGAAGCATTCGATCACATCGCCGGGACGCATGTCCTCGTAGTTCTCGAAGGCCATACCGCATTCCTGGCCGGTCTGGACTTCCTTCACTTCATCCTTGAAGCGCTTGAGAGTCTTGAGCTTTCCTTCGTGGATCACGACGTTGTCGCGGATCAAACGCACGCCCGAGCCACGCTCCACCATGCCTTCGGTGATCCGGCAACCGGCGACCTTGCCCACCTTGGTGATCTGGAAGACCTCAAGGATCTCTGCATTACCAATGAAGGTCTCGCGGCGCTCAGGCTTGAGCAACCCGCTCATCGCATTTTTCACATCATCCACAAGATCATAGATGATGTTGTAGTAACGAATTTCGATCCCGTCGCGGGTCGCAAGATCCGTGGCCTGCTTGTTGGCACGCACGTTGAAACCGATGACGATCGCGTTCGAGGCCGAAGCCAGGGTCACGTCCGATTCAGTGATCCCGCCCACGGCGCTCATCAGGATCTGCGCCGACACTTCATCGGTTGAGAGCTTGTTGAGCGAAGCCACGATCGCTTCCACCGAACCCTGCACGTCGCCCTTGATAATCAAGGGGAACTTGGCAATGCCCGAGGCCTTGAGCTGGTTCATCATCTGCTCAAGGCTGGTCGCGCCGCCACCAGCAGTCTTCTCGCGGATAACGCGCTGACGGTATTCGGTGACTTCGCGAGCCCGTGCTTCGCTTTCAACCACCGAGAACCGATCGCCAGCGCTTGGCACGCCGGTAAAGCCCAGGACCTCAACGGGGACCGAGGGGCCGGCCTCTTTGACCTGTTCGCCCTGATCGTTGATCAGCGCCCGAACACGGGCAAATTCGGTACCAGCAACCACGATGTCGCCGATCGCCAGCGTGCCGCGCTGCACCAGCACCGTCGCAACGGCACCGCGACCGCGGTCGAGCTTGGCTTCAATCACAAGGCCTTCGGCACGGCCGTCGCGCGCCACGCGTAGCTCAAGCACTTCGGCCTGCAGCAGGATGGTCTCGAGCAACTTGTCGAGGCCATCGCGCGTCTTGGCGGAAACCTCGACATCGAGCACATCGCCGCCCATGGTTTCAACAAACACTTCGTGCTGCAGCAACTCGGTGCGAACCCGAATCGGGTTGGCATCGGGCTTGTCCATCTTGTTGATGGCCACGATGATCGGAACACCGGCCGCCTTGGCGTGCTTGATGGACTCAATGGTCTGAGGCATCACGCCGTCATCGGCTGCCACAACCAAAACGGCAATGTCGGTCGCCTGCGCACCGCGGGCACGCATGGCGGTAAAGGCTTCGTGGCCCGGGGTGTCGAGGAAGGTGATCCGTGCACCGTTCTTTTCCACCTGATAGGCGCCGATATGCTGGGTGATGCCACCGGCTTCCCCGCTCACCACATTGGCTTCGCGGATGGCGTCGAGCAGGGAGGTCTTGCCGTGGTCCACGTGACCCATGATGGTCACGACGGGCGCACGATTAGTCAGATCCTCAGCCCGGTCATCGGTGGGCAGATCATAAAGCCCTTCTTCAACATCGGCTTCCGACACGCGCTTGACCGTGTGACCGAGTTCGGTCGCAATCAGCTCGGCCGTATCGGCATCGAGGATGTCGTTGATCTTCATCATCTGGCCCTGGGCCATCAACAGCTTGATGACGTCAACGGCGCGCTCGGCCATGCGGTTGGCCAGTTCCTGGACGGTGATCGCCTCGGGAATGGTCACTTCACGGCTAAGCTTGGGCGCCACCTGCTGGTTGCGACCCATCTTCTTGTCGCGACGACGACGCATTGCAGCCAGCGAGGGACCACGATCACGGTCGCTTTCGGCGCCGGCATTGGTAACCGTCAGCCGGCCGCGAGCATTGGCATCCTCACCAACGCGGCGCGTCGGACGCTCCGGCGTGGCGCGAGATGCGCGGCGGGCATTTTCCAGTTCAGCTTCACTGATCGGGCCACGATTGGTGGGCGCGCTGGTGCGGATCTTGCGACCATCGGCTTCGCTGGGCGGTGCCGGCGGCACATTGCCGATCGGTGCCATGCCAGCGCCCGCTGGACGACGAGCCTCCGCAGGACGAGTGGCGGTGCCCGACGGACGGGCCGTGGCAGCACCGGGGCGCAGTGCAGCGCCTGCACCGCGCTCGCTTGCGGGGCGCAGATTGGGGTTGGGGCGGTCGCCTGCCGGGCGCGTTGGCCGCGGCGGCTGGCCTGGGCGGCCGGCAACCACACGGACACTGCTCGGCCCGGGATTGCGCTGAGACGCTGGAACAACGGGTGCAGCAGCTTCTGCCGGGGCAGGAGTGGGAGCCGATGTCTCGGCCGCAGCTGCAACTGGAGCTGCTTCAGCCTGAGGGGCAGGGCTGGATGGCTCAGGTGTTTCTGATGCCGCTTCGCTGGCGCGACGGCGCTCTTCTTCGAGCCGGGCCGCCTCTTCACGCACCTGGCGGCGGCGGGCATCTTCCTCAACGCGGCGGGCTTCCTCGGCGGCAAAGCGCTGTTGCTCCTCCGCCTGGCGCGCGCCGGCCTGCAACAGGGCGTTGCGCCGGGCTTCAGCTTCAGCAGCTGACAGGCCCAAGGGGGCACGGCTCTGCCCGGCCGGGCGACCTTGCGGCGGACGCTGGCTCTGGGGAGGGCGCTGGCTTTGCGCTGGCCGCTGGCTCGCCGCGGCGGCAGGGGCCGGAGCCGCTGACTGGGGCCGCTGCGGTGCACCACTCGGGGCGCCCGGCGTGGGCACGCGGCGCGTGCGCTTCTCGACCACCACGGTACGGGACTGTGGACGCGACATGCCGGGGCGGTTTCCGGCACCCGGACCCCCCTTCAATGTCAACGTCTTCTTGCCCCCGCCAGAAGTGTCGTCGATGCGCTTGTCGTCGTTATCAGCCATGTATCTCGCGTCTCTCAAACTCGTTCGTCTGGCAAAACAGCACCGTCAACCGCAGGGCGGTCGGTGCTGTCGGCCATCGCTTGGGCGGTGTAAAGGGCCAGTCTGCGGGCCTTTTCCACTGCCGATTGGGCTGCCGCCCCTTTCGTTAGGGCAGCATGTATCACATTTTCCTGGCCAAGTGCCAAACCCAATTGCTCCGAAGAGAGCAATTCGAGATGAGGCACTTCAAAGTCGTCCACGCCTTCTTCGCGTGCGGCGTGATGAAGGGCCTTGAGGGGTCCTACCATCTTGCTGCGTCCATCCGCCGAGGCGTCGGACGCGGTGATCAGCGCAACCAGCTCGCCCGTGGCAAGGAGACTGCGAACTTTGGTCGCCCCGGTCACCAGCTGCCCCGCCTTGCGCGTCATGCTCAGGGCCTGCAACAAGCGCTGCTCAAGCCGGGTTCGCACCAGCTCGGGCAGGTCTTGGGGGACCACAACCTCGCTTTTGAGGCTGCGCCCGAACACCTTCTTTTTCACCGCCTCGGCAACGGCCTGCTGGTTGAGGCTGATCCAGACGCCCCGCCCATCCGCCTTCGCCTCTGTGTCAGGGGCCAGGACCCCGTCGGGGCTCAGCACAAAGCGGATCAGCTCGGCGACCGGCTTTTCTTGCCGAGTCAGCGCGCACATCCGCGTTGTTTCTTCGCGCCGGGCCAAACGGAGCTCCCTTGCCTTGAGGCGGCTTAAACCGCCGCCTCTGCTTGAGTGACTTCGCCTTCTTCAGCCTGCGCGCCAGGCAGTTCGTCTTCGTTGATCCAGCCGGCCCGCACGCGCGCCTGCATGATCATATCTTCAGCTTCCTCGCGGCTGACGGGGAAGTCCTTCAACGTGCCTTCGAACCGCTTGGTTTCGCCGTCCTTGCGCTCACTCCATCCCACCAGATCGTCGGCGGCGCAGCCCGCGAAGTCTTCCACGGTCTTGATGTCATCCTTGCCCAGAGCTACCAGCATGGCGGCAGTCAGGCCCGGGATTTCGTAAAGATCGTCCTCGACACCGAGTGCCTGGCGCTCCTCGTCGTGAGCCCGATCAATGGCGGCCAGATATTCGGTGGCGCGGTTCTGGATTTCCGCAGCGGTTTCTTCGTCAAAGCCCTCGATCGAGGCGATTTCATCGAGTTCGATATAGGCGAGTTCTTCAACCGACGAGAAGCCTTCGGAAGCCAATAGTTGGGCAACCATCTCGTCCACGTCAAGGGCATCCATGAACAGGGTCGAGCGTTCGGTGAATTCTTTCTGACGCCGCTCGCTTTCTTCCTGCTCGGTCAGGATATCGATATCCCAGCCAATGAGCTGGCTGGCAAGACGGACATTCTGGCCACGGCGGCCAATGGCAAGGCTCAGCTGCTCATCGGGCACCACGACTTCGATGCGCTCGGCCTGCTCATCGAGCACAACCTTGGCAACATCTGCCGGCTGCAGGGCCGAAACCACCAGATCGGCAATGGAGTCGGTCCACGGGATGATGTCGATCTTTTCGCCCTGCAGCTCGCCCACCACCGCCTGCACGCGCGAACCGCGCATACCGACGCAGGCGCCCACGGGGTCGATGGAAGAGTCCGACGAGGTCACCGCGATCTTGGCGCGCGATCCCGGATCACGGGCAATTGAGCGAATGGTGATGATGCCATCATAGATCTCGGGCACTTCCTGCATGAACAGCTTGGCCATGAACTGCGGATGGGTGCGCGACAGGAAAATCTGCGGCCCACGCTGTTCGCGGCGCACGTCATAGACATAGGCGCGCACGCGATCGCCATAGCGGAACATTTCGCGCGGGATCAGCTCGTCACGGCGAATGATGGCTTCGCCACGGCCCAGATCCACGATCACATTGCCGTATTCGACGCGCTTGACCGTGCCATTGACGATCTCGCCAATGCGGTTGAAGTATTCGTCATACATGCGCTCGCGCTCGGCATCGCGCACCTTTTGCACGATAACCTGCTTGGCCGACTGAGCGGCAATGCGCCCAAATTCCATAGGGGGCAGGGGCTCGGTCAGGAAGTCGCCAATCTTGGCGGTAGGCGATTTGATCTGGGCGGTCTTCAGGTCAACCTGACGGCTGGGCTCTTCAACCTCGTCAACAATTTCCAGCAGGCGCCACATCCGGGTCTCACCCGAGCGGGGATTGATCTCGACCTTGATCTCGGTTTCCGCGCCATAGCGGCCCTTGGCGGCCTTTTCCATGGCGTCCTGCATGGCTTCGATCACAACCATGCGGTCGATCGATTTCTCGCGGGCGACGGCATCTGCAATCTGCAAGAGCTCGAGTCTGTTCGCGCTAACGGCCATTTAGTGGGTCTCCTGAACGATTTGGTCGTCTTCATCGTCGTCGCCGGGATCGGTGAACTCAACCGTTTCCGTTTCGTCGTCATCGATGGGATGAGCTTCCTGGTCGATCCGCGCCTTTTCCATCAAGGCATCGGTCATAACCAGCTTGGCTTCGGCAAGAGCCGTAAAGGGCAGGCGGAAATCGGGATCGGTGCCGCCCGGCGCATCGGGAATGGTAATGACGAAGGCATCATCCTCGACGGCCTTAATGATGCCGCGGAAGCGCTTGCGGCCATTAAGGGCATCGGCCAGTTCCACCTTGGCTTCATGACCGATATAGGTCTCGAAGTCGCGGCGGCGCACCAGCGGGCGATCAATGCCTGGCGACGACACTTCCAGGTGATATTCGCGGTCGATCGGGTCCTCGACATCCAGCACCGGGGAGAGATCCTTGGACAGGGTTTCGCAATCGGTGATTGCAAAGCGGCCGTTCTCGTCCTCGGCCATGATCTGCAAGGTCATGCCATTTTCCTGGGTGACCTTCACCCGCACCAGGGCATAACCAAGGCTGTTGGCGACCGGCTCGATAATGGCTGCCAGCCGTTGCTCGAGTCCGGTTTCCTTGATGAAGCGTTTTTCAGTAAGATCGATTGGCATTGAACCTTCAGGTAATAAAAAAGAGCGGGGCCGGGAAGGCGCCCACTCTGCAAACTGCCAGAGATGTTGAACCCTTATATAGCGCTGTATTGCCAGCGCTGCAAGGCTTCCATCAGCGACGCTCGAAACTGAAGTAGAACGACACCATCCGGCCTTCCCGGCGCGCCTTGGTCTCGTACCGCGTCGCTTCCCAGCCAGGATAAGGCTCGTGCCACTCGCCCCCACCACCGGGATTGAACGCGAAATCGGGGCTGCGCAGGATATGAGCGAGGCACCAATTGGCGTAATCCTCAATGTCGGTGGCGAAATAGAACTTCCCACCGGGGCGGATCACTCGCGCGAGTTCCCCCAGTGTTGTCGGCGACACAAAGCGCCGCTTGTGGTGTCGCGTTTTGGGCCAGGGATCGGGATAAAGCAGGTAAACGCCATCTAGGCTGGCGTCCGGCAGCGCCATCAGCAGCTTGAGGGCATCATCGGTAAAGAGCCTGATATTGCGCAGCCTCTGCGCGGCGATGGTCTGCACCATCTTGCCGATGCCGCCGGTAAACACTTCGCAGCCGATAAAGCCGGTTTGCGGATGCCGGCCGGCCTCAAGGGCAAGATGCTCGCCCCCACCATAGCCGATCTCAACGATGATCTCGTTGGCGTCGGGAAACAGCGAGCGGGGATCGAGTGATCCTTCGAGCTCGATCTCAAGCGCGGGCAGGGTGGCGTCGAACACCGCCTGCTGCCCGCCATGCAGCTTCTTGCCGGAACGGCGGCCAAAAAAAGCGCGCGGTTCACCCGCGCGCGTTTGCGGAAGTTGGTGAGCGGTCTTGGTCATCAGGTTCGCGGCTATAGCAGGCCGCTGCCCGTTACGCCAAGGGCTCCTACTTTACCGCCGCCTTGAGCGCCCCTACGAGGTCGGTTTTTTCCCACGAAAACGAGCCGTCCCGTCCGGCCTTGCGGCCGAAATGGCCATAGGCGGAGGTCTTGGCATAGATGGGCTTGTTGAGATCGAGATGGGTGCGGATACCGCGCGGGGTCAGATCCATCACCTGGCCCAGAGCCAGCTCCACGGCTTCTTCCTCGACCTTGCCGGTGCCATGCAGGTCCACATAGATCGAGAGTGGCTGTGCCACGCCAATGGCATAGGACAGCTGAATGGTCGCGCGATCGGCCAGACCTGCTGCTACGACATTCTTGGCGAGATAGCGTGCTGCATAAGCGGCCGACCGATCCACCTTGGTCGGATCCTTGCCTGAAAAGGCGCCACCACCATGGGGGGCAGCCCCGCCATAAGTATCGACAATGATCTTGCGGCCGGTCAGTCCGGCATCGCCATCGGGGCCACCAACCACGAACTTGCCGGTTGGATTGACGTGCCACACCGTCGCGTCATCGATCCAGCCGTCGGGCAGGGCCTCGCGCACGAAGGGTTCGACAATCGTTCGCACATCGGCCGAGGTCAGGTCTTCATCAAGGTGCTGCGTCGAGAGCACGATCTGGGTAACACCAACCGGCTTGCCGTTCTCATAGCGCACCGTCACCTGCGATTTCGCATCGGGCCCCAGCACGGCCGCCGGACCCACTCCCGACTTGCGCGCCTGGGTCAGCACATCGAGAATCTTGTGGGCATAAAAGATCGGTGCTGGCAGCAGTTCGGGGGTTTCGCGGCTGGCATAGCCGAACATGATCCCCTGGTCTCCCGCGCCGACATCCTTGTTGCCCGCCTCATCCACACCAGCTGCGATATCGGCGGATTGCCCATGCAGCAGCACGTCGATCTTGCAGGTTTTCCAGTGAAAGCCTGCCTGCTCATAACCGATGGCACGGATCGCCTTGCGGGCCGCGGCCTTGAACTTAGCCGGATTGACGCGTGGCTGGCCGGCACCGTCGAGCACGACATTACCGTCCTTGTCCTTTTTCAGCAATGTTTCGGGCACGCGCACTTCACCCGCGATCACCACGCGGTTTGTGGTCGCCAGCGTTTCGCAGGCAATGCGGACCTTGGCCGGGTCCATGCCGGTTTTTTTGGCTTCGCGAAAGACGAGATCCACGATTTCATCGGAAATGCGGTCGCAGACCTTGTCCGGATGGCCTTCCGAAACCGACTCAGAGGTGAAAAGATAAGAAGAGCGTGCCACGCCTTGTTCTCCGCTACCGTCAGAAGGGCAGCATTTCCCCTCTTCAGGGGTGGTTTTGGCACCGGGGGCCGTAGCGGTCAAGGCGGATATAAAGAAAGCTTGATATCTCGTTGGCGTGAAGGTGGGCAAAGCCTGCCCATGGCTGGCGGCGTTCAGGGGACCAACAGCGAGAACTCTAGGTCTGGACAGGGTCGAGTCCAGCCCTTCATATCGGCCCATGACCGAAATCGCTCGATTCCCTGACGTCATGCTGCTGGCCGCCGGCCTTGGCACCCGGCTTCGGCCCATCACCCAAACCTTGCCTAAGCCGCTTGTACCGGTGAGTGGCACCCCGCTGATCGAGCGCGTCATGGCAAGTGCGCGCGCTGAAGGGGCCAAGCGCTTTGTTGCCAACGCCCATTATCGGGCCGACCAGCTGCTCGCCCATTTCGGCGGCCTGCTCAAGGTGTCGCGCGAAGACACGCTGCTGGGCACCGGTGGCGGGGTTAAGGCAGCGCTGCCCATGCTTCATTCCGACCCGATCCTCGTCATGAACACCGATGCCTTCTGGCTCCCCGGCGCTGACACGCCGCTCGCGCGCATGCTCGAGCGCTGGGAAGGAGGAGAAGCCGAAACTGTGCTGCTTTGTGTCCATCCCAGCCGGGCAACGGGGTTCGGGCGCAGTCACGATTTCTGTCTTGATCCCTTCGGCAGGGTCACGCCGGACTATGGCGCGCCGGTAATCTATGCCGGCGTCGCTCTCCTCGGCAAAGCGGCCTTTGCCGATACCCCGGATGGGGCATTTTCCCTCACCAAATTGTTCGACCGGGCAATGGAGCGGGAAACCCTTGCCGGCGTAGCGTTGAACGCACACTGGTTTCACGTCGGCGACCCCGAGGCACTGGCGGCGGCGGAGCAGGAACTGGCGTGACAATCTTTTCCATTGCGCCCCATGCGCCCTTCCTGCCCAGGCTGGCAGATCGAATTCTTGATGGCACGCTGCTGGGCGACTGGGACCGCAGCCAGCCCTTCTGGTTGAGCGACATCACCGTGATTGTCCCGACGCAGCGCGCCCGTCTAGGGCTTGCTGAAGCCTTTCGGCAGCGTGGCGGTGGTCTATTGCCCGATATTCGGACCTTTGGTGGCGAAGTGGAGGATGAAGAGCCGTTCCTGCCGCCCTTCGATGCGCCCTTGCTGCCGCCGGCCGCGTCCGGGCTGGAGCGGCGCCTGGTGCTATCGCGCTTGGTTGGCGCCTGGGCCAATACCAGCGAAGGTCGCGCGGCATTTTCGACCCCGCCCACGGCCGGCGAAATCCTCTCCATGGCCGAGTCGCTGGGTGAGCTGATCGATGACCTGACCACCGAGGAGCGCACCGCCGGCGACCTGCGCGCTATCGCCGCTGGGGTGGAAAGCAATCTCGGTGCTTATTGGCAGCAAACCCTGCGCTTCCTCGATATCGCCCTGCAGTTCTGGCCCGAGCACCTGCGCGAGCGGGGCCGTGCCGATCCGGCCGCATTGCGCTCATTGCGCCTCGACCGGCAGGCGGCCGCCGCGCCCTTGCTCTATGGTGACCGGCCGGTAATTGCGGCCGGATCCACGGGCTCCATTCCCGCAACGGCGCGGCTTCTGGATGCCATTCAACGGCTCCCTCGCGGTGCGCTGGTGCTGCCCGGCTTCGATACGACGATGAGCGAGGCTGATCATGCCGCCTTGCTTGATGATGCCAACAATCCCCATGGCCACCCGCAATATGGGTTGAGTAAGCTGCTGCGCGGGCTTGGAGCGGGGATCGGTGAGGTGATCGAGCTTGAGGATACCCCCGCCGCCCGTACCGACCTGGTCCGTCTCGCGCTCGCGCCAACGCCCCAAACCGCTATTTGGTCCGAGCAGCGCATGAGCGAGGAAGCCCTTGCGCTCGCCACTTCAGGCATGAGCATTCTTGCCGCGCGCACCGAAGACGAGGAAGCACGCGCCATTGCCCTGGCGGCCCGAGCGGCGCTTGCAGAGCGCAAGACCGTGGGCATCGTCACGCCTGATCGTAACCTCGCGCGCCGGATTGCTGCGGAACTGGCCCGTTGGGACGTTCGGGTGGATGACGCCGCCGGCGCTCCCCTTTATCAATCTGCCGCGGGACGGCTGGTGCGTGAAATCCTTGCGCTCGCCACCAATGGCTGTGCGGCCGTTGACCTCATGGCATTGCTGCGCAACCGCGCCGCCCTTTTTGGCCGCTCCCGTGGCGAGATCGCCCGGGTCGCTGACATGATCGAGCTGGGCCTTTTGCGTGGGCAGCGCTCCAGCCCCGGCCTTGACGGCATTCGCACCCTGCTGACGGCCAACATCGATGGCACCACGGCCTTCCCGGCCTTACGACTGGACCCGCGGGCGGGCGCCGACATATCGGGCTTGCTCGACATGGTGGAGGCGGCCCTCGCGCCCTTGCAGGCGCTGCTGGCGGCGCCCGAGATCACGGCGGCGGGTCTCGCCTCGGCCTTGCTGGCCGGCTTTGTCGGTGTCGCCGATGGCGCCGATATCCCGGGGCGCCGGGAACTCGAGGCCTGGGCCAATGAACTCGATGGTCACGGCGAGCAGGGCCTTCGCTTTGCCCCACGCGGCCTTGACGCGGTGCTGCGTGCCCTCATGGCCGGGTTCCAGGTGCGCACGCTTGAAACCCGGCGCACTGACATCACCATCTGGGGACAGCTCGAAGCGCGCCTGCAAAACCCCGATCTGCTGATCCTCGCCGCGCTCAACGAAGACAAATGGCCCGAACCGGCCGATCCCGGCCCCTGGCTCAGCCGCGGCATGCGTCTTTCCGCCGGGCTCGAGCCGCCCGAGCGGCGGCAGGGCCTCGCCGCGCACGACTTTGCCCAGGCGCTGGGTAATGGCCAAGTGCTGCTCGCCTTTTCCGAACGCATCGGCACCAGCCCCGCCATCGCCTCGCGCCTCCTGCAACGCCTCGAAGCCTTTGCGGGGGACGTGTGCATCAAGGCGTTGCGTTCGCGCGGCAGCCGCTGGTGCGTGGAGGCGCGGGCGCTTGACGCGGTAGCGGCCGTGCTACCGGCGACCCGCCCCGCACCCAATCCGCCGGTGGAAGTGCGCCCACGGCGCCTTTCGGTCACCGAGATCGAAACCCTGATGCGCTCGCCCTATGATCTCTATGCCAAGCACGTGCTCGGCCTGCGCCCGATCGATGCCCTGGGCAGCCCGCCCGATGCCCGCGAACGCGGCACCATCATCCACGACATCTTTGCCCAGTTCGTGATCGATGGTCATGATGCGATGGCCACGGACGCCATCGACATCCTCAATGCCATTGCGCGAGTCAAATTCGCCGGGCTCGACGCCATTTCCGAGCGGCGCGACATCTGGCTGCGCCGCTTCGATACCGCTGCCCGGCAATTCCTCGATTGGGAGCGGAGCCGTGACGCCGAGATTCGGCGCCGCCATGCCGAGATCGATGGCGATTGGGCGCTCAAGCTCAAGGAACCCATGCGCATCACCGGCCGGGCCGACCGGGTGGACGAGCGCGTCGATGGCACGCTCGAGATCGTCGATTTCAAGACCGGCACTCCGCCCAACAAGGCGGCGATGCAGAGTTTCCAGGTGCCTCAACTGCTGCTCGAGGCGCAAATGGCGCGCGTCGGCGCGCTGGAGGGTGTGGCGCCGGCCGATACGGCTGCCCTGACCTATGTGAAGGTCGGCTTGGGTCCCGATGCCTTTGTGCCCAAGGCCTTCGTTCCCCCCGAAGGGCACGACCTGATGTCGGCAGCCGACGAACTGGCGCGTCGGGCCCAGGCCCATATGGAGCATTTCCTGTTGCGCCAAACGCCCATGCCGTCCCGGCTCTTGCCCTTGGCCGGTCAGCGCTTTGCGGGCGCCTATGACCATCTTGCCCGGGTCGCCGAATGGAGCGCCATGGATGGCACGGAGGGCGACCAGTGAGCGATCGCGGCGAACTTCAGGTTCCGTTCAATACCCGCGCCAACCAAGCCCAGGCGGCAGATCCCGGCCTCTCGATCTGGGTGTCGGCCAATGCGGGCTCGGGCAAGACCTTCGTGCTCACGCGCCGCGTCCTGCGCCTGTTACTCGCGGGCGTCGATCCTCAGGCTATTTTGTGCCTGACCTATACCAAGGCGGCGGCCGCCGAGATGCGGCGCCGGGTGGCGCGTGAATTGGCGCGCTGGGCAACCATGGAGGAGCAGGCGCTCGATGAGGACCTGCGCGAGCTTGAGGGCGCAAGCTTCCGCCCGGCTATGCGCGAGCGCGCCCGCACCCTCTTTGCCCGCGCGCTGGAAACCCCGGGGGGTCTGCGCATCAACACCATTCACGCTTTTTGCGAAAGCGTGCTGCATCGGTTTCCACTCGAAGCGCGGGTGCCCTTCGACTTCTCCGTAGTGGAAGATGACACGCGCGAAGATATGCTGCTCGGCGCCCGCGAAGCGGTGCTGGCCGAAGGCATCGGCGTTGAAGGCGCCGTCGAAACCCTCTTTCGCACCCTTTCCGATGACCAAATCCGCAAGGCCATTGGCGATGCCCTGGCCGATGCGCGCAAGCTCAAGACCGTGCTGCAGCACCCCGACCGGGCAAGGGCGAATCTCCGGCGCCTGGTGGATGCCGGCAACCGCTCCAGCGCCGAGGTGGAAGCCGAGCTCCAGAACGATACGCTGCTCGACGCGCTTAGCTGCCGTGATCTCGTGACCATATTTGCCGGCGATCCCCTCAAGGGGGTGGGCGCGCGCTTTGTTGACATGCTTGCCCGCTGCAATCCCGATCTGATCACCGCGGGCGAGCTGCGGCGCCTCTTCCTGACGGATAAGGGGCCGCGTTCGCGCCTGCTCACGGCCGCCCAACAGGCCAAGCGCCCCGATCTCTTCGATCTGCTGAACCGCGAGCAGGAGCGCGTGGTTCGGCTCGATGCGGAATTGAGCAAGCTCGAACTGGTTGAGCGTAGCGAGGCCTTTGTTCAGATCCTGGGCGCTATCCACCAACGCTATGAGGATGCCAAGCGCCGGCAGTCCAAGCTCGATTTCGACGACCTGGTGGAGCGGCTTGCCGATCTCTTCGAGCGCGAAGCGGGCGAATGGGTGCGCTACAAGCTCGATGCCGGGATCGATCACATCCTGGTCGATGAATCCCAGGATACCAATGGCGAGCAATGGCGGGTGGTCAAGGCGATCACCGCCGAGTTCTTTGCCGGTGAAGGGGCGGTGACGCGGCCGCGTTCCCTTTTCGCCGTGGGCGATCAGAAGCAGTCCATCTATTCATTTCAGGGTGCCCAACCTGAACTCTTTGGCGAAACCGGCCAGCTCTACCGCCGGCTAGCCGCTGAAGCCGACGCACCCTTCCTACCGGTGCCCCTGCGCACGAGCTTCCGCACCCTACCAGAAATCTTGCAGGCGGTGGACCTCGTCACCAACAGCCCCGAGATGCGTCAAGCCCTGCTGGAAAACGAGCCGGTGGAGCACCAGGCCGCCCGCACCATGCGGGGTGGTACGGTGACCCTGTGGCCCCCGCTGCAGCAGCCGGCGGGCGGCAGGGAGGACGATGAGTGGCCCACCAGCGTTCCGCCCATCGAGCAGACCGCGCCACGCCAAGTCGCCGAACGCATTGCCGCCGAGATCAGCGGCTGGATCAAGAGAGGGCGTCCCCTCACCGGCCGCGGCCGCCCGGTGCGGGCCGACGACGTCCTGATTCTCGTGCAATCACGTGGTCCGCTTTTTGCCGAGATTATCCGGGCGCTTCGCAAATGGGACCTGCCCACCCCGGGCGCCGACCGGTTGGGGGTCACCAGCCATATCGCGGTCATGGACCTCTTGGCGCTCTGCGACGTGCTGCTGAATCCCGCCGACGATCTGCAACTGGCGGCCTTGCTGCGCTCGCCCTTGTTCGACATCACCGAGGATGATCTGTTCGGCCTCAGTCATGGGCGGGCGCAGGGGCAAAGCCTGTGGCGGGCGTTGAGCCGATGTACGATTGCCCCTTGCGCCGAGGCGTACGAACGGCTCCATCGCTGGCGCGGCGAGCTCGATTTCGAGCGCCCCTTCGAGTTTCTCGCCCAGGTGCTTTATGCTGAAGACGGGCTTGCGCGCTTTCACGCCCGGCTCGGCAGCGAAGTGGACGACGTGCTGGCCGCGTTACTGGAACTGGCTCTCGCCCACGAGCAGACCGAACAACCTTCGCTGCTGGGATTCGTGGCGGCGATGCGGGGGCTTGGCGGTACCGTCAAGCGGGAACTGCCCGAATCGGGGGCAGGGGTGCGCATCATGACCGTGCATGGCGCCAAGGGGCTCGAGGCCCCGATTGTAATCCTTGCCGATGCCGTCAACAAACCACGCCCGCAACAGGTGGGGCGGCCGATCTACCTCGTGCCTGACTATCCCGGCCCGCTCCTGATCCATGCAAGCGGCGCCAACGGGCATTTGCCCGAAACCTCGCCTCTTAAGCAGCGGATCGATGCCAATCTGCTCAACGAATATTGGCGTAAGCTTTACGTCGGCATGACCCGGGCTGAGGACGAGCTTTACCTGACCGGTGCGCTCACTCCCGGGACCGACGCCGGAAAGCAGCTCGAGGGCAGTTGGTATGCAGCCGTGGAAGCCGCCCTCCGCCCGCTAAGCCAAAGCGTCACCGATACCGATGGCGTTGAAACCGCGCTGGTCTTTCCACGCGATCGCAAGCAACCGGCCGGCTTGGCTGGCGGGACTACCCAAGAGACCCAGAGCGCGGGCATGCTTGCGCTTGAGCCTCTGCCACCTTTCCGCGCCATTTCCACCGTCACGCCGGCTGCAGCCGGCACGCAGGGGGCGCCACGTACCCCCTTCAGCACCGCGCTTGAAGGGATGCGCGACGCCGAGGCTTCGCGGCGCGAGGGCATTGCGCTCCACGCGTTGCTGCAGCATCTCGGCAGGGTGGAGCCCGCGCTTTGGCCCCAGGTTGTGCCGAAGGCCGTCGCGGCGCTCCTGCCCGAGGCGCCGGAACGACAGCCGATCGTGGGCGCCAAGGCTATATCCATCCTGACTCGGCCCGAGCTGGCGGGGCTCTTCGGCGCCTCGAGCCGCGCGGAGGTGCCGTTTCTGTTTGATGCCGTCCAAAACGGCGCGCCAATTCGGCTGGCGGGGCGCATGGACCGTATCGTCGTCGATGCCGACAGCGTTCTGGTGATCGACTTCAAATCCGACGCCATCGTTCCTGATGCACCTGAACTAGTGGCGCGGAACTACCTGACCCAGCTGGGGTTGTATGCACTGGTTGCAGAACAGCTCTTCCCTGGACTGCGGGTGCGGGCCGCCATCCTGTGGACGACGCTGGAATCATTGATGTATCTTCCACCCCACCTCTTGCACGAGGCGCGCGAGGGTTTCACCATCCGGTGAGTCTGCTTGCTGAAACGCTAGACTCTTCCCAGCTTTGGGAGCAAACAAAGCACCGCTTTCAACCAAAAGGCAATTTTGATGACCAAACACGTTTCCGACGCCAATTTCGGCGAGGAAGTTCTGAATTCCAAAGAGCCCGTTCTGGTCGATTTCTGGGCCGAATGGTGCGGGCCCTGCCGGGCGATCGCACCCGTGCTCGATGAGCTGTCGACCGAGTTGGCTGGCAAGGTCAAGATCGTCAAGCTCAACATCGACGAAAACCCCTCCACCACCGTCAAATACGGCGTTCGCTCCATCCCGACCATGATCTTGTTCAAGGACGGTGAAGCGGCCGACATGAAGATCGGCGCCGGCACGCCCAAGGCCGGCCTCAGCAAGTGGCTGTCCTCGCACGCCGCCTAAGCTGATCGACCGATCACGAGATTAGCTGACACCGCCGGAGCGATCCGGCGGTGTTTTTGTGTGCGGTGACGCTGCTCAGTGGGGCGGCGTGCCATTGAGCGCCAGCGCGTGCCCGGCAAGATAGAGCGAGCCGCAAATCACGACCCGCGCGCTCGGAACACCCGCGGCCTTGCGGATCGCGGCGCCAAGCGAGCGCTGGGGGCTGGCCTCAAGGCCAAGTGCCTGGGCGGCTTGCGCGATAGCGGAAGCCTCGTGGGCATTGGTTTCGCCGGGAATGGTCAAACCCACAACCTGCGGATTGAATTGCCTGAGGGGCTCAAGGAAGATCGCAGGCGAGCGGTTGTTCATCATACCCATGATCAGCACCAGCGGGGCTGGGCGCTGGCCCTGGAGAGCCGCCAGCGCGCGGGCCAGTGCGGCAGCGCCATGGGCATTATGGCCACCATCGAGCCAGAGTTCTGCATCGGGGGGCAAGGCATCGCGCAACTTGCCCGTGAGCGGGGTCATGCGCGCGGGCCAGTAAACCGTCCTCAGCCCCCTCTCCAGTGCCTGCTTGTCGACCGGCAAACCGAAGCGCCGTACGGCGGCAATGGCGAGGCTGGCATTGTCCACCTGGTGATCGCCAAAAAGGGCTGGCGGAGGCAGATCGAGGAGGCCATCGCCATCCTGGAACACCAGACGCCCATCTTCCAGATGCCCGTGAAAATCCTCGCCCTGAAAGGCGGGGTGAACGCCAAGCCGGCGTGCCGCCCGCTCGATCACATCGCGACCTTCGGGCTGCTGATAGCCGATGACGGCCGGGCTGCCGCGCTTGAGAATGCCGGCCTTGCTGACGGCGATCTCGGCAATGGTGTTGCCGAGGAATGCCTGGTGATCGAGGTCCACGGGTGTGATAACGACGCCTCGGGGCTGGGCAACGACATTGGTGGTGTCATAGATGCCGCCCATGCCCACTTCGAGCAGCAGGAAATCGGCCGGTGTTTCGCTGAATAGCAGGAACGCGGCGGCGGTGGTCACCTCGAAGAGGGTGATGTTTTCGCCCCCATTGACCCGCTCCACCCGCTCCAGGGCCTCGTTGAGGCGGCGCGTCGGCACGAGCTGCCCACCAAGCCGGATGCGCTCGTTGAAGCGCACGAGGTGAGGGGAGGTGTAAACATGCACCGATTGCCCCGCGGCCTCCAGAAAGGCGCGCATGAAGGCGATGGTCGAGCCTTTGCCATTGGTGCCCGCGACATGGATCACCGGCGGCAGCCGATCCTGTGGCCGCCCCAGCGCCTCAAGCAACCGTTCGATACGCTCCAGCCCCAAATCGATCAATTTGGGATGAAGCCCCGAAAGGCGTTGTAAAATGAGGTCGGTACGCGACATGGGGCCCCCTGACTGGACGGCACTCCCTAGCCCCGATCTCGCCGCCGCTCAAGCGAGCAGCGCGAGATCGGCTGATCAGTCGCAATCAGCGGCTGGCGCTATTCGGCATAGGCCGGGGGCTGCGGCCGCGCCTCGTCATCCGCTTCTGCCGCCACCGCCACTTCACGCAGCGTTACCTGCTGCAGCAGCGGTGAGGACGAGGCGAGTTCCGCTACCGGCTCGGTCTTGGTGAAGATGCCGGCAAGCGAGCCGATGGTGGAGCGCAGATTGTGGCGGTGCACTACCATGTCGACCATGCCGTGCTCATAGAGATATTCCGAGCGCTGGAAGCCCTCGGGCAGCTTTTCGCGAATGGTCTGCTCGATAACGCGCGGCCCGGCAAAGCAGATCAAGGCGCCCGGTTCGGCAATATGCACATCGCCCAGCATCGCATAGGACGCGGTAACGCCGCCCGTGGTGGGGTTGGTGAACACGACAAAGAAGGGCAGCCCCGCTTCGCGCAGCCGCAGCACGGCAACCGTGGTGCGCGGCATCTGCATCAACGACAAGATGCCCTCCTGCATGCGCGCACCGCCCGAAGCCACAAACAGCACCATCGGCGTTTTGCGCTCAAGTGCCGTTTCCAGCCCGGTAATGATGCCCTGTCCGGCGGCCATGCCGAGCGAGCCGCCCATGAAGTCGAAGTCCTGCACCGTCACCGTAATCGCGTGACCATAAAGCGTACCGGTGGCGACAATCACCGCATCTTCGTAGCCCGTCTTGACGCGGTTTTCCTTGAGCCGGTCAGTATAGCGCTTCTGGTCGCGGAACTTCAGCGGGTCCTGCGGCACTGCGGGCACCGGCACCAGGTCATAGCGGCCTTCGTCCATAAAGGTGGCGAGCCGATCGGCCGGCTTGATCTTCATGTGATAGCCCGAATTGGGCACCACCCACTGATTGGCTTCCAGATCGCGATAGAACACCATCTCGCCCGACTCGGGGTCCTTGACCCAGAGGTTTTCCGGCGTGTCGCGCTTCGTGTTGAGGAACGAGCGGATTTTCGGGCGGACGAAGTTATCGATCCAGTTCATGCGAAAGCCTCGGCGGATTGGTCGCGAAAGGATGGCTTAGGAGACGATTGTGGCATTGTTATCAGCGGCGACCACAATCGCCATTGTGGCGAGGTTTCACGCGCGGGCGCGCCGCACGCCGCCGGCAAGGGTCGCCACCAAGTCGCGCACTGCCCCAACGGTTGCGCCGGTGGCCTTGCCGTCCTGCAGCGAATTGCGCACCGCGTCCACCAGAACCGAGCCAACCACGATGCCATCGGCATGGCGCCCGATCTCGGCGGCGTCTTCTGCGGTCTTGATGCCAAAGCCAACGGCGACCGGCAGATTGGTATGGGCCTTGATCCGGTCAACCGCCTCGCCGACAGCGCCGCGCGACTTGATCGCCGATCCTGTCACGCCGGTCATAGATACGTAATACACAAAGCCGGACGTGTTCTGCAGCACCTTGGGCAGGCGTTTGTCGTCCGTCGTCGGCGTGGTCAGGCGAATGAAGTTGATGCCAGCCGCGAGCGCAGGCAGGCACAGCTCCTCATCCTCCTCGGGGGGCAGGTCGACAATAATCAGCCCGTCAACGCCTGCTTCCTTGGCGGCGGCGACAAAACGCTCGACCCCAAAGGAGAAGATGGGATTGTAGTAGCCCATCAGCACAACCGGCGTGGTTTCATCCTTACGGCGGAAATCTTCCACCATGCCGAGCACGCCGCGCAAGGTCTGGCCCGAAGCCAGAGCTCGCTGACCAGCCAACTGAATGGCAACGCCATCGGCCATGGGGTCGGAAAACGGCATGCCCAATTCGATCACATCAGCGCCCGCTTGCGGCAAGGCCTCGAAGATGGCCTGGCCCGTGGCGAGATCTGGATCCCCCGCCATCACAAAGGTCACGAGCGCCGGGCGGCCCTCGGTCTTGAGCTGGGCAAAACGCTTGTCGATACGGGATTGAAACATGAATGGTTCCGATGGGAGCAACTGGGCGGTTTAGGAGCAGAAGCGGGCAGCTGTCAACGACAGCCGCTGTCGCGTCAGAGCAGACCCAGGCGTCGGCCAACGCTCTCCACATCCTTGTCACCCCGGCCCGAGAGGCATAGCACCACCGACTGCTCCTTCGGCATCGTGGGGGCAAGCTTGATCACCTGCGCCAGGCCATGGGCCGATTCCAGCGCCGGGATGATGCCCTCTAGCCGGGTACACAGCTGGAAGGCTTCGACGGCTTCGGTGTCCGTGATGGGCACATAGGTGACGCGCTGGGTGTCGTGCAGGAAGGAGTGCTCGGGTCCGACGCCGGGATAATCGAGGCCGGCCGAAATCGAGTGACCTTCAAGGATCTGCCCGTCGCGATCCTGCAGCAGATAGGTGCGGTTGCCGTGCAGCACGCCGGGACGGCCGCCAGTCATCGACGCCGCATGGCCGTTCTCCACCTCAATGCCATGGCCGCCGGCCTCGGCGCCATAGATCGCGACCTCCGGATCATCAAGGAAAGCATGGAAGGTACCGATGGCATTGGAGCCGCCGCCCACGCAGGCCACGATCGCTTCGGGCAGCTTGCCCTCGGCCTGCCGGAACTGTTCCTTGAGTTCAGTGCCGATCACCGACTGAAAATCGCGCACCATCTCAGGATAGGGGTGGGGACCCGCGGCAGTGCCGATCAGGTAATATGTGGACTCCACATTGGTAACCCAGTCGCGCAGCGCCTCGTTCATCGCGTCCTTGAGCGTGCCCGCTCCGGCAGTGACGGGCCGCACTTCAGCGCCCAGCATCTTCATGCGCAACACGTTCGGCATCTGCCGCTCGACATCTGTCGCACCCATGAAGATGGTGCAGGGCAGATTGAACTTGGCGCAAACGGTAGCGGTCGCCACACCGTGCTGCCCCGCCCCGGTCTCTGCGATGACGCGCGTCTTGCCCATGCGGCGTGCGAGCAGGATCTGCCCCAGACAATTGTTGATCTTGTGCGAGCCGGTATGGTTCAGCTCTTCACGCTTGAACCACACCTTGGCTCCACCAAGATGCTCAGTTAGCCGCTCGGCAAAATAAAGCGGGCTCGGCCGGCCGGCGTAATGGGTCGACAGGTCGTTCAGTTCGGCGGCAAAGGCCGGATCTTTTTGCGCGGCGCGATAGGCAGCCTCCAGATCCAAAATCAGCGGCATCAGCGTTTCGGCAACGAACCGGCCGCCATATGGGCCAAATCGGCCCGCTTCATCAGGGCCATTGCGTAAAGAGTTGATGCCGTCCATGGGGTCTCGCCAATCGATCGCGGAGCAGAAAGGAAGCCGGAGCTTGCCGCTTCAATAGGCCCTGCAACGTCCCAATTGCAAACTCAAAGCGCAGCGCGGGCGTTCCGGATAAAGGCTTCGACCAGGCGCTTGTCCTTGACGCCGGGCGCTGATTCCACACCCGAGGACACATCGACGCCCATCGGGCGCACCGTCTGGATGGCGTCGGCCACCGTGGTGGGGGTCAGTCCGCCCGAAAGCATGAAGGGAATTGCGGGGTCGAGCGCCCGGAGCAAGGACCAGTCAAAGGTTTCCCCCAGCCCGCCGGGACGGTCGGCTCCCTTGGGCGGCTTGGCATCGAGCAGAATGCGATCCGCTACATCGGCAAACCCGGACACATTGGCGACATCGTCGGCAGACCCGATCGGCACCGCCTTGATAATCTCAACGCCCGCTTCAGCGCGGATCGCAGCGACGCGGTGCGGGCTTTCGGGCCCATGCAACTGGATCCAGTCTGGGCCGAGCGCCGCTACTTCCGCAACGCAGGAATTGTCCGGATTGACCAGCAACACGCTGCTCTCGATCCGGCCGCGAGCCGTGGAAATCAGCCCGGCAATATCCTCGATGGTGCAGTGGCGCGGCGAGCGCACGAAATGCACGAAGCCCACCATGTCGGCGCCTGCCTCAATGACGGTTTCCAGCATTTCAGTGGTTTTGATGCCGCAAATCTTGATGATGAGGGGGTCTACCATCGCCTGTCACGAATTGGGGGGCAAGCTGCGCATCAGCGCAGTTCCAGAAGATCGTCGACTTCAGCAAGGGGAGCGTTTGCGCCCGCTGCCGGGGTTTTGCGCAAGCTTTCAAGCTCGCTTTGAAAGGCATAGGCTTCACGCCGCCAATGCCGCTCGCCACTGCGATGGCGAGCCTGGGCGAACCAGGTGGCAATACCCCCCAGGAGCACGCCCACCAGCAACACGACATACAGTACGACGAACAACGGCACGCCATAACCGGGTGTCGCCATGGATTCGACCGGCACGAACGGGTTGAAGTTGATCAGCACGAAATGGCGGTTGGCCAGCGCGAACACGATCAAGAGGGCGCATAGCGGCACCAGAACCAGCCAGCCGACGATTTTCTTGACCATAAAAGCGCTGCCTTAGGCTGTGTGCCCGTTACGAACGGTTTAGCCGCTCGCGGATTTCTTTGCCAGCCTTGAACTGGGGAACGTATTTCTCCCCCACATCCACCTGCTCGCCAGTACGCGGATTGCGCCCGAGGCGCGCCGGCCGGTTCTTGACCGAAAAGGCCCCGAACCCACGCAGTTCCACCCGGTCGCCCCGCGCCATTGCATCGCCGATCTCATCCAGAATGGCATTGACGATGTTTTCGATATCGCGCTGGAACAGGTGCGGATTTTCGGCCGCAAGTTTCTCGACGAGTTCCGACTTGATCATGTTTGGCTCCGAAGGTGCCCTAATCCGTCCCCACTCACGAGGCGGGGTCAACCTGCCAAAGCGAAACCAACCCGTCAAGCGCGATGGCACCGGCAGGAGGCAGCCCGAGTGCCGCCCGCGCCTGCCCGGAGATCATGGCGCCGATCCAGCCCAGACCCTGATCAGGTTTGGGCCAGGCGGTCACAAGCTCCAGATCCTCGGCAATGCCGCGCTCCGCCACTAGCCACTCAACCGCCTCACGCTCGGACCCGATACCGTCGATCAGTTTGCTTGCAACAGCCATTCGCCCTGTGACAATACGCCCGTCCGCCAGCGCCAGCGCTTCGGGGCGCGGCAAGCCCCGCCGTTCCGCCACTACGTCTACGAACCACTCAAAGCTGTCGTTGACGAGGGCCGCGATGGATTCGCGTGCTGGGCCCACCAAAGGTTCATCAAAGTCGGGTTCAGCCTTGAGCGGGCCTGAAGCAACTTTGTCGAGATTGACGCCAATTATATCCATCAGCTTGCCGGCATTCACATGCTGGTACAGCACGCCAATGGAGCCAACGATGGACAGTCGTCGCGCCAAAACGCGATCTGCGGCGATGGCGGTCATATAGGCGGCCGATGCGCCCAGTTCCTGGACCACCGCGACAACAGGCTTGGTTTGGCGCAGTCGGCTCAGCGCTTCATAGAGTTCCTCGCCGCCCGCAGTCGTGCCGCCAGGTGAGTTGATGGCCACAATGACAGCGGTGACGCTGTCGTCCTCGGCGAGCTCTTCCAACGCTTCCAGCCGATCACGATTGGTGCTGATCGCGCCATCGATCACAACCCGGGCAATGTGGTCGCCGACCACGCCATCGCCCCCAGCGAACCGGCCAAGCAGCGCCAGAATGGCCACGACGATGGCGAGCGCAGCAACAATGCGCCACCAACCGCGTGAGCGGCGGAAATGGGCGGCAGCAAGCGCCCCATGCGGATCGGGCGGGCGGGTAGGCTCAGGAGAAGGCTGGTCGGTCATGATCGGCTCACTCTTTGCCCGCCAAGCGGTAGCGAGGCAGCCGCGGGAAAGCAAGCATGCGGCGGGTCAGCTCAGTTGCCGCACCATATATTGCGCTGCGTCTTCATAGCTCAGCAGCGCTTCGCGCAACTCGGGCACATCAACAGGGACGAAGCCGTGCCGGCTCCAGAACGGCGCCGAGCCATTGACGGCAGCAAGGCTAGCCGTGGCAAAGCCGGCGCGCCTGGCGTGGTCCAGCACCTGCTCGACGATCACTCCCGCCGCTCCATGGCCGCGAGCCTGGGGCAGCAGTGCCAGATCGTGCAGATAATAGGTGGGCGGCCCGCTCGGCAGGGTGCCGTAAAGCTGATTGAGCTTGGGCATGGTGCCGGCAGTCCAAGGGTGGGTGAGGAAATAACCGCTCGGTGCGCCATTGATGTCCAGCAGCCAGGCGCCATCCGGGTACAAGGCGCGGCGCTCGGCAAACACCGCAAGATCCTCGGGAAAGCTGGGATGCACGCAAGCGGCAATAGCTTGCACCGCCGGCAGATCCAGCGTCGTCATGCCCCGCCAGTGAATACCCTTGCTTGTCATGGCATACCCGCAAAAGAAAGGACCCGCGCTAGAAAGCGCGGGTCCAGATGGCATGAAGCCGATCTTAGTTGTTGTCGCGACCCTTGAGCGCAGCGCCCAGGATGTCACCGAGCGAAGCGCCCGAATCGGAGGAACCGTAATTGGCCACGGCTTCCTTTTCCTCGGCAATTTCCAGCGCCTTGATCGAGAGCTGGATGCGCGAGGTCTTGCGATCGTACTGGGTGACGCGTGCGTCGACCTTTTCGCCCTTGCTGAAACGCTCGGGACGCTGGTCGTTGCGATCACGCGACAGGTCGGCGCGGCGGATGAAGGCCGTCATGTCGCTATCGGCCAGCTTGACTTCAATGCCGCCATCGTTGACGTCGATCACGGTGCCGGTGACCACAGCGCCCTTGCGGATGCCGCCGGTCTCGCCCTCAGCCGAGGATGCAGTCTCGCCGGTGGCTAGCTGCTTGATACCCAGGGAGATACGTTCCTTCTCGACATCGACGTCGAGCACCTTGGCCTGCACCATGTCGCCGCGGTTGTAGTCGTCGAGCGCGATTTCGCCGGACTTCTGCCAATCGAGGTCGCTGAGGTGCACCATGCCGTCCACATCGCCTTCGAGGCCGATGAACAAACCAAATTCGGTCTTGTTCTTGACTTCGCCTTCGATGACCGAACCCACGGGGAACTTGTCAGCAAACGATTCCCACGGATTGGCCAGGGTCTGCTTGAGGCCAAGCGAGATACGGCGCTTGTCGGGATCGACCTCGAGCACCACCACTTCCACTTCCTGAGAGGTGGAGACGATCTTGCCGGGGTGGACGTTCTTCTTGGTCCAGCTCATTTCTGAGACGTGGATCAGGCCTTCAATGCCTGGCTCCAGCTCCACAAACGCACCGTAGTCGGTGATGTTTGTGACGCGACCGGAGAACTTGGCGTTGATCGGGTACTTGGCTTCGATGCCTTCCCACGGATCGGCCTGCAGCTGCTTCATGCCGAGGCTGATGCGGTGCGATTCGTGGTTGATGCGCACGATCTGGACCTTGATGGTCTCGCCGATCGTGAGCACTTCGGACGGGTGATTGACCCGGCGCCAAGCGATGTCGGTGACGTGGAGCAGACCATCGATACCGCCGAGGTCCACGAACGCACCGTAATCGGTGATGTTCTTGACCACGCCGTCGACAACCTGACCTTCTTCCAGCTGCTGGACGATTTCCGAACGCTGTTCAGCGCGGGATTCTTCCAGAATGGCGCGACGCGACACGACGATATTGCCGCGGCGCTTGTCCATCTTGAGGATCTGGAAGGGCTGGGGAACGTTCATCAGGGGAGCGATATCGCGGATTGGGCGGATATCGACCTGCGAGCGCGGCAGGAAGGCGATGGCGCCTTCGAGGTCGACCGTGAAGCCGCCCTTGACCTGGTTGAAGATCGTGCCTTCAACGCGCTCGTTATTGTTGTACATTTCTTCGAGCTTGACCCAGCTCTCTTCACGGCGGGCCTTCTCGCGGCTCAGCACCGCTTCGCCCATCGCGTTCTCGACGCGATCGACATAGACTTCCACGACCGAGCCGACGGTGATGGTGCCGTCACGGCCAGCCTGGCCGAATTCCTTGAGCGCAATGCGCCCTTCGGTCTTGAGACCGACATCGATGATCGCCAGATCCTTTTCGATCGCGACCACGGTTCCCTTGACGACGGTGCCTTCCAAAGGCTCGTTGTCGATGAACGAGTCCATCAACAGGGATTCAAAATCTTCTTTAGTCACAGTTTGCTGTGCCAAATTCATCTCCAGATGCGCCGGCGGTTGGGGGTTGGCATTGTCGCAATGGGGGCTCGCCATCTGTTGGTCAGATGCCGGCGCGCGGGCGCCCGATCGGAACGGCAATGTTGGGTATTCTGCCCGGCAGCCGAAGCAAGCATGCGCAAGGATTGAATTAGGGCACGAGCCCTGCCTTGCGCCTGATGGCTCCATCGACAATAGCGATGGCTGCGCGGAGTGCGGCTTCTATATCGAGAAGCGTGGTGTCGAGCAAGTGCGCGTCCGCCGCCTTGTAAAAACCGCCATGGGGATTGGCCATGTCCCGGGCATCCCGCTCTTCTATTTGGTGATAAAGGGCGTAGCGATCAACCACCTGGCCGCGCAATTCCAGCTGGCGCGCCCGTCGTTCCATCCGCGACTTGGAATCAGCCTGGATAAAGAGCTTGGCGTCCGCCTCGGGGCAGATCACGGTACCGATGTCGCGACCATCGAGTACGGCACCGCCCTCCTGCAGGGCAAACTGGCGCTGATAGTCAAAGAGTGCCTGACGGACTTCTCCAATCACGGCGACTTTGGACGCCAGCTGGCCGGCCCGCGCCGAAAGCAGTAGTTCGGACTGCAAGTCCGCCTCATCAAGCTTCCGGGCCGCTGCGATGGCGCGGTTCTCAAAATCCGGCGCGTCCTCAAAGCCGTCCACCGCCTGCCCGACAGCGCGGTACAACAGGCCCGTATCCAGATGCGGCAGCCCGTAATGGCGGGCGAGGCCGCTCGCGAGCGTGCCCTTGCCCGAAGCAGCTGGTCCGTCGACGGCGATGATCATGGCTTTCTCCGGGCGGCTGGAACGGCGGGGCGGGCTTAGCATTTTCGGTTTGACAGGGGCAAGGTTTGCCCATAACCGGACGAGCCAAAGCGGGGCTTGCCCCGCGCTCCCCCATCGACGAGGACCACCCATGGCCAGTTCCGAACGCGGCACCAAGCGGACCGATCCCGACACCGGCAAGAAGTTCTACGACCTCAACATGGACCCGATCGTCTCGCCTTATACGGGCAAGAGCTATCCGCGGTCCTACTTCGAGCAGGTGCTGGTCGGCAAGGCTTCCCCGGCAACCGCCCGGAAAGTTGAGGAAGAAGACGAGACGGAAGAAGAAGACGAGGTCGTCGACGCAGCGGCGCCCGAGATCGTTTCGCTCGAGGACGCCGATGCTGAAGAAGCCGGCGAGGACGAAATCCCTGATGTCGAGGATGTCGAGGTCGACGAGGAACTCGGCGACGACGAAGACGTGTTCCTGGAAGAGGAAGACGACGAGGACGACAGCTTGGCATTTGATGTTGGCGGTGACGAGGATCGTTGATTTCGCTTGAATTTTTTCGCCGGCCAAGCTTTTGGCCGGCGAAATAAAAAAGTGTCATTTAGGCACTTGCAAGGGGACGGAGCATCCAATAGGTTCCGCCTCGCTTCGGACGGGAATGACCCGGACGAACCCGAAAAGATGGGGCCATAGCTCAGCTGGGAGAGCGCTTGCATGGCATGCAAGAGGTCAGCGGTTCGATCCCGCTTGGCTCCACCAATCTTTCGATAACTCCCTGTCGAGACTATTCTCGGGTTGAGCCCCGATCGAGGGTTCTCAATCACTCGGCGACCCAACCCGCTGCAGCCGCTTTCCATCCACCGCCCGCCGCGCTACAAGGCGGCCGCGTCAGCTGGAGGTGAACCGCGTGCCCACAACAGATATCGCTCGGCGGGTCTATGATCATACCTGGAAGCTCGACCCGATCATCCGGAGCCTGCTGGACACCGACTTCTATAAGCTGTTGATGCTGCAGATGATCTGGGGCTTGTACCCCAAGATCGACGTCACCTTCTCGCTGATCAACCGCACCCGCTCGGTTCAGCTTGCCCATGAGATCGACATCACCGAGTTGCGCGCCCAGCTTGATCACGCGCGCACTCTGCGCTTCTCCAAAAAAGAAATGATCTGGCTGGCCGGCAATACCTTTTACGGCTCGCGCCAGATTTTCGAGCCAGCCTTTCTGCAATGGCTCGAAGACTTCCGGCTGCCGGAATACCATCTGGAGCAGCGCGACGGTCAGTTCGTGCTGGAATTTCCAGGCAAGTGGTTGGAAACCTCGATGTGGGAGATTCCCGCCCTTTCAATCATCAACGAGTTGCGCAGCCGCGCCGCGATGAAGCGCTACGGGCCCTTCACGCTCGATGTGCTCTACGCACGGGCCAAGGCCAAGATGTGGGAAAAGGTCGAACGGCTGCAAAAGCTGCCGGAATTGCGCATTTCCGATTTTGGCACACGCCGGCGCCATTCTTTCCTCTGGCAGCGCTGGTGCGTCGAGGCCCTCAAGGAAGGGATCGGGGAAGCTTTTACCGGTACCTCCAATGTCATGCTGGCCATGGATACCGATCTCGAGGCTCTCGGCACCAATGCGCATGAGCTCCCAATGGTCCTCGCGGCGCTGGCCAAGACCGATGACGCCCTGCGCGAGGCCCCCTATGGCGTGCTGCAGGACTGGGAAAGCTATTATGGCGGCAATCTCAAGATCGTGCTGCCCGATGCCTTTGGCACTGATTCCTTTCTCAAGCATGCCCCCGATTGGGTCGCCGACTGGACTGGCTTCCGCCCAGATAGTGCCCCCGCCATCGCTGGCGGCGAACGCATCATCCGTTGGTGGCAGGAGCGGGGGCGCGACCCGCGTGACAAATTGCTGATCTTTTCCGATGGGCTCGATGTGGACATGATCGAAGAGGCCTATTTGCACTTCGACGGGCGCGTGCGCATGGCCTTTGGCTGGGGCACCAACCTGACCAATGATTTTGAAGGCTGCGCGCCAGAGCCCAATCCGGGACTGGACCCAATCTCGATCGTCATCAAGGTCAGCGAGGCCAATGGGCGGCCGGCGGTCAAGCTGTCCGATAATCCGGCCAAGGCGACGGGCGAGAAAAGCGAAATTGAGCGTTATCTGCGCGTTTTTGGCGATGCTGGCCGGGTAGAGCACGCCGTGCGCGTTTGACCCGCCCGCACGCTGTGGAGAACCGCCTTTAGTTCGAGGCGGTTAACTGGGCTGGAACGCTAAACGTCCAGCATCGTTGCCTGTCCACAGGGCCGGAACCGTTTGACTTACCAACTTATCGACATTGCCGTAGCGCATAAAAGCGCCCATCCCCGCTTGCCTAACCGCGTAACCGGCAAGGTGCGCGCCGTGCTGACCGAAATACGCGATGGGCGCGAACAGCGCCACGATCTGGATATCCCGGTTTGGGCCAACACGTCCGAAACCATGAGCGAAGAAGATATCGACATGGCCTTGCTGGTGAAAGCCGCCGACATTTTGGCGCGGCTGAAATCGAAGCTCGATCAGGTATAGGGCTGATTGCCTGTGGTCTGCAGGAAGGCGCGGTAGGCGGGCGAAAGGCCGGGAAAAGTCTGAGCGTTTTGAGCCTCTGTTGCGGCTCGTGGGGCAGGGGAAGGGCAGAGCCGGGCCGCCCTCCGCCGGCGACGATGCTCTTGCCGCTCATCCACTGCAAACCACAGCACGGCGGGCACCACTAGCGTCCAGATCGCGATCAATTGCCAAGCCACGCCAACCTCCCTGCAGCGCCAGCAAGGATGCTGTACTCGTCGAAGGCTCGTTAACGCTAGAAGGCTCGGCGGTTAGTGTTAACTTGGGATGGCAGTGCTACTGCGGCTCGCCCTTGGCGGGCTTGGATCCGGTTTCGATCGGCACGGCATAAAGCTCGAGGCGATGATCCACCAGCCGGTATCCCAGCCGCTTGGCAATCACTTCCTGGATCGCCTCGATTTCCTCGTTGCGGAACTCGATTACCCTTCCGCTTCGAACATCGATGAGGTGGTCGTGGTGCTCGTCGGGAATCAGTTCGAACCGGGCGCGTCCATCCTTAAAATCGTGCTTGGTGACAAGGCCGGCTTCCTCAAACAGGTTGAGCGTCCGGTAGACTGTGGATAGTGAGATGCCGGCGTCGATCGCCGCTGCGCGCCGGTGCAATTCCTCGACGACGGGATGGTCAGCACTGTCCTGGATCACGCGGGCGATGATCCGGCGCTGGTCGGTCATGCGCATGCCCTGCGCCACACAGGCCTCTTCCAGGGTCGGTTCGCTGCTGGTCTTGCTCACAAGCGGGTCCTGCCAAGGCTATAGGAAGGAGTTAGCCAAGATCGGCGGCCATGACAAGCGCGGTGGCTGCCGAACCGTCCGGGCGGGGATAATAGCCCTTGCGCCTACCCACTTCCACAAAGCCATGACTGCGATAAAGTCGCAGCGCTGCACTGTTGCGCTCATCCACTTCCAGGAACATGCGGCGGGCATTGGTAAACAGCAGATCATCCAGAGCCGCTCGCAGCAGAGCCTGGCCCACCCGCTTGCCCCGCCATTTAGGCTCAACGGCAATGCTGAGCAATTCCGCCTCATCACCAATCAGTCGCACCAGGATGAAACCGGCAACTTGGCGCCGTGGGTCACAGGCGACCAGGGTAGTGCATTCCGTTTCCTGGAGGAAGTCGGCAAACTCCTCGCGAGACCAGCCACGAAAGAAGCCCTGGGCGTGAATAGCGGCCAAGACCTCGGCATCGCCTACCTGGGCGGGCTCCACATGCAGGCCATGCGGCCCCAGCCACAGCTTTCTCACGGGGCGAGCCGGGGTATGCGGGCGGCAGCCTGGGGCTTGGCATCTGCTTCGCGCACATAGGCAGCTTCCGGGGGATAGTCGGCCGGATCAGCGGTAGCCCCAAAGCGGGCCAGCAAGCTGACATCGATGAAGGGGCCGCGCAGCAGAGTTGCCCCTGCTGGCACCGCAGCTTCCGCTTGCGCCATGGGCAGCAATTGCGCTGCACCGGCCGGAACGCCTCTAGTGCTGAAAGTCTGGGAATAGGCCTCACCCCGCCGCGCATCGAGCAGCACCGCTATCGGCCCCTCGCTTGAAGCGGAGAGGGAAAGGGCCAAAAGGGTCGGGGCACCCACCACCGGGATGCCCCGGGCCAACGCTATGCCTCGGGCAGCGGAAAGCCCGATCCGCAAGCCGGTAAAGGAACCGGGCCCCGTCGAGACGGCCACCCGCCCGAGATCGGCATAACTCAACCCATTGCGCTCCAGCAGCGCCGCGAGCCGCCCGAAGATCAATTCGGCATGGCCGGTGGCGATCTCGTCGACTAGCACATCCACGCTTCCATCCGCGAGCAGCAGAGCGAGCTGCAGCTGGGGCGCAGCAGTATCAATGGCGAGGGTGATGGGCAGGGTCTGCATAGCTATCGCTCTAGCGGCGTCGTCCTTCGGTGTCGAGACCGATCAACTCGTCAATGTGCCTCGGGCAGCGCCTTGACGCTGGGGCTTTGCGCAGCCAGCTTGCGCCCATGCACCCCGATTCGCGCAGTAGTTCGCAATGACCTGGCTGGCCGAGACCGCCATGCTGAGCCATGGTTGGCGCCGTCTCGTGCTGCTGGTGCTGGCCGGGGCGGTGGCCGGGCTCGCTGTGCCCCCATTGTTCGTGTTGCCGGCGCTGTTCCTGGCGTTTCCCGTCTGGGTCTGGTGCCTCGATGGTGCCGAGCATGGCCGCGGCTGGCCGAGATTGTTCGGACCAGCCTTCACCATTGGTTTTGCCTTCGGCTGGGGCTATTTCACAGTCGCGTTTCACTGGTTGGGCGCGGCTTTCTTTGTGGATGGCGGCGTCATGCTGGTGCTGATGCCCTTTGCCATCTTGGCCCTTGCCGCTTTGATCGCCTTGTTTTGGGGGTTGGGCAGCGCTGGCGCGCACCTACTCTGGTCCACCGGACCTTGGCGCATTGTGACGCTCGCGACCTTTGTGACCGCCGCCGAATGGGCGCGCGGCCATGTGCTGACCGGCTTTCCCTTCGACCTGCTTGGCTATGCCCTGACGCCGACAACGGAGATGATGCAGGCGACGGCCCTTGTGGGCGTTTATGGCCTCACCTTTGTTGCGGCCCTCCTGGCAATGACGCCGGCCCTGATCTGGCCCGCTGACGGGCGCCCGCTGTCGCGGCGGCTGCTTCCGTTCTTCCTGTCGCTGGCGGTCCTGGCTGGCCAGCTTGGTTATGGCTTTAACCGGCTGGCAGGCACCCCGGTCGCCGAGCGTACCGATATCGCTATGCGCCTCGTGCAGCCTTTGGTTTATGAGCATGCCAACTGGGCCCGGGTGGATCCGGCTGGCCTCATCGACCGGCTGCTGATGTTGTCGGAAATCCGGATGGATCCGCAGGACCAGGGTCTTGCCGACATCACGCATCTGGTTTGGCCCGAATCCAGTTTGCCCTTCTTTCTGGCGTCCTATCCCGATGCGCTGGCGCGTATTGCCCGCATGCTGCCGGACGACACCATCCTCTTTACCGGAGCGCCGCGCCAGCAGCTTGCTCCGGGCGCGACCAGCCCATCCGGTCCGCCCTTCAATGCCATTCTGGCGATCAACAGCGATGGTGAGGTGATCGAGAGCTACGACAAGGCTCACCTGGTGCCCTTTGGCGAGTTCCTGCCCTTTCAGGACTTCTTTGCCCAACTTGGTATCAAGCAATTCGTGCCTGGAGCGGAAGGCTGGGGCCATGGCGACGCGCGCCGGCGCTTGCTGAACCTGCCGGGGACGCCGGCTCTATTGGCGCTGATCTGCTACGAAATCCTGTTTTCCGGTGATCTGGGCGACACGGCCAAAGCCCAGTTCCTGTTCAACATCACCAATGATGCCTGGTTCGACGGCTCAATCGGTCCGGCCCAACATGCCCACCATGCTCGGGTGCGGGCAGTGGAAGAGGGGATGAGCCTGATCCGGGCGGCCAATACTGGCATTACCTTTGCCACTGATCCGCTGGGCCGCATCACCGGGCAGCTGGCGCCCCTGGAGATGGCCGCGCTCGATGTGCGCCCGTCCGAACGGCTGGCCAGCACGCCGTTTGCCCAATGGCGCCATTGGCCCTTGCTCGCCGTTCTGGCGCTGGGCCTGCTGATCTCGGTGCTAGCCTGGCGCGCCGAGCGGCCCCGGCGGCGCTAGCTAGGCTCCTAGGTTCGGAGCACGCCGCCGCTGGCTTTGCTGACGGCATTGACCACAGCGGCCGAAACCTTCTCGATCTGCTCGTCAGTCAGCGTCTTGTCGGTAGGCTGCAGCGTCACCGCGACCGCCACCGACTTGTTGCCCTCGCCGACATGGGTGCCTTCATACACGTCGAACACCTCGACGCTGGTGATCAGGGTTTTGTCGGCACCGCGGGCAGCCTTGATGATGGTGCCGGCGGAGACCGACTTGTCGACCACAAAGGCGAAATCGCGGCTCAGGGGCATGAGGCTGGAAAGCGGCAGGGCCGGCTTGGTGCGCGTCGGCTTGCGGCGCGGCTCGGGCAAGGCATCCAGATCAATCTCGAAGGCTGCGACGGGCCCAACAAGGTCAAGCTCGGCACTGAGGGCCGGGTGCAGCTCGCCAAACCAGCCCAGCGTCACCTTGGGTCCGAGCGCCAGGCGCCCGCCACGACCGGGATGGCTCCAGGAGGCGGCTTCGGGCAGCACCTGCACCTTCTCGATATCAACCCCAAGGGCGTCGAGCACGGCCGCGAGATCTGCCTTGGCGTCGAACACGCCAACGGGTTCCGCCTTGCCGTCCCAGCGGCGACCGCTGCCGGTCAGCTTGGCCGTGCCGGTGCGAATGCCAGTCGCATAGGTGTGCTGGCCTTCGGGAGCATCGGACAGGAACACCTGCCCGACCTCGAATAGGGCCAGATCTTCGATGCCGCGATTGGAGTTGCGCCGGGCCGCGGCCAACAGGCCCGGCAGCAGGGAAGGGCGCATATCGGTCATATCTGAAGCAATGGCATTGGCCAGCTGCAGGGTCTCTCCGCCTCCGCCGAAGCGCAGGGCTTCCTTGTGCGAGATGAACGACCAGGTGACGGCCTCGTCCAAACCGCGGGCGGCCAGCAGGCGCCGCGCAATACGCCGCCGGTTCTGCATGGTCGTCAACACGCGCGGGGCCACATGGTGCAGGCGCGGCAGCGGCTCGACAGGCACGGCATCAACGCCAACCATGCGCATCACTTCTTCAACGATATCGGCCTTTTGCGTGATGTCGGGCCGCCAGCTGGGCACCGCGACATCGCGCGTCTCACCACCGCCGGTCACAGCAAAACCGAGACCTTCGAGGATAGCCTCGATTTGGCTGGGTTCAACCGTAAGGCCGGTCAGCCGCTTGACCTCGGAAAGCGGGAATTCCACTCGCGTATTGGGGAACACGTCTTCGCCCGAGATCACAGGCTCAGCCGGTTCGCCGCCGCAGAGCTCCAGCACCAGCCGGGTGGCCAGCTCGAGGCCGGGTTCGGTCAGCGCCGGGTCAACGCCACGCTCGAGCCGATAACGCGCATCCGAGACAATGCCGGTCTTGCGTCCGGTTCGGGCAATCAGGTCAGGATCCCAGCTGGCGCATTCCATCAGGATTGTGGTGGTATCATCAGTGCAGCCCGAGCGCTCGCCCCCCATGATGCCGCCAAGGCAAAGCGGCCCCTGCTCGTCGGCGATCACCGTCATGGTTTCGTCGAGCGGGTGGAGCTTGTTGTCGAGACCATCAAGGCTCTCCCCGGCGCGTGCATTGCGCAGCACGGGCTGGCCCACGATCTTGTCGGCATCATAGGCATGGAGCGGACGCCCCCAGCCCAGCGACACCAGATTGGTGATATCAACCACCGCATTGATGGGGCGCAGACCCACTGCTCGCAGGCGGCTTTGCAGCCACTCAGGGGAGGGGCCATTCTTGATGTTGCGAATGACCCGGCCAGCGAATTTGCGGATGGCCTTGGGCTCGCCTTCGGCGAATCGGTGCGGCAGGGGCGCCAACGGGCTCGGGCCCTTCGAGGCCGTGGGCGACATGTCGGTGCGCTTCAATGTGCCAACGCCAAAGGCTGCCAGATCCCGGGCGATGCCATAAACGCCAGTGGCGTCGCCGCGATTGGGCGTGATCGAAATGTCAAAGACGACACCATTGATGCCGGCATAATCGACATAGCGGTGACCGACGGGTGCATCTCCGGGCAGCTCGATGATGCCGTCATGGTCGCTCGACAGGTCGAGCTCGGCCGCCGAGCACAGCATGCCATTGGAGGCGGCGCCGCGAATATTGCCCACCCCGATAGTCATGTCCTTGCCCGGGATATAGGTCCCGGGGAACGCGAACACGGTCTTGAGCCCGGTTCGGGCATTGGGCGCACCGCACACGACGTCAATCAGCTCGCCGCTCCCCGCATCGACCTTGCACACGCGCAACCGGTCGGCATTGGGGTGCTGCTCGGCCGATACGACATGGGCCACCACAAAGCTCTTGAGCGCTTCGCCCTGATCTTCCACGCCTTCCACTTCGAGGCCGATCATGGTCAGCGATTTGCTGATCTCATCCACGGAGGCTGTGGTGTCGAGATGCTCGCGGAGCCATTCAAGGGTGAACTTCATGATCGCATACCTTAACGGAAGTCGCTCTGGCTGCCGGTGATCGGCGGCAGGGCGCGGGAAATCTTGAACAATTCGACAAGGACCCGGGCAAAGCCGCGGGCATCGTCGATCGCATGATGGGTGTGGGCGATATGGCCGTAGAACTCGGCGGGCAGCTTGCTCATGCCCCAATCGAGATAGGGCGCGCCACGCAGCGTTCCGGCCATAGTGTAAAGGCAGACCCCGCCGCCACGAAAGATCTGCCGGCCCTTGAAGGGACCGCTCAGCACTCGCGTGCCGGCAAACTGGTCGAGATAATGGTCCATCCACAGGCCGTCAAACATAAGGGGGGCGGCAGCAAAGACCTTGGGTCCGGGCAGGTTTTCCACCCAATCGGCAAAGCGCGGCATTACCGTCTCCGCCGGCTCGGCTCCCGTGGTTGCTGCTGCCCAGGCTTCCGGCTGGGTTTGCCACCAGGCCATGGTGGTTTCGTTGGCATGCCGATCCGGGCGCGCCTGCAGCACGGCCTCGAACTCGCCATGTCGCGTCCCATCTGCTTCGACCGCCACGGCCGCAAAGCTCAGCATCGAATTGTGCAGCGGGGTCGGGCCGTCCGACTCAATATCGGTGACGATAAAGATCGGCCGCGCCACCTGATTATACACGGGGCGCCCGGCAGGCAGAACCTCAACCAGCCGAAACTGCTCGCAGACCACCGGCATGTCGGGAGCAAAGCCACCGTTGCGAGCGAAAAAACGCTCATGGCCGGCGCGCCACTCGGCATAGGGGCCCTCGCCTTCAAGGTCGCTGAACTCCGGACCGATCTCATCGAACCGCTTGACCTCGACTGAGAGGGTTTCGATCACCGCCGCCGCTCCCCCCGCTCCGTTCAGTACGACATCGCGCCGTCCGGCCTGGGGTAGGGGTTCCTTGTATGGCCCGAAATTACGCAAGGCGCCGCAGGTTGCCGTCTTCTTGCCGGCAAGCACGAGGGCGAGCAGCTCGTCCGCCAACTCGGGCGAGTCGCCGAAGCTGAACTGGATGGCATCGCGGTAAGGGGGCGGCAGGTCAGCCATACCGTTAGCTCGACAGCCCGCCGAACAAGGTTGGCAGGTCCAGCGGCCGGAACCCATAATGGTCGAGCCAGCGCTGGTCGGCGTCAAAGAACTGGCGCAGATCGGGCATGCCATATTTGAGCATGGCGATGCGGTCGATTCCCATGCCCCAAGCAAAGCCCTGATAAACGTCCGGATCGAGCCCGGCATTGCGGATCACATTAGGGTGCACCATGCCGCAGCCCAGGATCTCGAGCCAATCATTGCCTTCGCCGATCTTGACCTCGTTACCCGAGCGGTCGCAGCGCACGTCCACTTCCATGCTGGGTTCGGTGAAGGGGAAAAAGCTCGGCCGGAAGCGCAGCGTCACATTGGGCACTTCGAAATAGGCCTTGAGAAATTCCTCAAGCACCCAGCGCAGCTGCCCGATATGGCTGGACTTGTCGAGCACCAGCCCCTCGACCTGGTGGAACATAGGCGTGTGGGTCTGGTCGGAATCGTTGCGATACGTGCGCCCAGGGATCACCACCCGGATCGGCGGATCCATGGAGGGCGTGATATAGCTCGCAGAAGGCTTTTCATTGGTTTTCTGCATAACGCGGACCTGCACCGGAGAGGTGTGGGTGCGCAGCAGCTTCTTCACCCCGTCCGGACCGTGCTTCATGAAGAACGTGTCATGCATTTCCCGCGCGGGGTGCCCCTCGGGGAAATTGAGCGCGGTGAAATTGTAATAATCGGTCTCGATATCGGGACCTTCAGCGATGGAAAAACCCATATCCGAAAAGATCGCGGTGATTTCATCGAGCGTCTGGCTGATGGGGTGGATGCGCCCCCGGGCGGTCGGTGCCGGCTGCAGGGGAAGCGTGATGTCGACGGTTTCCTCTGCAAGGCGCGCCTCGAGCGCTTCGGCCTCGAGCGCGGCTCCGCGCGCTTCGATCAAGCCGGCAATTTCACTCTTAAGGCCGTTGATCGCCGGACCCGCCGATTTGCGCTCTTCGGGGGCCATGCTGCCCAACGACGCCAGCAGCGCCGAAACACTGCCTTTCTTGCCCAGCGCGGCGACGCGAACCGCATCCAGCGCGCCGACATCGGCGGCAGCGGCGGTCGCGTCGGTAAGCTCGGCGCGGAGAAGATCGATCTGCTGATCAAGGGTCATGGGGAGATCCGGATTAAGTGAACGCGGTTAGACCAAAACAAAGCGCCCTGCACCAGCCCTTCCGGGTGGCACAAGGCGCAAAGCTGACCTCAGCGAAGGAGAGTCTTAGGCAGAAACGCGGGCGTGGGTGGTGGCTTCAACGCCTTCCAGATACGCCAGGGCTGCCTTGGCCTTTTCGACCAGTGCGCCGAACGCTGCGGGCTCGGTGATCGCGAGATCGGAGAGCACCTTACGGTCAACGGCAATCTCAGCCTTGCTGAGGCCGTCGATAAATCGACCATAGGTCAATCCGTGATCGCGCACGGCAGCGTTGATGCGCTGGATCCACAGAGCGCGGAAGTTGCGCTTCTTGACGCGACGATCGCGGTAAGCGTACTGGCCGGCCTTTTCCACTGCCTGCTTGGCAATGCGGATCGTAGACTTGCGACGGCCGTAGTAACCCTCGGCAGCCTTCAAGACCTTCTTGTGACGGGCGTGATTGGTAACGCCTCTTTTAACGCGTGACATGTGTCAGGGTCCTTTCGAGAGCGTTAGCGGTTGTACGGCATGTACCACTTGACCAGCGATTCATCGCCCTTCTGCAGGATTTTGGTCCCACGATTGGTGCGAATATACTTGGCCGAGTGGTTGATCAGGCGGTGGCGCTTGCCGGCGACGCCGGCCTTGACGCGACCGGTTGCCGTGAAGCTGAAACGCTTCTTGGCGCCCGATTTAGTCTTCATCTTGGGCATTTTGCGGGTCCTTGGTGTTACGAGGATAGACAGAGGGCCTATCGCATTCAAAGACCGCCACGGCATGCCTGAGGCCGGGCGGTCAGCAGAAGCCGGCTCTATAGGGCCAAAGGCGGCACAAGGCAAGAGCCTAGCCGTCACCAGCGAGCAAATTGGGCCGCCTTGAACAGCGCCGGGCGCCCACCATATGTTGGCAAGGCGCGTGATGCCGTTCTTTCTGGGTCCGCGCCAATGCGTTGCTTGTGATCAAGGACGGCTGCATGTCGCGTGTCTCGGTGTTTTCTGCGCCCTTTTTGTTGGGCTTCGACAATCTGGAAGAGCGGGTAGACCGCCTGGCCAAGGCTGCCGAAGGCTACCCGCCCTACAACATAGAGCGTAGCACCGCTCCGGATGGGACTGAACAGTTCCTGGTATCGATTGCCGTCGCCGGGTTCTCACCCGACGATCTGGAAGTGACTGCCGAAGATGGGCAGGTCCTCGTGCGGGGTCGGCAAAAGGAAGATGGCGCGCGTCAGTTCCTGCATCGCGGCATTGCCGCCCGCCAGTTCCAGCGTTCCTTCCTGCTCGCCGACGGCATGATCGTTAGGGATGCAACTTTAAGCCACGGTTTGCTCGTTGTTACCATCGAGCGCCCCCAAGCGCCCAAGATTGCCCGGCGCATTGAAATTCGCTCAATTTGAGGAAAGGGCCAGTTATGTACGAAAAGCGTAACACTGAAAATTACACTGAGACCTTGGCCAATCCGCTAAAGTCTCTCACGCGGGCCCAGTTTGCCGCACTTGGCGGCAGCGCGGTGGCCTATGTACGGCCCGTGGGCGGCGATGTGCTGTCGGCCATGATCGAGGAAGCCGAGTTCAACACTGACGAGGTTTATCAACTCGTCATGTCTGCCGATGGCACACCCTTGCTGGTAACCGATACCGAGGATGCCGTTAGCGAATGGCTCGGCACCCGCAATCTCGGGCTGGCTACCGTCCATTAAAGCGAATCCAGCTGGAAGGCCGGCCGCCAACGGCGGCTCACGCGGCGTAGTTGGTGTCCGATGGGCTGCTTAGAATGGCGTAAAGTTGAGCTTCATCGCCGGCGCGGCGCAACTCCTCGACCACGCTTTCGGTGCGCAACAAGCGGGCCACCCGCGACAGCGCCTTGAGGTGATCCGCCCCCGCGCCGGCTGGTGCCAGCAGCATCATGACGAGGTCTACGGGCTGATCGTCGACTGCATCGAACTCGATCGGCTGGTCAAGCCGGGCAAACACCGCCGTCACCTGTTTGATGCCGGCGGTTTTTCCGTGTGGAATCGCGATCCCGTTGCCCAGGCCCGTCGAGCCCAGGGCTTCGCGATTGGTAATGGCATCAAGGATGTCGTTGCGCTCGAGTCCCGTCAGTTCGGCGGCCCGTTGGGCAAGCTCTTGGAATAGCTGCTGCTTGGATTGCACTCCCGTACAAGCAAGCACCGCGCGTTCAGCCAGAATGTCGGCCAACTCCATCACTATAGCCTTAATCTAGATTATTCTTGGTGCAGCAATTACTCGGGTCTAATTTGCGCCCAATGCCGGATCGATCCAGCCAATATTGCCGTCGGAGCGGCGGTAAACCACATTCAGACCGCCATGTCCAGCGTGGCGGAACATCACAGCCCCGGCGCTGGTCATATCCAGTTCCATGACGGCCTCTTCCACGCTCAGCGAGCGCAGGTTTTTCGTGGTCTCCGCGATCACAGGTGGCGCATAATCTTCTGGAAGTTCCTCAAGCTGATCGCCTGCACCAAATACCGTGTATTGCGCGGTTCCGTCGGCGTCGGGCACCTGGGTGTCGCCGACGCCGAATCCACCGCGCCGATGCGACTTGAGCTTCCGGTTATACCGGCGCAACCGCTTTTCGATGTGTTGCGTCATCAGCTCGAAGGCGGCGATAGCGTCGCCACCCTGGGCGCTCGCCTGCAACACGGCTCCGGTGTCCAGATGCACTACACAATCGGCCAGGAAGCCAGTTCCGTCGGGAGTAAGGGTGAGGTGGCCGTCATAATTGCCGTCGAAATACTTCCCCACTGCTGCGTCGATATGCTCCTCCGCACGACCGCGCAGGGCATCGCCGACATCCATGTTCTTTCCCGAAACGCGTAAGCTCATGGCATCCTCTTTCTTTTTGTTCTCGCTTGATGCGCCGTAGCCAGAGTAACCCTTGGTGGGCCGACTAAATGTGCCACTCCCTGGGCAAGCTGGTTGCAGCCATCACGCACCCAACGCGTAACTTGCCCCCTCGGTTCGAACCTGCCCTATGCAACATGGTCGTACCGGCCGGTTGCAAGCGGACAGGCGCCGGTCTCAGGCCATTGTCGCCAGATCTCGTTTTTGGCGCCGGCGGATCACCGAGGAGGGGATGTTCATACCTTCCCGATACTTGGCGACCGTCCGCCGGGCCAATTCGATACCCTGCTCGCGCTTGAGCATGGCCGCGATCGTATCATCGGACAGCACATCGCTATGCGATTCGCTTTCGATCAACTGGCGGATACGATGGCGTACCGCCTCGGCCGAATGGTCACCGCCGCCGTCAGAAGCGGCAATGGCGGTCGTGAAGAAGTATTTCATCTCGAACAGCCCGCGCGGCGTCGCCAAGTATTTGTTGGAGGTGACGCGGCTGACGGTTGATTCGTGCATATCAATAGCGTCGGCGACCATTTTGAGGGTCATCGGCCGCAGATAAGCGATGCCATGGCGCAAAAAACCGTCCTGCTGGCGCACGATTTCCGCGGCCGTCTTGATGATGGTTTGGGCCCGCTGGTCAAGGCTCTTGGTCAGCCAATTGGCGCTGGCGAGGCAATCTGACAGAAAGGCTTTGTCGCCTGGCTCGCGCGTCCGCTTGGACACGGTGGCGTAGTACACCCGGTCAACTAAAACTCGGGGCAGCACCTCGCTGTTGAGCTCGATGCCCCAGCCACCATCAGGAGCAAGGCGCACAAACACGTCGGGCACCACTGTTTCAGCCGGGCCAGAGTCGAAGGCCAGGCCCGGACGGGGATCAAGCCGGCGCAGTTCAGCGAGCATGTCGAGCAGATCTTCCCGATCGCAGCCGATGGCTCTTTGCAAACCGGAAAGGTTGTGCTCGGCCAGCATCGGAAGATGAGCGAGCAGGCCCTGCATCAGTGGGTCCAACCGATTGGCTTCCCTGAGCTGAATAGCAAGGCACTCAGCAAGGTCCCGCGCGAACACTCCGACCGGTTCACACCCTTGAAGCGCTCCGAGAACAGCCTCCACGTCCGCCAACTCAGCGCCGAGTTGCTCGGCCGTCGTGTCCAGCGGCGCATTCAGATAACCCGCCTCATCCAGTTGCCCGATCAGGGCGCCGGCGATCAGGCGGTCCGAAGCCGTCCGCAAGATCAGATTGGCCTGGCGTTCCAGGTGCTCCGAGAGTCTCGGGCGAGCCGAAAGGAACTGGTCCAGATCGGGTGCCTCGCTCCAATCCACACTGTCGCGCTCGCGACCGCTCGAGACTTGGCCCTCCGATCTGTGCTGTTCGGGGAAAACATCTTCCACGGCCGTGTCGAGGTGCTCCGCAATGGCCTCGGCCGTGGGCAAATGCACCGCGCTGTCCAGTGTGTCAGCAAAACCGCTGCCGGTCTCTGGCTGGTCAGCGGCCTCAGTCATATCCCCCGTCACTGACGCGCCGTCGCCTTCAGCGCGCTCCAGTAGCGGATTGCGCAGTAATTCGGCGTCGACGAACTCATTGAGTTCGAGATGGCTCAACTGCAACAACCGGATCGATTGCATCAATTGCGGCGTCAGCGTCAGGCTTTGCGCCTGCCGAAACTCCAGCCGCGGCCCTAATGCCATAACTGTCCTCACGCCCATTTGCTGCACTTCTGCCGCGCTTCCCGCGTGCAACATGACTCAGTTGCGGGCCAAGGGCAAGTTCCATGCCAAGAAGGCGGTTGCGGTTCAAATGGCGAAATTTTCGCCGAGGTAAACGCGCCGGGCATCAGGGTCGGCGCTGATCGTTTCGGGCTTGCCCTGGATCATCACCTTGCCCCCATGAATCACATAAGCACGATCCACCAGACCCAGGGTTTCGCGCACCGCGTGATCGGTGATAAGCACGCCAATGCCGCGTTGCGTCAACTGCTTAACCAGGCCCTTGACCTCGGCCACCGCGATCGGATCGACGCCGGCAAAGGGTTCGTCAAGAAGCATGAACACGGGGTCGGCCGCCAAGGCGCGCGCCAGTTCCACCCGCCGGCGTTCGCCGCCCGAAAGGGACAAGGCGTTGGCCTTGGCGAGGTGCGAGATCGAGAACTCATCGAGCAGGGCTTCCAGGCGCGCTTGGCGTGCCTTGCGCCCCCGAACATGGTTCTCCAAAACGGCCATGATGTTGCCGCGCACCGATAGGCCGCGGAAAATCGATGGCTCCTGCGGCAAATAGCCAATGCCTAACTGGCCGCGCTGGAACAGCGGCAGGTGGGTAATTGGTCGCCCATCGAGCCGGATATCGCCTGCATCGGGTTTGACCAGCCCCATGATCATGGTGAAAACCGTAGTCTTGCCCGCTCCGTTGGGACCCAGCAGGCCCACAGCCTCGCCCCGCCGCACGGCAATGGAAACATCGCGCACGACGACGCGCTTGCCGAAGCTCTTGGCCAAGCTATGCGCAACCAGCCATCCGGTCTGGTCAATTCGGCCTTGGGCGCGCGTCTCGTTCATTGCGAGGTAAACACGCCGGTGACGCGTCCGCCTTTGCCACCGGTGAAGGTAGACACATTGGTTGCAAGATTGACGACGAGTTCGCCGGCATCCACCGTGCCGCCCGAATTGGTCACCTTCACATTGCCGGTGAGGCGCAGCAGTTGATCGCCCGGGGTAAACACGGCCCGCTCTCCCGTTGCGGTCTGGTCGGGTGTTTCGAGCTTCACGTCCCCCGTGGCCTCAAAGGTCTCGATATCGGTAGTGCCCCCAGCGCCATAGGTGGCAACGACCTTGGTGGCCCAGACCTTCACCGTTGGATGGGTCACCACGACATTGCCGGTAAACACAGCCTCCCGCTCTGCCTCGTTGAGGGTGAACAGGTCCGCCGTGATGGCGACGCGGTCCTGCGCTGCGGCCAGCCCAGACAGGCAAAGCAGCAACAAAATCGATAACAGCGATCGCATCATCATTGGGGCTCGGCTCCAGGCGTGTGGGGCAGGGTGACGTTGGCGCCACTAAATGTCCAGACGCTCGCCTCCGCATCGAAATGCATTCCCGCAGCGGTCAACTCCGTGCCGTCGGCATAGTGGATAACGACCGGGCCATCGCCGGTCAGCGTCTGCGCACTCCAATCAAAAACCGACTGCTCGATCGTGCCGCTGGTGCCGGTGCTGTCACTGATGTCGGACGCGCCCTCGATCCGAACCACCCTTTGAGCTGTGTCCAGAACCGCGCTATCAGCGCTCGCATCGAACACTACCCCATCGGGGCGCACAACGTTGAGGGCGGCGTCGCGCAAGGCGATCTGCTCGGTCGAATTGAGCATCGCCTGCGCGTCGCTCGCCCGCACCCGATAAGCGGAGCCGTCGGACAAGACTCCGGCATATTCGGGTGCTTCCACCCGGATGCTCTCACGATCCATGCTGACTTCGCCGATACTGAATTGATCCAGCAGGCTGGACAGGTAGATCTGCCCTACCAGCAGCAGCAGGGTCATCGCCCCGAGAGCGGGAACCGCAACGCGTAACACGCCCACCATGCGATTGCGGCCCTGCAAGCGTCGGTAGGTGGCAAGGCGGTCAGTGCTCGTGGCGTGCTGCTCCGTCATGGACAGGCCCACGCCTTAACTGTGGGCAAAGATGTCGGTCTCATCCCACCCCAGCAAATCCAATTCGCATCGGGTGGCAAGGAAGTCAAAGCAAGCCCGGGCCAGTTCGGTGCGGTTTTCGCGCCGGAGCATCCGATCGAGATGACGCTTGAGGTCGTGCAAGTAAAGCACGTCCGAAGCGGCATAATCGAGTTGTGCGTCGCTGAGCTTTTCGGCCCCCCAGTCCGAGCTTTGCTGCTGCTTGGAGAGATCGATATTGAGCAACTCACGGACCAGGTCCTTGAGTCCATGGCGATCCGTATAGGTGCGTACCAGTTTGGACGCAATTTTCGTGCAGTAGACCGGACCGGCCACCACGCCAAAGCGGTGCTTGAGCACTGCCACGTCAAAACGGGCATAATGGAAGATCTTGGTCCGCTCAGGATCGGCGAGCAGTCGAACCAGATTGGGCGCCTCGTTGCTGTCGGCCGGAATCTGCACCACATCGGCACTGCCATCACCGGGCGACAGCTGAACTACGCATAAGCGGTCGCGATGCGGATGCAGGCCCATAGTTTCAGTGTCAATCGCCACTTCGCGGCCATAGCGCGAAAGGTCGGGCAGGTCGCCGCGGTGCAGTCTGGGGGTCATGTTGATCTCAACAAACGGATGCAGCATTCCTCTTGGCACAGCATCAGGGCATTGAAAAGGCGAGACCAAAAACCAGAAGGCCGCCCGCTTCACAGCGGCCGGCCTTCTTGAAAAATGGTGCCCAGAAGAAGACTCGAACTTCCACACCTTGCGGTACACGGACCTGAACCGTGCGCGTCTACCAATTCCGCCATCTGGGCAGGCGGGGCGTTGTTAGGGCCGGCGCCGACCGATGTCAACGCCTATTGTTTCAATTCACATATTAGCCCCATCCCAATGCGTCACCGCACCAGTGTTAACTGGCGGTGCATCATCGAGGCAGTTGACGTTGATCATCACCGTTTCGGTGCCGTTTTCGTCTCGGCCCCGCCCGAACGATTCGATGCCGCAGGTTTTGCAGAACAGATGATCAATGGTGTTGGTGTTGAAGTGATAGAGGGTGAGATTGTCCGCGCCGCGGATCAGATTGAACCGGACCGCGGGGACAGGCTGCATCACCCAGCCCAGCCTTTTGCACCGGGAACAGTTGCAGGTCATCAGACTGTCCAACTCGGTCTGGGCCGTGTAACGGACCGCGCCGCAATGGCATCCGCCCGAATAAATGTTCATGTCGGTCATGTTCGCCTCCCTGAAACAAATAGGGAACATCATTATTCTTGTGTCAAGAGCGTGCATCCACCGCCTCTCGACCAATCCCGCGCCTTAGGCTAAGAGCACGGCTAGTTTGTCCTTCCATTGCTGCCGGAGCCTGCCATGGACCCCCTCAACGAAAAACTGGTGACGATCTTCGGAGGCTCGGGATTCCTGGGCACCCAAGTGGTCCAGGCGCTGTCTCGGGCTGGGTATCGCATCCGGGTGGCCGTGCGGCGTCCTGACCTGGCGGGCCATGTTACGATCTATGGCAATGTCGGGCAGATCCAGCCAATTCAGGCCAATCTGCGCCATGCAGCTTCGGTGGCGCGAGCGATCGCCGGTGCAGATGTGGTGATCAACCTTGTTGGTATTGGCGGCGAACGCGGGGCGCAGACCTTCAATGCCGTTCATACTCAAGGCGCTCAGACCGTCGCGGCCGCTGCCAAGGCGGCGAGGGCTTCGGTGGTCGTACATCTGTCGGCCCTCGGGGTGGATCGGGCGGAGCGAAGCGCCTATGCCCGCAGCAAGTTGGCGGGCGAGGCCGCCGTGCTGGCCGCCTTCCCCCAAGCGGTCATCCTGCGCCCTTCGCTGATGTTCGGCGCGGACGATGGCTTCTTTAACCTCATGGGTTCGCTGGCCCGCATGTTCCCAGCCATGCCTCTGGTTTGTGGCGACACCCGCTTCCAGCCGGTTTACGTTGGCGATGTTGCCGATGCAGTGACGCTGGCGGCTAGCGGCAAGGTCAAAGGTGGTCGCATCTACGAACTAGGCGGGCCGCAGGTTGAAACCCATCGGGAACTTCTGACCCGCATACTGCGCGAGACAGCCCGCAAACGCCCGCTGGTGCCGCTCTCCCCAAGCATGGCCAAGCTCCTGGCTCTGCCACTGTCGATCCTCCCCGGCCAGCCGCTGCTGACCAAGGATCAAGTGGAACTGCTTGGGGTCGACAATGTCGTGTCCGAAGCGGCTATCCGCGAGAAGCGGACATTGGAAGGGCTCGGCATCGTGCCGACCTCGATGGATACTATCCTGCCCACTTACATGTGGCGCTTCCGCCGCAACGGCCAGTTCGATCGCAACCTCATCGAAGGCGCCAACGAAGGCGCAACGCTCTAGCCACTTAGCACCCTAAAATATCTTGGCCGCCTTCTCACCTGAGGGGGCGGCTTTTTCGTGCTCAGCATTTTGTTCAAGATATATCTTGAATGCTCTTTTTCGGACCCAATGTAAGCAGCCGGGGCATTGAGATATATCGGAGACACATCATGGCACCTTCTGGACGTGACGGCGAACTGAACTGGCGGCGACTAGAACAGATGGCGCGGCGCTGGGGCCGTCTGGCCTACCAAGCCGATGCGAGCCTTCTGGGCAATGTCGGCGGAAATTTCCGCATCGGCCGCATGCTAGCTTCGGGCGATCTGCGGCTGGTGTCCCTGTATCTGATCGAACAGCAGCCCCGGCACGGTTATGATCTGATCAAGGCCGTGGAAGAGCGCTCTGGCGGCTTTTACGCTCCAAGTCCTGGCGTGGTTTACCCGGCTCTGACCTTCCTTGAGGAAGCGGGCTATGTGACCTCCGCTGCCGATGGTAACAAGAAGCTTTATACCATCACCGATGCCGGCCGTGCCCACTTGGCAGACAATCGCGAGGCGATCGAGGGAACGTTGGCCTTTCTCGCCAAAGCAGGCGAACAGGTGCACCGGTTCCGCGATTTCGCCCGTACCGATTGGCCGTTTGGGGGCGATCGGCCCGAGGGGTCTGACGCTGCCAGCGGCGCGTCCTCCAGCCGCGAACAGGGGGCGGCTGCTGAACACGCATCCGACACCGACATGAAAGGCGTCGTTCCCGACCTGAATGAAGCCCGTAAAGCGCTCAAGGCTGCCATCAAGGCGGCCCGCCACTACTCGCCCCAGCGGCAAACAGAAGCCGCGACTATCCTGCGCCGCGCCGCAGCTGATCTGACGGCTCTCGGCACGCACCCTGATGACGACGTCGACATCTGAAGTGCTAAGCCTGGCCGCTCGGCACGAGCCGGGCGGTTTTTTGCCCGACAAGGATGTGAGCCGCTTCCGACGCAGCCACTAACATGTTAGTGGATTGAGATGCAGCAAGCTCTCATTACCCCTGTCACCCAGCCCCCGCTTGATCGTCAAGCAGCGGGCGAACGGCTCGTCGCGCGCCTCAAGGGCGTGATCCCATCCGAAAAGATGATGACCGACCCGCTGATGACCTATGCGTGGTCCGGCGACGCGTCTTCTTATCGGCTTATCCCGGCTGCCGTTGTCTTCATCAATTCCGAGGCCGATGTGCAGGCAGTAATGCAAGCCTGCCGTGCGGAGGGCCTACCGCTAACCTTCAGGGCCGCGGGCACGTCCTTGTCGGGTCAGGCCGTGACCGATGGGGTGCTTGCAGTTCTCGGCGACGGCTGGCGCAAGCTCGACATCCATCCCGGCGCCGAGCAGGTGACGCTAGGGCCCGCGATCATCGTCGCGCACGCCAACCGTGCTCTCAAGCCCTTCAACAAGAAGCTTGGCCCCGACCCAGCCAGCCAGGCCACCTGCAAGATCGGCGGCGTGGTCAACAACAACTCGTCCGGAATGTGCTGCGGCGTTGCCCAGAACACCTATCACACCATGGCGCGCCTGCGCATTGTGCTCACCGATGGCACAGTCCTAGACTCGGGCGATCCGGTTTCACGTGAATCGTTCCGCCAGAACCGCGCTGATCTGCTCGACGGCATTGCCGCGCTTCACGCCCAAGTCATGGCCGACGCGGAACTTGTTGCCTTGATCCGCAAGAAGTACGCGATCAAGAATACCGTTGGCTACTCACTTAATGCGCTGGTCGACTACCACGACCCGCTGGACACTCTTGTGCATCTGATCGTGGGCTCGGAAGGCACTTTGGGCTTTGTGTCCGAAGTCACCTACAACACTGTGCCCGAGCATCCCTTTAAGTCGACGGCGCTGGTGCCGTTCCCCGATCCCTACGCCGCCTCACGCGCCATTATCCGGCTCGCTAATGGCGGCGTGCATGTGACCACTGGCGTCACTGCAGCCGAATATATGGAACGCCGGGCCCTGGCGACGGTGGAGCATCTGGCTCCCATGGCGCCGCTCCTGCCCTGGCTGACGGATCACTCGCCTGCCGTGTTGATCGATGTCACGGCTCCAGACGCGGAAACGCTCGAGCGCGAAGTCGAAAAGGCCGTAGCGATCCTAGCTGAAGAAAACGCCACTCATATCGATTTTTCCACTGACGAGGCCCGGTCGCACGCGCTTTGGGATATCCGCAAGGGGTTCTTCACTTCCGGGGGCGCAGCGCGGCCGAAGGGCACTTCCATGCTCACCGAAGACGTGGCGGCTCCGATCGACCAACTCGCCGACTTTGTCATCGACATGCGCCAGCTGCTCGATGACCACGGCTACGAAGATGCCATCATCTTCGGCCACGCCCTGGCGGGAAACCTCCATTTCCAGATGAGTGACAACTTCTCCCAGCCAGGCTCGGCCGAGAGGTTCGATGCGTTTTCTGTGGCGCTGTCGCAGCTTGTCTCGATCCGCTATGGCGGCTCGCTTAAGGCCGAGCACGGCACAGGCCGCGCCATTGCGCCCTTTGTGGAAGCCGAATGGGGTTCGCGCGCATACGGCGTGATGCGCCGGATCAAGACCCTTTTTGATCCGGAGAACCTGCTCAACCCCGGCGTCTTGCTCAACGACGACGCAAAGATTCACGTGAAGCACTTGAAGGTGATGCCGCTGGCCGATGAGCTCATCGACATGTGCATCGAATGCGGTTTTTGCGAACCTGCTTGCCCCAGCCACCAGATGACCTTGTCGCCACGCCAGCGCATTTCGGTGACGCGTGAGCGGGCCCGGCTCCGGGCCAGCGGCGAAAATCCGGCACTCCTGGCTCGTCTCGACGATGACTTTCGCTACGCCGGCATTGATACTTGTGCCGCCTGTAATCTTTGTTCCCTTCGGTGCCCCGTTGGCATCGAAACGGGCACAAGGATCATCAAGGAACGCGGTGAGCGCCGTACCGATTTTGCCCGTTCGGTAGCCGGCTTTGCCGCCGATCATACCGGCGCTATTGAAAGCTTCATGCGTGGGGGTGTGGCGCTTGCGGACGCGGCTAAGGCCGTTGTCTCGGCGCCGTTGATTGAAACGGTGACGGAAACCGCCCGCCGGTTAACCGACAAGCATTTGCCGCGAGTTTCGCGGACCCTCAAACCTGGCCCTGGAGCCCCAAAGGCCCCGCCCGTCATTTCCCGCGACGATCCTCGCCGTACCGGTTTTCCCGTGCCCATCGTGCAAGGTGGGCGCCAGCGCGTGGCATATTTCCCGTCCTGCGCCACCCGCATGTTCGGCGCGCCCAAGACCGAGTTCGATCTTCTTGCCGTACCTGACGCCATGCTGGCGCTGCTGGATCGTGCCGGGTTCGATGTTGTTATGCCCGACCACCTGAATGGCCAATGCTGCGGCCAGCCATTCCACTCCAAGGGCTTTCCCGAACAAGCCGTGCAAGTAGGCGCCGCGCTCTTGGACGAACTCTCGGCTTTGCAAGGGGACCTGACCGTCACCGACGCTTCCACTTGCGCCAAGCACCTGCGCGGCGCTCCCGAAGGCGCGCCGGTCCTGGATTCCAGCGAGTTCATCGTCACCCATATCCTGCCGCAGCTGACCGTCACGCAGCCTCTGCCGGTCGTGGCTGTGCATCATAACTGTTCGGCCCAGCGCCTGGGTGAGCAGGGGGCCACGGAGGCGATCGCCCGCGCCTGCGCCAGCCAGATCGCGGTATTATCGTCCGTCACCTGCTGCGGTTACGCCGGCGACAAGGGCTTGTTCATCCCTGAACTCAACCGCTTTGCCAGCCGATTTGCCAAGAACGATATTCCGGCAGGCTGCACGCTGGGTGTTTCGACGGTCTCCACTTGTGCCTCTGGACTCTCCGAGCATGCCGGTATTCCCTTTGTGGGGCTGGCTAGCCTGCTCGAATATGTAAGTCGCCCGGGCGACTAAAGGCGCCACGCGGCCCTCCGCCCCGGCTACCCTGATAAGCTTTGCTTGCCCGCCGCCTTCCCCTTGGATACTGCACGGCGGGCAAGCCATTGGATGATTATGACCCTCACCGCCACTATTCTAAGCCTCGGCCACAAGGGCGAGGGCGTCACCGAGATTGATGGCCGCAAGGTCTTCGTGCCATTGGCGCTGCCCGGCGAAACGGTGGTGATCGAGGCGGACGGCGAGCGAGGCACCCTGCTTGAGGTGCTAGCGCCCGCACCTGAGCGGATCACGCCTTTTTGCCCGCACTTCGGCTTTTGTGGCGGCTGTCAACTCCAGCATCTCGAACGCGCCGCTTACGAAGCGTTCAAGACCGGCATCATCGAAACGCAGCTACGCTATGCCGGCTTGGATGCCAAGGTTGAGCGCTTCATCGATGCGGCTGGGCAGGGACGCCGCCGGGCTACCTTGCATGCGCGGCGCGAAGGCCCTGGGTATATGCGCCTGCGTAGCCACGAGGTTTACCCCATCGATGCCTGTCCTATCCTGGTGCCCGCGCTCTCTCGCGCCCCGCGGATCGCCGCGGCGGTGATGGCAACCCTGGGTGAGGCCGATGTGGCTTTCACCGCCACGCTAACGGGGCTCGATGTGGCCGTTCGGACAGAAAAAAAACAGGCGCGCGCCAAGCGGATCGAGCCACTCGTCAACCAGTTCGGCTTGGCTCGCCTAGCGCTCAATGGCGAACTGGTACTGCAAGCCCAAGCGCCGCTGGTGTCCATGGGTCGAGCTACGGTTGAGCTACCGATCGGATCGTTTCTGCAGGCCACTGAAGCCGCCGAGTCAGCGCTGGCGGATTATGTGCTCGGCGCGGTGGGCAAGGCCAAAAAGGTGGCCGATCTATTTTGCGGTGTCGGCCCGTTCGCGTTGCGGCTGGCTGAGGCAAGGCCCCTCTACGCCGCCGACACCGACAAGGCCGGTATCGCAGCACTCGACAAGGCGCGCCGCTACGCCAAAGGTCTGCGGGAGATCACTGCCAAGGCTCGCGACCTATTCCGCGATCCCCTGACGCAGTTCGAACTCAACGAGTTCGATGCGGTGGTGCTTGATCCGCCCCGCGCCGGGGCCGAGGCGCAGGTGCGCGAGCTCAGTAACTCCAAGCTCAGAGTGGTGGTGATGGTCTCTTGTGACGCGCGCAGTTTCGCTCGGGACGCAGCGCTGCTGATCGGCGCCGGATTTACTATGAGCGACCTTGTTGCGGTGGATCAGTTCACCCAATCCACCCATGTCGAGATTGCTGCCACTTTCCGGCGCCAATAGGGGTCTATCAAGCAACCGCCTGAGACAAGGCGCGTTACCCACCCATCGATTAACAAGGACGACTGCGTGGGGCGGGCGTTGTTGTCCACGGAGAAACTCATGCAATCTTTGAAATACGCTCTGAGCCTTGGCGTCTTGTGTGCTGCTTTTGCTGCCCCAAGTTTTGCCCAAGAGGCCGCCTCCACCGCTAACACCGCATCCCCGGAAGGCAACTTCGTGGATAAATACGGTACCTCCTTCCAGTTCTCGCTTTGCGGCGACAGCGGCACCGATCTTTGCGGCGTGCTGACCAATCTCGAAGGTGAGTCCGCTACCGAAGAGAACCTGGCTTTCGTAGGCAAGATGGTGATGCAGGCGCCCCAGACCGGTCCAAACGAATGGAAGGGCGCGCTTTCCGCGGGTGGAATCAGCGCTGAGGCCACCGTCACCCAGACGAGCCCTGATACCATCGACATCCAGGGCTGCCGCGCAGCCATTCTCTGCCAGACCCTGACCTACACCCGTATGTAGGGCTGTTTAGTCCAGCCCCCGGACCGCTTGGTTCGGGGGCTTTTTGCGTTTTCAGCAGACCGTCGCCACGCGCTCCTTGATCACATCCAGCACTTCGTCTCCAGGCCGCTGCCACCAGTTGTCACGCGAAAAAATCTCCACTTCCTGTGGACCATGGTAGCCTGCAGTTTCGATCATTGCCCGAATGGCGGGCAGGTCGATCACCCCATCGCCCATCATGCCGCGGTCGAGCAGCATATCGGTCGTGGGCACCAGCCAATCACAGATATGGTGGGCAAAGATGCGGTTCATCCGCCCCGCCCGCGCGATTGCCTCTGCTAGGCGGGGATCCCACCAGACATGGTAAACGTCGATGGCAACGCCAACGCTCTCGTCCAGCGATGCACAAATATCGAGCGCTTGGTCGATCGTGTTCACGCAGGCGCGGTCTGCGGCATACATCGGATGCAACGGTTCGATGGCAATGCGAACTCCCGACGCACGGGCATGGGGCAGCATGGCAGCAATCCCGTCTGCCACCATTCCCCGCGCGCCCGGCAAGTCCTTGGAAGAACCCGGAAGGCCCCCTACCACGAGCACGAGGCAGTCGGCGTCGAGGGCGGCAGCTTGGTCGATGGCGCGCAGATTGTCGTCGATATTAGCCTGCCGGCCTAGTGCTGTTTCAGCGGGAAACATGCCCCCGCGGCACACGCCGCTGACCCGCAGGCCATTGCTGCGCACGATGTTGGCGGCTTCCTCGATCCCGATGGCCTCGATCTGGTCGCGCCAGGGCGAAATGGCCGTGATGCCGTGGCGCAAGCAACCATCTACCGCTTCCCCAAAGCCCCATTGCTGCCCCGTTGTGGCGAGGTTCAGCGAAATCTCTCCGTTCATGCCTCCACTCCGTGGACCGCAAGGACGGCGCGCATCCGACTCGTGGCCAGATCAGGATCGGCAAGCACGCGAGCGCAGTCAGCAAGGCGGAACAGTTCGCAGAGGTGCTGGAGCGAACGGGCCGACTGCTGACCACCGATCATGGTGAAATGGTCCTGCAGGCCATTAAGATAGGCCAGGAACACTACGCCGGTTTTGTAGAACCGCGTTGGGGCAGCAAAGATATGGCGGCTCAGCGGCACTGTAGGTTCGAGCAGATCGAAGAATTCATTGGTATTGCCACGGCCAAGCGCGGCCATGCCCGCCGATGCGGCCGGGGCGATAGCGTCGAAAATCCCGAGCAGGGCGTGGGAATAACCCTGCTCGTCCCCGGCAATCAGTTCGGCATAGTTGAAGTCGTCCCCGGTATACATCTTGACGGATGCGGGCAGTCGTCGGCGCATCGCAATCTCTTTTTGCGCTGACAGGAGCGAAACCTTGATGCCATCGACTTTGTTGGCATTGGCCGCAATCACATCAAGGCACACATCCATCGCCGCATCATGATCTATGCTGCCCCAATAACCCTGCAGCGCCGGATCAAACATTTCCCCCAGCCAGTGCATGATCACGGGCTGCCGCACCTGGCCGAGAACATGCCCGTAAACCCGCGCATAATCGTCCGGTGACTTGGCGGCAAAGGCAAGGGCGCGGCTGGCCATCAGGATGACCCGGCCTCCCTCCCTTTCAACAAAGCCGACCTGCTCCTCATACGCCTTGATGATGTCGTCGATCGTGACATCGGGCGCTGGCGCCAGATGGTCAGTGCCGGCGCCATAGGCGATCAATGTGTCACTGCGCGTTCGTGCCTCGGCTTGCGAACGCCGGATCAACTCCTGCGCCTCGGTCCAGGTTAGGCCCATGCCGCGCTGGGCCGTGTCCATGGCTTCGGCCACACCCAGTCCCAGATCCCACAGCCGATGCCGGAACTGGAGCGTCGTGTCCCAGTCGATAGCGGGCGCAAGCCACGGATCGTTGCTGGCAAGGGGATCGGCGACCACATGGGCCGCAGCATAGGCAACGCGCGGGAAATCCTGCGCCTTGAACTTAACGAAAGGAATGGGGCCTCCGGTGAGCCGGTAGGGCGTGATTGACCGGTCGGGATTGAGCAGTCGGATGGTGGGCTGGGTGAGGACCTTGCTCATGCCTCAAAACTCCAGCTTGGGGACATCCAGCCAGCGCCGTTCGGCCCAGCTCTTGAGGCCCAGTTCGGCCAACTGCACCCCCTTGGCACCCGCTTCGAGCCCATAGGGCCAAGGCGCATCCTCGGCAACATGGCGCAGGAACATCTCCCACTGGGCTTTAAAGCCGTTTTGGGCGGGCCAGTTGTCTGGCACTTCTTCCCAATCGGCAAAGAAGTTCATGGTTTGCGGCTGGTCGGGGTTCCACACAGGCTTTGGCGTATTGACGCGATGCTGGGTCCAACACTTGTGCAGCCCGGCCACGGCAGAGCCAAGCGTGCCATCGACATGGAAGGTGACAAGGTCATCGCGGCGCACACGAGTGGTCCAGCTGGAGTTGATCTGGGCCACGACGCCGCCTTCGAGCTCGAAGGTAGCATAAGCCGCGTCGTCCGTATCTGCTTTGAAGCGTTGACCTTTTTCGTTGACGCGCTCCGGAATATGGGTGGCGCCTAGGCAGGACACGGCCTGCACTTCCCCGAACAAATTGTCGAGCACATAGCGCCAATGACAGAGCATATCGAGAATGATGCCGCCACCATCCGCCTTGCGGTAGTTCCAGGAGGGGCGCTGCGCCGGCTGCCAGTCACCTTCGAACACCCAGTAACCGAACTCACCGCGTACCGAGAGGATCTTGCCGAAAAAGCCGCTGTCGCGCAGCATTTTGAGCTTGAGAAGGCCCGGAAGGAATAGCTTGTCCTGCACGACGCCATGTTTGAGGCCCGAGGCGCGGGCGGTTTTCGCGAGGCGAACGGCGACGTCGAGATCGTCGGAGATCGGCTTTTCGCAATAAACATGCTTGCCGGCGGCGAGGGCTTTTTCCAGCAACTCGGCGCGCATCAGGGTGGTACCGGCGTCAAAGAACACGGTGTCTTCCGGATTGGCGAGGGCAGCGTCGAGGTCTGTTGTCCAGCGTGCAATACCGTGCTTCTCGGCAAGTGCCTGAACTTTCTCGCGATCCCGACCGACGATAATGGGGTCCAGCATCAGGCGGTCGCCGTTGCTCAGCGCCACGCCACCCTGATCGCGGATCGCCAGGATCGAGCGGACCAAGTGTTGATTGTACCCCATGCGACCTGTCACGCCATGCATGATCAGGCCAAGTCGCTGCTGCGCCATGCTGTTTTCTCTCCCGCGCCACTTTCGGCGTAACTGTTTAGTTACTTGCGTACACGCGGAAAGGCGATGCAGTCAAGGGGCCCTTCCCCGGCGGTTTCACGCAATGCACTTCCCAGTTCATCTTTGAAACACTTTACCCCTGCTGGTGCGGCTGGTATCCGTCGGGGGTAGGGCGGCGCGGCAGCTCGGTTTGGATGAGGCAGATGGATCAGGCGCCGAGTGGGGTGGAGAATGGGGTCAAGCGGGCCCGCAACTCCGGCAAGACTAAGGCGGCGATCCTGGTGGCGGCGCGGGCTGAATTTGCCGAACGGGGCTTTGAGGGTGCGCGGGTGGATGCCATTGCCGAGCGGGCGGGCGCCAACAAACGGCTGCTCTATCACTACTTCGGCAACAAGGAAGATCTCTACCGCGCGGTGCTGCTCGACGCCTATGGCGAGATCCGCAAGGGTGAGCGGGCGCTGAGTCTGGACCAATATGGCCCGGTGGAAGCCATGGACCGGCTCGTGCGCTTCACCTTCCGCCATTTCCTGGCAAACCCTTGGTTCCCAAGGCTTTTGGGGACCGAAAACCTGGAGAATGCCCGCTTTCTCAAGACCATGCCGGATATCCGCGCCCTCCACTCCCCCCTGGTTGGGCAGATCACCGAGATCGTGCGGCGCGGCAATCAGGCCGGCATTTTCCGCGGCGATGTGGATGCGGTGCAGCTTTATATCTCAATCGCGGCCCTTGGATTCTTCTATGTTTCCAACATGGCGACCCTGTCGGTGATCTTTGACCGGGACCTCGCCAGCGTGGCCATGGTGCAGGAGCGTGAGGCGCAAGCGGTGCAGATGGTGCTCGATTACCTGCGCACGCGCCCGAGTTGAGCCACATAGATGAACAGATTATGAACGGCTGCTGAACAGCTTGCGTTCGTGCCGTTTTTCGTCTTCCATACAAGAAGGGCTTGGCGGTGCTTGACATCGACCAAAGTCTGACACAGTGTTGTAACCAGTTGGTGAGTTAGCGGCGGGGAGGCCGCGCTCCGCACCGCTCCGGATCCGGGCGGCAGCTGTTCATGGGAGGACATCATGACTATTCGTATCGACCGCCGCAGCTTCCTGCTCGGCAGTACGGCCCTGATGGCGGGAGCCGTCGCCGGCATTCGCCCGGGCTTTGCCCAGGAAGGCGCCAATCTGCGCCTGATCTTCTGGGGCGGCCAGGCGCGCGCCGACCGCACCTATGGGGTGACGGATCTGTTCACCGCAGCCAACGGCGGTGAGATCCAGGGCGAGTTCCTGGCCTGGAACGATTACTGGCCCAAGCTCGCCACACAAACCGCTGGCGGCAATGCGCCTGACATCATCCAGATGGATTATCGCTATATCGTTGAATACGCGAACCGCAACGCCATCGCGCCGCTCGACGAATTCGTGGGCACTACGCTCAAGCTTGACAATTACGATGCCGACCAGCTCGAGGGCGGCAAGGTTGGGGGCAAGCTTTACGGCGTCAGCCTTGGCGCCAATTCGGTTTGCACCCTGATCAACACCACCGCATTCGAGGAAGCGGGCGTCACCCCGCCCACCAATGCCTGGACCTATGATGACCTGATGGCCATGGGCGAGGCCTTCAAGTCGGCCAATATCCGTGGCGGCATGAAGGCCATCATGGATGCCTCCTATACCGAGCCGGCGCTCGACAACTGGCTGCGCCAGCGCGGCAAGGCCCTTTATACCGCCGAAGGCCAGCTGGGCTTTGGCGTCGAGGACATGACCGAGTGGTTCACCCTTTGGCAGGGTCTGCGCGAAGCGGGCGTCTGCGTTGCCGCCGAAGAACAAGCGCTTGATACCGGCCCGCTCGAAACCACGATGCTGGTGCAGCAAAAGGCGGCGCTGATGCCGTCCAACTCCAACCAACTGGTGGGCTACCAGGCGCTGATGGAAGACAAGCTCGATATGTGCGGCCAGCCGCGCATCGCGGCCGGGCAGGGCGGTGGGCATTACCGCAAGCCATCGATGTTCTTTTCGGTGGGCGCCAATTCGCAGAACAAGGAAGCGGCCGCCAAATTCCTCGATTTCTTCATCAATGATGTGGAGGCAGGCAAGATCCTGGGCGTGGAACGCGGCATCCCGCCAGCAGTGGCCGTGCGCGAAGCTGTGGCGCCCACGCTGGACGAAGCCAACCAGATCGCCCTTAATTTCGTGGCGAACCTGGGTGACCTGTTGGGGCCGCTGCCCCCGCCACCACCTGCCGCCGCGGGCGAGATCGACATCTCGCTGCTGCGCACCGTCGGCCAGGAAGTGGGCTTTGGCGCCCGCTCGCCTGAAGACGGCGCCCAGTACTTTGTTGGCGAAGCGACCGCCATCCTGACCCGGGCAGGCTAATCCATGACTGCGCGCTCCCTTGCAACCGACGCTCCTGCACGGGAGCGCGCGCATTCTCCCTCCTTCCTGTCGCGCATCTGGCACAATGATGCGCCGGGCTATCTGTTCTTGCTGCCTTGGTTCATCGGCTTTTTCGGCCTGACCATCGGGCCGATAATTTCCTCGCTTTATCTCAGCTTCACCGACTTCGACCTGCTGACCTCGCCCGACTGGGTTGGCGCGGACAACTATGTCCGCATGTTCACCAATGACCCGAAATTTGCCGCCTCCATGCGGGTGACGCTGTTTTTCGTGCTGTTTTCGGTGCCGCTGAAGCTGGCCTTTGCGCTGGGCGTCGCCATGCTGCTCAATCGTGGCATCAAGGGGCTGCCCCTCTACCGCGCGCTGTTCTACCTGCCATCGCTGCTGGGTGCTTCGGTCGCCATCGCCATTTTGTGGCGGCAGATCTTTGCCGGCGACGGCCTCGTCAACCAGCTGCTGGCGCCACTCGGCATTGTCGGCCCGAGCTGGATTTCCAATCCGCGCTATTCACTCTGGACGCTGGTGATCCTGTCGATCTGGCAGTTCGGCTCGCCCATGATCATTTTCCTCGCCGGTCTGCGCCAGATCCCTACCGACATGTATGAGGCGGCGAGCCTTGATGGCGCCAGCCGCTGGCGCCAGTTCGTCAAGATCACCCTGCCGCTGCTGACGCCGGTGGTGTTCTTCAACGCCATCATCCAGACCATCGACGCGTTCAAGAGCTTCACCCCCGCCTTCATTATTTCGGGCGGCACCGGCAATCCGATCAATTCGACGCTGTTCTATACGCTCTACCTCTACCAGGAGGCCTTCGGCTTCTTCCGCATGGGCTATGCCTCGGCGCTGGCCTGGGTGCTGCTGGCGCTGGTGGCGGCGTTCACCGCGTTCTCGTTTTTGACCAGCAAGTACTGGGTGCATTATGACGACTGACGCGCCCCGCCTCGAGGTCGTGACGGCCCATACGCCTTCGCCGCTGCGCCGGCGCCTGACCACCATTCTCGTGCATGTGCTGCTGATCGGCGCCTCGATCGCCATGCTGTATCCGCTGCTCTGGATGCTGTCGGCCTCGGTGCGGCCGGAAAACGAGATATTCAACGCCACGAGCCTCTGGCCCAGCGAATGGAGTCTCGATGCCTATCGGCGCGGCTGGAACGGGTTGCGGGTGAGCTTTGGCACGTTCTTTTCCAACAGCTTCCTGATCTCGATCCTGTCGGTGCTGGGCAATGTGATGGCCTGTTCGCTGGCCGCCTATGCCTTTGCCCGGCTCAAGTTCCGCGGGCGCAATTTCTGGTTTGCGCTGATGCTGATGACGCTGATGCTGCCTTATCAGGTCACGCTCATTCCCCAATATGTGCTGTTCCGGCAGCTGGGCTGGATCGACACCATCCTGCCGCTGGTCGTGCCCAAATTCCTCGCGGCCGATGCGTTCTTCATCTTCCTCATGGTGCAGTTCTTCCGTGGCCTGCCGCGCGAGCTCGATGAAGCCGCGCAAATGGATGGCTGCTCGCCCTGGCGCATCTATTGGAAGATCATCCTGCCGCTGTCGACGCCGGTGCTGGCGACGGCCGCGATCTTCACCTTCATCTGGACCTGGGACGATTTCTTCGGGCCGCTGATCTATCTCAACGAGATGCGGCAATACACGGTGATGCTGGGCCTGCGCACCTTCACCGACTCCACCGGCGAAAGCGATTACGGCGCGCTCTTTGCCATGTCGGTGCTCTCACTGATCCCGATCTTTGTGTTCTTCCTGTTCTTCCAGCGGCTGCTGATCGAGGGCATCGCGACCACGGGGATGAAGCGGTGACACCAGCCTGTGCGGGCAAGGCCTCCCTCCCCCTTGAGGGGAGGGCCGGGGAGGGGGTGATCCGGTGGGTCACTGATGGACCCCCACCCCCAGCCCCTCCCCTCAAGGGGGAGGGGAGGACACGGGCCGCATGGCCGGCGGTACACCAGCCCCTTCCACGACGCGCCCGGACTGCCGTCGACTTTCGGCACCCACAAAAGAACTGAGTAGACCATGACCATCAAGATTGCCGCGATCGGCATCAATCACAGCCATATCTATGGGCAGGTCAATTGCCTGCTCGATGCCGGTGCCGAGCTCGTGGCGTTTCATGCGCCCGAGGATGATCTGGCGGGCCAGTTCGCGGGAAAATACCCGCAGGCGCGGCGGGTTGCCGACCCCAAGGCAATCCTTGAGGACGAGAGCATCGCGGTGATCCTGACCTCGGCCATTCCTGCCGAGCGAGCGGCCATTTCCATCGCCGCCATGCAGCATGGCAAGGACGTGCTGTCCGACAAACCGGGCATGACGAGCTTTGCCCAGCTCGAGGAAATCAAGCGGGTGCAGCGGGAGACCGGGCGCATTTATGGGGTGCTCTATTCCGAGCATTTCGAGGTGCGCGCCACGGTCGAAGCCGGCAATCTGATTGCCGCCGGCGCCATTGGCGAAGTGATCAATACGGTGGGGCTCGGACCCCATGCCATCCGCAACAATCAGCGGCCCGACTGGTTTTTCGACCGCAACCGCTATGGCGGCATTTTGTGCGATATCGCCAGCCACCAGTTCGAGCAGTTCCTGTTCTTTTCCAAAAGCCTGGATGCCGAAATCATCTCGGCGAGCGTCGCCAATCGCGCCCATTCCGACCGGCCGGGGCTGCAGGATGTGGGCGACACGCATCTGCGCACGCCCCGCACCACCGGCTATATCCGCGTCGACTGGTTTACTCCCGAGGGCCTGCCCACCTGGGGCGATGGCCGGCTGACCATTTTGGGCACCGAGGGCTATATCGAGCTCAGAAAATATATCGATATTGCCGGCCGGCCCGGCACCGATCACCTGTTCCTCGTCGACAAGTCCGGGGTGCAGCATGTGGATTGCTCGGCGACCGAGCTGCCCTTCGGGCGGCAGTTCCTCGAGGATGTGCGCAACAGAACGCAAACGGCGATGCCGCAGGAGCGGTGCTTTAATGCCATGCAGCTGGCGCTGACCGCCCAGCAACTGGCCGAACGCGGCACGGAGTGGCAGCAGTGAAAGAGATCTTCAACGTCGCTATTATCGGCTGCGGCATTGGTCGCTCCCATATCGTCGAGGGCTATGCGCCCAATGCCGACAAGTTCCGCGTGCTGGCCCTGTGTGATCTCAACCCCGAGCGCATGAACCCCATTGCCGACGAATTCGGCGTGCCGCGGCGCGAAACCGAGTTCGATGCCGTGCTGGCGATGGATGATATCGACATCATCGATATCTGCACCCCGCCCATGCTGCATTACCCCATGGTGCTGGCGGCGCTGCGCGCGGGCAAGCATGTGATCTGCGAAAAGCCGCTGGTGGGCTCGCTCGCCCAGGTCGACGAAGTGATCGCCGAGGAAAAGAAGTCCAAGGGCATGCTGATGCCGGTGTTCCAGTACCGGTTCGGCGACGGCATCGAGCAGGCCAAGGCCATCATCGATGCCGGGATCGCCGGCAAACCCTATGTGGGGACGGTGGAAACGCTGTGGACGCGCGGGCCTGATTATTATGCGGTGCCCTGGCGCGGCAAATGGGCAACGGAACTGGGGGGCGTGTTGATGACCCACGCCATCCACCAGCATGACCTTTTCACTTACCTGATGGGCGACATCAAGCGCCTGTTCGGGCGGGTGGCGACGCGGGTCAACGACATCGAGGTGGAAGATTGCGTCACCGCCTCGCTCGAGCTCGAGAACGGGGCGCTCGGGAGCTTTACGGCGACGCTGGGCTCCGCCCAGGAGATCACGCGGCTGCGGCTGGCCTTCGAGAATGTCACCTTCGAAAGCGATCACGAGCCCTATAATCCGGGCAACAAGCCCTGGACCATTCTGCCGCGCAACGCGGAAACGCGCGAAAAGATCGAGGCTCTTCTGGCTGGCTGGCAGCATGTGCCCTCGCGCTTCCAGACGCAGATGGCGCGCTTCCATGCCGCCCTGACGGGGCAGGCGCCGCTGCCGGTGACCTCGGCCGATTCGCGCCGGGCGCTGGAATTGGTGACGGCATTTTATCATTCCTCCACCACCCACGAGGATGTGGAACTGCCCCTGGGCACCGAGCATCCCCGCTATTCCAGCTGGGTGCCGCCCCAGTTCCAAAAGGCTTAAGGAGCGTTTCATGGCCACCAGTGTCGTGCTCGACAATATCCGCAAGGCCTATGGCGATGTGGAAGTGATCCATGGGGTGAATTTGCGCATCGAGCCGGGAGAGTTCACCGTGTTTGTGGGCCCGTCCGGCTGCGGGAAATCCACGCTCTTGCGCATGATTGCGGGGCTCGAGCCCATCACCGGGGGCGATCTGCTGCTCGATGGGCAGCGCATGAACGAAGTGCCCGCCGCCCGGCGCGGCATTGCCATGGTGTTCCAGAGCTATGCGCTTTATCCGCATATGACGGTCTATCAGAACCTGGCATTCGGGCTGGAGACGGCGCGGGCGCCAAAAGCCGAGATCGAGCAGCGGGTGGCGCGGGCCGCCGAAATCTTGCGCATCGAGCCGCTGCTCAAACGCAAGCCCAAGCAGCTTTCGGGCGGGCAAAGGCAGCGCGTGGCGATCGGCCGGGCCATTGTGCGCGAGCCCAAGATCTTTTTGTTCGACGAGCCGCTGTCCAATCTCGATGCCGAGCTGCGCGTGCAGATGCGGGTCGAGATCGCCAAGCTGCACAATGACCTCGGCAACACCATGATCTACGTGACCCATGATCAGGTCGAGGCCATGACCATGGCCGACAAGATCGTGGTGCTGCGCGCCGGGGTGATCGAGCAGGCGGGCGCGCCGCTCGAGCTCTACAACAATCCGCGCAACCTCTTTGTGGCGGGCTTTATCGGCTCGCCCAAGATGAACCTTTTGCCCGCCCAGGCGCAGGGCAATGCCAATGAGCTGCAGGTCGCGGGCGACCGGATGAGCCTTAATCGCGCCGCGGCCGGGGCAACGACGCTCGGCATCCGGCCCGAGCATATCAGCGTGACCCCGGGTACGGGGACGCGGCTCGCGAGCGTGCGGGTGGATTTGGTGGAAAGCCTTGGGGGCCAGACGGTGGTGTATGCGACGACCGCCGACGGGCAGGCGCTGACCATTGTGCTGGAAGGGCAGCGCCAGTTTGCGTTGGGCTCGGATATCGAAACCTTTATCGATCCCGCGCGGGTGCATTTGTTCGACAAGGACGGCCACGCGCTCTAGCCCCCCTTTTCCACTGCTGCGGGTGTGGCGGTGGACTGAGGGATCGGGTGCAACACAATCTTAAGATCTGGCGCCCATCGTCCGCGGGCTGGTTTTGTTGAACCTCCAAGCCAACTTGCCGCCCCGGCCTGCCGCGGGCGGCTCTTCTTTGCGGGCGTTGTTGCGCATGGCGGCGGGGACTAGGGTAGGCGCATGAGTGTTCTAACGCCCCTGCATCGCTTGTTTGAATCCTGGATCGACCCGTTTCGGGCGCCGCAAAGCTTGCAACCGCCCGGCACCGGCCCGCAGTTTTTCTGGCATTATGTGCGCCAGGCCAAGCTGCCGTTCCTTGCGCTTCTGGTGCTGGGCGGGGCGGTGGCCCTGGTGGAAGCGGCGCTGTTTTACTATGTCGGCCGGCTCGTTGACATTCTCGATGCGGCCAATCAGGCGGCGGGCTGGAATGGCCTTCTGGCCAGTGCCGGCACCGAGCTTGGCATCATGCTGATGGTGGTGCTCGTTGTGCGCTTCATTGTCACCTGGCTTTCGGCGGCGGTGGAAGAGCAGACGGTTAATCTCGGCTTCTACAACCTCGTGCGCTGGCAGGCCTATTCGCATGTGATCCGGCAGAGCCTGTCGTTCTTTCAGAACGATTTTTCCGGCGCCATTGCCAGCAAAGTCTGGCAAAGCGGCGGAGCGGTGGGCGATTTCATGGTCGCACTGCTCCAGGTGGTGTGGTTCATCGCTGTTTATGCGCTGACAACGCTGGTGCTGGTGGGCCAGCTCGATTGGCGGTTGGGTGCGGCGGTGGCGCTCTGGATCTTCGCCTTTTCGCTGCTGGCCTGGTATTATGTGCCGCGCATGCGCCAGCGCTCGGCGCAGGCGGCGGAAGCGGCCTCGGCGCTCAATGGCCGGATCGTTGATAGCTTTGCCAATATCCAGACGCTCAAGCTCTTTGGCTCGAGCGATGAAGACGACCGCTTTGTGCGCCGCGGCTTTGACGGCTTCATCGAGGCCATGCGCAGCCTCGCGCGTACGCTGGTGGGGGTGCGCTCGGCCATGGGCATGCTGTCGGGCATCGCCATTGCCGGGATCGGTGCGCTTTCCGTGCATTTGTGGACGCAAGGGCTGATCTCGGTGGGCGGGGTCGCCTTTACGCTGGGGCTGGTGCTGCGGCTCTACAATCTGCTTGGGCGCATGATGAACCAGCTCAACGGGCTGATGCGCAATTATGGCACGGCGCAGAACTCGGCCGAACTGATCGCCCGGCCGCTGGCGCTGGTGGATGCGCCCGATGCCAAGCCGCTGGTGGTGACGCAAGGCGCGATCAGCTTCGAGAACATCTCGTTTCACTATGGCCAAATCCAGGGCGTGATCGAGGGCCTCAATCTCGATATTGCGCCGGGCGAAAGGATCGGGCTGATCGGGCGCTCTGGGGCGGGCAAGTCGACGCTGGTCAACCTGTTGCTGCGCTTTTACGACCTCGAAAGCGGGCGCATCACCATTGATGGGCAGGACATTGCCGGGGTGACGCAGGCTTCGCTGCGCGCCAATATCGGCGTCGTCACGCAGGATACCGCGCTGCTGCACCGCTCGGTGCGCGCCAATATCGTCTTTGGCCGGCCCGAAGCGAGCGACGCCGAAATGGTCAGCGCCGCCGAAATGGCGGAGGCCGACGAGTTCATCGAAACCCTGGTCGATCACCGTGGGCGCACCGGTTACGACGCGCAGGTCGGCGAGCGCGGCGTCAAGCTATCGGGTGGGCAACGCCAGCGGGTGGCGATTGCCCGGGTGCTGCTGAAGAACGCGCCCATCCTGGTGCTGGACGAGGCGACTTCGGCGCTGGACAGCGAGGTGGAAGCGGCGATCCAAAGCCAGCTCGAACGATTGATGGCAGGCAAAACCGTCATCGCCATTGCCCATCGCCTTTCCACCATTGCCGCGATGGATCGGCTGGTGGTGCTGGAAAAGGGCCGGATCATCGAGCAGGGCACCCATGCCGAACTCTTGGCGCATGGCAAGACCTATGCCCAACTCTGGCAGCGGCAATCGGGCGGTTTCCTTGATCCCGCGGAGGTCGGCGGCCGCTAGATATCCCTGGCGGCTCAGTGGAGCCGCCGCGCCAACGCGGCTTTTTGGTCCAAGAGGAGAGCTGAAATGCGCATGATAGCAAGCAGTGGTGGAGCGCAACTGGCAAGTGTGGCGGAAGGGGAGCGGCTGGAAGGGACGATCCTCCTTGTCATGGGCGCCACGGCATCCATGGTGTGGTGGCCCCAATCGCTGGTGCAGGCGCTGGCTGGTGCGGGGTTTCAGGTGATCAGGTTCGATCATCGCGATACTGGCGCCTCCACGACCAACCCGCCCGGAGATATCCGCTACACCATCCAGGAGCTTGCCGATGATCTGGTCGCTATCCTGGACGCCTACGGGGTGCGTCGAGCCCATCTGGTGGGCATGTCGCTGGGCGGGTATCTCGCCCAGATCGTGGCGCTGCAGCATCCCGAGCGCGTCGCGACGCTGGCCCTGCTTTCGGCCGAACCGCTGGGCATGAACTACCAAGGCGAGGGGATTGCGCCGGCACTGCTTGAGCATTTCGGCACTTTCGGCTCGGTCGACTGGAGCGACGCTGCCGCGGTTCGACGCTTTATGCTGCGCGATGCCGAACTCTGCGCTGGTACTGCCGTGCCGTTCGACACCGATGCTGCGAGCGCCCGGATCGAACAGGAGCTGAGCCGAACGCAAAGCATGGCCAGTGCCTTTAATCACGGCTCGGTCGGGGGCGAACTTGATCCGGGCTTGAGCGCGGCTGATTTACGGCTGCCGCTCCTGGTGGTGCATGGCAGCCAAGACCCGGTAATTTCCCTCGCGGCAGCACGCACCAGCGCCGCCGCCGTGCCCGGCGCGGAGCTGATCATCCTGCCCGAGCGCGGCCACGAACTGCTCGAAATGGACATGCCCGAGATTGCCGCAGCTGTGGTGCGCAACTGCGCACGCGCGTCGTGATGCCAGGTGACCAGCCCTCGGGGTTCAGGCGGCCAGTGGCGGATCGGTGAAGTGGCGGAACAGCACCCGGTTGCGCCCGGTGGCCTTGGCACCATAAAGCCGCTCGTCCGCCAGCGAGAACAGATGGTCATAGGTGGCGAGCCCGTTATAAGTCACGCCCCCAATGCTGACGGTGATTTCGTCTGATATGGCCGGCAAGGGGAGCTTGAGACTGCCAACCGCTTGGCGGATGCGCTCGGCAACTGTTCGCGCTTCCTCGGGGGTTGCACCGGGCAGGAATACGCCAAATTCCTCGCCCCCGACGCGCCCCACAATATCGGCCCCGCGCAGCATGCCCTTGATGGTGCCGGCAATCAGCTTGAGCGCCTCATCGCCCAGTTGGTGGCCGAAGCGATCATTGATGTTCTTGAAGTGATCGGCATCGATCACCAGCAGCGCACCCGAGCGCAGATTGGCATGGGCGCGCGACTGCTCGAGATATGCGTCCACCATCATGGTGAAGGCGCCCCGATTGAGCACGGCGGTCAGGCTATCGGTAGACGCCAGCTTGGCAAGGTCGCGCTGGGCGATGGCCAATTGCCGGATCTTGCTCATCAGCAAGAACAGCAGCGGGCCTGCCAGTGCACTGGGCAGCAACAGGTCGACTGCTATGGCCCGCCGGAACTCGTCAGCGGTCATGGTGGGGAAATTGAAGGAGTCCACGAACAGCGCCGCGCCCGCGCAGAAGATCATCCCGGCAAGGGTAACCAGCCAAACGCGCAGGCGTCCGGTGGCGGAAAAATCGAGCTGCATGGCCACGCGCTTGCTCATGCCGCGACGTGGTGCTTGGTGCCGGGGTCGCGGGCGTGCAACCAGGCGGTGAAGGCTGGGGCGGGCACCGGCCGCGAGATCAGGTAGCCCTGGGCTTCATCGCACCCGGCCTCGCACAGGAAATCATAGGCAAGCTGGGTTTCCACCCCTTCGGCCACGACGCGCAAACCAAGCTCCTGGGCCATGGTGATCATGCCCCTGACCAGCGCACTGTCGGCACCACCGGGCACGAGGGTCCGGATAAAGCTCTGGTCGATCTTGATGATCTCGGCAGGAATGTCCTTGAGATAGGAAAAGCTGCTGTAGCCCGTGCCGAAATCATCAATGGCGCAGGCAATGCCAAGCGCGCGGATAGCAGCGAGATTGATGAGAATCCGCCCCTGGTTGCGGATCAGCCCACTTTCGGTGAATTCGACTTCGAGCGCCTGGGCGGGCACGGCGTAGCGCGCAAGGGCCTCGCCCATCCGCTCGGCAAAATCGGCTTCCTCGAGATTGGCCGGCGATACATTGACCGAAATCTTGAGTTCGAGCCCAGCGGCGCGCCAAACGGCCGCCTGTTGGAGCGCCGCCTCGATCACCCATTGGGTCAGGGGACGCGCCAGTTCAGTGGCTTCGGCCAGGGGAATGAACTCGCCGGGGGCAACATTGCCCAGGGCGGGATGCTGCCAGCGCAGCAGCGCTTCAACGCCATCGCACCGCCCGGTGCGCAGATCGATGCGCGGCTGGAAGTGAAGGCTGAGCTGGTCGGGGGCAAGCAGGGCATCATGGAGGCCATCGAGCAGGGCATAGCGCCGCTGATGGGCATCATCGAGCGCCACCGAATACAGCCCGACGCTTTTGCCGGCGTCGCGTGCATCCTGGGCGGCGCCAAGCGCGGCGCGCAGGACCTGGGCGGGCGAGACTTCGCCGAGGCGGAAGGGCATCAGGCCCACCACCGGCGCCGAAGCGGCGCGGTCGCGCCCAAGGGCTGTTTCGGCCACTTCCGCGAAATGGGCTTGGACCTGATCGAACAGCACCTGGGGATTGTGGCCGACGAGGACCGTCGCGAATTGGGTGACGCCGACCTGATAAAGGGTCGCTTCGCCTTTGAGGCGTTCCTTGATGGCGCCGGCGGCGGTCTTGATCATGGTGTCGAGATAGGCGGGGCCAAGAATGCGCATGGACTGGTTGAGCTGAACGGGCTCGACCAGATCCACCAGCATGGCGATGCGCTCCTGCCCGGCATGGTCGCGGCTGAGATCCTCGAGGTCTTCGGCAAACTGGTTGCGGTTGGGCAGGCCACTGGCCGGATCGATGCGCCCCAGGGCATGCTGCAGTTCGACCTGCGCCATGACCATGGCGGCCAGATCGGTGAGGATGCGCGCTTGTTCGGGGGTGATGGTGCGCGGCTTGGTATCGAGGACGCACATGGCGCCCAGGGTGAACCCGTCACGCGTGGTCAGGGGCGCGCCGGCATAAAAGCGCACGCCGCTCTGGTCCAGCACATTGCCCTTGAAGCGCGGATCCTGGGAAAGGTCGGAAACCACCAGCACATCGCCCAGGCGCGTGACTTCGGCGCAGGGGGCGCGGTCGCGCGGAATCTCGGTGCCGCAGCCTACGCGCGACTTGAACCATTGCCGGTCCTTGTCGGTCAGCGAGACCGCGGCGATGGGGGCACCAAAAATCTGGCTGGCCATGCGCGTGATGCGATCAAAGCTTTCGCTGGGTGCTGTGTTGAGCAGACCCAAATCATTGAGCGCCCGGAGCCGCTCGCCTTCATCCTGCTGCATCACGCTTTGCCTTTATCGTCCGTTGTTGCGTAGCTCAAAGTTACGGCGGGAAGATGAAAAAGGTTTAAGCGCAAGATTGCAGCTGCTGAGCACAGTTAATGCGGTGTTACCCGGGGGGATCAACTGCAACCGATATTGGAGCTTTTCAGCGCCCGCCGGCAAAGGCGGCGAGCGTATCAGTCAAGCTGGCAAGCAGGGCCGGATTGTTCCACAGCACGAGGCCGCCGGCACCCAGCGCCACCACCAGCAAGACGCCGAAGATTTTGCGCAGGACGGTGAAAACGAGCCAGACCACGACAAGGCCAACAAGGCCCAGGATAATCAGGGTGGTGGTATCGGTCGGGATCGGCTGGCTCCGTCGGGTCGTGGCAGCCGCGGCTCCGGCTCGGGGCGGGAAACGCGGCTGCGCTGGGTTGGCTTAGCGCTTGTCGAGCACGTCGCCTTCAAACACGCCAAGGTTTTCCAGCATCTTTTCGTTGAAACTGAGGTCAACCAGATCGTCGAGCGGAACGGGAGCGATTTCGGCAAATTCCGGATTGGCATAGGCGAACTCGACCGCAGCGGCCAGATTGTCCGGGTTCATGCAGCCATTGACGCACCAGCGCGAGGTGTTGAGCGCGGCGGTGGCGGAGATGGCTTCGGGAGAGAGGTCATCGCGGGCAGCGGCAATGGCGGCTTCCCAGGTGGCGGGATCGTTCTGCATGGCGCGGGCGGCATCGGCCAGGGCATCGGTGAAGCGCTGCAGCGCGTCGCGCTTGGCTTCGATCGTGGGCTCGAGCGCGGCGACGAACTTGGACTGGCCCGGCGAGCGCTCGGCAAAGTCATCGGCATCCACCAGCACATGGATGCCTTCCACGTCGGCAATCGACTGATAGGTGCCGAACGAGACGGTAGTGGCATCGACCTGGCCGGCGGCCAGCGCCTGGACGCGCACGTCGGGCGCCCCGATGGCGACGAAATTGGGCGCGTCGGTCGGGATGTCGTAGCTGTTGAGGACCGCCACGGTCAGGTTGTGATCAAGGCTGCCGCTATCGGCGATGGCAAAGGAACGCCCTGCGAGGTCCTCGACCGTTTCGATGTCGTCCTTGGCGGCCATGAGAAAGGCGCTGCCGGAAGACACCGCGGTGATGCCGCGGATCGGCACGTCGTTTTCGGCGCGCAGGCGGATGGCCGATTCAATGGTGATATCGGCCACGTCAACGGCACCCGAATTGAGCGCAGCCACAGCCTGGGGCGTGCCATCGAGGGTGACGACATTCACCTTGACCCCGTGCTTCTCGTAAAAGCCCATATCCTGCGCGATGCGGAAAATGGAGCCCGTGGTGGGGTTGAAATTGGCGTCGGTGCTGGCCAAGGCGAGGTTGATCTCGGGCAGATCGGTGGATTGGGCGAGGGCGGTGCTGCCGAGCAGGCTGGCAAGGGTCAAACCGGTGGCAAGGGCGGCGACAAGGGGGCGGGTGGGGTGAGCGGACATGGCACTACTTTCTGGTGACGGGTTGGACTGTTGGGTCCGGGTTAGTGTTTGGGGGCAAAGAGGGGGATGGAGCTGAACTCGCTTTTGAGGATGCCCGAGGGATGCTCATGGCCCATCCAGCCCTCGATGAGGGTCGAATAGATGCGGCGGTAATCGGTGGTGAATTTGAGATTGCCGTCGTCGAGATCGGTGAGGCTAGGCACGCCGCCGTAGTGGCCGCCCAGCACCGGCTTGCCGATCACAAAGGCGGGGCCGGCGGTGCCGTGGTCGGTGCCAAGGCTGGTGTTTTCGGCAACGCGGCGGCCGAACTCGCTGAACACCATGACGACCACGTCATCGCCGCGTCCGATCCGCTCCATGTCGCGCACAAAGGCTGCGATATGGTCGGAGGTATAGGCCCAAAGCCGGGCATGGGTGTCGCCCTGATAGACATGGGTATCAAAGGCATTGTTGCGATAAGGGACGTAGTAGACCTTGGTGGGGAACTCGGCGGCGATAAGGGCGGCGACGCGTTCGAGGCCAAAGGGCACGAGGCCATAGTCGATGGGGCTGGAATAGGTGTTCCAGGCCTCGCGCACCAGATGCTCGGAGCTGTTGGCGCTGGCCGCCACGTCAAAGAGGAAATCCTCGGCGGGATTGCGCCCGCCATTGCCGAAGCGGGCGTCGAGCACGCCCAGGGCCGGCTTTTCCTCGTGCAGCACGCGGCGAGTGAAGTTGTCGGGGTTGTTGAAGACCAGCGGCACATGGTTCATCGAGCGCACGGCCAGGGACTGGTTGTCGTCGATATTGACGAGGAAATTGGTGGTGTGGCCGAGCGGATCGATGGCATCAGCCATGCGCCCGAGCCAGCCATAGGCCTCGCCGCTATTGGGCGCGCCGGTCTGCCAGAAGGCCATGGAGGAGAAGTGCGAGAACGAGGGCTGGTCATAGCCCACGCCATGCACGATCCCCATCATGCCGTCCTTAAAGAGCCGCTCAAAGCCGCTCATGGTTTTCTGGAAGCCGAACTGGTCGTCGATCTTGAGCAGCTTGTCGGGGCGGATCCCGAGATGCGGGCGGGCATTGTAATAGGCGTCATCGCCATAGGGGATGACGGTGTTGAGCCCATCATTGCCGCCCGACAGCTCGACGATAACGAGGATGCGCTCATTGGCGTCGGCCTGCGCTTGGGCGACCCTGGACCAGACCGGCGAGCTGCTGATGCCGCTGGCGCCGCCCAGCACCATGCTGCCAAAGCCGCTTTGCAGGAGGCCTTGCTTGTCGGTGCCGCTGAGTTTGGGTGGTCTTGCCATGAAAAGGTCTCCGCCGGTCAGGCCAGCTGATATTGCGGTGCGCTCATGATGAGATGGGCCACCATGCGCAGGCCGTGCTCCATATAGGTGTCGGCTTCCAAAAGGCTCGTCGTGCCCAGCTCCCCATCCAGCGTGTCGATGAGGACAGCGCGGGCGGGCGGGGCGAGGGGCACGCGCAGCAAGCGCCGGGCGAGCAGATCGACCGCCTCGCCCGTCGTTGTGGCGCCTTCGGTGCGCAGCATGTCGGACAGGCTGAACTGGGCGGGGGCGCGGGGCGTCGGCTTGAGCTTGCGCAGCGCCTCCTGATAGCCCACGAGGCTGCCATAGCGGGTGTTGAAGCTTTCCTGGATGCCGGCGGCCATGCTGGGCGAGGCGCCTTCCTCGAGGGTGGCCGCGGTGATCTCCATGCCCGAAAGGATGTTCGCATTGACCCGCTTGACCACGCGCCCTGGGTTGAACAGGGGATCGGTGAAGTCGATCACATTGGGGAACATCACTTCGCGGGCGAAATTGGCGCGCTCGAACAAGAGCCCCGGCGTGATCCAGGCGCGACCTTCGCCCCAGCCGGCGACGGTGGGTGGATAGAGCAGCACCTGGCCCAGCGTCTTGCCGACGCTCCAAGGGTCGGGAATGCCCGGCAGTTCCCCAATCCCGAGCTTGCGATAGGTCGAGACGATCAGCTCGGTCGGCGACTTGATATGGGCCGCAATCGAGGGCTCGGCATAAAAGTCCTCGGACAGGAAAATGGTCTCGAGGAACGGGGCGATCTCGTAATTGCCCGCGCGCAGCAGGTCGCCCAGGGTTTGGGCGAAGTCGGGCGAAATCTGCTCGCGCACAAAAAAGCGGTAGAGCTTGGCGGCGATGTAGTTGGCGGTTTGCGGCTGCTCGAGAATGATGCGGAGGATATCCTCGCCGGCAAAGGCGCCGGTGTGGCCGAGGAAATTCTTGATCCCGGTGTCGTGCTTGTCGGGATCGACCACAAAGGTGAGATCGTCATTGCCCCAGCCGGTAAAGGCGCGGGCGGCTTCGCGGATATCGTCCTCGGTGTAATTGCCCACCCCCATGGTGAACAATTCCATGACCTCGCGGCCGAAATTCTCGTTGGGCGCGCCTTTCACGTTCTGGGCGGCATCGAGATAAACCAGCATGGCCGGATCCTTGGCCACCGCGTCCAGCAGGGCACCGAAATTGCCGCTGGCCCCGGCGCGCAAAGTGCCGAGCTGAAGGAGCGCCTTGCGGTAATCGCGCAGCTTTTCTTCGCTGGTGGCAAAATGGCCGTGCCAGAACAGGGTCAGCTTTTCTTCAAGCGGGCGGTTGGTGCGCACCATGCGATCGAGCCACCAATAGCCGATGCGCCGGGTTTCAAGCGTCGTCGCGCGGGCCCAGTAAAAGAAGCGATTGGTGACGGCCTGCAGGGGACGGGGGCCGCTGGGCTTGGCGCGCACGCCCATCGCCTCGCCGGTTTGTGCGGCAAGGGTGGTGGCCGCGGGCCGGCTGACCGGAAAATTTTTGAGCGTGGGGTCCCAGAACCCAGATTCCTCGAAGGGCGGCAAATGGCTGTTGTCGTGCTGCCGGTAGTGCACGAGGCTGGCGACGGCAGCGGCCGGTGTCACCGCGGCCAATTGCCCGATCTCCTGGGGCGTTCCACCAAAACCGGCGCGCTCCAGCAGATGCGCCGCCAGTTCATAGCTCCAGGCGGCGTCGGAAAGTGGCGACAGGTTTTCAGCGCGTGGCAGGCTCAATGTGGTCCGGTACCTTTGGCACCCCCACTTGGCGCGCGGGCGCGCGCGGAAAAAAACCGGGAGGTTGCCCGCCCCATAAGATCACCGATGGGGGCGCGCTAACACTCTATGAGGCCTATAGGAAATTCCTATCCGCTGGTGGCGGGCGCCGGGTCGTCGAGGGGAAAGGCGCCGGCCAGTTCCTCGAGCTGGGCGCCATCGCGCACCATGTCGTGAATGCGGCCCCAGAGATGCGCGCGCATTTCGGCAAATTGGGGGAGGGTGCGCGGATCGGTATCCCAGCGCGCCTCGGGCAAGCGCACATCGACGATTTCGTCAACCCGGCCGGGGCGCGGGCGCAGCAGTACGATGCGCTGCGACAAGAGGATCGCTTCATCGATGTCGTGGGTGACAAAAACAATGGCAATGCCGCGGCGCGACCACATCTGCCAAAGCTCGCGTCGCAGCACTTCGCGCGTCATGGCGTCGAGGGCGGCAAAGGGCTCGTCCATCAGCAGCACTTTGGGTTCGACCGCAAGCGCCCGGGCCAGGCCCACGCGCTGCTGCATGCCGCCCGAGAGCTCATGGGGAAAGGCGCCGGCAAAATCGCGCAGTCCGACCGCGCCGAGCAGGGCCGAGGCGCGCTGCGCCCGCTCGCGCCGGCTCATGCCGCGCAGCGAGAGCACAAATTCGATATTGCCGGCCACCGACAGCCAGGGCAGGAGGCGGGCGGATTGAAACACCATAGCCAGGTCCGGCCCTGGCTCGGGTGGGGCACCGAGCACGCTGACCTCCCCCTCATCGGCGGGGGTAAGGCCATTGATGATGCGCAGCAGCGTGGTCTTGCCGCAGCCGCTGGGGCCGACGAGGCTGACAAATTCCCCGGGAGCAATATCGAGCGAGATGTTCTCGATCGCGCGGATCTGCCCGTCGCGGAAGCTCTTGCCGACACCGCGCAGCGAGATCAGGGGGGTGAGTGTGGGGGCTTGGGTCACTGGGCGTTCCTTTGCGCCACGCGCCAGCGCCCGAAGCGCCGTTCGGCCCAGCGTAGGAGGGCGGTGAGAGCGGTGCCCAGGGCCATGAGGACGATGACCACGGCAAAATAGCGATCCATCTGGAAGCGATTGCCGGCAGCGGCCAACAAGCCGCCAAGGCCGGACTGGGCCATGGTCAGCTCGGCGATCACAGTGCCCACGGTGCTGATGGCAGCGCCGATCCGCAAGCCACTCAGGATGGAGGGCAGGGCATCGGGCACCATCACCCGCCAAAACAGGGTCAGCCGCTTGGCGCCAAAGGCGCGGGCCATTTCCACAAGGTCCTTGTCGGCATTGGCAATGCCGGCAGCGGTGTTGATGAGAATGGGAAACAGCGCCGCGTTCCAGACGACGACGATCTTGGCTTCGGTATAAAGCCCGAACCAGACAATGATCAGCGGGATAAAGGCAGCGCCGGGCGTCGAGTTCATCGCATTAACGAACGGGTCGAGAATGCGCCCGACGAGGGGAAAGCCCCCGAGCACAATGCCCAGCAGAATGCCGGTGCTGGCCGAAAGGAGGAACCCCAGCCCGATCACGGTCAGCGATTCGCCCAAGGCGCGCAGCATGGTGCCGTCGGACCAGAGCTTGATGCTTTCATCGAGAATGTCGGTGGGCTTGGGCATGATCAGATTGCCCGCGCTGGCATTGAGCGCGAACATGCCAAGGATCAGGAGGAGCACAAGGCCGATCTGGATCGCGAGCACCAGCGTGCTGGTGCGCCGGCGGCGCGTTTGCGCGCGGCTGGCAAGGGCGGTGCTCGAGAGGCTCGATGATGGGGCGGGCGCGGTTGAGCGGGCCGGCGGCTGTGGCGGTTGCCCTTCTCCGATCATACCGCTATCCCCCTCTTTAGGCTGCACAAGGCTTAGGCACCCGATGCAATTCAGAGCGGGCAGACCGCGGTCCGGATGGCCGCTGCTGGCGATAGTTGGACCAAGCGGTTGAACTATTCAAGCCGCACTGGACGAGGGGACCCGGCGCCCCGCGGCGCTTTGCCCGTGCGGCGGAGGCGGGTTTGGGCTAGATCTGGGCCCCTGGTGCCAGGGGCCGGGCCAAAAGAAAGTTTGATCCGGAATGGATGACAAGCAGGCGATAAAGCCGGGAGCCAAGACCGGGAGCAAGGCGCGGGGTCGCGCGCGGGCCACGAGCGCGGCGCAGCCGCGAACCGGGGATCTGACCCTCCACCAGCTGCGAATTTTCTGGGCGGTGGCCCGCTCGACGACCCTCACCAATGCGGCCAAGCAATTGGGGCTGACCCAGCCGTCGCTGTCCCAGCAATTGGCCAAGCTTGAGGCCAATGTCGGCACGCTGTTGTTTCACCGCCGCTCCAACGAGATGGAGCTGACCGAAGCCGGGCAATATCTGTTGCCCAAGGCCGAGCAGGTGCTGCGCTCGATCACCGAACTCGAGGACGGGCTGGGCCAGTTCGGGGCCGGGCAGCGGCTGACGTTGCGGCTGGCGGGGATCAATTCGGTGCTGCGCGTGGTGCTGCCCCGCGCGGTCGGGGCGCTGCAGGGACAGTTTCCTGACCTCGAATTCGACCTCTTGGAAAGTGCGCCCGGCGAGATCCTCGACCTGCTGTATAGCCGGCGGGTGACGATCGGGCTTTTGGCTGCCAATTCGGTGGCGCAGGCCGGCGTGGGCTTTGTGCAGGTGCCGCTGCTCGAAGACCCCTATGTGCTGGTCGTCCCCAAGGGGCTCGAGCTCGACGGAGTGAGCGATCCGCAGGCCCAGTTGCCAGCCGAGGGGTGGCGGCTGCTCAACCAGGCCATCCAGTTCAGCTTTGGCAGCCGCCACGCGAGCCGGGTAGCCGATTGGTATGCGCGCCTCCTGCCCGAGCACCGGGTGGTGGCGCAGTGCCGCTCGTTTGAAACCGCGATCGGGCTGGTGCGGGCGGGGGCAGGGGTGTGCCTGGCGCCGGCGTTGGCCTCTGTGGGGATCGATGGCGTGCCGAGCGATGTGACGCTGTATCGGGTGCAGGCGCCGCCCCGGCGGATCGTGGCGCTGGTGCCCTCGCAATACCGGCGGGTCGAGCCTTATGCGGCAATGCTGGAAGCGCTGCAGGCGAGCGCGGCTGGCTATGTCGCTCCCCCTATCGCCGCAACGCCGCCGTGGCTGGCGCTGGATAGGGCCGAGGAGTTCTAGGCTTCAGGGGCGGTGCTCGCCTTGGCCTTGCCGATCGCGCCCAGATGGGTGTGGTTGAACGCTGAGGCATATTTGAGCCCATAGCCAAGGGCGCGGTCAAAACCGATATGAGCGGCAAGGATCAAGGCAAATTGCCAGATGAGCTCAGCGCCAAGCGCCCAGCCAAGGGCGCCAAGGACTGCCGCCAGCACATAGCTGTGGGCCGTGTTGTATACGGCGGCGCCGGCCCTGGCATTGAGGGCATAGCCGGCAAAGCTCAGATCGGGCACAAAGAACAGCAGCACGAACAGCCAGGGATTGCCGCCGCTGGCGAAATAAGCGGCGGTCGCCCCGGCGAGCACCGCCAGCGCTTCAAGTCGCAGCACGCTGCGCACTCCACCCGTCGCCGCGCCAATTGGTGAAGATTTGCCCTGGTCCATAGCTGCCCCTTGCTGCTGCCTTGCGCGATAGTCTAGCGCGGCGGGGAGGGGGTTGGCGACTGGGCTCAAGCGGCGCCGGCCAAGACCGTTTTGGGCGCCTGGAGGGCGGGTCGAGCATTCCGCCCGACCCGCCGGAAATTGGTTTGAGCCTTAGGTCGAGATGCTCAGAATATGGCTTTCAAAGGCCACAAAGTCGCCCTCGATCCGCGTGCCGTCACTGACCAGCGTGCGTTCGCCGCTGATGCGCAGATAGCCTTCGCCGAGCACTTCCTCGATGATGTCATCGAGCTCGCGCTCATCGGTGAAGCCGATCTTGGTGCCATCGCTCGTGGTGAGTTGATAATCGGGCAATTCGCTCTCCTGTTTTCGACGGTTCGTGCATCAACGCCGCAACCGGGCAAAAGGTGCGACGGGTTCTAACGCGTTCTGGGGAAGGAAATTGATCGGGTGCAATGCTGATTCGGCTCGCGGTCGCAGACCCACGTGGCGCCAAACCCGGAAAAACAAAAAGGGTCCCGAAGGACCCTTTGTTTCTCAAGGCTTGCCGGCCTTGAGAATTTGGAGCGGGCGATGGGATTCGAACCCACGACCCTAACCTTGGCAAGGTTATGCTCTACCCCTGAGCTACACCCGCGCTCCGTTGTCATCCACGCTGCCTTGGCATCGGGTCGACGGCGGCCTATATGCCTAATCGCATTCCGCTTTGCAACCGCAAAAATGGGCCTTGTTGCCAAGTTCGTGTCCGGGGAGATCCCGCCACACTTGTCAGAAGCCGGTTTGCGGGGGCATGAAGACACCAATCTGCTTTTTTGCCGCACCCGAAGGCTTGCTCCCATGTCCCAGCCGTTCACCGCTTCCCCCGCCAGCCAGCCCGCCCCTTCCAATGGAGCGCTGGTCAAGAATTCCAGCGACGCCGCGTTCAAGGCCGATGTGATCGATGCTTCGCTCGATGCGCCCGTGCTGGTGGATTTCTGGGCGCCCTGGTGTGGCCCCTGCCGCCAGCTGACCCCGGCGCTCGAAAAAGTGGTCAATGAAAAGGCCGGCAAGATCCGGCTGGTCAAAATCAATATCGACGAGCATCCCGCCATTGCCGGCCAGCTGGGCGTGCAGTCCATCCCGGCGGTGTTTGCCTTTGCCGGCGGTCGTCCGGTGGACGGGTTCATGGGCGCGATGCCCGAAAGCGAAGTGCGCCGCTTTGCCGACCGGGTGATTGCCGCGGCCCCGGCGCCCGGTCCCGCTCCCGATTCGATGGAAGCCCAGATCGCCGAAGCGGTCGCTGCCGCCGAAGAGGCGCTTGGAGCGGGCGACCTGCCGCGCGCCGCGCAGATCTTTGGCATGGTGGTGCAGCACGCGCCCGACAATGCCCCCGCGCTGATTGGCCTGGCACGGGTATATCTGGCAGCGGGCGAGCCCGACCAGGCCCGCGCCACCCTCGACATGGTGCCCGAGGAAGCGCGCACGGGCGAGGCCTATACGGCGCTCGCCAATTCGCTGCGCCTCCTGGCCGAAGCGGCCGAACTCTCGGAAACCGCGACGCTGGAAGCGGCGATCGCTGCCGATCCGGACAACCACCAAGCCCGATTCGATCTCGCCGTCGTGCTCAATGCCGAGGGGCGGCGCCTTGAAGCGGCCGAGGCGCTGGTAACGCTGCTCCGGCGCGACCGCAGCTGGAACGAGGACGGCGCGCGCAAAAAGCTGCTCGAATTCTTTGAAGCCTGGGGTCCCAAGGATCCCGCCACCGTCAAGGGCCGCCGTCTGCTCTCGGCGGCGCTGTTTTCGTAACGCAAAGGAAAGCACTCGTGCTCAAGCGCCCCGCTTCTCCCGCCGACCTGCCCAAAAGCGTGCCGCTGTTTCCCCTCAGCGGCGCGCTGCTGCTGCCCTTTTCGCACCGCCCGCTCAATGTATTCGAGCCGCGCTATCTCGACATGGTGGACGCGGCCCTCCGCGGCGACCGCCTGATCGGCCTGATCCAGCCCGAGGACAGCGAAGAAGAAAGCCCCAAGGGTCGCAGTCCGCTGCAATCGATCGGCTGTTTGGGGCGAATCACCCATTTCGAGGAAAGCGGGGAAGGGCGCTATTTCATCATCCTTGAGGGCATCACCCGCTTCCGGCTGGTCCATGAGCTGACGGTGATGACGCCTTATCGCCAATGCACGATTTCAGCCGAGGAATTCGCCACCGACTTCAACCGGCAATGGGGGGAAGGCGAGGTCGATCGGGAGCGCTTCCTCAAGATGATGCGCGATTATGCCGATTTCGCCGATATTGAGCTCAACTGGCAGGAAATCGACAATACCGGCACCGCCGATCTCGTTAATTTCTGCTGCATGGTGTCGCCCTATGGCGCGGCTGAAAAACAGGTGCTGCTGGAAGCCCCCACGCTCGAGCAGCGCGCTGAAACCTTGATCGCCATGACCGAATACGAGATCGCGCGCGGTGGCGCCGGCGGTTCGGCGCCCCCGCTCAATTGAGTGTTCCCGAGGTCAATCCCCGGCATGTGGTGGACCGCCGCACGCTCGAACTGCTGGTGTGCCCCCTGACCAAGACGCGCATGACCCTCTCGGCGGACCGGAGCGAGCTGATTTCGGTGGCCGCGCGCCTGGCCTTTCCCATTCGCAAGGGCGTGCCGCTGCTCGCCCTGGATGAGGCGCGCAGCATCGAGCCCGAGGAAATCAAGGCGCTGACGCGCCCGCCGGCGCCTTAGATCGGCAGGCCCGAGAGGAGGCGCGGCCCGTGGGCCGAAAGGCCCGCGGCACCGCGGATCATCATCGCCTTGACCGGGCCGGCGCGATCCACCAGCCCCAGGCCAAAATCGCGCAGCGCCCGCACCGGCGGGGCGTCCGTCGAAAAGAGCCGGTTCATGCCATCGGTGACAAGGGCCATGCCGGTGGTGTCGAGCCGCCGCCAGCTCTGGTAACGCTCGAGCACGGCGGGACTGCCATGATCAAGCCCGAGCCGCATCGCTTCGACCACGGCTTCGGCGAGCGCCGCCACATCCTTGAGCCCGAGATTCACGCCCTGTCCCGCGACGGGATGCACCACATGAGCGGCGTCGCCCACGAGCGCGAGGCGCGGGCCGACAAATTGGCGGGCCAGCTGCAGGCGCAGGGGAAAGCCCATCAGATCCTCGTCTACGCCGACGGCCCCCAGGGTCGAGCCCATCACCGCCTCGATTTCGCGGGCGAGCTCCTCTTTGCCCATGGCGAGGAACCGGGGGGCATCGGCTGACTTCTCGGTCCAAACGAGGGACGAGCGGTTGCCGGGCAGCGGCAGGCTGGCAAAGGGGCCGGCGGGACGGAAATGTTCATAAGCCACCCCGTCATGGGGGAGTTCATGGGTGATGGTGGTGACGAGCCCGGTCTGGCGGTAATCATGGGAAAAAACGCCGATCCCGCTCATCTGGCGCAGGCTTGATTGCGCACCATCGGCCGCAACCACCAGCGGCGCGCGCAAGATCCGCCCATCGGCGAGCACCAGATCGGCCGAGTTGGCGCTGGTCTGCAGGCCGGCAACGCTGGCCGGCGCCACGACGGTAATCTTGCTCGCTACCGCATCCAGCAGCGCCTGCCCGCTGACCCGGTTGGGCACCATATGGGCAAAGGGCTCGCCCGGAGCCACGTCCCCTTCAAAGCTCAGGAACAGGGGGCGGGACAGATCGCCCGGACCCGAATCGGTGATGCGCATGGCGGTGATCGCCTGGGCCTGCTCTGCCATGGGCGCCCAGACGCCGAGCGCCGTCCAGGCGCGGCGCACGCTCGCGGCAATGGCCGAAGCGCGGTTGTCGCGCGGCACTTCGAGTGGGCGTCGATCCACCAAGGCGATGCGGATGCCGCGGGCAAAGCGCGACAGGGCCAGCGCCAGGGTCAAGCCCGCCGGACCGCCGCCCACGATCACCACATCGAACTGTTCAGCCTTGCTCATCGGGAACGCCTCCATTGCGGCTATTGAACGCGCCGGGCTCCTCAACGCAAGAGTGCCAAGGGTCGCGCCAGGCCGCCGCAAATTTGCTCAAAACGCTCCAGACCTGCTCATTAATTGAGCACTTGCGCTCAAGCATACGGGTGAAATTCACGCACGATCTGGCAAGTGCTTGAAATGTTTGTTGTTTCTGAGCAGCTATCGAGTTGGCACGGCACTTGAGTCTTGCTTGGCATCAAGACCAGCGCAAGATGCAAAGGGGCTCGCATGAAACTGGTGATCGCTATTATCAAGCCATCCCGCCTCGAAGAGGTTCGCCAGGCACTCAATTCACTCGATGTTCACGGCATGACTGTGACCGAAGTGAAGGGTTATGGCCGCCAAAAGGGACATTCGGAAATCTATCGCGGCACCGAATATGCCGTCCATTTCCTGCCCAAGCTCAAGGTCGAGATTGCGGTCGACGATGCGCTTGCCGATGCCGTTTCCGCGGCCATCCGCGACAGCGCCCAGACCGGTCGCATCGGCGACGGCAAGATTTTCGTGCTCGACCTGCTGGCCGTCACCCGTATCCGCACCGGTGAAACCGGCGCCTCTGCCCTTTAAGCGTCCTCGGGAGAAACAAGAAGATGAAGACGTCCAAGATCTTGGGGAGCGCCGCACTTGCCTCCCTGCTGCTGGCCCTGCCGGCCTTCGCCCAGGATGCGGCGGCACCCGCCGTCGAAGTCGTTGAAGAGGCCGTTGCCACGATCGACACCGGTGACACGGCCTGGTTGATCGTTTCGACCCTCCTGGTCATCCTCATGACCATTCCGGGCGTGGCGCTGTTTTATGGCGGCCTCGTGCGCTCCAAGAACATCCTGTCGGTCGTCACCCAGGTGTTCGGCGCGTTTTCCATGATCGCGCTGCTCTGGGTCGCTTATGGTTATTCGCTGGCCTTTTCCGGGCCGAGCGAAGGCGGATTGTCCGCCTTTATCGGCGATTTTTCCAACTTCTTCCTCGCCAATGTGAACCCCGACTCGGTTTCGGGCACCATTCCCGAGCTGATCTTTGTGGTGTTCCAGCTCACCTTTGCCTGCATCACCGCGACCCTTGTCGTGGGCGGCATTGCCGAGCGCATGAAGTTCGGCGCGGTGATGGCCTTCCTCGCGATCTGGTTCACCTTCGCCTATCTGCCGATCGCGCATATGGTGTGGTCGGCCGCGGGCCTATTTTTCCAGATGGGCGCGCTCGATTTTGCCGGCGGCACCGTCGTGCACATCAATTCGGGCGTTGCCGCACTCGTGGCTGCCATCGTGCTGGGGCCGCGCCTTGGCTATATGAAGGAGCCGATTGCGCCCCATAACCTCGTCTTCACCTATATCGGCGCCTGCCTGCTCTGGGTTGGCTGGTTCGGCTTCAATGCCGGCTCGGCTCTCGGCGCCAACGGCGTTGCCGCCCAGGCCTTCCTCAACACCATCACCGCTCCCGCCGCAGCCGGCATTGCCTGGGCTGTGGGCGAAAAGATCACCCGCGGCCATGCCTCGGCCCTGGGCTTTGTGTCGGGTGCCGTTGCGGGCCTTGTTGCCATCACCCCGGCTGCCGGTTTTGCCGGCACCTTTGGCTCGATCGTTCTGGGTGCGGTGACCGGCTTTGTGTGCCTCTGGGCGGTCGTGACCCTCAAGCCCATGCTCAAATACGACGACAGCCTCGATGTGTTCGGCATTCACGGCGTCGGCGGCATTGTCGGCGCCATCGGCACCGCTGTTGTCGCCGATCCGGCCCTGGGTGGCTTTGGCGCCGAGGGCTATGCCATGGGCGGCCAGCTGGTCACCCAGGTCATGGCGGTGGTTGTCGCAATCCTGTGGTCGGGCGTCGTGGCCTTCGTCGCCATGATGATCGTCAAGGCGATCTTCGGTGGGGCCCGCGTTCCCGAATCGGCCGAGGTCGACGGGCTGGACCTCTCCAGCCACGGCGAGCGCGCCTACAACTAGCATTCCTCCCTTCCGGGCGGCGTCCCTCGCGTCGCCCGGATCCCATTCTTTGCCTGCATTGATCGTGGCGTGCGGCTCGTGTTCCTCTTGGCCCGCCCAGAGGCTTCCCACTCGCAAACCGCATGGGCCGCACTCCTCGATCAATCCTCCCTAGTGCCGCCTTCCCCCCGCTGTTGGCGGCACTCTGCCTGGGCCCGTTGCCTGCAACGGGCCCTTTTTCTTGCCGTGGTGGGGATGGTTAGCCTGCGATTAACCACACGGCTCTAGCATCGGCGGCATGCGGCCTGGATTCTCCCGGGCGCCACCTAAACCATAGTGCCCCATGCCATCACACCCCACGCCAATGCTCGACGAGATTCGCTCGGTGCCACAACGCGGCACCCGGGCCGCAGCCAAGCCAGCGCCTGCTGCCGTGAGCGCCATTGCCATTCGCATCCCGGTGCGCCTTGTGGGATTGCTGGGCCTGGTTTTGGTAGCGGTGTGCCTGGTCGCCATGGCCTCCTGGTCGGTGGATGACCCAAGCTTCACCTATGCCACGACCAAGCCCGCCGCCAATTGGCTGGGTTTTCCCGGTGCGGTGATTGCCGATACGCTGTTTCAGATGCTGGGCCTGGCCGGGCCCGTGCTGCTGGTGCCGCCGGCCCTGTGGTTCTGGGCCATGTCGCGCCGCCGCCTGCCCACCCGCTTTGGCCTCCGAGCCACGAGCTGGATCGGGGCAACCATTCTTGTGGCCGGCGTGCTGGCCTTTGTGCCTATGCCCGCCACCTGGCCGCTGCCGACCGGGCTTGGCGGCATTGTCGGCACCGGCTTTACCGTGCTCGCGACCCTGGTCGGGGGCGCCCAGCCGCAGCCGCTGACGGCCGCGCTGTTTGCCGTCATTCTCGCGGCTCCCGCGATTGCCCTTTTTTGGATCGGCATGGGGTTGGGTACCGCCCGTTCAACGGCCCCGGGCAAGCCGGCCAAGGCCGCTGGCCGGGCCGAGCCCGAGCCACGCGACGCGCGTGACGCCGACGAGGAACGCGAAACCAATCCGCTGGTGGACGTGGCGCTCGGCGCCATGGTGCATCTGGGCTACTCCCTGCGTACCGCCTTCCGCCGCGCCCGCGCCAATCACGCCGAAAAACGCGCTGCCGACAACGCGCCCTATCGCGATGACGAATTCGAGCCCAGCCTGGATGGTCGTGGCGCGCCCCAGTTGGAGCGCCTCGAGCCTGCAGTGGTGGCCGAGCCGCGCCGCATTCATTCGCGCACCATGCCTGAGCCCAGCTTTGCGCCTGAAGCGCCGGTGTCCGCGCGCATCAATGCCCGCCCGAGCTATGACGAAACCGAGCTCGATTATCCCGATGATGCCGAAGACGACGACATCCCCTTTGTGCCCGAGCCCCCGGCCCCCGCCGTGGTCAATCACCGCCAGCAGGGCGATTCCCGCTTCCATCCGGTCAATCCCGCGGCACCCCGCGTCGCGGCGCCAGCGCCTGCCCCGGTGCAGGGCACCCGTGTCGCGCGCGAGGCCCAGCCCTCGTTCCTCGACGAGCCCGGCGCGTTTGAGCTGCCGCCGCTGAGCCTTCTGGCCGAACCCAAGCACAAGGGCCCTTCGCCCGAGCATGCCCCCGAGCGGCTCGAGGAAATGGCGCGCCAGCTCGAAGGCGTGCTGGAAGACTTCGGCGTCAAGGGCGACATCATCAATGTGCGTCCGGGCCCGGTCGTCACCTTGTTCGAGCTCGAGCCGGCGCCCGGTATCAAGTCGAGCCGCGTGATCTCGCTGGCCGATGATATTGCGCGCTCCATGTCGGCGATCTCCGCCCGTGTGGCGGTGGTGCCCGGCCGTAATGCCATCGGCATCGAGCTGCCCAACCAGATGCGCGAAACCGTGTATTTCCGCGAAATGCTGGCCTCGTCCGACTTCGAGAAGATGAAGGGCAAGCTGCCCATTTGCCTGGGCAAAACCATTGGCGGCGAGCCTGTGATCGCCGATCTCGCGCGCATGCCCCACCTGCTGATCGCCGGCACCACCGGTTCGGGTAAATCGGTGGGTATCAACACCTTCATCCTGTCGCTGCTCTACCAGATGACGCCCGAGCAGTGCCGCATGATCATGATCGATCCCAAGATGCTCGAATTGAGCATCTATGACGGCATTCCTCATCTGCTGACCCCCGTGGTCACCGACCCCAACAAGGCCGTGGTGGCGCTCAAATGGGCGGTGCGCGAGATGGAAGATCGCTATCGCAAGATGAGCAAGATCGGCGTGCGCAATATCGATGGCTTCAACCAGCGCGTCACCGAATCCAAGGCGCGTGGCGAAGTGATCACCCGCACCGTGCAGACCGGGTTTGACCGCGAGACGGGCGAAGCGATCTTTGAGAGCGAAGAGTTCGATCTCGAGCCCTTGCCCTATATCGTCGTCATCGTCGACGAAATGGCTGACCTGATGATGGTGGCGGGCAAGGACATCGAAGGCGCCATCCAGCGCCTGGCGCAAATGGCGCGCGCGGCCGGCATCCACATCATCACCGCCACCCAGCGCCCGTCGGTGGACGTGATCACCGGCACGATCAAGGCCAACTTCCCCACCCGTATCTCGTTCATGGTGACGTCGAAAATCGACTCCCGTACCATTCTGGGCGAGCAGGGCGCCGAGCAACTGCTGGGCAATGGCGACATGCTTTACATGGCCTCCGGTGGCCGCACCAAGCGCCTGCACGGCCCCTTTGTGGCGGACTCCGAAGTCGAGGCAGTGGTCAAGCACCTCAAGGCGCAGGGTGCGCCCGATTATCTCGACTCCATCACCGCCGATGAAGACGAGGATGGTGGCTCGGCCGCTGATTTCGGCGGTGCCGATGACAGCGGCGGCTCGGGCGACGAGCTTTATGACAAGGCCGTCCAGATCGTGCTCACCGACAAGAAGGCCTCGACCTCCTATGTGCAGCGGCGCCTTGCCATCGGCTACAACAAGGCGGCGACCCTGATTGAGCGCATGGAGCGCGAAGGGGTGATCTCGCAGGCCAACCATGCCGGCAAGCGCGAAATCCTCGTCGGCAACAACGCTGACGGCTATTAAGGCTTTGGTCAGGCAGCGGCAGGACGCGGGGAACCTTCCCGCTCCTGCCGCAATTGCTGTCTAGGCTGATCTCGAACACCAAAGCCCCAGGGAACTCCTCCATGTTACGCCGCGACGCTCTGCTGCTTGGCCTTTCGGCCGTTCTCGCCACCACGCTGCCCAGCTTGGCGCTGGACCGGGCCCTTTCGGCCGAAGAGCAGCAGTTGATCGCCGATATCGGCGCCCATAATTCGGCAATCCGCTCCATGGCGGGCCGGTTCCTGCAGATCGACACCAATGGCGGGCGCAGCGAAGGCACGTTCTTCCTTGAGCGCCCCGACAAGGTGCGCTTCCGCTATAATCCCCCCAGCCGCGAAGAGATCGTTTCGGTGGGGCGGGGCTTTTACGTGCTCAACCGCAAGGAAGAGACCTATTACGCCTATCCCCAGGACACGATCCCGCTGCGCCAGTTTTTGGGCGACAAGATCGACCTGCTCAATGCCAATGTGGTCGATGTGACCACCTCGGACGGCTATATGTCGATCACCGTGATCGACGAGACCGTGGCGGGCACGGTGCAGGTCTCGCTGATCTTTGACACCTCGACGCTGGATCTGAGCCAATGGAGCCTGGTCGAGCCCAGCGGGGCGGAGCTGACCTTTTCGCTCTATGACGTGGAAAAGAACGTCGAGATCCCGCGCGCCTATTTCTCCATTCCATCGACCTATTCGGCCCAGCAGCCGAAATAACTTCGGGCGGGGCCTAGCGCATGACCAAAAGCGCAATGAGCCCCGCGCCGCCCACCAGGATGCGCCACCAGGCAAAGGGCGCAAAGCCATAGCGGCTGACGAAAGTCAGCAGGTAGCGCACGACGAGCGCTCCCACGACGAACGCGGCGGCAAAGCCGATTGCAACATTGAGCGCGATGGAGGCGTCGATCAGGTCGCGGCTCTTGTAAAGGTCGTAGCCAAAGGCGCCCACCATGATGGGAAGGGCGATAAAGAAGGTGAATTCCGCCGCCGCGCGCTTGCTGGCGCCAAACAGCATGCCCCCCACCACGGTCGAGCCCGAGCGCGAAATGCCGGGCACAAGGCTGAGCATCTGGAACAGGCCGACAATTACCGCCAGATGCCAGGGGAACTGGTAGATATCGTCATATTTGGGCTGGAGCGGCAGCCGGTCGACGATGAGGAGAACGATCCCGCCGATCAAGAGGGTCCAGCAGATCAGCTGCGCCGAGTCCCACAAATCCCCCTGGATGAAATCGCGCAGCAAGACGCCGGCGACCACGGCAGGCAAACAGGCGAGGATAACGGTTACAGCAAAGTGCCAGGCATAGGGCTTGCCGGTCAGCGCATCGCGGATCAGCAGGCCCAATTTGGCGAAATAAACCGTGATGACAGCCAGGATCGCCCCCAGCTGGATCAGCACGATAAAGGTCGCGGGCTGGGTCAAACCGAAGAAGTGGCCGGCCAGGAGCAGGTGCCCGGTGGAGCTAACTGGCAGGAATTCGGTAAGCCCTTCGAGTATTCCAAGGACCAGCGGCACAAAAAGACCTTGATCGGCGTTCATCTGATCCCCTAACTCCACTAGCTAGCCGCGTGGCAGCGCCGGGGGTCTTAAACTGCTTCGCTCCGAGCGCCAAGGCGGGCGAGCAACCGGCCCCAACACCAGCCTGATCTGAACACCAGCCTGAACTTAACAAGAGCATCCCGCATGCCAAGTCTGCTGCACCACCCCCTTGATCCTTCCTCCCGTATCATTCGCCTGATGTGCGCCGAATACGGCGTGCCGCTCGACATGGAGGAGATCAAGCCGTGGCTGCGCGAACCCACGCTGCTCGAGATCAACCCTGCCGCGACCCTGCCCATCCTGCTCGACGACAGCGACACGCCCATTGTCGGCATTCTTGCGGCCATCCACATGGTCGAGGATCTGTGGTCGCCCAATGTGGTCTCGGGCCTCGTGCCGGCCGATCCGGGGCCGCGCGCGGAGATGTGGCGGCTCTTGGAATGGATCCTGACCAAGCTCAACGAGGAAGTGACGCGCTATATTCTCGAGGAAAAGATCGTCAAGCGCGACCAGCGCGGCGCCACCCCCGACCCATCGGTGCTGCGGGTGGCCAAGGCGAATTTGACCGAGCATATGCTCTATTTCAACTGGCTGCTGGCGACGCGCTCCTGGCTGGGTGGCGACAGCATGACCCTGGCCGATTTTGCGCTGGCGGCGCATTTCTCTACCCTCGATTACCTCGGTGACATGGACTGGAACAAGGCGGGTGAAACGCGCGACTGGTATTCGCGCATCAAGTCGCGCCCGGCCTTCCGCACCCTGCTCAATGACCGCGTGGTGGCGATGCCGCCCCATGCCGGCTATGCCGATCTGGACTTTTAACGCCCATGCAACTGCACCTTCCCCATCGTCCGGAGGGTTTGCCGACCCCCGCTGAGGGGAAGGCGAGCGCCGGTGCTGCAATCGGACCCGAAAAGCTCGTGACGGAGCTGCGCGAGCGCGCGAGGGCGCTGGGGTTTTCGAGTTTTGGCATCACCCGCGCCGATGCGCGCCCGGATCTGCCGGCCAAGCTCGAGGCGGCGCTCGAAGCGGGCTGGCATGGCGATATGGACTGGATGGCCGAAACGCCCGAACGGCGCGCGAGCCCCCAGGGGCTGTGGCCCGAGGCGCGCTCGATCATTCTCCTCGGCTTCAATTATGGCCCGGAAAGCGATCCGCTCGAAGCGCTGGGACATCCCTCCCATGGCGCCATTTCGGTTTATGCGCGCAACCGCGATTACCACGAGATCATCAAGGGCAAGCTCAAGGAGCTCGCAGGGCTGCTGGCGCGGCGCGCGGGCGCCGATGTCAAGGTGTTCGTCGACACCGCGCCGGTGATGGAAAAGCCGCTGGCGGAAGCGGCGGGCCTGGGCTGGCAGGGCAAGCACAGCGTTTTGGTCAGCCGCGACTGGGGCGGCTGGCAGTTCTTGGGGGCGATCTTCACCTCGGCCGAGCTTCCGGTCGACCAGCCGCATCGCTCAAGCTGCGGCTCGTGCACGCGCTGCCTTGATGTGTGCCCGACCAATGCCTTTCCCGCGCCCTATCGCCTCGATGCCCGGCGGTGCCTGGCTTACCTCAATATCGAGCACAAGGGGCCCATTCCGCTCGAATTTCGTGTCCCAATGGGCAACCGCATCTATGGCTGCGATGATTGCCTTGCGGTCTGCCCCTGGAACAAATTTGCCAAGCAAAGCCAGGAAGCGCGGCTGCAGGCGCGCGAGGAGCTGGACCGCCCGGCCCTGGCCGATCTGGTGCAGCTCGATGATGCAGGGTTCCGCGCGCTCTTTGCCGGCTCCCCAATCAAGCGGATCGGCCATGCCCGCTTCCAGCGCAATGTGCTGATTGCCGTGGGCAACAGCGGCGATGCCGCCCTGCTGCCACTGGCGGCGGCCCGCCTGGCCGATCCCGAGCCGCTGGTGCGCGGCGCGGCGGTGTGGGCGACGCGGCGCCTGGCGGCTGATGATGACGGCGCCGCTTATCGCGCGCAATATGCGCCTGATGAAACCGACGCGCAGGTGCGCGAGGAATGGACGGCAGTGCTGCAATGAAATTCTTCTTTTTCGGCCTCGGCTTTTCGTCCCTGGCGGCCGTCGAGCAGGTGCGGGCCCTTGATCCGACGGCCAGCATTGCCGGCACGGTGCGGTCACCCGAAAAGGCGGCGCGGCTGCGCGACAACGGCATTGCCGCCCATCTGTTTACCGGCGATGCGCCGAGCGAAGCGCTGCGCGCGGATCTGCACGCGGCCACCCATGTCGTGTTGTCCATCGCGCCCGATGCCGGGGGCGATCCGGCGCTCAGCCAGCACCGGGCCGATCTCGATACCGCGCCCGATTTGCAATGGCTGTGCTATTATTCCACCGTCGGCGTTTACGGCGATTTCGGCGGCGCTTGGATCGATGAAACCGTGCCGCTGGTGCCGCGCAACGAGCGCTCGGACCGGCGGGTCGCGGCCGAAGCCGCCTGGCGCGATTATGCCGAGGAGCGCGGGGTGGGGCTGGCGATTTTGCGGCTGGCCGGTATCTATGGGCCGGGGCGCTCGACCTTTGACAAGCTGCGCGACGGCACGGCCCGGCGGCTGGTCAAGCCCGAGCAGGTGTTCAACCGCATTCACGTCGAGGACATCGGCCGGGTCACGGCGCTGGCGGCGCAGCAGCGGCTGGCGGGCACCTTTAATCTGAGCGATGACGAGCCGGCGCCGCCGCAGGACCTCGTGACCCATGCCGCCCAGTTGCTGGGGGTCGCGCCACCGCCCGAGATTGCCTATGCCGATGCGGAGCTGACGCCGATGCAGCGCTCGTTTTATGCCGACAACAAGCGCGTTGCCAACCGCGCCATCAAGGACGCGCTCGGGATCGAGCTCTTGTATCCGACCTATCGCGAAGGGCTGGCCGGTATCTTGGCGGGGGAAGGCAAATGAGCGTGGCAGGAGCCAAATCGGCGCCCGAGCGGCGCGTGCTGGAAGGCCGACTGGTGCGGCTCGAGCCGTTGGAGAGCCGCCATGCCCCCGATCTCCTCGCGGCATCGCAAGGGTCGGATATGGACGAGCGCTATCGCTGGCTTGGGGAATATCCGCCGCGAAGCGTCGGGGAGCTCGAAAGCTGGATCGCTGCGGTCAATGCCGGAGCCGATCGCTTTGTCGCCGTGGTGGACCAGCGCACGGGTCGCGCCCTCGGACGGCAGGCCTGGATGCGCATCTTCCCCGAGCACGCCTCGATCGAGATTGGTGGCGTTTATTGGGGCCCGGACATGGCGCGCACGCCGCTGGCGACCGAGGCGCTGTATCTGTTTTCCCGCCACGCCTTTGACGATTTGGGTTACCGGCGCTTTGAGTGGAAGTGCAATAATCGCAACGAGCCGTCCAAGGCGGCGGCGCAGCGCTTTGGCTTTACCTATGAGGGGTTGTTCCGCCAGGACCGCATCGTCAAGGGCGAAAGTCGCGACACCGCCTGGTTCTCGATCATCGATAGCGAATGGCCCGTGCTGCGCGCCGAGTTCGAGCGGTGGCTGAGCCCGGACAATTTCGCCCCCGACGGCAGGCAGAAAACTCAGCTGAACGCCCGCCGCTAGCTCGCTTTTGCATCCTTGACCAGCGCCAGCACCGCCGCGCGCAGCCGCTCCAGATCCTCGGGCCGGCTGAGGCGATGGTCGCCATCGGGGATCAGCGTCAGGGTGACGGGGTCATGCAGCAGGTGGGTGACGAGCTTGATCGCATGGGCCTGGGGCACGTCGGTATCCTGCCCGCCCTGGAGGATATGCACCGGGCAGCCGGTTTCGATGACGGCGCCAAACAGCAGGTGTTGTTCCCCGTCCTCGATGAGGCCGTGGGTCAGGCGATAGGGCTCGGGTGAATAATCGGAGGGCTGCTCGACATAGCCTTGGTTGCTCAGGGCGTCGTGCTCGGCTGGGGTGAACTGCGCCAGCATGAGGTCCTGCGTCATGTCCACGGCCGGGGCGATCAACACCAGACCGGCGACCCGATGATCGCCTTGCGCGAGCATGGCGCGTACCAACAGGAGGGCGAGCCAGCCGCCCATGGAGGAGCCGACGATGATCTGCGGCCCGGTCGTGGTGGCAAACACCGACTGGGCTTCCTCGAGCCAGCGGCTGATCGTGCCCTCATTGAAATCGCCCCCCGAAGCGCCATGGCCGGAATAATCGAAGCGGGTGACGGCAAGACCCTGTTCGGCGCCCAGGGCATCAAGCGCCAGCGCCTTGCTGCCATTCATGTCCGAGCGAAAACCGCCGAGCCAGAAAATGCCGGGCGTTGCACCCTCCCGCCGGGCCACGGCAATGGGCCGGGCGGCGTCGCCTGTGCCAACGGAAAGCAAGGATGGCTCAACCATGAAATGCACCAATCATTATCCAGTTGGGAACGCAAAGCGGCTCAAGAGCGCTTTAGTGTGGCCCCGAACGCCCAGCAGGCAAGAAATCCCTGCTTGTGCAGTTGACTTCCGGTGCCGCTACCACGATTTTACGCCTGTTTTCACCACTTTGTTTAACTACACAAGGAACGCCCGCCATTCGCCGTCCCATGAGACCCGTTACGCCCCAGAAAGATGGGCCGCTCTCCAATGAGGATATCACCAGCCCTGATGTTCAGTTGATCGATGCCGAAGGTGAGAACCGCGGCATTGTCCGAACGCGCGAGGCGCTGACTGAAGCCCAGGAAGCAGGCCTTGATCTGGTGCTGATCTCGCCTAACGCCCAGCCGCCGGTCGCCAAGATGCTCGATCTCGGCCGCTTCAAATATGCTGCCCAGAAAAAGGCGGCCGAAGCGCGCAAGAAGCAGAAGGTGATCGAGGTCAAGGAAGTCCAGCTGCGTCCCAATATCGATACGCACGACTACGAGACCAAGATGAAGGCCGTGCAGCGCTTCCTCGACGAGGGTGACCGGGTCAAGGTGACAATGCGTTTCCGTGGCCGCGAAATGGCGCACCAGGAAATCGGCATGCAACTGCTCATCAAGGTCAAGGACCAGATGGAAGCCCTGGCCAAGGTTGAGTCGCAGCCGCGCTCGGAAGGCCGCCAGATGGTGATGGTGCTGGCGCCCAAGTAAGCGCTGGCGCTTCAAAGCTATTCAAAGGCAGGCCAGTGGCCTGCCTTTTTGCTTGTGGACCCTACTGCCCGTAGGGCTCAAGCTCATCGGCGCGGGGGATGGCCGGCTGCGCTCCGGGCTTGAGGCAAGCCAGGCTCGCCGCCGCCGTTGCACGCCGCACTGCCGCCTCAAGCGATAGCCCAGCATCGAGCCCGGCAGCGAGATAGCCGCAGAACGTATCGCCTGCGCCAACCGTGTCGACGGGGGTGATCGGTAGCGCAGGCACGCTGATGACGCCTTCCGGGGTCGCGGCCCGCGCGCCATCGCCGCCGAGGGTCACGATCACGGTCTGGTTGTGCTGGATGGCCCAATCCTGCATTGCCACCATGATGTCGGCATGGCTTTCACCGCAGAGCAGCGCAAACTCGCTTTCATTGGCGACGAGGATGCTCGCCTGCGTCGCGATCGCCGCAGTGCTGGGCAGGAAAGGCGCGGTGTTGAGGATCGAGATAGCGCCGCGTTCCTTGGCCAGCTCCAGCGCGCGTTGCGTGGCGTCCTGCGGGATCTCCTGCTGCAGCAGCATGACCGAGCCGGGCTCCAGGTCCGATAGAGCCGCATCGGCATCGGCGGGGCTCAAAGTGCCATTGGCGCCGGGCAGGACGGCAATGACGTTTTCGCCCTGGGCGTCCACCAGGATCATGGCGATGCCGGTGGGCTCGGCGGCAATCTTGACCTCGTTGAGATCAACCCCATCGGCCTTGAGCAGCTCGAGCGCTGCCTGGGCGAAGACGTCGTTGCCTACGGCCGATACATGGCGCACTTCCGCCCCGGCGCGGCGGGCAGCCAGAGCCTGATTGGCCCCCTTGCCCCCGGGGGAAACCGAAAACGTGCCGCCGGCCACCGTTTCGCCTGGGCTGGGCAAGCGGGTGACAGTGCCGATCTGGTCGAGATTGGTGGAGCCGAAAATGGTGATCATGGGTGGCAGGCCGCCTTCAATAGGGTGTTCCAGTTGCGCGTGGTGGCAAGACTTGCCTTGTCCAGCATGCGCCCGAGCTTGTCCATGCCCGGCACACTCATTTGGGCGTGTCCCTGGTCTGGGGGTAAATGGCCTCACCGCGGGCCAGCATGGCGACGAACTCGGCGATCTTGCGAGCGCGACCGGCAGGGGTGCGCAAATTGGCGAGGCGAAACGCCAGGGCAAAGCGGTTGGTCTTGCTCAGCCCTTCAAAGGTCGCGAGAGCGGCAGGATCGGCGGCAATCGCCGCCATCAAGTCGGCCGGTATGTCCATCTTGCTGGGGGACGCATAGGCGGCGTCCCAACGGCCATCGGCCTTGGCAGCCTCGACCTGGCGCAGGCCGTGCTCGGTCATGCGCCCCTGGGCAATCAGTCTCGAGACATGATCGCGATTGACCTGGCTCCAGATGCTGCGGGGCTGCCGGGGCGTGAAGCGCTGCAGAAACGAGGCCTCGTCCCAGGATTTGCGGATGCCGTCAATCCAGCCCCAGCACAAGGCGACGTCGAGCGCCTCGGCATAGGTAACCGTGGGGGTGCCATTGCCCTTCTTGAAAATGCGCAGCCACAATTCGGGCTCGCTCCCGTGGTGTTCGGCGAGCCACGCTTCCCAGGCGGCCGCGTTGGGAAAGGCGCGGATCCGGTCGGGGCGGGGCACCACCGGGGCCATCAGGTGGTGAGCGGATTGGCGCCGGCAAGGATCGCGAGGAGCTTGGCGTCGAGCAACTCGCTTTCGGGCAAGGTGATGCCGAAATTGGCCATCAGGGCTTCGCGCAGTTCGGCCTCGTCGGTGAGGGTCCGCTGCTCGGGCTCGCCTTCGGGACCGGGCAGGCTTAGCTGGTTGCCAGTAAGCACGATCCGGCTGCCCTTGGGGGAGAGGGCCGCGGTCAGCGTACGGCGCTGCGAGGAGGCGGGATCGCTCCAGACATACTGGTTGGACGCTGCGATATCGCCTTCGGCGTTGGCGTCAAAGCTATAGAGCGGCACCCAGCCCTCGCCGAGCTTGGCCTGCAGCTCCCAGCGCGGATCCCCGCCCAGGAGGCGGTAATCGCCATGGGGAGTGGTCTGCTCCACATCGGCGCGCAGCTTGAGCGGCGCGGTGGGGGTCATGGCGCCAAAGCCGGCATCGGCGAGATAGGTCTGCCCGGCAAGCTCGACCAGCACGATCAGATGCAGATCCGGATCGATTTCGGTCTGCGGGCTGGGCCAGAGCACCGAGGCCAGCAGCGGGCGGGCGGTGTAGTCGAGTTCGCCCAGCATGCTCAGCAACAGGCTGTTGTGCTCAAAGGCGTTGCCGCCGCGATTGTCAGCCAGGAGCTTGCGCTCAAGGCTCGCCTGATCGAGCAGCACCGGTTCGCCCAGCAGGGGATCGAGATTTTCAAAGGGAATGCTGGCTGGATGCAGCTGCACCAGCTGGTCGAGCGTGCCAAGAGTTGGAGCGATGGAGCCGGCAAAGCCGATTCGCTCGAAATAGGCATTCAGATTGACCTTTGGCCGCATCAGCCACCCGTTTTGCTGTTTCCATTGCGGCGCAATATGCCGGTGGGTCACGCTTTTGTCACCCGCCAAGCACCCGGAGGGGCTGACCGGAGCCCCGCACCAGGCCTGCACTCCGAGGTGGAGCGCACGCCAAAGCTGCAGTTTTCTGGCCCTTTACTGGGCCTGCTTGCGCACCCGGATCACCACATCCACATGGCTCACCTGCATGCCATGGGGAGCTTCAGGCAGGGTCCGGAACTCCACCGAAGAGGCCGGAATGTCGATCATGCGCTGCTCGTCCTCGACATAGAAATGGTGGTGGTCGGAGGTATCGGTATCGAAATAGGAGCGCGATGCATCCACCGCCACTTCGCGCAGCAAGCCCGCCTGGTGGAACTGGTGGAGGGTATTGTAGATTGTTGCCAGCGACACATTGACCCGTGCCAAGCTGGCTTCGCCGTGCAGCTGCTCGGCACTGACATGGCGATGCGGGCCGCCAAACAACAGTTCGGCCAGGGCCACGCGCTGCCTGGTCGGGCGCAATCCCGCCATGCGCAGCACGGCCGTGAGACACGGTTTACGGGAAGGAACAGGTCGGAGGGTCTGGGATCGCTCTGACATGGGGTCCTTGAAACGCAAGATCGGGATCAATAGTCCGGACCTTATAGCTTTGGCGGGCGTTTAGGACAAGCTAGAGCGCCTGGGAGGGCTAACGGATGCCCCCGATCCCTTGACCCTCCCCCTGCGCGCCTATACGAGACGATTTAAACATAAGGAGCCAGGCCATGGCCGAGCGCCAGCACGCTTTTGGATACGAAGAACTCCTGGCTCATGGCCGGGGTGAATTGCCCGGGCAAGGCGATGCGCGCCTGCCCGCTCCGCCCATGCTGATGTTCCATCGCATCACCCATATCGATGACACCGGCGGCGCCTTCGGCAAGGGCCAGGTGCGGGCCGAACTCGATGTCGATCCAAGCCTGTGGTTCTTCCAGTGCCATTTCGTCGGCGATCCGGTGATGCCGGGTTGCCTGGGGCTCGATGCCATCTGGCAGATGACCGGGTTTTTCCTCAGCTGGATCGGCCAGCCCGGTCGCGGCCGTGCGCTGGGCGGGGAAATCAAGTTCACCGGCCAGGTCACCAATGACGTCAAGCTGGTGGAATATGCCATCGACCTCAAGCGCGTGATGCGCGGGCGACTGACGCTGGGCATTGCCGATGGCTGGGTCAAGGCTGACGGCAAGGTGATCTATGAGGCCAAGGACCTGCGGGTAGGCCTGTTCACCGACAGCCAAATGGGCGAACAAAAGGTCGCCTGAGCCCCTTTTACCCAACAAGCCGAGGGGTCCGGTTCAACGGGCACCCACACCTAGGAGCGGAAACAGATGAAACGCGTCGTCGTGACCGGCATGGGCATTATTTCTTCCATCGGCAATTCGGTTGCCGATGTGACCGAAAGCCTGCGTACCGCCCGGCCCGGCATTTCCTTTGCCCAGGATTATGCCGATCTGAACTTCCGCAGCCAGGTCAAGGGCGATCCGATGCTGGATCCCTTTGCCGAGCTTGATCGGCGCACCACGCGCTTCATGGGACGCGGCGCCGCCTGGAACTATCTGGCCATGCAGCAGGCCATCGCCGATGCCGGGCTGGACGCCGCCGATATTTCCAACGAGATGACCGGGATTGTGATGGGCTCGGGCGGCAGCTCCACCCGCACCATCGTCGAGGCCGCCGACATCACCCGCGAAAAAGGGCCCAAGCGCATCGGGCCGCTGGCCGTGCCCAAGGCGATGGGTTCGACCGCTTCGGCAACCCTGGCGACCGCCTTTGGCATCAAGGGCATCAATTATTCCATCACCGCGGCCTGCGCGACCTCCAAGCACTGCATCGGCAATGCCGCCCAGCAGATCATGCTGGGTCAGCAAAACATCATGTTTGCCGGTGGACACGAGGATCTCGACTGGACGCTGTCGAACCTGTTCGACGCCATGGGCGCCATGTCCTCGAGCTATAACGCGACGCCGGAACGCGCTTCGCGCTGCTATGACCGCGACCGCGACGGCTTCGTGATCTCGGGCGGCGCGGGCGTTCTGGTGCTCGAGGAGCGTGAGCACGCCATTGCCCGCGGCGCCACCATCCATGCCGAGCTGATCGGCTATGGCGCCACGTCCGACGGCGTCGATATGGTGGCTCCTTCCGGCGAAGGCGCCGAGCGCTGCATGCGCCTGGCGCTGCGCGACGTGAAGCAAAAGGTCGACTACATCAATCCCCATGCCACTTCGACGCCGGTAGGCGATCTCAAGGAGATCGAGGCCCTGCGCGCCGTGTTCGGCAACGAGGACAAGTGCCCGCCGATCGCTGCGACCAAGTCGCTGACCGGCCATTCACAGGGCGCCACGGGCGTGCATGAGGCGATCTATTCGATCCTGATGATGAAGAACCGCTTCATTGCCCAGAGCGCCAATATTGACAATCTCGACCCGGCCTTCGAGGACATGCCCATTTTGCGCGAACGGCGCGACAATGTGGATCTGGGCGTGGTGCTGTCCAACAGCTTTGGCTTTGGCGGCACCAATGCGGCGCTCGTCTTTAAGCACCCCGACGCCTGAGGTTGTTAGAGGGCGAACTCGGAAAACCGGGCGTCCTTGCCATCATAAACCAGCACCCGCCCGACGAGGGGGGTGCCGATGCCGGTGATGAGCTTGACCGCTTCCATCGCCATCAGCGTGCCGATCACCCCGGTGAGCGGGCCGATAATGCCCGTGGCCTCGCAGGAGGGCAGATCGGCATCATCGGCGGCGGCGGGATAAAGCGCCGCAAAGCCTGGGCCGCCTGGGGCAAACACCGTCACCTGGCCAGCAAACATCGAGACAGCACCCGAAACCAGCGGCAGGCCAAGCTTGGCGGCGGCTGCGGCGGTGATGCGGCGCGTGGCGAGATTGTCAGTGCCATCCAGCACCAGGTCGTATTGCGCCAGGAGCGCTTCGGCATTGTCCGCAGTGACGGCCGCCTCATGGGGCACCAATTGCACATGCGGGTTGAGCGCTTCGGCAAAAGCGGCGGCGCTCTGGGCCTTGTTGATGCCCACACCGGCGCCGGTATGGATCACCTGCCGGTGCAAATTGGACAGCGACACCGTGTCGTGATCGGCAATGCCGAGCGTGCCAATGCCGGCGCCGGCGAGATAGGCGATGACGGGGCTGCCCAGCCCGCCCGCACCCACCACCAGCACCCGGGCGCGCTTGAGCGCCTGCTGGCCGGCCCCGCCCATGCCCTTAAGCACGAGGTGACGGCCATAGCGGCGGGTTTCTTCGGATGAGAGTAGGCGGGGATCAGCGGGCAAGCGGCACCCCCGGTTTATGGCACGCTGGTGCCGGTGGAGCCAAACCCATTGGCGCCACGATCGGTGTCATCAAGAACGCTCTGCACGCCGAACTGTGCCGGGGTGACGGGCGCCACGAGGAGCTGGGCAATGCGTTCGCCGCGGCGGATCTCGAAGGGCTCCTGCCCCAGATTGATGAGGAGGGCGCAGATCTCGCCGCGATAATCGCAGTCGATCGTGCCCGGCGCGTTGAGGACGGAGACCCCGTGTCGGAGCGCCAGGCCCGAGCGGGGCCGCACCTGCGCTTCAAAGCCGGCGGGGAGCGCCATGGCAAAGCCGCAGGGCACCAGCGCCCGCTGGCCGGGCGCGAGCACGAGAACTTCACCTTCGGCGATGGCGGCTTGCAGGTCCATGCCGGCGGCGCCGCTGGTTTGGGCGGCGGGAAGGGGGAGGCCCTCGCCATGGGGCAGCCAGCGGAGAGGGATGGTTACAGCGGCCATCTAGAGCACCGCGCCGATGAGGATGCCAAGCAGTAACAGCGCCCCCGCACCAAGGGCGAGGGGCAGGCGACTGCCGGCATCGCGCAGCCGGGCCTGTTGCTCGAGCCGGGTTTGCGCCAGCACCAGTTCGGCTTCCGCCAGAATGGTGGGCACGCGCTTGCTCGCATCGGTAAAGACCTCAAAGCCGCGCTTGAGATCATCGATCCGGCCCATGGGCCCGGCTTCCCGGCGCAGCCAGTCGCCGACGACTGGTTCGGCCAGCGACCAGATATCGAGATCGGGATCGAGGGCGCGGGCGACGCCTTCCACCAGCACCATGGATTTTTGCAGCAGCACCAGTTGCGGCTGGGTCTGCATGGAAAAGAGGTCCGTGACGGCAAAAAGCTGCCCCAGCACCCGCGCCATGGAGATATCGGCGGCGGTGCGGCCATGCAGCGGCTCGCCAATGGAGCGGATGGCGAGGGCGAAATCGTCCACCGACTGGTTGGCGGGCACATAGCCGATCTCGAAATGCCGCTCGGCCACGAGGCGATAATCGCGGGTGATGAAGCCGTAAAGAATATCGGCCAGGAACCGGCGCTCGGAGCGCCCGATCCGGCCCATGATGCCGAAATCGACGGCGATCACGTCATTGCTGCCCGGGGCGGCAAAGAGATTGCCCGGATGCATGTCGGCGTGGAAGAAGCCGTCACGGATGGCATGCTTCAAAAAGCTCTGCAGGATATTGGCGGCCAGAACCTTGCGATCGATCCCCGCCGCATCAAGCGCGGCGAGGTCGCGAACGGGAATGCCCTCGACCCAGGTCGTCGTCAGCACATTTTGCGCGGTGTGATCCCAACTGACGGTGGGGATCACAAAGCCCGTGTCATTCTTGATGTTCTCGGCCATCTCCGAAATGGCGGCCGCTTCCAGGCGCAGATCGAGTTCGAGCCGGGCCGAGCGGTCGAGCGTTTCCACCACCTGGAGCGGACGCAGGCGCCGCAGCTTGCGCGCCAGCCGTTCAAAGAGGCGCGCGCCGGCATAAAAGCTCTCGATATCGGCGGCAAAGCTTTGCACGATGCCGGGACGCAGGATCTTGACGGCAACGGTGGTCGGGAGGGCGCCGGTGGGCACGAGCCGCGCCTTGTGCACCTGGGCAATGGAGGCGGCAGCGACCGGCGCCGAGATGTCGCGCAACTGCTCGGCCTTGGGGCCGAGCGCCTGGGACAGAATATCGGGGACGAGCTTGGGGTCGAACGGCTCCATCCGGTCCTGCAGGCCCTGCAGGTCGGCGGCAACCTCGGGACCCACGACGTCCGGGCGGGTGGCCAGCGTCTGGCCGAATTTCACATAGGTTGGGCCGAGGAGCCGCAGGGCACGGTTGAGCCGCTCCACATGGCCGGTGCGCCGCACTTCGGGGCGCTCCACGAGGCGCCCCAGCGCGATGGGGGCGCGCAGCGCCGGCGGCAGGCTTTCCTTGGGAATGATCGACAGGGCGCCTTCGCGCGCCAGCACAAAGCCGGCTTGCGCCAGGCGAAAATAGGGCGACAACCACATGGGCTAGAGCTTCCAGCCGCTAAACAGCGCCGCGATATTGCCGGTCATGGCGGTATGCTTGACCCGCTTGAAGCCCGCCTCCGTCAACATGGCCGAAAAGGCGGGCGGGGAGGGGAATTTGCGGATCGATTCCACCAGATACTGATAAGGCTGGGCGTCGCCGGTGACGAGCCGTCCCATAGGCGGGATCACCCGGTCGGAGAACTGGCGGTAGAGCGCATCGAGCCCGGGCACATCCACCTGGGAAAATTCGAGCACGAGAATGCGCCCGCCGCGCTTGAGCACCCGGTGCGCTTCGGCGAGCGCGAGGGGGATGCGCGGCACGTTGCGGATGCCAAAGGCGATCGTATAGACGTCAAAGCTGTTGTCGGGGAAGGGCAGGGACTCGGCATTGGCCTCGACAAAGCTCACCTGGTCGGGATAGCGCCATTCGCGCGCCCGCTGGGCGCCCACGCGCAGCATGTCCGAATTGATGTCGGACACGACGACTTCGGCGTAGCCGACCGAGCGATTGATGATGCGCTCGGCAATGTCGCCGGTGCCCCCGGCCATATCGAGCACGCGATAAGGCCTTGTGCCCGATTTAGGCGGGCTCAGCTCGGTCACCATCGCATCCTTCCAGATGCGGTGCACGCCCCCGCTCATCAGGTCGTTCATCAGGTCATAACGATCGGCGACGCCGTGGAACACGGCATTGACCATGCCCTGCTTGTCTTCGAGCGCCACAGTTTGCTCGCCGAAATGGGTGGTCTCGCGCGTGTCGGTCATGGCATGGAACTCTTGAACGCTAAGGGGCCTAGGTTTGCGCCGCACCATAGCGAAGCCCGCCTCGCTTTGCCATGGCGCAAAGCAGCACAAGCGCCAGGAGCCAAGGATGCCAGAACTGCCCGAGGTCGAAACGGTGCGCCGGGGCCTGGCGCCATGGCTCGAAGGCGCGCACATCGAGAAGGTGACGTTGCACCGCGAAAACCTGCGCTTTCCCTTTCCGCCGGGTTTGAAGGAAAAGCTGGAAGGCCAGAGCGTGCGCCATGTCGGGCGGCGGGCCAAATACCTGCTGATGGAGCTCTCGAGTGGCGCAACGCTGTTGAGCCATCTCGGGATGACGGGGGCGTATCGCTTTGCCGAGCACCCCATCGACAAGCCGCCGCGCTATTATGAGCTCGGGCCCGTACCCAAGCACGACCATATGGTTTGGGAGATCTCGCATCCCGTTCATGGCCGCTCGCACCTGATCTATGCCGATCCGCGCCGCTTCGGCTTTGTGGATCTCTATGATGACATCACGACGAGCCCTTATCTGCAGGGCCTTGGTCCCGAGCCACTGGGCAACGGCTTCAATGTGGAGAGCCTGAGCGCGGCGCTCAAGGGCAAGAAGAGCCCGATCAAGGCGGCGCTGCTGGATCAGCGCGTGGTGGCGGGGCTGGGCAATATCTATGTGGCCGAAGCGCTGCATCGCGCCCATATCCACCCCACGGCGCTAGCGGGATCGCTGCTGACGGAAGAGGGGGCGCCCAAGCCTGCGCTCGAAGCGCTGGTGTCCGCCACCCGCCAGGTGCTGATCGAGGCCATCGAGGTGGGCGGCTCGACCTTGCGCGACTTCCGCAATGCCGAGGGCGGCTCGGGTTATTTCCAGCACCGCTTTGCCGTTTATGACCGGGAAGGGCAGCCTTGCCCCACCCCGGGCTGTACGGGTACGATTGAGCGCATCGTGCAGTCCGGCCGGTCCACCTTCTTTTGTCCGGTTTGCCAGGGGCAGCCCTGAGCGGAGCGCGGGTGAATCCAGTTGACGCCTGCCGGCCTATCCCCTATAGAGCCCACGACCTGGCGGCTCCTGTGCCGCCGCTTTCATTTCGCCCCGTACCCTGCTGCGCATTTTGCGCATCTCGTCCGGATGGACCGCAAGAGGACCGTTATGGCCAATACGCCTTCAGCCAAAAAGGCTACCCGCAAGATTGAAGCCCGCACCGCGGTCAACAAGTCGCGCCGCTCGCGCGTTCGCACCTTCATCCGCAAGGTTGAGGAAGCCATTGTTGCCGGCGATCACGCCACTGCCATGCAGGCGCTCCGTGCCGCTGAGCCCGAGATCAACCGGGCTGCCACCAAGGGCATCGTCCATGCCAATCTGGCTGCTCGCAAGGTGTCTCGCCTCAACAACCGCGTTAAGGCTTTGAGCGTCTGATCCCTGCCTTTGCAGAAACGAGCCAAGCATTGAACGGGCCCCGCAAGGGGCCCTTTTTTATTGCCCGATCGCGGGGTGCTTTTTTGCCTTTGTCGGCAGATTGTGTCAGCTGCGTGAATGCGGCACGCCAAAGGGTGTGACAAAGCGCTGCGACAAAAAGCGCGGTATAATCAAAGGCTTGCTTTGATTCTGCATTGTCGGCCGCAGCTTCCAATTTCCCGGATACCGATGAATTTGCCGGCCGGTCGAAATATTTTTTTCGCCTTCATAAAACGCTTGCTACGCGATTCATCGTGGAGTCACAGAGCCTTGAGCGAGGGGGTTGCAGAGCCCTTGCTGGAGGTTAACGGAGGGCGGGCGAGTCAACCCCCATTTTGAAAAATTCACGTGTTGCGAGCCCAAAACCCACACTCTAGAATGCCTCTCGTCAGCTCAGGACGGGACGCGAAAAGCGCCATCCGAACCGAGTTGACGGGTCGAATAGGCTTATGGATTGGGTCGCTTTGGCAGCAATGGCGAGGCGAAGTGCGGTGACGATGGCAGCGGTGAAATTGGTTCATCCGGTCCGGTCCGGACCTGCATCAAGAACAAAAGCCCACTAACCGACTCCGGTTGGGTTCAGCGACAAGAACGTAAATAGCCAATGGTGGCTTG